>CBFGUG010000003.1:0-193975 GCA_965651905.1 uncultured bacterium | reverse complement strand
AAACCTATCGCGGCTCATGTAGTGGCTGCTTTGGCGCGCGGCCGCGCCTCAGTTCCCCGTTTTTTGCGGTTGAACCAGAGCGCAGTCGACCCAGAGGGCGCTCGACCCAAGGCTGGGTCGATTCAAGAACTCAGTCGAGCGCCAGCGGCTGTCCCGTGGCTTCCATCACACTCATCCACAGATCGCCCCGCGGATCGACGCGCTTGGATTCTTGTGTGGCCAGCGCCATCGGCACGTGGACGAAGCGCCCGTGCCAGCGCCCGATCAGTACCTCGGTATTGCCCGCCATCGCGGCGTGGACCGCGTTACGCGCGAGCTTCCAGCAATACACGCTGTCGGCAGGTGACGCGGGAATCGAACGGATGCTGTAGCTCGGATCGATGTACTTGAGCGTGTACTCCATGCCTGTACGCTTGAAGTGGGCGCTCAACTCGTCGCGTAAGAACGCCCCGATGTCACCAAAGCGCTTGTTGCCGCTCTTGTCTGTGAGTCCTGACGGAGTCATCAGGTCTTGCCCAGCGCCTTCGGCGGCAACGATCACCGCGTGCCCTTTTCGCGCGAGCACTTTCTCGACGTATTTGAATACGCCGCCCGTGCCTTCGAGTCGCCAGCTGACCTCTGGAATGAGCACCAGGTCCGCTTCCGTGGACGCGAGCGCTGCTTGGCACGCGACGAACCCCGAGTGACGTCCCATCAGCTTGACCAGACCGATGCCGTTGCGGGCGCCTGTTGCTTCTACGTGTGCGCCACGAATCACGTCGACTGCCGCCGAGAACGCGCTCTCGAAGCCAAAGCTCTGATCGATGAAGTGGATGTCGTTGTCTATCGTCTTGGGCACGCCAATGACGGCGATGTTCAGGCCCCTGCGCTCGATTTCGCCGACGATGCGCATCGCCCCGCGAATCGTGCCGTCTCCGCCGACCACGAACAGCACATCCACGCCGCGACGAACCAAGTTGTCCACGACTCGTTCGGGCGACTGTTCGCCGCGAGACGAGCCGAGCAGCGTACCGCCCGCGTGATGAATACGCGCGACCGACTCTGCCGTCAGATTGTAGGGCTCTACGCCAACGCCGTCGATCAAACCCTCGTAGCCGTAGCGGAAGCCCAGCACGCGCTCGACGCCGTAGCCGTGCGCCAGTTCCAACACGATGCCACGGATCACGTTGTTTAGACCCGGACACAGTCCACCGCAGGTGACGATGCCGCAGGTGATCTTACTCGGCTCGAAGTAGATCTTGTCGCGCGGGCCCGCGAGTTCGAACGCCGCGAGTTCCGAAAGCGGAGTTTGAGAGACCTCCGACAGCGTATCGTTGACGAGCACCTTGTCGGCTTTGCCGACGAAGAACAACGCCTCGGCTCCCAAGTGGTCGAGGACGGGCGTCGGGTGCTGGCAGGGGCCCAGTGTTTTTATCGCTACGTCTGCGGGCGTCATTCTGGTGGAAGGCAAGGGGCCTGCTTTGCGCAGGTCGCCGGATGGTCCAGCGGGTTGCGCGAGCAGCTGAGTGGAGTGAATTTCCTGAGTCATGGGATCCGCTCGGTTCGCTCAGTGGAGGAGGTTGAAGGGGTCTCCGTTCGCGCAGTCTGCCCAGGGCGTATTTCAGGGGCATTTCGCGCGGTGCGAACCGTTGAGATCGGCGGCTGGGCCGCGGGCGGGACACTAGTGGAAGTCAGGCGGCTACTGGGCCCCGTGTTGCGCGCTTTTCCGCTCAACTGGACAGCGTGCCGGTCGAAATGCCGTCATGTGGTTACGTTGTCACGCTGATTTTCTCGCCTGCCTGGGCTTTCTCTGTGGATGTGCGATCGATGTACCCAGCCGTCCGAGTTCCGACTCGGAGCCTTCGGTCGTGTTCACACCGCAATCGGATGCGGGGGAGGTGGGGCTGGTCTTCGTGGCTGAATCCTCCATCAGTGAAGAGCCATTGCCGCGGCTATTTCGCGGGGAGCTGAGCGACTACCATCGCGCTCGGGCCGACGACGGGGATCTGGTCAGCACACTCCGCGAGCGTCTGGTCCCGCTGGCCTTGGAGTTTCAAGACGAGCGGCAGTTCGCGACTCCCCTGTCGTGGCTCGAGCCCGGGGTGTACAGCCTGGTTACAGCGCCGGGTCAGGTCACGACCGTGTCCGTGTCCTACGACGGGCCCGGGCTTCGGCGAGTCTGGCCCCAAGCGGTGGGGGAGGACGACGAAGCTGCGAGCGTAGCGCGCACGGGACGAGTGGCACTGTACTGCTTGGTCGACGCTGGCCAGACCGTGCCCGACGTGGTGCCAGCACGGGAGACGCCGTCGGGCTCAGCCTCCATGGCGACGAGTGCCAACAGCTCTACGCATGACGAGTCGGGTTCGGGCGTCGACGACGCACTTCGAGAGGGGACGTCAGCGCTTCGTGACGGGACGTCTGCGCAATGGACGGCGGCGCCTGGGCTTCGAAACTGTTTGCTGCTGACGGCGCGCGCGCCGATCAGTCGGGTTGGGACGCTGTCTCCGATGGAGCGTGATGGGTTACCAGTTGAGCCGACGCTATTCGCTCCCTCGGGAGAGCCCCGCTCCGCCGACGAACGAGCGACCGTGTGTCGGTCGGACGAATCGCCGCTGGCCGTCGGCTGCGTCCGAGTGGAAGACGATCGCATGTTCATTCGCGGCGGCTCGGAGCAGAGCCTGTGGCTGTTCGAGGGTGATCTGCGCACCACCGTCGCAAGTTTGGGGGCAGAGCCCGTGGTGGTGCTGGGCCTCACGCCAGGGGCGCGGCTGCACTCATCCCTGCTCGTGGTGAACGAGTTCGGCGTCGAGTTCAGCGCGAATCCCACGATAGTCACCTCGGACCCGCAGTCACACGTCGTGATTTCGGAGGTGATGGCCAATCCCCTCGGACCCGAACCGGAGCAGGAATGGATGGAACTCTACAACGACGGCAGCGCAGCCGTTCAGTTGGATGGCTGGCAACTGAGCGATGGTGGCGCGTCCGTAGAGTTACCACCATTCGAGCTGGCGCCGGGTGCGTACGTCGTGCTGGTGAGCCAGGGGTTCGATGAAACCGACCCCGCGGACATTGCGCCCGCTTCTGGGACGCGCGTGTTGAGGCTCCCACAACTGGGAAAGTCCGGGCTGTCGAACTCGGGCGAGCGTTTGTCGCTGCGTTCACCTGACGGGCAGCTGCGTTCTACGTTCCCCGACTCACCCAAGCCTGTCGCGGGCGTCAGCGTCGCCCGCACGTTGCCTCACGCACCTGACGGCGCTGCTGCGTCGTTTGGCGTTCACGGAGAACCAGGGGCGTCTCCTGGCGGACCCAACGCGATTCGTTGAGACCACCGCTCACGCGTCAGGTGCCGCCGATCGTCATGTTCGAGACGCGAAAGGTCGGCGCGGCGACAGATGTCTTCAAGTCCAGGTCGTTGGCGATGGCGTCGATGCCGAGCAACATCTCGTTGAGATTGCCCGAGATGGTCACTTCGCTCACTGGGTGCGCCAGCTTCCCGTTTTCGATCCAGAAACCCGACGCACCGCGTGAGAAGTCACCCGTGACCGCGTTGAAGCCGAACCCCATCATGTCCGTCACCCACAACCCGCGCTGCGTGCTCGCGATGAGATCTGCGGGCGACATGTTGCCAGCCTGCAATATCAGGTTGGTCGTGCTGCTCGATACGCTGGCTCCACCGCGGCTGCCGCTGTGGGTAGACTGCAGCCCGAGCCGACGTGCGCTGTAGGTATCGAGTAGATACGTTTGCAACACTCCGTCTTTGACCACGTCGTTGCGTATGGAAGGTAACCCATCGCCATCGTAGAGCCTGGAGCCTGGTGCGCGTGGAATCAACGGGTCGTCGATGATCTGCACGAGCTCACTGGCTACGGGGGTGTTTACCCTATCCACTAAGTAACTGCTCTTGCGCCAGAGTGCACCGCCCAGGATGCAGCCGGCGAAGGTGCCCAAGATGGAGCGTGCTGCGTCACAGTCGAACACCACGGGTGCGTGTCCCGTGGGTACCTTGCGCGCGCCCAACTGACGCAGGGTGCGGCGAGCGGCCTCCTGTCCCACGAACTTTCCGTCATCCAAATCTGCGAGGTGACGTTTGGCGGTCCAATGGTGGCCGCGACGTCGTTTCTGACCCTCGTCCATCGCGACGGGCGCAACTTGGAGCGAAGCATAGGAGCCCGTTTGTGTGGCAGAGAGCCCCGTCGAGAGCACGAGGGCGGAGCTGCCCGTCACACGCGAGAAGCTGGCACCTTCGCTCAGAGTGATGCGCGCATCCGCGTCGAGCGCGGCGCGTTCCGCCTCCCGCGCTCGCTCGATGGCGGATGCGGCGTCAATCTTCGCCACCTCGGGGTCGAACAAGTCGAGGTCCGGGCCGCCACCTCGGTAAAGGGTACTCGGATCGGCGGGGCCCGCGTGGGCATCGGGCTCGCTCAGGTCGAGCAGTTCCATCGCGTCTGCCACGCACCTGGATAGCCCCGTCTCCGACACGTCGCTGGTGGAGGTGAGCGCGACGCGCTGCTCGCGGATGGCCCGAAGATATACGGACTTGTGCCCGGCTTCCTGCACCAGCTCCGTCTCGCCGAGACGCACTTTTACTGATAACTCCCAGCCTGCACGTGCTTGGGCCTCGGCGACCTCGGCGCCTGCTGCTCGAGCACGCTCGACCAGCGCGTTCGCTAGGGCCTGCAACTCCTGTTCGTCAGTGTTCATCGTGATGATTTCGTCCGTTCGATAGACCCGTTCTGGTGGGTCTGTCTGAATGTGTTGCCGCCACCAGGGCAGCCGCTGGACTCGCCAGAGCTGCTGCTTTGGTGGCGTCAGTGGTGTGCACTCGCCGCAGTGCGCCGAGTGTCCAAACGCTAGCGATCGCCGTCACCGACGCGCAGTGCAAGAGCAAGTAACCGAGACCGCTACCCGCGATGTTTCGTAGGCCGAATTGGTTGTCGAATTGCAGTGTGCTGCCCACAACCAGCAACCTCGGAACGCTGAGCAAGGCCGCCACCAAACACAAAACCAGCAACGCGCCGCCAGCGAGCAGCATCGGTGTCACACGTCGCTGGCGTGCAAGCCCCGCGGCGGAGCAAAATCCGAGAAACGGCATGGCAGCGGTCACGAGCATCCATGCGGCTAGCGCTCCCGTCGGCAACTGCTGCGCGGCAACCAGGTAGGAAAAGCTCCAATCCGCGTGAAACGAAAGTAACAGCCCGACGCAAGGGCTCCACACCAGTACCGCGTATAGCGCTACGATCCACGCCGCCCGCGACTGCAGCGTTTCTGCCCGCTGCCTCAGATCGGACGTGGCCGCCCAGGCGAATAGACCGCCGAGGCACAGTCCCAAGCAGATCAGAGTGAGGGCGGGCACGCCCGTAACAGACCACGGCCTGACGCATGCGCCAAGGTCCCAATGGAAAAACACGACGGCCACGGCCAGCCAGGCTCTCTGGCGTGGGAATTGTGCGAATTGTGCACGGCGCGATGCTACAAGCCGCCCATGGATCAAGCCGATCTACGTGACTTGCTGGAGCGACTGCGCGGCGGTCAGATCGATGTCGACGAAGCCGCCTCTGAGCTCCAGGGGCTTTCGACCGCCAACTTGGACTTCGCGCGGGTCGATCATCAACGGGCGCTACGCCAAGGCGTCGCCGAGGTCGTGTTCTCCGAGGGCAAGACCAGCGAGCAGGTGGTTGCGATCGTGGGTGAACTCCGTCGCCGTGGTCACTCGGTGTTGGCCACACGGTTGAACGACGAGCAGAGTCAGGCACTGTCGATCGCGTACCCCGATCTCAGCTTCAACCGCGCAGCGCGCACGGCAAGTCTCTTGGGCAAGACGCCCGAGCATCGTCGAAGTGCGCGGGTGATGCTGATCACCGCTGGGACTTCGGACCTGCCCGTCGCCGAAGAGGCGTTCGAAACGCTGAAAGCGTGTGGGGTGACTCCAGCGCGTTTGGTCGACGTGGGCGTTGCTGGCCTGCACCGCTTGCTGCCCGAGATCAACCGCATTCGTGAGGCGGACGTATGTATCGTCGTTGCTGGGATGGAAGGTGCGTTGGCGAGTGTGGTCGGGGGGCTGGTCGCCAAACCCGTCATCGCAGTGCCGACATCGGTCGGTTATGGCGCGGCCCTGTCAGGCGTGGCGGCGCTGCTCGGCATGCTGACGAGCTGCGCGTCTGGAGTTACCGTCGTCAACATCGATAACGGTTTTGGCGCAGCCATCGCCGCCGTTCGCATCATCGATTCGTCACAGCAGACGCGCAATCAGGCCATTGGCTGAGGTTTCTTGATGTTCCCGTCCATTTCACGCGACCTTCAGCATCGTAGTGACGATGCCGAGGGTGGGGCTGGTCGCCCTTCGCACTCGCACTCGCACTCGCACTCGCACTCGCATCATCATCCACACGTTCACTCGGAGGGTGTAGCAGCTTCGACCTCTGCAGGACCGCGGCGGCTGGCCATACCCCCCGAAGCGCATCGCGATCCGCTGGAGCGCGGGGCAGGGCGCGGCAAGCTACTGTACCTCGACGCGTTCAGTGGTCTGGCTGGCGACATGTTCGTCGCGGCGCTCGTCGATCTCGGCGTTCCCTGGTCGGTCGTGGAAGAGGCGGTTGCGACGCTGAAGTTAGCCAACGTTTCGGTGTCGCTCCACGCGGTGCTGGCGGGGTCGCTCGGCGCCTCGAAGTTCGAAGTGACCATCGGGCCCGAGCAACCCCAACGAAACTACGCTCAGATCCGAGAGCTGCTCGCGGCAGCTGCGCTTGCCCCCGCGGTGCGGCAGCGCGCGAGCGCAATTTTCGCGCGCTTGGCGCAAGCTGAAGCAGCGGTGCACCGAGTCCCCATCGATGACGTCCACTTCCACGAAGTCGGCGCGGCCGACGCGCTGGCGGACATCGTCGGGGCCGCGGCATGCCTGGAGTACCTGGACGCCGAGCTACTGTGTTCAGCGCTACCCCTGGGTAGAGGCTGGGTCAATTGCCAGCACGGGCGTATTCCCATCCCAGCGCCCGCGACGCTCGGCTGCCTTCAGGGGATGGAAACGCTCGACGCGGAGATCGAGGCGGAGCTGGTGACGCCCACGGGAGCCGCGATCGTGGGCAGTCAGGGGCGAAGCTCACGCTGGCCTGCCGCTTCTCCCATACGTATCGGTTACGGAAGTGGTTCGCGAACGCTTGCAGACCGACCGAACCTGTTGCGCGCCGTGCTTCTGACGCGTGACGCCACGGGTGAAGCTCGAAGTGAGGACGACGCGCGTCCCACTCACGTCGTGGTCGAGACGAATCTGGACGACTCCTCTGGCGAGCTTCTGGGCCACGTGATCTCTCAGCTGCTCGACGCGGGCGCCGTGGACGCTTGGGCCACGCCTGCCGTGATGAAGAAAGGACGTCCCGCCTGGACGCTCAGCGCGTTGTGCAAACATGGCTTGCAGCACGTGGTCGCCGACGTCGTGTTGCGTGAAACCAGTGCGATCGGCGTGAGGTTCAGCGCGCATTGGCGTACCGAGCTGCCGCGAAAGATCATCGACGTCACGACCGATTTCGGCGTGGTGCCCGTGAAAATCAGCGGGCTAAGCCGCGGTCCGATCCACGCCAAACCCGAGTTCGAGGTGTGTCGTCGGCTCGCTGCGGAGCGCGGTGTGCCTCTGCGCGAAGTGATGGCCGCCGCGCTGCTCGCCGTGCCGAAGCCTGGCGAATTCATCACGCGAGAGCTTGACGAACAGCGCGAGAGCTGAAGACAGATAGATGTCACGCCGCTCGATCGTCACGCGCTGAGCGTGAGACGGCTTCGCATGACACGCTGCGCCATCGTGAAGTGGAGCAATAAATTCGCCCTTCCGGGAAGTCGTGCTTCAAGTAAACATGTGACATGGATGTCGTACGCACCCGCGTGTGAAACACACCAGCGGAGATCGCGTGCGTTGCAGTAGTTAAATATGCCCACAGGTAGGTGCTGCACATGCATACGCCCGCGGCACTGGGCGAGCACGAAAGCACTACTTTCATAGGCTCGAACGGCTCTAGCGTGAACGAGCAGGGTGACGCCGTCGGGGCTGACTCGACTCGTTCCACCGCACTGCACCAATGGCTGACGCATCGGTTCGTCTGTTGCCCGATTCAGTGATGCTGAAACCCATCCTCAGGTATGAGCCAAGTGTGCCTCCATGGCCGGCGTGCCGGTTCGAGTGAGCCAGCTTTCGTCACCGGCTTTAGCCTTGACCCTGATTTGGCCCTCGTGTACTCCACGCCACGGCGGTGGAACTATTCCATCCGTCAGATCAGGACCTTACAGGAGAGGTGATAATGAAACTTAAACCGAACTCGGCAGTCGCATGGCTTGCCGTACCGCTGATGGCGATGTCCTTGGTCGCCTGCGGAGATGATGGCAGTGATAGTACTGCCGACGATCCAGGGGCTGACGCCGAAGCCGTTTGCGGCGATGGCGAGATCCAGGATGGCGAGGAATGTGACGACGGCAACGAAGACAACGAAGACAGCTGCACCAACGAATGCATGGAAGCATCGTGCGGCGATGGATTCGTTCAGTCCGGCGAGGCCTGCGACGATGGCAACGACATCGACGACGACGATTGCACGAATGAGTGCGCTGCGCCCGACTGCGGCGATGGCGTAGTCAACGGCGACGAAGAGTGTGACGACGAGAACAGCTCCAACACCGACGCGTGCACCAACGCCTGCATGAACGCATCGTGCGGCGACGGCTTCACGCAAGACGGCGAAGAGTGCGACGACGGCAACTCCAGCAACAGCGACGAGTGCACCAACGAGTGCACCAGCGCCGTCTGTGGTGACGGCATCCGCTCTGGCGACGAGTTGTGCGACGACGGCAACGACGTCGACGACGACGACTGCACCAACGACTGCACCACCCCCACTTGCGGCGACGGCGTCACGCAAGAGGGCGAAGAGTGCGACGACGGCAACCAGAACAACCGCGACGCGTGTTTGAACACCTGCGTCGAGGCTACTTGTGGTGACGGCGTCCGCGCTGAGACCGAAGAGTGCGACGACGGCAACGAGAGCAACCGCGACGACTGCACCAACACCTGCACCATCGCTGTGTGTGGTGACGGCATCACTCAGCCCGGCGAAGATTGTGACGACGGCAACGACGACAACGAAGATGAGTGTCGTAACAACTGCCTCGACCCCTCTTGTGGCGACGGCGTCGTCGACGAGGGTGAGGACTGTGACGACGGCAACAGCATCAATACCGACGCGTGCACGAACACCTGCGATGACGCAGAGTGTGGTGACGGCTTCGTCCAGACCGGCGTCGAGCAATGTGACGACGGCAACGGCTCGAACACCGACACCTGCACCACGACGTGTACGCTCGCTGCTTGCGGTGACGGCTACGTTCAGGCCTCGAACAACGAGGCCTGCGACGACGGCAACACCGAAGACGGCGACGAATGCACCAGCCAGTGTCGCAGCATTTCCTGTGGCAACGGTATCGTCGACGCTGGCGAAGACTGTGACGACGGCAACCAAGTCAACAACGACGACTGCACCAACGCTTGCCAGGCACCCTCCTGCGGCGACGGCATCGTCAACGGCGACGAAGAGTGTGATGACGCTAACCCCGTCAACACCGACACCTGCCTCGACACGTGCATCATCAACACCTGCGGCGACGGCTTCAAGGCGCCCAACGAAGGTTGTGACGACGGCAACGACGACAACGAAGACGGCTGCAACAACGACTGCGAATTGCCCACCTGCGGCAACGGCACGCTCGACCAAGGCGAAGAGTGCGACGATGGCAACGCCGTCAACACCGACGAATGCACCACCGAGTGCCGCTTCCCGTCGTGTGGTGACGGATACACCAACGGCGACGACGAGTGTGACGACCAGAACAGCAACAACGAAGACGCTTGCATCAACTGCGTAGCGGCTCGTTGCGGCGACGGTCTGGTGTGGTCGGATGACAACACCGAAGCTTGCGACTGCGGCGACGGCACGGGTACGCTTCCCACGGGTTGCTTGGCTCCCAACGGCCCCGGCAGCATCTGCACCACCGCGTGCACGGTGAACTCTTGTGGCGACGGCGTGCTGGATCCCGGCGAGGATTGCGACGACGACAACAACGACAACACCGACAGCTGCCTCGACAACTGCACGTGGAACGAGTGTGGTGACGGCGCCGTCTATCGTAATCGAACGAACAACGCCAATCCGCACCCCATCGAAGCTTGTGATGACGCAAACGACGTCGAGGGCGACAGCTGCTTGGCTACGTGCGAACTCAACACCTGTGGTGATGGCGTTCTGCTGACCACCAAGACTGCGGGTTACGGCGATCCTGACGGAACGGGTCCCATGACCTCGGATCCTGCAGGCAGCGTGGAAATCATCGGCGACGGTGTCGGCGACGACGACGGCAATTGCGAAGCCAATGAGCTCTGTCTGAATCCCGCGAACATCGATGTCGAGCCGTGCGACGATGGCAACACCATCACGACGGACGAGTGTGTCAACCGCAACACCGACAGCACGCCGGAACTCGAGTGCGCGCTTGCATTCTGTGGCGACGGCGTGATTTGGGCGGGCAATGAAGATTGCGACGACCGCAACACCGACAACACGGATAGCTGCATCGATACCTGCGAGTACAACGTGTGCCACGACGGGTGGCAACACGTCGTCAAGACCAACAACGCGAACCCCAACACCGTTGAGGATTGCGATGATGGAAACACGGACAACGACGACGGCTGCGTCGACGAATGTGAGCTTGCGTCATGTGGCGACAGCTACGTCTGGCGCGGCAACGAGGAGTGTGACGACGGCGACGCATCTGGCCCGGGAGACACGTGCTCTGCGGATCCAGTGAGCGGTACCTGTCTGTATCAGCCCGTCGGCTTGTGCGGCAACGGACAGCTCGACCCAGGCGAGGAGTGCGACTGTGGTGACACGCCCGGTGAGGTTCCTGCCTCTTGTACTGACGAGAACGGCGACAACAACAGCTGCTTGACGACCTGCCAATGGAACTCTTGCGGCGATGGGTTCACGTACTCGAACGTTACCAGCCTGCAGAACCCCAATCAGTTGGAAGCTTGTGACGACGAAAACTCGAACAATCGTGACGCCTGCCTGAACGATTGCTCGTTCGCCACCTGTGGCGATGGGTTCGCACAGGTCATCATCTGCGGAAACGGCATCACCGAGCCCGGTGAGGTTTGCGATGACGGCAATCGGAACAACAACGACGCGTGTAACAATCGTTGCACCGACGAAGACGACTGCGGCGACGGCAACATCGATGGCGGTGAAGAGTGCGACGACGGCAACCTCATCAACAATGACGGTTGTACGAACTCATGCCTCGACAACAGCCCCCCGATTCGCCCGACCAACAGTCCTGAGCTCGGCGGCGTCGAGGGTTGTGACGACGGTAACCTCGTCAACGACGATGGCTGCTCGAACCTCTGCGCAATTGCCACTTGTGGCGATGGCATCATCCAAGATGGTGAAGAGTGCGACGATGGCAACGGCACCAACGACGACCAGTGTTCGAACGCTTGCACCAGCCCCGTGTGTGGTGACGGCATTCAGCAAATCGGTGAGGCTTGCGACAACGGCGACCTGAACGGCAGCACGGGCGACCCCTGTACTGCTAACTGCGCTCTCCAGACCTGCGGCAACGGAACGCTTGACGCTGGTGAGGAGTGTGAAGACGGCAACACCGAGAACAACGATGCTTGCTCCAACCGCTGCTTGAACGCAGTGTGCGGTGACGGCATCATTCAGGCCACGAACGGTGAAGAGTGCGACGATCAGAACGACGACAACACTGACAGTTGCACCGACATCTGCTTGTGGAACACCTGTGGTGACGGCGTGCGCTATCTGACTCAGTCGGATGAGGGCAACACCAACGATCTCGAAGAGTGCGACGGCGGTCCGCTGAACGGCGCGACCGACGACAAGACCAGCACTGGCGACGATCGGATTGACTCGGGCACGGATGGAACGTGTAGCGACACGTGCCAGCTGCAGTGTTTCGACGATGTCGGTGGCGGAACTGGTCGTGCCTGGGCACGTCAGTGGAAGAGCAACAACTGGTGTGTGTTCGTCGCAGAAGATCCGGGCGACAGCACTCCCACGAACTTCGACGGTCCAGACACGACCTTCGTCAACGCAGTTGCTGCTTGTCAGCAGTTCGGTCTCGCGGACAAGCCTGCTCGTCCCGTGGTCATCAACTCTTCTGCTCAGAACGACATCGTGATCGAGCTGGTTGAGGCCGCCGACGCTGCTCCTGGCGACGACGTGGACGACTTCGTGTGGATCGGCTTGGTTGACAACAACCTCGCCACCAGCACGTTGGATCCGCCCGGTGACTGGTACTGGGTCGACGGTACGTCGGTCCCAGTAGTAAACGGCCAGGCAACGTTCGCGAACTGGAACGCTGGGCAGCCCAACGACGCCAATGGTGGTCTCGAGGACTGCGCCGTGATGAACAACACGGGCGGCGGCTCCGCGGGAACGTGGCACGATGAGGTGTGCACCCCCAACACGCACGAAGTGGTTTGCGAGTTCGAACTCGAGTGATGTGAACCGCTAGTAGATCAGCGCCGCACCGTTTGGTGAGACGATGATAGAGAAGGCCCCTGCAGCAGAAGCTGTAGGGGCCTTCTTGCGTGTGCGCCCCAATATCGCGGGGGCGACCTTGGGGCTAACACGTCTCGCCTGGCGCGGGTCGGTGTAGGCTATCCGTCTGGGTGTCGCAGTCCAGCGCCCCAGTGCGCCCGGGGGGTTCATGGGGTCGTTCGGCCCCGCGTTGGAAAGGCGACGTCCCTGTGCGACGCGCGACAGAGCTGCGACAAGACATCCAGTTGCGGCACGGAAGCGCGGGAGCGCACCAGGGCCGGCGCGCGGAAACCCGCTGCTAGGTCATGGCCAGGAGCGCGGGGGCTTGCGCCCTGATAGTTGGCTCGCAGAGCCGCGAGCACCTGTTTCGGGTATCGCCGCAACCAGAGCGCGGAGCAACCGGCTGCTCAGGGGCTGACGTTTGCGGACGCGGGCTTGTCGACCGCGGGAACTGAGCTCGGCTTGGCTGCTTGCCCTGATGAAGAGGGGGCGGCCTGAGCCTCCGCGGTTTGGGCGGGCTCCGTGATTTGAGCCTTGTTGGTTTTGTACCAGGCCAAAAACTCCTGCCCACGCTTCTTGAGGGACCCAGCCTGATCTGCAGGCAACACGGGCGAAAGCTGTAGTTCGGGGCCCGTCAAGCGGTCGGCAGCGGTCAGCACTGCGTCGGCGACCGTGCCCCAGGCGGACGCGTGGAGCGCACGAGGGATCTTTTCCCCGTGAACAGTGATCGAGTACCTGACGCCGGTCTTGGCATCGTCGGCGGTCATGCTGGCGAGCTTGTGCAATGCAGGCCTGTGGCTCAGGGCTGCGAGGGCGAGCGCGGCCTTGGCGCGAACATAGGGGTGATCGTCGTCGAGCAAGCCCGACAGGGCAGCTGTCGCTGCGCTGGAGCCCTTGCCTGACTTGCTCAAGAGCTCCGCTGCGAGCCCTCGCGCTATCGGCTCCTTGGACGAGACAGCCCCCAGGCCAATCTTCTCCAGCTGCTCGTCGTGTCGCGGGGGCTGGCGCTCGTTGAAGAGCATTTCTAGGGCAGAGATCTGGACGTCGGAGTCGTTCGACCGGGCCGACTCCTCGATCAACTGCTGGCCAGCGCCACGTTTGCGGATACCAACCGCGCTGAGGGTGTCGAGCAATGCGATGCGCTCGCGCCTCGCTTGGAACGCTGGCGTCCGACCCGCAGAGAGGACCCCGTTCAGCAGGACCTTGTGTGGCGAATTTCCTGTGACGAACGGTTTTGCGCCCGTGACCGCGCAGGAAGCCACACGACTGTCGTCCGCCTTCAGGAAGTGCTCGAGCACCGCGACCTGATCGGCGGTGGGCTCGCTGCCCGGTTTGGCATCGCGTGACAGGTAACGGAGCCCTGTGCACACCTTGGCGTTGTTTTGGCCGGTAGCTGCAAGCAGCAGGGCCACCTGTTGATCGTCAGGCTTGAACTCGAACTCAGGATCCAGCGTCCACGAGTCTTGGCTCACGGCTTCGCCCATTTCCTCGGCGCGCTTGGTCTGCGCTTCCGTCGGCTTGAAGCTCAACTGCACGGCGGCGCTAGTCGTGGGTTCCGACATGCTCGCCGTCGCGCTTGGGGCGGTCGCCGTTTTGTCGCTCTTTTGCTCCTTTTTGCAGGAAAGAGCGGAGGGGGGCAGGGTCAGCGTGGCCAGCAGCAGAGGCCAGGTGGAGCTAAGTCGTCGCATTCGATATTTCCTGAGGTGGTCTGCGCGGGCCTTGGCCTAGTTTCGGAGTCCCGTGTATCGGACTCGCTGAATCGACCCTCCGCAGTGGCAGGGCGGGCCCCGCCCTGCGGGTCGTGCCGCAATATGGGGTACTTTTCAAGTTTGGCGAGCGGCGAAAGGCGTCAACTCAGCCACCTCACTCTTATTCCCGGACGCGTTCGGCGGTTCGACGTTCGCTGCGCTCCCTGCTGCTGCGCGTTGCCGTGAACGCTCGCGGAAGCTCGCGTCGACCTCGCCACAGCAGCCAGCTGCTTTTGACCACGCGACCCCTGTTTGGAGCAGCCAGCTGCTCCTGTAGCGATCACCCCCCCTGTTTTGAGCAGCCAGCTGCTCCTGTGGCGACCCTCCCCCCTGTTTGGAGCAGCTAGCTGCTTCCACGACGCCTATGGATCTCATTATTTGCAGCCAGCTGCTCATTTTTTGCGTTTTCCTCACCCAGAAGAGCAGCCAGCTGCTCGAAAATCGCACGGGGGGTCTGTTTGGAGCAGCCAGCTGCTCCTGTAGCGACCCTCCCCCCTGTTGTGAGCAGCCAGCTGCTCCCACGGAAGCGACCCAGCAAAAAGCAGCCAGCTGCTCCCACGGAAGCGACCCATCAAAAAGCAGCCAGCTGCTCCCACGGAAGCGACCCAGCAGAAAGCAGCCAGCTGCTCCCACGGCTCTCAGAGGCGCTGACAGGGTGAGCAAGCACCACGCCCCAACCCACGTTTCAGTCCGGGCGGATCAACTCGAAGCCCGCGCCTTCCCAATTGAGCACCCCGCCTTCGAGGTACGACACGGGCGTGCCGCCCTCCGCGAGTCTCGCGGCGAGGTCCTTGGTGTCGTTGCCCGTTCGGCAATACAGCACGGGCGGCGTGGGCAACATGTGCAGCTCGGCCAAGCGCGTCTCGATCTCGTCGAGTGGGAAACTCACCGCGCCCGCGATGTGCGCGCGATTGTAGACCGCCGCTTCTCGCGTATCGACCAACGTGATGCGTTGCGCTTTCAGCAGCTTGGCGACCTCTTGCGGCTCCAGCGCACCCGCGGCCCGCGGCAACACGGGTTCCAGCATCTCGCGCAGCTGCGCGCGTTTCATCGCGCCCACTTTGCCGCCCACGGGCTGTCCCTGATGGAACACCACGAAGGCGGGCACCGACTGAACACCGAACTCGCGCGCCAAGATCGGCGCCTTGTCGATATCCACGGTGACGATTTTGGCTTTGCCGTCGAGCTCCCGCGCGAGCGCTTCCAACTCGGGCGCGACGACTTTGCACGGCCCACACCACTCGGCGCCGAACTCGATCAGCACGGGGAGTTCGCTGCGTAAGATTTCAGCTTCGAAGTTCTGCTCGGTTACTTGGGTCAATGCGGCCATGCGGCGAAGCCTACACCGCAGCCCAGTCGATGGGATCCCAAGCGCATCCAAATCATCCGCCCGGTTCGCTCTCCAAGGGGCGCTACCGACTCCAGGTCTCCGCGCCCCGTTCGCTCACGCCCGAAACCGCAGCTCACCCGCTGCGCGGCCGGCAAACGGTGTACAGCGAAATCGTGGTCAGCGTGATGCTCGCCAAACACGCCCAAACCAGGCCCCAGGGCACGGAACCAGCCCCCGTCATGACCGTCGATTCGATGACGTTGCCGCCGAGCAAACCCGCGCTCTGCTGCGCGGCGTGTCCCAAAATCGCGCCCCAGCTCAGTCCGTCCGTCGGACCCAAGCCCACGAAGCTGAGCGCGCCTTCGAGACCCACGACGTAAGCGGCGGTGGAGCCCGCGTTGACCGCCAATGCGGGCCACAACTGCGGCAGCACGTGCACGCGAAAGGTGCGCGTCTTGGTGCTGCCAAAGGCGAGTGCTGCCAGCACGTACGGCTGCTGCATCACGCGGCCCGTTTGATCGGCGACCAGGCGTGCGGTTTCGATCCCCTTGAGCAACACGACGATCGCAATGAAGCTCGCCAGCGTGGCGGAGCCCGTGGCGATCTGCCAGAGGCCCACGGCGATCAGACTCGGCAGCGCGCCGCTCAACTCGACTGCGCGGGTCAACATGCCGCGCAGCACTGGCGGACCGAGCGCAGCCACCGCACCGAGCGCGCAACCCAAGGGCAGCGCCACGACGACCACGCTGGCCACCGCCAACAGTACGCGTCGCGTGGCCAGCGCCCACGACGTCAGGGGCGCTCGCGCCGCGAGTTCCAAGCGATGGACGTCGCCCGCATCGAACCCACCCGCTATCGCTGCCGCAAAGGTCAGCGCCCCGAGCACGCCCAGGGCCGCGGTCAGCTCCCAACTGCCGCGCACGGGACGCAGCCAGCTCGGCATGCTCAGGTCACGCATCGTAACCCACTTGCTGTTCGGTGCGTGTGCGCCCCGGGTTCAGGCGCGCCAGCAAACCGTCGCTCAGCACTTGCACGACGCCGACCAAGCCCGTCGTCGCGATCGTCACGAGCATCAACCAGTCGAGCTCTTGGCGTCCGAGCGCGGCAATCGTCGTGGGGCCGACGCCATCGATACTGAACGCGAACTCGATCACGAACACCGCGGTCAGCAGTGTGGAGGTGTGAGGTGCCATCGCGCTCACCGCGACGTTGCTCGAGGCGCGCAAGGTGATCAGCGCCAGCTGCAGACGGCTCGCGCCCAATCCGCGGTAGAAGCGCACCCACTCTTGTCTGAGCATGCGCGACGTTTGAGTGCGCTGGTAGCGACCCACCAGCGAAGTTCCCACGAGCAGCATGAGCAGCGCGCCGAAGCCCTGTTTGGCAAGCGCGCTGGACGGCGCGCCGTAGCCGAGGACCAGGGCGATGGGGATCGCCAGCCAGATGAACCCGAACGCCGTCTCTAACAAGCGCGCCACTCTGGCTCGAAGCGCCGTCGCCAGCGTTCCGAACAGCACTCCGAGCAGCGTGCCGCCGAGCAGGCCCACTGCAAACAGGCCGAGGGTCACGGGGGCTCGCTGCTTCAGTTCGAGTAGCGCGGGCTTGCCGTCGCTGAGGATGCCGAATCTCGAGCGCACCGACTCTTTCACCCACGCCGCGTAGCGCGTCTGCAGCAGCGGAGATAACAGCCGCTCGACACCTTGTAGCGTGACGTACTCGCTGCGATGGGCCGCCCACCAGCTCTGCCAGCGCGCGTTGACACGTTGTCCAGCCTGCCAGTCTGCGTCTTGCGGAAGGCGCCACGGTTGATCGGTGATGTGTGCGGCCGCATCGACCAAGCGAGCCAGTGCTGCCAGCTCACTCGGGTCGTTCAGCTCGTTCATGTACGAGATCAACTCGTCGAGAGCGAACCCATCCAGCCGCAGTAACTCACGTTTCCGAAGCGGCGAGGCTCGGTCGGCGTAGCGCCCGACCACGCGTCGCACGATCGCTGCGTTGAAGTCGACGAAGTGTTCGTCCCAAAACCGCGCCCAAAACTCCGCTGCGGAATCCGTCGTGCGTAGGGTTTGGTCGATGGCGGCGCCCATGCGCACGGCAACTGGTGTGAGCGCCCGGGCCACGCGCTGCTGACCTTCGGGGCTCAAGCTGGCGAGCCGTGGCAGGACATGGGGTAGTGCCGCCCCGCCCAGGCGCACCAACGTCGCTTCCGACTCCGTAGCTCGTTCATCTGCTGCGGCTACGGAGCGCATCGCGTCGAACACTATCTCGCGTACGCCGACCGGCTTCGTATTCACGAACAGTGGCAGCGGTCGGGCTTCGTCATCGGACGAGAGGGCGCCAGAAACCGCGCCAAACGCCAAAATGGTCACGGCGACCAGCGTTGGAATCAACCACAAGAGCCGGCGCAGCGCTTCACGCATCGTCTCGACCGCGGCTCGCGCTCAGTGGACGCGGGTCATCGCAATAGGAAAACGCCGAGTGCGGCCACGAGGATCAGCGACAGCAACACGATGAGACCCACGAACTGCGGCGGTAAGCCCGAGTCGACGTTACCCGTGCGCACGGCAGGCGGTGCCGAGCGGGTTACCGTGGGCACTTGCGCCGCCTGAGGGACTGGGCCTGGCGAAGGCAGCGTGTTGGGATCCTTCTCCGTCGGCGGGGGATCGGAAGGCGTAGCGCCAGGCGCGGGTCCCATCATGGTGTGGCCCACGCGCAGTCGCCGCGTCTCTTTTTTGGCTTCGTCGCTGATTGGCCCAGACTCGGTGGTGCGACTGTTTCGAGCGGTTGCAGACAAGCTGTCCGGACCGGCCAGGGTGTACTTGCGGTAGGCGAGGGGTTCGTCGTCCGGGCTGGGGGCAGGGAGTCCGTCGCCGCTGAACTTCACGACGAGCACGGTGATGTTGTCGTGCCCACCCGCAGCGTTCGCACGCTCGGTGAGCTCGCGGCACGCGTCGATCGGCTCGGGCACGGCCAACAGCACGTCTTTGATCTCGGCGTCTCGAATCATGCCCGTCAGACCGTCGGAGCACATCATCAAGATGTCACCGCGTCGCAGGTCGACGTAGGTCAGGTCCACTTGCACGGTCTCGGACGTGCCGAGAGCTTGCAGGATGATGTTGTTGTGCTCGAAGGTTTCCGCCTCTTCCTCGGTGAGCTGGCCCGCTTCGATCAGTTGGTTCACCAAGCTCTGATCTCGTGTGACCTGTACGAACTGTTCACCCCGCAGGATGTACGCGCGGCTGTCGCCGACTTGCGCCAGGTACAGGCGTTCGTCGAGCATCGCTGCCGCCGTGGAAGTCGTCCCCATGCCGCGGCGCGTGCGGTCGGCTCGCGCTTCGTTGTAGATGGCTAGCCCTGCGTCTTCTACGGCACGAACGATGTTGCGCGCCAGCTCGTCACCCGAGCGCGGGTCTTCACCCTCAGCCATCGCCTGATAGATCAGGTCGACCCCCATCTGACTGGCGATTTCGCCGGCCGCGGCGCCTCCCATGCCGTCACACACGGCGAACAAGTTCCCGCGCTTGGCCACGGTGCGGACGCGATCTTCCTCACGCAGCCCGCGACTCTTCGACGTCAGATCCGCGACGAGGAAGTTGTCTTCGTTGTGCTCACGGATTTGGCCGACGTCGGTTCGACCGAAGAGCTTGAGCTCAATCGAACTTGCTGGGGTTTCGGGGTTGGAGGGCTCGCTCATGCTCGGTTGGTCGCTTGTATGTACCTGAGAGATTCGCTGCGCAGCTGCGATGCTGTGTCCCTGAGAGATACTGCTGCGCTAGGAAACACCGCTGCCACCTGAGAATCAACCTTCGACATGCAGCCGAAAAAGGTGCTGCCCGATCCTGACGTGTCCACCGTTCGGCAGTAGTCGCTCATCCCTGACGGCGATGAACGTACCGTTCGACGACCCCAGATCCGTTAGCAGAAATCCGCCGTCCTGTTGACGGGTGAATGTTGCGTGTCGCCGGCTCATGAACGGGTCGTCCGTGAACACGAGGTCCCCAGTCTCTCGCCCAATCGTGGATTGGTTCTTGCTGAGGTAATACACGTTGGCTGACACGCCCTCCACCGTTCGCTGCACGAGTCGTGCATATCGCGGTAACGCTGGAGAGCCAAAAAGACGGGTACCGCGTTCGTACGCGGGGGGGCGATTGGCTTCCGCCGCCCCCACCATCTCGAACCTGAAAACTTCCAAGCCGATCAGAATCATGTCCCCGTGGGTCAGGCGCTCAGGCGCGGTCAAGCGCGCGTAAATGCTGTTGACCGAGCCGAGGTCACTAATCCAAAAGTGCCCGTTTTTGAACAGGATTCTGGCATGACGTGGACACGCATACGGATCCCCTTCGAGCAAGATGTCGCCCTGCTCACGACCGATGTCGGACTGACCTCGGGTGATTGGATACTCGCGCCCAGGCGTCCCGTCCTGAGCGATCACGATCAGCCGAGCGTTGGGCGCGGTGTGGGGACTTGGCGCAGGAACGGGGGCTGGCCTCGGGATGACGGAGAACGCGCGCAGGTCTTGTCCGCAGGACTGGCAGAACGCGGCGCCCGTCACGACCAGACCGCCGCACGCGGGGCAGTGACGGCCAGGGGAGGGGGCGTCTGCAGGCTGGGGCACTGCTGGGGCCAGCCGCGGGGCAGCTTGCGCTGTGGCGTCGAAGGACATGGATAAGGGCGGCCGAGCAGAGCGGCTGAGCGCCCCACCCTCGGGATTCGTGGGCGTGTCTTTCTTGGGCAGCGCTGTGCCGCAGGTCGCACAGTAGCGCAGGTTTGCGGGATTTGGCGAGGCGCAGCGCGTGCAGACGATGTCGGGTAGGTGGGCTCCCAAGCTACCTCGCGTGGTGGAAGTCTCCGCGTGTCGCGCCATCTGATGACCGCAGCTTCGGCAGAACGAGACCTCTCTGGGATTTTCCCCCCCGCAGCGTTCGCAGATCACTTGTCCCTCGAAGCTTCCTCTGGCGTTTGGTCGGGTGACGCACCCGGATTAAACCGGGTTGTTTGGAACAAAGCCAAACCGCCGATCGATATGCATAGTCCCGCCGGTCGCCCGAGCGCGCCAGGTCGGGCCGGCTTCTTGGCGGCCAGGGCCTTGACGCCCCGCGCGCGCATTGTGTAAGCGCTGCCTGGATTTCCCCGAGGAGACTGCACGGACATGGAAATATACCTCGATAGGCGCGCCACTCGGCTGATCCGCGTCGCCGCCCAAGAGGCGGTCGAAGAGGGGGACCTCGACCCGCTCCGTGAGGAGATTTTGGAGGCCTTTGGTGAGGAGCAGGTCGAAGAGATCGAACGCCGTCTCGACAGCGCCGACTTCTACGAGCACCTGACCGACGTTCTCGACGAATGGAGCGGCGACGACCCTGATGAATTGCTCGAGCTGCTCGAAACGCAACTCGCCGAAATCGGTCTGGATCTGAAGTTCGAAGCCAAAGATCCGAACGACGACGACGAGGAAGAGGACGACGAAGAAGAAGAGGACGACGAAGACGACGAAGAGCCCGACGACTTCGAAGACCCTCTGCTCGAAGACGACGACTGAGCGCGAGCCTTCCGCCCGCCGAGCTTCCGCGTTCTTTTCGTTGCCTGCGCTCGTACTACAGCCTGCGCTGGGTTCACGACCTGCGCTGGGTTCGGTGGTCAGTCGAGCGCGGCGCGCGTGATGTACGCGTGGCAGCGTCCGTCCGTGTTCGGCGTGCCCCCGAGCTGCGGGCAAAGCTGCGGACTGCAGTTCGCGTAGCGTGATTTGGGAAAGCTCTCGATTAGACGCTGCAAGTCGTCGCAGGCTTCATCCGTCTCGTCCAAGCGTACGGAACACAGCGACGCTTGCCACAGGGCATCGTCGCGTAGCCTGCTGTGTTGGTATCGAGTGAATACCTTGCGATACTCGTCGCGCGCAGCTCGCAGGTCACCCTCCTTTCTCAGCATGCCGGCCAGCAGCATGTGAGCCGCCGAGTAGCCGCGTTCGTAGGACCCCGTCACTGACGACGACTCGCGGTGTTCGAGCATCCAGCGCAATCTGGAGACAGCGGCTCGGGTTCTGTCAGTTGCGGACAAGATCTGGGCGGACCGCACCAGTGATTCGCTCCAGTATCTGCCCGCGGGATAGGGGTAGCGTCGTACTTGCGCGTCGTAGGCGCTGAGCGCGGCTTCCGCCGATCCCATGGCTTCCAACAGCTTCGCGTTCTCATACTCGAGCAGCTCGCGCACCTCAGCGTTTTTGGGCAGCTTGCCGAGCAGACGCTGGATACGCTTGGCGCGTTCGGGGTTTCCGCCGTCTTCACTCGCGTCGTCCAGCAGTCGCAGGGCGGCGCGGATGCTCATGCCAGAGTCAGGATGCCTGGTCAGCGCTCGCTCGAGCAGTTCCTCACCCTTGCGGGCATCACCCCGTTCGAGTTCGGCGTACGCCACGTCGAACTCTGCCCGAGCGCTTCTGCCCGACGTGCCAGAGGTTGCCAGTCGAGCGAGCAAAGCCCGGGCTTCGTCGTGACGACCTGCGCGCTGTAGGCTCACAGCCTGGCGGTACAGTGCTTCCTCACGATGTTTGTCGTTCGGAGCAGCACTGCGGGCAGCGTGCCAGTGTTCGGCAGCCCGCTCGTATTCCCCTCGTCCATACGCGGCGCGCGCGGCGCTGCTGTGCTCTACGTAGTCAGGCGGAAGGCTCGGCGCGCAGCCCAGGTCGAACATCAACGACAGCGTCACGAACCCCGCGCGGGCAGCGCCCATGAGCCTGCAGACGGAGCCCATGAGCCTGTAGGCGGAGCCCATGAGGCCAGCGCACATCACTCACACTCCAGATCGACGTCGTCTGCCGCGCGCTTGGCGAGGCCCGCGCGGAACCACTCGTAAGCGATCAACTGCGCGCTCTGCGCCAGGTTGATCGACGGCTGGTCGGCGGCCATCGGGATGCGTAGTCGCAGCGGACACAGCGCGAGATCTTCGCGACTCAGCCCGGTTTTCTCGTTACCGAACACCACGGCGATGCGCCCGCCCCGTGCGGCGGTGGCGACCGCGCGCTGAGCCGCTTCTTCTGGTCCCATGATGCCGCGCTGGCCACGACGTGCAGTCGTCGCGAACACCAGTTCGAAGCCGTCGAGGGCTTGTTCCAGCGTGTCGTGTACGGTGGCTGCTTCCAATACGTCCCACGCTCGCACAGCTAGTTTGAACGCCATCTCGTGTTCGGGTTGCGCCAGGCGTCCGGGTTTCACCAGCGCCAAATCAGTGATCCCCATGGTCTTGATGGCACGCGCGCAGGCGCCGACGTTTTCTGGGTAGTGGGGCCGCACCAGCACGAAGCGTGAGGCGGCGGCGACGGGCAGTTGCAGCACGCACGCACTCTACTGCGGAAACTGCCGCCGTCGATAGCCAGACCACGGATCGTGGCACGGGTTGCTGCGACCGCGCGCCATTCGAGCGTTCCGTTACCGCGGGCAGGGATGTTCCTCGAGCAAGCCTGCTACTCGAGGAACACCGCTACTCGAGGAACACCGCGGGTGCGTCGGCTCGTGCACAGCGGAAGCCACGAGTGGCCTGACGTCGGTTCGGCAGGTCGAAGCCGCGCGCTGCAGTGCGCAGGCCAGCGCGGGGAGTGTCGAAACCTCCTCCACGAGTCACGCGGTGAACGTCACCGCTGCTCAGTTCCGGTCCGCGCGGGTCTTGCGTGTCCCGAGGGTCGTAACGATCGGAGTACCGATCGTAAACCCACTCATCAGCGTTGCCAGCGAGGTCGAACACGCGTTCGAGAGTCGCGCCCGCGGGGAATGAACCCACGGGCGCTAGTTCGCTGAAGCCATCACTGGCGTCGGTCTTGTCCCATGCCAGGCGTCCGTGGTTGCTCATCTTGTCGTTGTAGAGCTCTCCCCATGGGTAGCGCCTGCGTGATTGCCCGGCCGCTGCACGCTCCCACTCTGCCTCCGTCGGCAGTCTGGCACCGACGAATGCGCAATAGTCCTGCGCGTCTTGCCAGCGGACCATGGTGGCGGGGAGGCTTGCTCGCTCGAAGCGTAGGGCACCTTCGTAGAACGGGATTGGATCGCAGCGACGTGCCCGCACACACCTCTCGTACTCCGAAACCGTGACTTCGTAACGGTCGAGCCAATAGCGTGAGAGGGTGATTCGCCGTTTTGGGATCTCGTCACGGTAGCGCACGGTCGTGCACGTGTGACCATACGTCTCCGTCTGGCATGCTTGCAGCGCGTAGGTCAGATCTTCCGTCGTCGACCCCATTTCGAAGCTGGACGCTGCAAAGTAGGCACGCGTCGGCAACGGGCTCCGCAACTCCAGCAGTGAGGGGGCGTCTGTCACGGGTGCCCGCCGCGTTTCTGTTTCGGTGGGCGTTTCTGCGCCGCCTGTCGGGTTACCGCTCGCGCGGGGGACGGGCGCCAGGCCCAGCAGCGCGGCGAAGGTGAACCACACCCAGCGCGCCGTGTTCACGTTCAGCGTTCCGCTTTGGGTGTTGAATCGTCGGTCTTGCTGGCGCGAGAAGTGCCACGTTTTCGCTGCGCGCTGGCGCCAGAAGGCGCGGACTCGTCTGCTTCTCGATCACCCGCGTCGTCGTCCGCATCGTCGTCAGCGACGTGTTTGGGCAGGTGCTTGGGGCTTTCCGCCAGCCACGCGACTGGTGGAACCTCGTCTTTTGCGTTTCCCTCCAACGTGGGAGGCTCCACGACTGGCGCGACGCGCTCCACCACGGTCACGCGGTTTTCGGACGCTTCCGAATCGAGCCACCGATCGCCAAACCACATGACCGCTGCGCCCGCTGCCAACGCTACGGCGATGGTCGTGAAGCTGGGGCGTTTGTTCTGTTCCGCGACGGTGTGAAAGCTGTCGGGGAGGGTTGGCAATGATGGACGAACCTCGGGCACGAGCGCTTCAGCCAGAGCGATGCCGAAGACTTCACAATCTTCGAAGCGCGAGTTGGGGTGTTTGGCGAGCCCACGCGCCAAAACCGTGTCGACCGCCGCAGGCACTCCGCAAACTGCGGCGACGCGCGGCGGCTCTTCGTTGGTGATCAGCGCCGCCACGAACACGGCGTCGTCTCCAGGGAAAGCGCGACGTCCGCTCAGCGCTTCGTACAACGTTGCCGCCAACGAAAACTGGTCACTCACGGGTGAGAACTTGCCGCTGCGGATGGCTTCGGGAGCACTGTAGGCTGGCGTGCCCAGTACGTTGCCGGCCCCCGTCAGCGTCGAGTCGGGGACTCTCGCGATTCCGAAGTCAGTTAACTTAGCGCCAGTACGAGACAGGATCACGTTGTCTGGCTTGACGTCGCGGTGGATCACTCCCGAAGCGTGGAGCAGCCGCAGTCCGCTGCCGATTTCACGAGCCATGGTCGCCACCACTTCGGGGTCGAGAGCGCCACGTTCCAGCGCCTCCTTCAAGGTTGGGCCCTCGACGTACTCGAACACCAGATACAGCCCAACTCCCGGGTCTTCACCCATGTCGTGCAGCGCCACGAGGTTGGGGTGGCTCACTCGCGCGGACGCTCGGGCTTCCTGCTGCATGCGATCGAGCAGTTGAGAGCGCTGCTCGGGGGCGAGCGGGAGATCAGCGCGCAAGTGCTTGACCGCGACGTCGCGCTTGAGCACGGGATCGTGCGCCAGCAAAACACGCCCCATTGCGCCTTTGCCGAGTTCGCGGACGACTCGGTAGCGTCCGACCGTTTCAGGAAGTTTGCTCTCTGGGGGCATCACGCAGGACAAAACCGTCATATCGCCCGCGGGCCGGATGTGCCACCGTCAGCCACTGGCACGTCGCGCTTTGGACCTCGAACGATCGTCCCGCGTAGGGCGGTAACCATATGGCGTTCGACTCAGCCTGGCGTTTTGCGTTGGGGCTGATCTGAATGCGAGGGAATCGGCTATGCAATCGGTTTCGGACGCATCCCGTTCTCAATGAATGCAGTTCAGATACGAACCCGACGAGAGGCTTCTCGTGGGCTGTCCGCAGCGCCGCGCAAGGCCTGTTACGTGCGCTCGTCGGCGTCGGGGTTCGACCGCTTGGCGTCGTCTTGTGTCGGCGTGTCGTCGGCAGGGGACCTTTCGGGGCTGTCGTCTTCCCGATCTCGGTTGCCGTCACGCGGCTTCTTCGGTGCCTTCGGCGTTTCCGGCCCGTAGTCTTCCCGCAACTTGCGCAGTAGCCCATCGCGCAACACTTGCTCGTGATAGCTCGGCATCTTCGGCAACTTCACGAGCAGCCGTACGCCTCCCTGCTTCGGCACGATCTCGAATGACCCGAACTTCGGCGCTTGCTGTCCCTGGGGCGTGTACTGAAAAAGCAAGTAGGCTGCCTTGGCGTCCTTTTCCGTGATCTCGTAGCCCAGGTCGATGCGCAGATAGCGCAGCGCTCCGCTATAGACTTGACCGCGCGTGTACCCGAGGTCCGTTTGCGCACCCGCGCTGGCGTTCGTCGCGAGGCAAAGTACGACTAGGCAAAAATTCGCCGCCAATACTCGGAGCATGCCTGCGCCTAGCGCGGCCCCAGCGCAGCGGCCAAGTTTTGCGTTCTTCACGCGGGTGCCGCGTGCACATCATCGCGGTCGTCGAGGTCATCCGTCGACGGTGCGTTCGTCGTCGACGTCATCCGTCGAGAGTGCAGCCGACATGCTCGTGCCGAGCAGCGCCGCGGACGCCAGTGCGAACACGAGCATGATGCCGTTTTGCGCGACGAACAAGAAGAACACCAACACGCTGCCTGCGCCGAGCAGCTGGGTTTCTGCGAAAAACAGCGACAGAGCCGCGTACGCGGAGAACTGGAACGCACCAAAAAAGCCAGGCGCATTGGGCACCATGATGCCTAAAGCGAGCACTCCCGTGAGCACGCAGGCCTGCGCAAACGTCATCGAATGCAGTCCGCAGCCGTACGCGAGAAGCCAAGCCGAAGCCGCGTTGAGCACCCAGTAGACGACCGTGGAAAACATGAACGGACCCGTGTAGCGAAGCTTGGGCAGGAAGCTCAGCCCTTCGGTCACGCGCTCGATGCGTTCGGCAATCCACTCCGCGAGCGACTCGGAGAACGTCCCCACGAGCCTCGAGACCACGGCGCGAGCCCACTGCCTGGCGAAGTAGAACAGTCCCATGGTCACGAACGCGCAGGCGAACAACGCCAGCGCAAAGTAGGCCGCCTGTGGCACCAACCGCGGCGAGATCGGCAAGTCCCCGATGCGCTCTGGCAGCGGGTCCAGCGGTGTCGACGCCAGCAGACCGAACAGCAGCATCAAGGACAACACCAAGCCATCGACGATGCGCTCAGCCGCAACCGTGCCCGTCGCGCTCCAGCCTGAGAGACGTCCCTTCTCGCGCACCATCGCGGGCCTGACTATCTCGCCCGCGCGCATCGGCAAGATCACAATCGCCGCAAAGCCGATGAACGACGAAAGCATCAGCTTACGCATCGGAACGTGGGCGATGGGGTCGAGCAAGAAACGCCAGCGCCACGCGCGCAGCACGTGAACCAGGGACCACGCTGCGACGTAAGCGCCCAGCGTCCACCATTGGAATGCCTTCAGCTGCTCGTCCGCTGGCATCAGCGGCAAGGAGCCGAGGCGCATCAGCAGCACGAACACGCAGGCGAGCAGGAGCGACAGCGCTAGTTTGCCCCGATGCCTCAGCAGCCAGTTCACTGGCCCAGCCTACTGAACGGCACCGCTCACGACAACGCGGCGCGCACGGGGCCCCGGGACTCGGTCGGTATTCGGCCGTAGCGACGGTCGACGATGCGTCGGCACGCGTGCGCAACCTCGTGCATCAGGTTCGGATCCGCTGGGGCGGTGGGCGAACACACGAGCAGCGTTTGGCCGAGTAGTTCGAACGTTTGCACGGCGCCTGGCACCTGTGCGGCATGTCGTGATGCCGTGGCACTCAGCTCCTCGCAAACCGAATAGCGTCCCGCTCCAGCTAGCAGCAGGCCCTGGCTGTCCGAAAGCGCCAACGCGCCCAAGCGTTCTCGGCGCCGAATCGACTCGAGGAGCACACATAGGTCGTCATGCAGGTTGCCGCGATGCGCACGGCGCCGTTCGATGGTTGGGAGCGACATCGCCGTGATTGAAGCGACGGGCGGACGTTTGGCCAAGTTTGCTCCTGCTGCTGCTTCAAGTCGGCGAATCTTCAGCGCCTGGTGGACCTGACTCGGACTGCGTTCGCACCTTTTTTGGGTTAGCGGGGCAGCGAAGATCTGCTGAAGTAGGGCCATGACCCTCGACCTGCGCCAGCGCCGAGTGATCGTTTGTGTGGGCAGCGGGGGAGTGGGCAAGACCAGCGTCGCCTCCGCGTTCAGCGTGCTCGGGGCTCGTCTCGGTTTGAAAGTGCTGGCGCTGACCGTCGATCCAGCGGGCAGGCTTGCGGACAGCTTGGGTGTCCGTCGAGACGTCGGTGACGCCCAAGTCATCACACGCGAACGCCTCACGAGTCTCGCGGTAACGGGTTCTGGCTCACTCCACGTGTCGATCCTCGACGGGCAGCGGACCCTGCGTGAACTCGTCGAGCGCCTCGCGCCCAACGACGCGGCTCGCGTGGGCATCGTCGGGCACCCGCTGTTTCGTTACCTGTCCGACTACCTGTCGGGGGCGAACGAGATTTTGGCGATGGAAAGGCTGCTGGAGGCGCTCGACTCCAAGCAATACGACCTCATCGTACTCGACACGCCTCCGACCAAACATGCCTTGGACTTCTTGCGCGGACCCGAATGGTTGCGCGAAGCAATGAGAGGACCCGTCTTGAAAGCGCTCGTGAATGCGGTCGACGGAGGGCGATCCTTCAGTCTGGATTGGGTCGGCAAACGGGTGGCAGGGATGGTCAGCTCGTTCGCCAAGCTCACGGGGTCGGCGACCCTCGAACAGGTCGCGACACTGCTCTGGGAGCTCAGAGGCGTGTTCGGCGGCTTGGGACAACATGCCGATCAGTTGGAGCGCTTTTTTCGCGATTCGAGTTTCGCGTACGTGATGGTTTCGCGCCCGACGCCCGAAGCGCTGGAGGACTCGGCGCGTTTCGCACGAGCGTTACGCGAGCGTTCACTCGAGCCGCAACTGTTGGTCGTCAATCGCGTGCAGGCGCAGCTCACTCGAGCGGAGCTGACGGCGGGGGTGGAGGAACTGCGCGCCAGTCTGGATGCGGATCTGCTCTCGGCCATCACGCGTGCTGGCGAGGTGCAAGCCCGTGAGTCAGGCAGGGAGCTTCGACAACTGACGTCGATCGAGTCCAATCCAGCGCTTGGGGGGATCGCGCACTGGCGGCTCGAGGCGATCGCGGGCGGCGTGCGTGGCCTGCACGACTTGCGCTTGCTCGTCGATCAGCTGCAGCGAGCGAGCGGCGTGTCTGCAGCTTGAATGGAGGCCGCGTCAGGCGTGAACGGGGAGCGAATGACTGCGCTTTGCCCGACCGCATCGAGTGAACGCATCACGAGTGACTACGACTCGAAGCGAACGGGTCAGCGTTCTTCGTCGTCGCGCTGCCGACGGTCGCGGTAGCGCACCACCAGAGGAACCGACGAAAACCCGAAGGCCTCACGCAACTTGTTGACGACGAAGCGCTTGTAACTCTCCGCCAGGGCATCGGGCGCGCTGCACATGGCAACGAACAATGGCGGGCGGGTCTGTGCTTGGGTGACGTAGAGCAGCCGTGGCGCTTTGCCCCCGCGCGTGGGTGGCGGGTGGCGTTCGAGGACTTCCGCGAAAAATCGGTTCAGCGCCGCGGTGGGAACACGACGGGTGTACTCGTCGTAGGCGTCGTCGACCTGTTTCATGAGTTGCGGTAACCCGCGGCCACTTTTTGCGCTGAGCGGTACCAGGGGCACCCAGGGCGCGAAGTGAAGGGCCGTTTTGGCTTGCTCCAAGGACTTTTCACGCTCGCGCTTGTCCAGCAGGTCCATCTTGTTGAGCCCGACGATGATGGCGCGTTTGCGCGCCACGGCGAGGGACAACAGCCGCGCGTCTTGGTCTGACAGACCCTCTTTCGCGTCCACCATCAAGATCACGATGTCCGAACGTTGAATGATGCGCAGCGCGCGCATCACGCTGGCCAGCTCGACGGCTTCCGTCACCTTGGATTTGCGACGCACGCCAGCGGTGTCGACCAAGGTATACGCTTTGTCGTCGTAGGTGATCGACACGTCGATGGGATCGCGAGTGGTGCCGGGTCGGTCGTCGACCAGCGACCGTTCGCTTCCGCTGAGGCGGTTGAGCAGCGACGACTTGCCCGCGTTGGGTTTGCCCAGAAGCGCGATCTGCGGCGCTTCCGACTCTTCCGCAGGGACTTCGGGCTCGAAAGGCGGCAGTGCCTCGACGATGGCCTGTTCCAGTGCGGCCATGTTGCGGCCGTGGAGCGCCGAGCCCGGGATCAGCGGGTCGATGCCCAAGCGATGCAGCTCGGCCGCTTCGATTTCCCGCGTCGGGTTGTCGGCACGATTGGCCAAGTATACGACGGGTTTGCCTGCGCGCCGCAACAGCGCGACCGCTTGGCGATCGGCTTCGGTGGGCGGAGTCAGTGTATCGAGTACACACACGATCACGTCAGCCTCCTCGATCGCTGCTTGGACGTGGCGCGCGATGCCTTGGCGCATGGGATCTTCGTCTTCGGGGTCGAAGCCGCCAGTGTCGATCAGCAGAAGATCGCGCCCTTGCAAGTGAGCTTCTGCGTAGTGTCGATCACGCGTGACACCCGGCAGATCGTGAACGATCGCCAACTTTCGGCCCACCAAACGGTTGAACAGCGTGCTCTTGCCCACGTTGGGGCGACCGATGAGCGCGACAATCGGAGTCATGAGTCACCTCGGCTGTTCGCGTTGCGCTTCGAGGTGCTGCTCGAACGTGGCGGGCGGCCCTGCTTGGATTTCGCGGGGGGCTTGCCGTGCGCGCCTGGCTTGCTGCCCTTCGCGCCGTTGCTTCCTTTGGTGGCAGCTCGACGCTGACCGCCTGCGGCTCCCTTGCCAGACCCTGGCTTGCTCGCGGCAGCTTTGCCTGTTCCGACTTTGCCTGTTCCGACTTTGCCTGTTCCGACTTTGCCAGGCGGCTTCTTCGGTTTCTTCTTGGGTCGCGACTTGGCGCCCGCGGGCACGGGCGGCAAGGCACTCGACAGCTCACGGCCCCCAACGCCGTCGTATCCCATCTCGCGCAGCTGACGCGGAACGTCTTTCCAGCGCTCCGTGACGCGCACGAACAACTCCAAGTGAACTTGCTTGCCGAGCAGCTCTTCCAGGCGAGTGCGCGCGCCGATGCCGATGGTCTTGATGCCTTGTCCGCGCTGTCCGACCAAGATCGCGCGCTGCCCGACCTTCTCCACGTGAATGGTCGCTTGGATGCGCAGCAGCTTGGCCGATTCGTCATAGCGTTCTACGGTCACGGCCACCGCGTGCGGCACTTCGCGGCGGGTGAGCTGCATCACTTGCTCACGCACGTACTCACGAACGAAAAACGTCGCGGGTTTGTCGGTGATCTCGTCTGGCGAATAGCGTGCGGGCCCTTCGGGCAAGTTTCGCTCGATGGACTGCAGCACTTGCTCCACGCCGTCATCACGCACCACGCTCGTCGGAATGATGTCGACGAACGCGTGCGCTTCTCCGAACGCCGCCATCAGCGGCAGCAGCTTCGACTTGTTGCGCAGCAGGTCGACCTTGTTGATCACCAAAATCGCTGGAGTTTGCGGGGGCAGAATCCCGAGCAAACGCAAATCGTCGGGAGCGATGGGGTCGAGCGTTTCGCCGGGCGCGGCCTTGGGCGGACGCACCGCGCGCATCACGTCGGTCATGAACACGACCACGTCGTGGGAACGCGCGGTGTCGAGGGCGCGTTGATTCATGCGCCGCCCCAGCTCGGTCTTGGGTCGGTGAAACCCGGGGGTGTCCGTGAAGGCGATCTGCGCCTCTTTTCGGTGCACCACGCCGAGCATTTCGTCCCGCGTCGTCTGCGGCAGGGCCGAGACGATCGCGATGCGTTCGCCCAAACAGGCATTGAGGAATGTCGACTTACCGACGTTGGTTCGGCCGACGATGGCTACGGTTCCACAGCGCATGCGAATTCAGGGGACAGTGGTGCATTGGGGGCTGGTCACGGCGGGACCTTCTGCTAGTGTCGCGCCGCTCGTGCCCCAGTCATTGGGGACGGCGTCTTGGGACTGGCGTCCGTCTTATGGAAGGCTGGGTCTCAGCCCGCCAGGCTGGTCTGCGGGTGAATGGCCCACGGGTCGAAGATCCAGAGATAGCTCGGTCTACAGTACTTGGCCCACGCAGCTGGGTGTTCGAAGTGAAATCCGCTCATGCAGCAAGCGCCAGCGATAGACTCCACCCCCGATACTCAAAAACCTCCCGGCCAGCAAGCGTCCCGTCCCGATAGGTCGCGGTGGCTCGGCGAGGTGGGGTTGCCCGTGATCTTGGTCACGCTGGTGACCATCAGTTGGCTGCTGCCGCTTGCAACTACCGGGCTGTGGGACCCCCACGAGCTAGACACGGCAGATTTGGTGCGTCGCGCGGCGATTCACGTCTTCGGGGCGGACGAACTCGCCACGGGTATCGGCAACGACACCATCCCGAGCGTAGAGGACGTGGGGCGCGGTGAACTGCCCATCCTGACGATGGCTCTCTCGCTGAAGCTGTTCGGGTCGTCGGCGTGGGCGCTTCGCCTGCCCATGCTGCTTTGGGGGCTGATTGGGCTCGCGGCGACGTACGTGGCGTGCGCGCGCCTCGCGGGAACGCGCGTTGGATTGGTGGCGGTGCTGGTGATGGCTACCTGCCCACTGTACTTTTTGCAGGCGCGAACCGCACTGGGCGACGTTGCAACGATGGCGTCTCTGGCCATCGCGTTCTCGGGCCTGCTCCTGAGTTTGTACGACTCCGATGTGCGCTGGCGTTGGGTGGCAGCAGCGTTGGGGATATCAGGAATGTTCGCGGGCTTTCATTGCCGCGGTGCGCTCGTCGGCGTTGCACTACCGAGCCTCAGTGTTGGCTTGGCGAGCTTGTTCGTGGGCTCGAGAACACAGGGCGTGGAGCGGCGCGACGTGGTGGCCACGGTGTTGGCCGCGGTCTACTTGTCTGTGGGGCTCGGGGCGGCTGTTTGGGGAGCGTGGGCAGCTTGGGTCGCGACTCCTGACGACTACTTCAAGGCCCTCGGCGGCACGGTAATCAACCCCAAGCAGTTTTCGACTCACGATTTCGTCGTTCACCACTTGGGGCATGCACTGTTTCCGTGGAGTGCGGTGCTGCCTCTCGCGCTCGGCCTGGTGTTGCGTTCGAACGACGAACTGACGAAACCAGAGATGGCGCTGCGCGCGGCACTCTTCTTGATCAGCGCGTTGGGCGTCGGTTGTTACACTCTGCTCGCGCCACGGCTGGGCTTGGTACCGTTCGGACCAGTGTTCGCGCTGGCAGCGATCGTCGCGCTGGCGCTGCGTGAGCTCGATCGCCGTCCTCAGGGTATCGTGCCGTTGGCGATGGTCACCGCCGCGCTCCTCGTGTTGTTCTACACGGACTACAAGAACTTCCCGGACAAGGGATTCAGCGCTTTCGGTGTCGCTGACGCCACCTTCCCCGAGAGCTTCCAACAGGACGCCAAACGTTATTCACAGGTAGTGGTTGGGCTCGGTGCCCTCGCTTGCGTGCTGTTGGTGCTCGAACAGGCCGTTTCATTGTCCGGGCTCCGTGTGTGGCTCGACACGTGCGCGCACAGACTCCAAAGGGTGAAGCCAGTGGCGTCACTCAGCCGACGCTTGGGGCAGGTGATCCAGAGGTTGGAACTCGCGGCAGCAGGGACGTGGCGGGGATCGCTCTTGGGGCTCGCGATTCTGCTGTCTGGTTTGGTGATGAGCGTCGGCTACTATCCAGCGCTGGCCGCACAGCTATCGCCCGTCGGCGCGCTGGATGCCTTCGAGCGACTGTCCAAGCCCGGCGAGCCGTTGGGCCTGATGGGTGAACGCGGCGGTGCCCTGTTGCTGACGGGTGAGCCCGCTGAGGTGTTTTCATCCACGCACAAGGCGATCAAGTGGTTGAACGAAGGTGAGGGGCGACGCTGGCTCGTGGCCAAGGCGGACGACCTCTCGTCGCTCAACTCCCGGCACCGCAGGCAGAAGCAAGAGCCTCCCCGCAACCTACCCGTGCTCGACGACGGTTCGTCTCGTGCCTTGCTCATCTCGAACCAACTGCGTGACGGAGAGAAAGACCTGAACCCTCTCGCCAAGTGGCTACCCGATGAGCGCCCCAAGCTGGTTCACCCGCTAGACGTCGAACTCGACGGTCGGTTGCGTGTCTTGGGTTGGGAGATTCGCGACCAGGATGGGCAGCCCGTCGTCAACAGTTTGCGGATGGGGCGCGACTACGAGTTCGTGGTTGCGTACGAAGTCCTCAGGCGAGTGAGCGGCAACTGGCAGGCATTCATTCACATGGACGGCGAGGGGCAGCGGTTCAACGGCGACCACGACATGCTCCAAGACGAGTACGCCTATCGCCATTGGAACAAGGGCGACTACGTGCTCGACGTCTACCCCTTCGAGCTGGAGTCGCGTTATCCACCCGGTGAGTATCAGGTCTACTTCGGCCTGTTCAGTGGTGACAAGCGTATGCCAGTAACCCAAGGCAAGCACTCCGAAGATCGAATCCAGGCGGGGACGATCGAGTTCCGACACTGAACGCGAGCGTCGCCGCGTCGCTAGGGCTTTCGAGGGTCAGGGGTTCGACGGTTTTGATGGTGCCGTGCTGCTGCCAGTGCTCGAAGTAGTGGCGGCGCTGCCTGCGTTGGTCCCGTCTGAAGCTTGGTCGGCGACGCCAGGGGTGGCAGCGGCTTGTACGGGGGGATCGCCAGGCTGTGGCGCGCTCAGGCTGGGCGCCGATTCCACGGGCTCGACCTCTGGGATTTCACTACCCACCCGTCCCAACGCGGCCTTGGCACGACTCGCGTAAGCCGGGACTTTGAGGAGTTTCTGAAAATCCAACGAAGCGCGCCGCACCAGCCCCAACTTCGACCGGCAGCTGGCGCTGTGCCACGTCGCCATGTGTCCCAGGTGATTGCTCCCGTATTTCGCGGACACCGAATCGAAGCGTGGGAGCGCCGCCGAGCAGCCCGAGGTTTGTTCCGTGGCCAGGGCTGCGTAGAGTTCAGCAGCCGCTGCGTTACGCCCTCCCGCTTGTACGATGGCGTCGAACTGCTGTTGAGCGGCGCCGTGTTCGGAGCGTTGGAAGGCTTCCATCGCCGTGGTGTACGCTCGGTCCTCGGCGCGCTGTCGCGCCTTGTCCAGCTCTTCTTCTGGCACTACTGAGGCTTTGGCCGCAGGCGCCAGCGCGGCACCTGAGCGCTTGGCTTTCGCAACGCTAGGCGGAGCCGCGGGGGTCGGCTCTGGCTCTCGAGCTTCCACTAGCTCGATCGGTGGGGCCTCGTCGATCGGCACCACGACTGCTTCTGGTTGCTTCGCTGGGGCGCGCTCGTCGTTGACCTGCACCGTGATGTTTCGAGACCCTGGGCTGGGGCGCAGAAACAGCAAGCTGGAGCCGATCATGAGCAGAGCGAGTGCCGCCATCGCCAATTGCGGCCGGGTTGCGTAACCTGCTAAAATTATTAGCTGTCGTGACAGGCGACTCGCGAGGGGGAGACGCCGCTGGACCTGCCGTTCGGCCTCCATCACGCGGCGCTCGAACTGTTCGGGAGGTTCTTCGAGGGGCAGTCCGCCCACCTCACGGGTCGCGCGGAACCGTGCCAACAGCGGCTTGCAGCGCTGGCACTGGTCACTGTGCCGCTTCGCGGCCGCCAGGCTCAACTCGTCCAGTTCTTCGTACAGGACGTCCATCAGCACGCGTTCGAATCGGTCACAGTCCATGACTCACTTCAGCTCCCGCGCGTACTCTTCGAAATCACTGAGCGCTTTCTGCAGTCGTTCCAGCGCGTAGCGCATGCGGCTCTTGACCGTGTTCTCGCCCGTGGCCGTCACCTCGGCGATTTCCTTGAACGGCAAGTTGCCGATTTCGCGGAGCAAGAACACCTCTTTCTGGTCGGGCGGCAACTCGTCGACCGCACGCAAGATGGATTGGCGCACCTGAGTTGCCGAAGCACTGCGTTCGACGCTCGACCGCGGATGATGATCTGCCATCAACTCGCCGAGCGTCGCGCTGCCGCCCTCATGGGACAATTCCTGATCCAGCGATGGGTGCCTGCGGTGGGCTTGCTTTCGCTGGTGATCGATACAGAGGTTGCGCGCGATCGTGTACAGCCAGGTCGAGAAGCGAGCTTCGTGCTTGAACTCACTGGCTTTCTGCGCAACCCGCAAAAACACGTCCTGCGAGATGTCGGCAGCGGTTTCTCGATGTCGCACCTGACGCAGTACGAAGTTGTAGATCCGCACCTTGTGGCGTTTCACCAACGACTCCATTGCGGCGCGGTCGCCGCGCTGGTAGCGCGCCATCAGCAGCTCGTCGCGAACTTCGTCGCTCGAATACGAGTCTGATGCGGTTGGGTTGGCGGCTCTCGTGCGCTGCAAAGGGCGGTTCCTGCTTAGCGGCCCGCCGAAACTGCTGGCCCGCCGAAACTGTTGGCCCGACGGCAACGCGAGACCGCTGCGGTGCCCCGGCTGAGGCTACTTGAACTGACGCGAGTCTATCGGTGTTTCACGCGATGGGCGAGCACAAACTCACAGCCCAAACGGCGAAATGGCCTGTTGCGTTCTGCACCCCATCAAACCAAGATCCGCCAGTGTCGATGACGGAGCAGCCCAACGCGGTGGTGCGTCGGGTAGTCGTCGTCAGCACACTTGCAGGTCAAAGGTACGAGTGAGAATGACGAAGCTGTACGCGATGTGGATGTTGGTCGTCGCGATCACCTTGTGCGCAATTTCTGCTGGTGCCCAAACACCCGCGAAGGAGACCAAGGCCGACACCAAATCCGAGTCTTCGAAGAAGGCGGTAACTCCAGCGGCGCCCGAGGAGAAAACTTCTGCACCCGGCGAGACGTCGGCACGCGCGAAGGCGAAGCCGGCGCGCGCTAGCAAGCCCAAAGCCGCATCTAAATCCTCGAATTCAGCGACGAATGCGCCCGAGGTAACGCTCCCCTCGGGAGCAGCAGCTCCCAGTAGCGCCCCCGGGGCGGCGACGTCGTCAGCCGCGGACGCTGCGGCCAGTTACGTGGTGCGCTTGCGAGACTTGGAGTCGCGGGTCGACGAATTGAAAGAGCAGATCCGACGCAGTCACACGCGCCTCACCTTGCTCAGCGAGTCAGTTCTCTCAGCCGGCGTTGGTGGAGCGCAGGCCCAGGTCGTGTTCCGCAACTCGATGAGCAACGCGTTTCGGGTCGAGGAAGTCATGGTGGTCCTGGACGGGGCCGTGCAATACAACGAAAAAGGCGAAGAGGCGCCGCACCGTCGCCAGCAGGTTACCCCTGTCTTCGACGGCGCGATCCCGCCGGGAGATCACACGATTCAAATCGTCGTCAATCTGCGGGGGCATGGTTACGGCGTGTTCTCGTATCTGAAGGGGTTTTCGTTCGAGGCCAAGAGCACCCATTCGTTTACGGTACGGCAAGGGGGCGCCGTACGCATCGAGGCCATCGCCTTCGAGCGCGGCGACGCCACGACACCTCTCGAGCAAAAGCCCGCGTTACGCTTCAACGAACGACCGCTGGGCGCTGAGGAGCAGGCGGCGGGGCAGTAGTCCAGGCTTCGTCGATGCCGATGTCCTCGTCGATATTGAGCGCGCGTCACGCGATGAAAGTGTCATTGGCCTCGCTGGTTGCACATTGGGGATGGCTTTGGGATCGAGCCGCGCGCAATGTCGCGGGTCTCACGGCGGTGGCCACGTTGGCCTGGGGCACATCGTTTTCCCTGCCGGCCGAGGCCCTTTCCGAGAGCGAGGCACTCGGCCGCGCCGAAGTCGCAGCGCGCGCAGTAGAAGCTGGAGTCCTCGATGTCGAGAAAACCGCAGTCACTCCACCGAAGACGGCAGACGAGCGCTTGGCAATCGGCGAGATGCTCAAGCGCAACGAGGACTACGACGCGGCGATCAACGTGTTGCAGCAGGTGGTCGAGCTGCACGCTCGCGGCGAGGCAACCGACGACACCCACGCCGACGCACTCCTACTGCTGGGCGAAAGCTACTTCGAAAACGATCAGCTGCAGTCTGCGCGTAGACAGTACCGTGAGATCGCCAGGCTCAGTCGTTCCAAAGCGTACGAGAAACATCTGGGGCAAGCGCTCAGTCGCTTGGTCGACGTCGCCCTCAGACGTCATGTCACGAGTGAGCTGGAGTTCGTTTTCGACGCCATCGACAAGCTGAGTGCCGAGAAGAAGCGTTCGGCTGCTTTGCGCTACGCACGTGGCAAGGCGTACCTGGCCGCAGAGCGCTACGACGAATCCATCACCGACTTGCGAAACGTTCCAGACGCGTCGGCGTTGGGGTTTCAGGCGCAGTACTTGCTGGGTGTGGTTTACATGAACCAGGCGTTGCTTCCGAACCCACCACAGGCAGATCAGTCGGTGTTGGCCCAGGTCTCGGGCCCGTCCCAGCGGTTCGCGACCGCGATCGTTCAATTCCAGCGCGTCACTCGGTTGACGCCAAGCTCCGCCCGTCAGCAGCACATCGTCGATTTGGCTTGGATGGCGCTCGGTAGAATCTTCTACGAGAGCGACTCGCCACTGGACGCGGCTGATGCGTATCAGCGCGTGTCGCGCGAGTCGCCCGAGTTTCCGACGATGTTGTTCGAGCTCGCGTGGGTGTTCGTGGCACTCGAAGACTTCGAGCGCGCGCAGCAGACGTTGGAGGTGCTCGAGGTGGTGGCCCCGGAGAGTCTGGGGCTTGCGGAAGGCGCGTTGTTGCGCGCGGACTTGATGTTGCGCGCCAAGCAGTACACCCAAGCCCTGCAGGCGTATCAAGGAGTGATTCGTCGCTTCCGTCCAGCATACGACCAGCTGTCGTCATTCTTGGCGACGCCTCGCGATCCGTCAGAGTATTACGAACGGTTGATTCAGCAGCGACTGGGTGTGCGCACGCGCGGAGATCTTCCTCCCGTCGTGATGGACTGGCTTCGTGACTTGGAGGATGAGCACGTGTTCGCGTTGGTCGACGACGTGGCGCGTTCACGCAAGATGGTGAAGGAGTCACGCCGCATGGCGCGCGCCATGGCGGGCGTGCTGAGCGCTGAAACTCGCGCTCGGGCGTTCCCCGAACTTCGGGTGCGCTTACAGCGAGTGCTCGGGCTGACCAATCACATCGCGCTCGCGCTGCGCGATCTCGCGGCTGGCCTCGAAGACGCTGACAGCGGCAACTTTTCAGGAGAGGTGGCCAAGGTGAGGTCGGAGCGTCGAGCTTTGGGGCTTCAGCTAGGAGAGCTGCCCGTCGAGGTTCGTGACTTCGTCAGGCGCGAGGGCAAAGGGACACGACAATGGGACCAACTCTCGCAACAACTGCAGTCGTTGGCGCTGCAGGCGGACAAGATGCGCGCGATCGTCAACGGGTTGCGGCGGCTGACCGACGAAAAAGAGCAATTCAGTGTCCAATTGCCCGAGGCGCGTCGACGTGAGCTGACCGCACAGCTGCGCGAGAGCGAGACGGAGCTCGACGGCTACCAGGCACAAATCGCCGAGCTGCGTGAGGAGCTCGAGCGTGGGCGAATGCAGGTCGGGTTCGGCGGGCCCGAATACACCCGCGACGCGAAGGTGCGCCAGCGCTACGTCTACCTCGTGCAGCGCGAGTTGGCGTTGGCCGCGGCAGGACAGATGGGCGAAGACGCGCAGGAGTTCGCCCAGGAAGCCAATCCGTTCCTGGTTCGGCTGCAACGTGTCCAAGCTCGGCTCGATCAGCTGCGGGACGGCTACGATGCCGAGGTGGCGAGCAAGTCTCGGGAGTTGTTGGCTGCCGTAGAGAAAGAACACGCACTGGTCCAGCACAACGCGACGGGTATCGAAGAGCTGGACGACCAGACCAAACAGGTGTTCGGAGATTTGGCCCTGCGTAGCTTTCAAACCGTCGAGCAGAAGCTGGCCAGCATACTGCTCAGAGCTGACGTCGGGATCTCACAGCAGGCTTGGGAGGTTCGCCAGTCGCACTTCGAAGAAGTGCAGGATCTTCAGCGCGAGCGTTCTCGAAACGAGCGGTACCTGGAAGAAGAGTTCAACGAAGTGATGTTCGATGCGCGGGGAGCCGATGAAAAACGCTGACCGTCGTCTCGGTCACCCGCCGAAGCACCCGATGGGTGCTCCAAAGGAATTACGAACTCGATGGCGCGCGTTCGGTTGCTCGTTATTGGTCGCGGGTTTATGCAGCTGGGCACCTGCGCGCGCCGCTGCCGAAACCGATGAGGGGCCTACGGCCGAGCAACTCGCGGCCCTCGAGCAGCTCGAGCGCGAAGCCAAGACCTACGCGGAGGATGCCAATGCGTATCGCGAGGGTCTCGATCGCATCATTCGGCACCACTACGAAGAGCGTCGCCGCCGACTCAACGGGCACTTGGGCCAAGCCATCGAAATCGAACAAGAGCGCCTGGCTGAAGCACGAGAGGCGGCGATCGAGCGGTTGCTCGAGTTCATTGCCCGTTACAGTGGACCTCGCGCCGCGCCCCAGGCCACCCCGGATGCGATGTATCGTTTGGCGGCGCTGTACGAGGAGAAAGGCCGAGCGAATCTCGATGCCGATCTAGGGGAGGCTCTCGTTCCTGCGACGGACTTGTATCGCCGCATCATCGCCGAGTTTCCGAACTACGAGCAGATAGCGGGGGTCCATTACTACCTGGGGCACGCCTATTTCGACAGCGGACAGCTGGACGCAGCTCAGCAAGCGTGGCGTTCACTCGCGTGCGCAAATCAGTTCACGGTGCAAACCGATCCGAACGATGCGAGCGCGATCCTGGTGCAGCCACTGGCGCAAGATCGGTCGGACGACTATTGGGCCGAGTGGTACAACAAGAACCCCGTGCCACTCGACCGCTTGACGGCATGGGATAAACAGCGTGCCGCGCCAGGCGAAGACCGCGAGTACCAAAACCCTTACGCCGAATGTCAGGCGTTACCCCAGAAAGTAGAGCATGGCGAAGAGCCTCGCTACCTGGCGGAGGTGTGGTGGCAAATCGGTAACTTCCACTTCGATCAGATGGATGCTGGGGCGGGGCCATACGCCTTCAATCGCGCGGCCACGGCGTACGAGAACTCGATGCAGTACAAGAACCCGCCGCTGTATGGCGTAGCTTTGTACAAGGGTGCGTGGACCTACTACAAACAGCAGCGCTACCGCGAAGCGGTCGAGGGTTTCGTCGAGCTGCTGCGCTACGCGGACGAGCAGGAGAAAGAAACCGGAGATCAGGGGGTCGACTTTCGCAGCGAAGCGTACACCTATATCGCAGGGTCGCTGACGTACACGGACTTCGATGGCCCGCCGCCGAATCATCCGTTCATTCCACGCAGTGACATTTTCGACGAAGAGACGGACCCATTGGTGGCGGAAGAGCGGCTTCTCGTAGCGATCGAGCGCGTCCAGAACCCGAATCTCATCCCGCAGGACGAGGAGTGGACCGTCGACATCTACCAGGCGCTCGCCCAGGAGTTCATCGAGATAACCCAGCTACGCAACGCGATCCTGACACTGGAGCTGACAGTCCGTAAGTTCCCGCTCAGCCGCGACGCGCCGCTGACCCGAGCGCGCATCGCAGATCTGTACGATGAGCTGGCGACCCTTGCACCCGAGGGGTCCGCGGTACGCGCGGAGGCGACGGCCAAGGCCCTTCAAGCGCGCACCCAACTCGCCGACTACGTGGGCGACAGCGAGTGGACACGCGCCAATCAAGACGATCCCGAAGCCATCTACCAGGCCGAGCGCTTGGTGCGTCAGGGCTTGCAACGTGCCGCGGCGGCTCACACCAACGCCGCGCGCGAAAACACGACCAAAGCAGAGCAGCTTTCCGACCCGATCGCCAAGCAGCGTCTGCTCGAACAAGCGATCGTAGAGTATCGCTCCGCGGCCAAGGGCTGGGCGGGTTACATCGATCAAGATCCGAACGCGATCGACGCATACGAGAGTCAGTTTTGGCGTGCGGATGCGCTGTTCGGCGCGGTGACGTTGCAGCTCGAACTAGGACGCACGCCTCCTGAAGAAGAAATTGCGGCAGCGCGTGAAGCCGCGAGACGTGTTCGCGACTCGAACGAGGACGACAAGTTCCAACAGCCTGCGGCGTATTACGTGGTGGTGCTGGCAGACCGTGTGCTCGAACGACGGCACCAAGAGTACGACCACAGCGGAGGCGCTCGTGGCGTCGCGAAGCTCGACGAAGTCCAAATGATCGAGGACGGCACCCAGAGTAAGCCGATGCAACTGCCGATGCCTCCCGAGGTGGTGAGTGCGGCCGACGCGCGCGACGAGTACAACGCGGCGATCAGCGTCGAGGACGATCCTGAAAAGAACGGACCGCTGTACGAGTTCCAGGCGGCAGATTACTACTTCGTATACGGCCAGTTCGAAGAGGCGCAGAAGCGCTTCGCCAGCATCTACCAGAAGCGTTGCGGTCGTGATGAGTGGGGATACAAGGCGTGGGAAAAGTTGCTCAGCATGAGCAACTTGACGAGCAACGCCGAGCAGAGCCGCAAGCTGGTCGACGGCAAGAGTTGCGCGTTCGACGAGCAGACGAGGGCTGCGGAAGATGCGATTCGAACGCCCGTCAGGCAGGGGGTCGCGTACTTGGATGCTCGTTCGCTTTACGATCAGGCGGAGCAGCTGCCCCCTGGTGAGGAGCGTGACGCGAAGTGGCGTGAGGCGGCAGCTGCATACAAGGTTGCCCTCGACGCTGCACCCGATCGGGACGAAGCCCCCGAGGCGGCGATGAACGGAGCCTTCGCGTACAAGCAAGTAGGCGACTACGACAAGGCAATCGGAATGTACGAGCTGTTCGTCTCCCGTTATGGCAGCGACGAACGTCTGGTCGCTTTGCGCGAAGGCGACGCCAGCGCTGATCCTCCCGAGCCTCCTCAGCCAGAGAAGTACGAAGCTCGAACCAAGTATCTGAAGCTCGCGTACGACGCCCTCGCGAACGCCTACGTGCTGTTCTTCGACTATCCCAAGGCGGCGTCGACGTTCGATGCGATTGGCCGAAACGCCCACTTCACGCCCGAAGCACGCCAAGTCGCGACCGAACAGGCCCTGAAGTTGTACGCCAGTCTCGGCGACGACCAAGCCATGGTACGGGCGCGCGATCAACTCGCGAACCAGGGGGCGGCCGGGGTAGATCTCGCTCAAGCGGACTTCGTCATCGCGACATCAGCGCTCAAGGAGTGGGATCAGTTCAGCCCCGACCAAGGCGCAAACGCCGCCGCGCGACAGCGTGCGGAAAGTGCCATGCAAAAGTACTACGCCAAACACCAGTCGAATCCCGACTCTCAGGTGTACGTGGTGGAAGCGGCGTATTGGACCGCCAAGATGCGGCGTGCGGCCAAAGCTGCAGACGAGGTGAAGTGGTGGGAAAACACCATGACTGCGTTCGCACGTATGCGCGGCAACGCGCCGACGAACGAGCGAGGGGTGAACGCAGCGCTGGGCACCCCTCAGGCGAGTATGGCAGCCGAGGGAGCGTACTTGCTGCTCGACGATGAACTTCGCAAACGCTTCGACTTCGACGCTGGGCACCACCAATTTCGCGGAACCCCCCAGCAGGTGCTGGCGGACTTCAACAAGGCGGCAGCCACTGCGAAAGGCTACTTCGAACGGTTGCAAGCCGTTGTCGACGAATACGGCTCTCCCGAGTGGGGTACCGCGGCCATTGCAAGGCAGGGCAGTCTGTACGACTCGCTGCGCACGGGCCTCTACAACACGCGACCACCAGAACTCGAGATGTTCGACGAGCGTACGGAGCGTCTGCTTCAACAAGCCGAAGAAAGCGATAACCTCGAACTGCAAGAGAAAGCCGACGCGATTCGGATCAAGGTGGAGAGCGCTTGGAACGATCAGCGAGACCGGGAACTCGCCAGTGCCGATCAGATCGCCGTCGATCGTTACGGCGCGGCCATCGTCCTGGCGAGGCGCTACAACCTGTCGACGCCAGCCGTGGTGCGCGCGATCAGTCGGCTCGCGTTTCTGACCAGCGCGATCGGCGAAGATAAGTTGGCGCACTACGCGTCTCGTGTGAACGGTCTCGACTATAGTCCAGGTATGTTCTTGCGCTTGCGGCCAGGCATGGTCGAGTCCCCCGAGCCGCAACTGCTGCCAGAGCCCGCGCCCGGCATTGGGGGCACACAATGAGACTCGTGGAATGCTCGCTGCCCAGGCGTTTCACGGCGACAGTCGTCTTGGGTTTCTGTGCGGTGGGTTTCTGTGCGATGGGTTTCTGTGCGGTGGGTTGTGGTTCGGCACCCAAGTCCACGAAGACTCCCGAGGTGGAGGCAGCCGCTCCAAACACCGCCAAGCCTCAGGAGAAGCCCACAGCGCGCGAGAAGCGCGCAGCGCGTCCAACTATGAGCGCAGAAGCGGCCGCGGCCTATCAGGCAGGGCTGGCTGCGTTCGAGCGCGGCGACTTGGCAGGTGCGGAGGCGCAGTTGCGCCAGGCCACCACGATCGATCCCCGTGCACATCAGGCCCACTTCGCGTTGGGTACCGTGCTCGATCGCAGTGGCGACCCGACGGGGGCTCGTCGTGCCTACCGTGAGGCCCTTTCGTTGGTGCCCGACTTCGAACCTGCCATCGCGGAGATGGCCTTCGGTTACCTGCGCGCGGGGCAACTCTCGGAAGCCAGCAGCTTTCTGCGTGTTCACCGCGCGCAGGCCGAGGACAGCGCCGCGATTCTCGCAGCCGAGGCGGAACTCGCGAGCCAACAGAAGGACACTGCTCAGGCGCAGAAGTTGGCGCAGCGCGCCCTGAAGCTCGACCCCGACTATCGCCCAGCGATGGTCGTCTTGGCTCGGGACCACTACCGCAACCGACGCCTCGACTTGGCGCTGTATACTTTGACCGCGATCTTGGATGGGTACGGACCCGAAAACCCTCCGCGCGATGCCAACAACGCGGAAGCGCGTATGTTGCGTGCGTTAATTTACAAGGAGCAGAGTCGACGCAACGAGGCGATCGCGGAGCTGCGACGGATCGTGACGTTACGACCCGACATGGTGGACGCGCGTTTACACCTCTCTGCCTACATGCTCGAAGCGGGCAACGCGGCTGAGGCCGTGCCCCTGCTCGAAGGGGCCCTCGCGTTCGAGCCCAGCAATCCGTTGCTGCATTTGAACCTGGGGGACGCCTACCGTTTGCAGGGCAGACCCCTGGAAGCGCTCACCCAACTAGACTGGGTGACCAAAGCGGCCCCAGACATGCCCGAGACGTACTACAACATCGGTTTGGTCTACTTGTTCTCCAGCAAGGTTGGAGCGCTCTCGGAGCTCGCGTCTGCGGAGCGAGCGATCCTCGCGTTCGAAACCTATCTGGCCAAGCGCGGCGCAGTGAGGGCCGCAGGTTCCGACGATGCTGAAGAGCTATTGGATCGCGCTAAGAATCGCAAAGCGGTTTTGGAGGCCATGAATGCGCCGCCCGTGCCGCAAGGGACGGAATGATGAGGTCAGCGATGTTCAACGGAAGATTCTGTTCATGCATTCTTGCGTTCGTGGTTGCGTCGTGGTCGGCGTCTGCTCTCGCGCAAGGGCGTGTCGTCACGGTCAGTGAAGTGACGATCGTCGGACGCATTCAGAAGCCGATCGCGGCGGTGGACATCAGCCGCATCCAACCGAAGATGACACTGGCCGAGTTGCGACAACCGTTCTTGCAGCGGATCAACGAGTCCGTGTACCGCGCGCCCTTCTGACGACGCGCGAACGGACGAGCTTGCTCGGGAGCACTCTTGTTCGCTTGGCTGCTTGCGATCGCGTCGCTGCTCACGTGTTGTTTCGCTGTGACGACATGCGTGCGAGACCTGACACTGACTCGACGCATCGCGCAACTCGGACTGCGCTCCGTGGTGGACGAGGGGGACGTACTCGACGTGACCGCCGAGTCTGCGCCGCGCGTGCGAAGAGCTGTACGGAACGAACTGTCGTTGGTCGTGCAACAGAGGCTCGAGCGTCATGCGCTGGGGGCACGACTCGGGTGGCGAATCTGCGCAGCGGCGGGAGGGACAACCTTGTTGTCCCTCATCTTTCACACACCACGCCTTGCTGCGATCGTCTCCTGCGTCGCGGTGGGTGCGGCCTTGGCTTGCGCCAGCATCGCGCACGAGGCCGGGCGGCATCGCCTCGTGGCTCGAAAGCGTTGTAATCGTGAACTCTCCCACTTCGAACAGACTGCGCACCTGGACCAATTTCCAGTGTGAGTAGAGTGTGTCTCCCGGGGGCACAGCCGTGTAGCCAAAGCCTAGGCCTTTCCGTGGGTTGCGACTGGATGAGACACTCGTGGACCATTAGGCTTTCCGGCGACTCCGTTCGTCTAAGCTTTGGCGTTCGCGAGCCTGTTCGCGTTCGAGCCAGCGTCGAATCGATGACCCAGCCCACTCAATCTCCTGCCACGTCGGTCCGTCCCGGTCAGATGACATCGCTGATGAGCGATGCTGCCACCAGCGGGACGCTGGCATTGCGTGTTGGGGTGGTTCGGGGTGAACGAATCGTCGATGAGCGCGTGTTTCGCAATGGCGAAACCATCACCGTCGGGACGAACTCGGATAACACGTTCGTGATCGATGGACCGGGGGTGCCTCGCCGCATGACGTTGCTAGCCGTCGAGGGGGGGCGTCACAGTCTACGCTTCACGCGTGAGATGCGGGGCAGGGTTGCAACTGAGGAGGGCGTACAGACTCTCGACGAGCTGGCCCACGATGCAATCTTCGATGACGGCGCGTATCACTTCACGCTCGACGCAGACGCTCGCGGCAAGGTCGACTTCGACGGGGTATCGCTACTGTTCCAATTCGTCAGCGTGTTGCCCGAGGGCGTGAAGCCGAAGCTACCCCCGTCAGTGATGCGTGGTGCCGTCGGCATCGACTGGAACACGACGGTCATTGCTGCGTTCTCCTTCTTGTTACACTTCATGGCGATCGGTTCCGTGTATTCGGATTGGATGGATCCCGTCGTCGACACCGAGGTGAACGTCGCCGCCTTGGTGGAGATGGTCAAGAACCTGCCACCGCCTCCCGAGGTGGAGCAGAAGAACACCGAGGAGACGCAGGAAGAAGCCAAGGAAGCAGAAGAGGCGAAGCCCAAAGAAAAGCAGGTGGCGGTCAAGAAGGCGCCAACTCAGGAGAAGAGGCCGCTGTCCAGCACGGAAGTCGCGGCGCTTTCCCAAGAACTCGACGCACTCGACATGAGCACGCTCGGTGCGCTCACGGGTAAGAGCGCTACCGCAGACGTGCTCTCGAGTATCGACAGCATCGATAGTTCGGTGATGGACCAAGCCGCGGCCAGTGGCGCTGGTGTTTCTTCGGGTGGTCCAGGCGGGTTGAAGCTCAGTGCCGCGGGTGGGGCGATTCGCCCCGGCGAAACTGGCGGTTCCTTGACGTCGCTGGGTGACACCAAGAAGTCGACCTCCGACTCCAGTGGCACCGTGAAAAAAGTCGAAGGCCCCAAGGGCAACGCCCAGCTCGGCGGGACGAACGTTGCAGGTGGGCAAGTCTCGAACGCGTCTCGCGTCGTCGCGCGTATGCGCGCGGGATTCCGCGCCTGCTACACGCGCGCGCTTGCCTCGAACCCCGATGCATCGGGGCGCATCAGCCTGGCGCTCAAAGTCGGGCCTGGTGGAGAGGTGACACAGGTCACCGTCACCACGAGTGGCAGTCTACCCGCAGCGGTCGTGAGTTGCGTCAAATCTCGAGCGCAGAGCGGGCGCTTCGATCCTCCACAGGGCGGCGCGGCGGTCGTCAGCGTGTCAGTGAACTTCGTCAAACAGTGAACTTCGTCAAGCAGTGAACTTCGTCAAGCAGTGAACTTGGAGCAAACGCGCGTGAGCGATGAAACGGAACCGAGAAACGATCGAGCGCGACATCGTGCTGACGCAACATCGTGGGCCCGACCGTTTTCGGACCGCGGGCGGCCCATCGAGAAGCCTGCGCTACGGCACACTTCCAGCGCGGCGCTGCCTGCGTTACGTTTCCCACGATTCTCGACGTCTGACGCCCGAATCGGTACGGGCCTTGCTCTTCCCCCTCGGGTCGGTGGGAGCTGGCCGTCGAACCGCCTAGCGGAATGCTAACGTAGCCGTGAGTCGAAGTCCGAAAGCGGAATAGATGGTGACAAGTCGAACGCACAAAATCTTTGGTAGCTCGCGCGCAGCGGTGATGCTCGCGGCGGTTCTATGCGCTTCGCTGGCGAGCGCGCAAACGGACCAACCCAACACCTCAGCGGCGTTTCCAGATGCTGCAACGACGGATGACGCCACGCCGGTCAGCCCGCCCCCAGCGTTTCCCGCAGCTGGGGATCCAACGGAAGCCCTGCCACCTCAGGCCATGCTCGAGCGTGCCGCCGAGATCTTGGCGAACATCGAGTCCGCTCACGACCAACTCCAGGTGCTGCTGGACGACAGCGCGGAGCAGCGTGACGTCGTCATGGTGTTGTGTGTTTCGGACAAGAACAACCAGGTGCAGCTTGCGCTAGACACCGCCAAGGAGCGCAGCGCGGCGATGATCGAGGCGATCGAAAGTGGTGACGAACTGCGCGCGCGGCACGAGTTTCGTCTGCTGGTCGTGGTAGGTGACAGCGTTCGGGAGATCGCCGTGGATGTCTCGCAGTGTTTGGGCGGGGATGACGTTCCGACACAATGGACGTTGATCGCCAACGTCGATTCGAGCGTTCCCGAAATGGATCCGAAGGAGCTCCCCTTTGCGGACGTTGCTGCGATCGTTCCCGTCGTGGGTAGTCCTACACAGTGAGTCGTTGATCTGGGGCTGAGTCGCCAAAGCTCATGATCAGACTTGGGAGCCCATGATTCGAACTGGACTCAGCGCTGCCATCCTGCTGGCGGCCTCATCGCTGACAAGCACGCTCTACGCTCAGGTAGCGCAGCCGTGGCTCAGTGGCGGTGGTGGCACTGGCTCCGGCGTGCGTTCGGGCAATCTCGAGCTGCATCCAGGCATCGCTGCCGAGGCAGGCTACGACTCCAACTTCTTTCAGGGGGCGGGTGAACCGCTCGAGCCTGAGGTTCCTACCTACCGTTTTCGTCTGACACCTTCGCTGTCCCTGGAGACACTCGGTGCCGAGCGTACGGCGAGTGACGCACCCGAGGCCCTGCCACCCGCCATGCGATTCGGAGCGGGGGCATCGTTGACGCTCGACAAGCTCGTTCCCGCGGATGAACAAGATGCGTTGGTCGACGATTTGCTGCTCTCGGGGCGGGTGGCAGCCGCCCTGCAGGTTCAACCCGAGCGGCCTGTTGGTGCCGACTTTACGCTCGGCTATACGCGTGTCGCCCAGCCGTACAATGCCCCGGGGGCAGTGCTTTATGATCGATCCGTGATTGATGGGGGCGGTGATCTGCGCTGGCGCCCTGGTGGGGGCCTTCTGCAGTGGAGCGTCGGGTACGGCGCGGATCTCACGCGATACGATGAACAAGACTTCGCGTTGGATCGAGCCACCCACAACCTGCGGACTCGCGGTAGTTGGAGATTCTTGCCACGTACGGCCCTCCTCTATTTGGGAGACGTACAGTTCGTCAACAGGTTGCACGCCGATTCGCGTTTACCCAACGCCAACCCAGTTTCGACGCAGCTCGGGCTCAATGGTCTCATCACCGAGCGCTTCTCGGTGCTCGTTCTCGGTGGGTTCAAGGCCATATTTTTCGAGCCAGACGCCGCGGGCAACGTCGACGACTTCGATGACGTCGTGGGACGCGCTGAGTTGACGTGGTTTCTGCAAGGTGGCGCACAACTCGAGGCCGACCAGGAGACGCGCGGCTTGGCGGCGATCCGACTCGGCTATCAGCGTGACGGAAGCACCAGCGATCTCGCCAATTACTTCTTGCTCAATCGCGTCTATGGCCGACTGTTCACCAACATCGGGTCATCGTTCTTACTCACCCTGAGTGGCGGCTTGAGCCACGTGCAACATGCGTTGCCCCGTGACGAAGACGGTGATTTGTTGGCGTTCCCGGCTCCGAAAGAATGGCGTCCAGACGCCCAAGTTTACGGCGAGTACGCGGTGATGAAGTCGCTGGCAGCGTTCGTCAATCTCGGTTTCAGTGCGAGCACCAACAACAATCTCGTCAGCAACGGGTCCGGCGGCGCGGACAGTTTGAAGTATGACCGCTTTACTGGTCTGATTGGCGCGCGTTGGTATCGATGATGGCTACGTTCGTCCGTCCCGTTGGTGACACGAAGAGACCCGCTGACTCGCGCGACAGCAATTGGCCCTGTTCGCCGTCGATCTCACGAAGGCGCTGGTTGTCTCTTGCTTGTGTAGCGCTGATGGTCGGCTGCAGCGGTCGGCGGCAGGCACCGAAGGTTGCGCTCGCGGCTCCGAGTGAGAGCACGACGCTCGGACCCGGAGATGTCTTTCACATGCAGATCGTCGGCGAGGAGGGGTTACCCGCGGAGTACCACGTCGCGTCTGACGGTACGGTGGACTTGCCCTATCTGCAGACGGTGACCGTATCCGGTCTCGAGCCTCAGGAGGTCGCGCGTCTCGTGCGGCAACGCTTGATCGATGAAGAGATCCTCACGGATCCGAGCGTCGTGGTTCACGTCGTGGAGTACCGCAGCAAGCAGGTCAGCGTGCTCGGGCAGGTTCAGAAGCCAGGCAATTTTCCCTTTCAGCCGGGGATGACGTTGGTGCAAGCGATCTCGCTCGCGGGAGGTCTGAACTCCATTGCTCAGAGCCAGAGTGTTCGCCTCACACGGCGAGTGAGAAGCGGTGGAACGCAGACCGTGTCCATCGATCTGGATAGGATCAACTCGGGTGAGTCCCAGGACGTGCCACTGCAAGCGGGCGACCGCGTGTTCGTTGGCGAACGTGTGTTCTGATTGGCGAACGAGTCTCGCAGTCGGAGTGACACCCTAGCCGTCGTGCGCTCACCATTCGACCTCGACTTGCGCGGATACACGCAGGCGAGGGCCTGGCGGCCCCGAAAAGTACTGCGTTCCTGCTTCGGTCCGTTCTCGGGTGAGTGGCAGACTCGAGCCGAAGCCCAGGTGTCCTCGGAGCGGACCGAAGCCGCGGGCCGCGCCCAGCATCACCTCCGCCGGGAACCGTCTCACTTCACTGAAGCCATCGGGCCAGCGCACCTCGCTCCGAGAGAGCGCGGGGGTCGCCCAGGTCTCGAGGAACGCTTCGAAGTCTCGACCCAAGGCGTACCCTGCTGAAGCTGCGAGGCTCAGCTCCGAGCCGAACGAAACCGAGCCGAACCGAGCTGGTCGTCGAAGCCTGAGGCCAACGTCGACCGCCGCGTGCCATCGGGAGAACTTCCAGCCCAGAGACACTCGCGGGGCGTAGGTGAGCGATCGTGCTGTCATCAGACTGGCATCTGCACCAATCGGGAGCGACAGCTCTTGGATCACAGCCAGCGAGCCAATCGCCGTCGGGTGCACGAAGCGGGCGGCCACACGTGGGTCGCCGAAGCCTGCTACCGAGCGTTCGGCTCCGCGGGTACTGAGCGCCGCGCTCCCAACTCCAGCAGAGCCGAACGCAACTGGGACGTTTAGCCCTATGTCGATCGGGCCAAGCCTAGTCGATGCAAACGCCTGGGCGGTCCACCAGTGCTCCATGAGATCGACGTTGCTGCCGTACGGGTCGGGGGAAGCGAGTACTGCGGTCAGCGGGCTGCGTTGGTAGCTCGCGTTGAGACCTGCGTGATAATCTGGCTGGGGATACCAAGCAGCGTTGGTGGCGATGCCTGGTCCGGGGAAGGGATCGACCCACAGCGACTCCGCATTGAAGCACTCGGCGTAGGGGCCGTCACCGCAGCCTGCATTCGCGACCGCTGGGGCGAGCAGGGTCAGCAGGTAGGCGAGGGTGGCGCTCGCCACACGACGCTTCACCCGTCGAACGTGCAATCGAGTCCTGAGTGGGTGACGCTGAAGCCGTGATGTGTCGGTGTGGGTCAAACGGGCTGTCTCGTCTCGCGAAGCATGATAGACGCCCGGCATGTCGAGGCAAACCATCAGTGATCGGGCGCCCCTGTTGCTTGCATCTGGGTCTCCACGCCGACACGACATCCTTCGTGGGCTCGGCCTTCCGATCGTGCAGCGCGCTCCCGATGTGGCTGAGGATCGGCTAGCGGGTGAGCCGATCGAAACGTTCCTGGCTCGAATCGTCGTGGACAAGTTGAATAGCGGTCTGGCCGCGGAAACGGGGCCGTTTGCCGTCGCACTGTCCGCCGACACCATCGTCTTGCTGGGCGACGAGGTGCTCGGTAAGCCCATCGATATGCAGGATGCCGAGCGCCACTTGGCGCGCTTGGCAGGGCGCCGGCACGTGGTTCGGACTTGTTATGCGCTCGCGCGCCCAGGTGAGCCCGCGCGGACGCGAATCGTGAGCAGCGAGGTCGAGCTGCGCGCGGCCACGGCAGACGAGCTGCGCGCCTATGCGCGCACGGGTGAAGGCCTCGACAAGGCGGGTGCCTACGCGGCCCAGGGGATCGGCAGTTTTCTGGTGCGAGCCATTTACGGGTCGTACTCCAACGTCGTGGGTCTCCCCGCCGCTGAGGTGGTCGAAGACCTGGCCGCCTTGGGGGTTTTGGGGGAGTTTCCCCGGGTGTAGGTCAGCGTGTGCTGACCTCCAACCAGGCGATTCGATGGCAGCGTTTTTGACACTTGGTCGTTCTGTCGCGATACTTGCGTCAAATGCCTCTGATCGAGACCGAGGAAGCAGCTCGCCGTTTGGCGCGCGCGATTGCGAGTGACCTGTCTCTGTACAACGAAGAGAAGATCATTCGGGGGTTGGAAACTGACGAACTCTTCGAGGAGATGAGCGAAGAGATCGAGGAGGGGCGGGCGTTGTACAAGAGTCGAGTGGCTCCTGACCTGTACTCTCGCAACCTCTACGATCGCGCTTTGGTCGACATTTTGATCAAGTCCAAGGCGCACGTGAAGAGCCCGATGTGGTGAAGCGTTTGGCGGCCGCGCGTTGGCGACGTGATGCGCTTCGAACTGGACGCGGCAACGCCTAAAGATCGCGTTGATCGCGTGCTCGCCGCACGCCTTTCCGGCGTATCTCGCTCCACGATTGCGCGCTGGATCGGCGAAGGCCGGGTGCTGGTGAACGGCAAACCGTGCAAAGCCAAGGACCGAGTCGGCGGCGGGAACGTGATCGAGGTCGAGCCAGGTCCTGAGCCGAGCTCACGCGCCGAGCCGCAGTCGGGAGTCGTGTTTTCGGTCGTGTACGACGACGAGCACTTGGTCGTCGTGGACAAACCCGCGGGGCTAGTCGTTCACCCAGCTCGCGGACACCGCGACGGCACCTTGGTCAACGGGCTGTTGGCGCTGCCAGGCTTCGGCCGTCCCCCATCGGACGAACGCGATCCAGAAGGGCCGCTCAGGCCGGGCATCGTGCATCGAATCGACAAGGACACGAGCGGTCTCCTGGTCGTCGCCAAGACGAGTGCAGCGCGTGAGGGACTGAAACTGCAGTTCGCGGAGCACACGATCGAACGAGCATACCTAGCCCTGACGCTCGGGGTTCCCGCCGAAGGTAGAATCGAAACGCTGCACGGCAGGCACCCGCACAATCGTCTGAAGTTCTCATGCCGCGTCGACAGCGGAAAACGCTGCGTGACCGATGTGTCCGTCGTGCAACGTTTCGCCGCCCAAGCGGCTCTGGTGCGTTGCACGTTGCAGACTGGTCGCACGCACCAGATCCGCGTGCACTTATCCGAGTGGTGCGACACGCCGATCTTCGCAGACGCGCTATACGGTCGAAAGTCCGCCGACCCGGAGCTGGCGTCGGTGGCAGCCCGGCTGGGACGACAAGGCCTGCACGCGGCGGTGCTCGGGTTCACGCATCCCGTGACGCTGGAGTCGTTGCGATTCGAGTCTCAGCTGCCCCAAGACATGCGAGAGGCGGCGAACGCGCTGGCACAGCTCAACCAGTGACGGTGTCAACGCCCGCTGGCGCGCGCGCTTTGGAACGCAGCAGGTCCGGGTAGCGTCGCTTGAGTAGCCCGAGGGCGATGAAGCCGACGACGACAGCCCACCACAGGGTTGCGAACCGTACCAGCAACATGCTCGACGTCGCCGCACCCTGGGTCGTCGCAGCAACACGCACGAGCTGTTCTTGCATGAGTGTTTCCGTAACTCCCAGGCCGCCGGGGACGGGGATGAGCGCGCCAGCCAACGTCGCTGTGGCGTAGAAGAAAACCGACTGAGACAGCTCGGGCTGCTGACTGAACCCGCGGAGCAATACGTCGAGTGCCAGGCCCTCGCAGCCCCAGCCGAACACGCTGAGCAGCACGGGGACCAAGAGCGCTCGTGGAGAAGCCAGCGCGCGCAGCTCTGCGTGTGCGGTACGCATGCGGGGCGCCCAACGCGCCAACCAGCCACGCTCCATTCGAGCGATCAACCAAAGTCCAGGCAGTGGCCAAAAAATACCGATGAACCCCAGTGAAACGACGAGGCTGCCCGCGACCGCCCAGAACAGCCCTCCATCGAAGCTCACGCTGCCGATCACGATCAGCACGATGATCGCGATGACGTCCGTCAGCCGCTCAGCCACGACGATCGGAGAGGTGCGCTCAGCCGGGATGCCATGTGTTCGCGACATGACGGCGCTCTTAAAAACCTCGCCAACCTTGCCGGGGGTTATCGTCAACACGAACCCTGACAAGAAAATCAGCGCGCTCTCCGCTCGAGGGACACTCGTGATGCCGAGCAGCTTGAGGTAGTACTGCCACTTCAGGAAGCGAACGGCGTAGTTTAGTGAAGCGAGTCCGATGGCCACGGCGAACGTCCACCATCGGAACGTGGCGAGCGTCTCCGCCATGGTCTGAAAGCCCGCGTACACGACGAACCCGCCGTACAGCGCGACGCCGAACAGGATGACGATCAGGATGCGACGGAGGTTGAGCTTCATCTGGGGGAGCGCGCGTTGCGCCAGCGCAGTAGCAGGTACGCAGAGCCCGCTAGAACAATGGCGCTCCCAAGCACAACGATTGCCCAAACCGGCCAGGCGTACTGGCCTTGGGCCAACCCAGAATCGGGGCGCTCTTCAACCCAGTGGCCAGCTGTCGCGCTGGAAACGGCTTCTGTTTGACGCACGCCCCAAGGCTATCATCCACACGCTCCGCGAGACCCGCTAATGTGCGCGGCCGCGCGAGCACGCGCTCTTGCGTGACGTGTCCCCCGACCTCAAGACGTGGAAAGTGCCGAATGACCACAGATCGACCTTCAGACGCAGAGCTGCTGGCAAGCTGCTCCCAGGCCTGTGAGAGACTCAAACAGCAAGTCGGACGCGTCGTAGTAGGTCAGGAGGCGGTGATCGACGCCATGCTGGTGGCATTGCTCGCAAGAGGGCATGCCCTGCTCGTCGGCGTGCCAGGTTTGGCGAAGACGCTGCTCGTTTCTTCGATGGCCAAGGTGCTGCACCTGTCTTTCGGACGCATTCAGTTCACTCCCGACCTGCTACCCGCGGACATCACGGGTACTGACGTGCTGAACGAGGTCAACACGGCCGAGGGCGTGCGCAGGCAGCTTTCGTTCATGCAGGGCCCGATATTCAAGAACCTCGTTTTGGCTGACGAGATCAATCGCACGCCGCCGAAGACCCAGGCCGCGCTGCTGCAGGCGATGCAAGAGCGGTGTGTGACCGTGGGCGGTAACACGCACGCACTACCCGCTCCTTTCCAAGTGTTCGCAACGCGAAATCCGATCGAGCAAGAGGGCACCTATCCGCTGCCTGAGGCCCAACTCGATCGTTTCCTGCTCGAGATTCACGTGGGTTACCCCTCCGAATATGAGGAGCTGGAGATTGCCAGGCGCACGACGGCGGAGCCGTTCGAGCAGCCCGAGCCAGTGGTCACACTCGACGAGGTCAACCAGTTCGGCGCGCTGGTTCCGCGTATCCCAGTGGTGGATGAGGCCGTACAGCTGGCGGTATCGCTGGCGCGTTTGTCCCGACCCGAAACCTCGGCCGCACCAAAAGAGGTGAAGAACTACGTGCGCTTCGGCGCTGGTCCTAGGGGAAGCCAGGCGCTGGTTTTCGCAGCCAAGGCTAGCGCAGCGGCGCGCGGTGAACCCGCAGCGGACGTGGATGACGTCCGCCGCGTGGCGTTGGCCGCCCTGCGTCACCGACTGGTGCTCGGCTACCGCGCGGAAGCCGACGGCGTCACTTCGGCGGACATCGTTCAAACCATTTTGGACGCGATCGATCGCTGAGTCCGCACCTGGTCGGAGGAGTCGTGCGAACAGCGGGTCGGACGATCCGACTTCCTTTGTGGTGGAGTTCCTGGCAGGTTCCCGCGTCGGAATACGCCCGTTCGCTGGGGCGTTTCGCGTCGAAGCCATGAAGCAAGTAGTTGTGATGATGCTTTTGCTGGTTGGGGTGCTGGCCTGCCAAACCCAGCTGATCCCCAACACGGACGTCGAGGATAACGAACTCAATCGTTCGATCGTCGACTTCTGCGAGCGGTACCGGAAAGCGGTCGAACATCGCAATGTGAACTATCTGCTGCAGATCGCACACCCGGACTACTACGAGGATGGCGGCAACGTCGACTCCAGCGACGATCTGGATCGGGCTGGTCTCGGTAAGTTTCTCAACGAACGTTTCGGCGAAGCCAAAGCGATTCGCTACGAGATTCGTTACCGCCGTGTGGGCAAGGGGCGCAACGACACCTACTACATCGACTACACCTACAGCGCGAGCTACCAGGTGCCCACGGGCGACGGTGAGGCATGGCGCAGGACCGTTGCCGACAACCGCTTGGAGTTGGTGCCAAACGGAGACGGCTACTTGGTGCTGTCTGGGCTGTGAGGTTTCGCGGTAACTCTGGCAGCAACTCTGTTTGGGCGACGCCTGCAGAGTGTCGTTCGGCTCGGCTACGCTAGAGCCGCGCCGAGTCTTCGTACATCGCGCGTATCTCGTAGCCGTCGCCGCTCGGGCGAAGTACGAAAAGCATCGAGGCGCCCAGCAGGGGCACGGAGTCCACTTGCACGACCGCCAGTAGTTCGTCGTCCTCTGGCAGTAGATGAAAGTCGCGTAACGAGGATAAGCGCTTCACCTGACCTGCGGTGTAGGTCTCGATCGGGCCAGGGCCAGGAAGTCGCTGCTGTGCGACGACGCGGTAGTCGTCTTGGGCGAACCGTCGCATCCAGCCTGTGAGGGCAGCCGTGGAACGACCGTTTGGGAAGTGGGACATAGCGTTTCCCGTCAGAGTCTTAGCCAGGTCCGGGCCAGATTCTCGGGAGATGGCTGAGAAGAACGCGGTCAACACTGCGCGCACTCCGCTGTGCCCTCGTGGGGTTTCCAAAATGACGATGCTATCGTCGTCATGCGGCGTGCGACCACCCGAGGGCAACTCGAAGCCGGGGTCGAGCGCCTTCGCGGCAGACGGAAGCTGGCGGTGCTCCGTTGGGGGTGAGACATCCGAGTGTGTTGGGCGAGGAGCACAGGCCACGACCAGTGAGATGCCGAAAGTGAGTGCCATCAGGGGCCCGCGCGAGTGAGCGCCCATTACCTGCACTCCACGCGTGACATCAGCCCTCGATGGGTGCCGACGTTGGTACTTCGGTCCGAGTCGCGGTGGTGATGGTGTCCGGAGCCACGCGCTTCCAACCCTCGGGGAGCGTTTCGAGTTCACTCGCGATTACGCTACACCGCACTTGATCGAGATTGCGAGCGGGGTTGCTCTTGCCGGGATCGGGGTTCAGGAGTGCATCGATGTGTTCTGGATCGTGCAGGTCGAGGAGCGCCATCTTGCCGCTGCGGTGTACCGCCATCAGCGTCTCCCCATTCGTGAGCAGGATGTCGCCGTTGTGTCGGGACACGCCCGCATCGACACACAGATCGTCAACGAGTTTCAAGGCGTCGCGCAGCGCCTGGTGAACGATCGGGGTTGGAACGTGCTGCCTATCCAGGTGCCCCTCATCATGCAGGTACGACAGGAACAAATAGAAGAACAACTCGCTGTCCGTGTCGCCCCGCACGTTGGGACGCAAGAACGCTGGCTGGATCTCCATCAGTCGTTCTCGCACACTCTCGAATCCGACGAGCGTGCCTGTCTGAGCGAACAGCCACTGACGATAGCGAAACGGGTGCGTGTTCTCGGTTCGCAGGTTGCCCACGGTCGGTTGCCGAATGTGTCCGATCATGACGTCGGTCTTGAGACCGCCTGCTGCATCCGCGAGGTTGATATCCTTACGCTCGTCGAGTGGGCGGCGGCGCAGAAGTACTTCACCGAATTGGTGAAAACCGATGCCCCACCCCAGTGGACCATCTTGCGTGTTGGTCGTGCGTAGAACATCGGCATACGCACTCAGGACCTGCGGTCCGAGTTCGTTACGGTTGCTGATGAATCCGACTAGTCGTGCCATGGGATGTCTTGGTGTGATGCTTCAGACGGTTTGTACCCCATTCCGATCCAGTCAAGTAGATGCAACTGGCGGAAGGCGCATACAAACGAGCCGGGGGCGAGCGCGGCCGGAGGCGGCGTATGCGCTGGGAAAAAGGGTGCGTGGGGAGCCGTAGGCTCCTCTTGTCTGACGCCCTCCAATGTTAGCTCGCCCACGCCGCGCGAGCCAGCCGCCATGCGGCTCAATCAGCTCACGCTGCAAACGTCTCGATGCGGCTAAATCGGGTGGGGCGCCCAGATTCTGAGCGGACTCTGCCCGGCTTGCTAGGGGCGTAAGCGGTTCAGCAGCCGCGGGAACGGAATGGTCTCCCGAACGTGCGGCAAACCGCACAACCATGCAACTGTGCGTTCGACGCCTAGGCCGAACCCAGCGTGCGGGAAGCTCCCGAAACGACGCAGATCCAGATACCACTCGAACGCGTCGCGAGGTAGTTCATGCGTGTCGATGGCGCTTTCGAGTCGCTCCAGGCTGTCTTCGCGTTGGCCGCCGCCGATGATCTCGCCATAGCCTTCGGGGGCTAGCACGTCCATACACAACGCTCGGTTGGGGGACTCGGGGTCGCGCTTCATGTAGAAGGCCTTGCACGCTGACGGGTACCTGTGAACGATCACGGGTCGATCGAACTGATTGCTCAGCAGGGTCTCGTGCTCAGCGCCAAAGTCATCGTCCGGCGGGACAGTCTGCCCCAGCCCAGCGAGGACTTGCACGGCTTCGTCGTAACTGATCCGCGGGAACGGCGCCTTGACGTTCTGAAGCTTCTCGGTATCGCGTTCGAGTAGGCGGAGCTCTGTGGTTCGCTCCGCAAGCACGCGCTGGACGACGAACTCCAGAAACCTTTCCGCGAGGTTCATATCACCGTCGAGGTCCATGAAGGCTACCTCGGGCTCGACCATCCAGAACTCGGCAAGGTGCCTGCGGGTCTTACTCTTTTCCGCGCGAAAGGTTGGTCCGAAGCAGTACGCCTTGCCCACGGCCGCGGCGGCGGCTTCCATGTACAACTGCCCTGACTGCGTGAGGTAAGCGGTCTCCTCGTGGTATTCGGTCTGGAACAGGGTGCTGGTTCCCTCGCAAGCATTTGGCGTGAAGATCGGAGCGTCCACGAGCGTGAAGCCATCCCCATCGAAGAAGTCGCGGATGGCTCGGATGATGCTGTGGCGAACTCCCAAAATGGCGCGTTGACGCTTGCTGCGAAGCCACAGATGCCGCCGATCCATCAGGAAGTCTGTGCCATGTTCTTTCGGCGTGATTGGGTATTCATCTGTCGCCGGAGTGCCCTCCAGGCCTTTGACGTGGACTTCGAACACGTCCTCCAGCTTTGGATGGGCTTGGACTTCTCCGAGCACCACGACCGTGGATTCTTGGGTCAGGTGACGGGCCAATTCGAAGGCCTCGGGCGCGTCGCTGGCTCCCAGCACGCACGGCGCGATTCCGCTGCCGTCCCGGACTTCGAGAAACTGAAACTTCTTGCTCCCGCGCTTGTTGTACAGCCAGCCCTGCAGACGGATCACGGTTCCGACGTGCCTGGCCAGCTCGCTGACTCGTACGATCGGGGCTTCACTTGCCGGCATTGGCTCATGGTAGTCTGGGCTCGTCATGTGGTCACTATCAGAGTCGTGGTCGTCGGAATCTCGCTGGTTTGCGCGTAGCGTCGGGGATCGCCCGTCGTTGCTGGGTCGGGTTGCGTCGTGGGGCGGGCTTGCATTGTTGGGAAAAGTTACATCATGGGGAACAGCTACATCGTGGGGACTCGTGGCGGTGGGACTGGCGTCGAGCGGATGTGCCGTCATCTACCCCGAACTGGAAACGCCGATCTCGGCTCCAGCGAGCGATGCGGAGTTCGACCCGCCGCCTCCGCCCAACCTCTACTACATCGCGTTCGCGGAAGTTGAGATCCCACCGAAGACTCGGGATGGGCGCAGCTGGGACGACGACGGTGGAGCGCCCGACCCGTACGGCGTGGTGTTGGTAGGCGACGAGGAGTTGTTTCGAACCGCGGTGGCGCGGGACAGCTTCCAGCCGACTTGGCCCGAGACGCCCAAGCGCAACTACATGGTCCCGCGGGACGCCATCATCAAGGTGGAGGTGTGGGACGAAAACCCGATGCACTCACGACCCGTGTGCGTGAAGAAGATTAAGAAACCCGCTGAGGAGGCCCGGGGTACTGGGCAGATTGACATCCGCTGTGACACGGGTGCGACGATCACCTTGGACTTCGCACCAGCGAAGGCGCGCTGGGGAATCGGGATGTTCTACGAGCTTCGCGCAGACGGCCCCGCGGTCACGCGTGTATTGCTGCATTCACCTGCTACCCGCGCGGGCCTGAAGGGGGGCGAGGAGATCGTCAGCATCAACGGCAAGAAGACGGCGGGTCTGGACGAAAAGAAGGTCAGGTCACTGATAAACTCGAGCATCAAGTCGGGCCTCGACCTCGAGATCCGCACTGGCGGCTCCACCAAAAAGGTTCGTCTCGAGGAGGGACCGATCTACTCGCTGCACGGGGACTGACACTCACTGCACGCTGTTCGGGGAAATCCGAGAGCGCCCAGAACGCGGGGCTTGCGCAGTGCTCGATGCTCCTCCACGTATCAGAAAACAGACTTCAGCTGGCGACGAACGATGAGTGAACGACCCGCGCGATTCTTTTGCAAACATGGTACGCCCCGAGCGACGTTCGAAGTGTCGGGTCCCGAGCGGGCGTCGTGGCTCAACGGGCTCCTGACCTGCAACGTGATGACGTGCACTCCCGAGCAGGCCGTTTGGGGGTTGGCACTCAACCGCACGGGCAAGATTCAGGGGGTGTGTTGGGTCGTTGCGGCGAAGCAGTCTCTGCTCGTCGGAGTCGCGACGGCTTCAGCGCCAGAGCTACTCGAGTCGCTCGACCGCATGTTGGTGATGGAGGACGCCGAGATCGTGGATGCCAGCGAACGGTTTCGTTGGGGGCTGTTGCTCGATCCAGAGGTAGCGATGCCTGCCGTCGTGGCGTCAGGGCAGCTGGATCTCGCCGGGCTGGGGGAACGCGCGATCGTGTGGGAGGTAGATTCACCTCCGAGTGTGACCGCCCCGGAACTCGACGAACGAAGCTGGACACAACTGCGCCTCGAGCGCGGCTTGCCGCAGTTCGGCGTCGATTTCGACGGGTCGGCGCGTCCTCACGAAGCAGCGCTCGATCGGCGCGCTGTCGACTGGAGCAAGGGCTGCTACCTGGGGCAAGAGGTGGTCTGCATGCAGGACATGCGGGGTAAGGTCACACGAAGCGTGGTGAGGTTGGGCGTCGCGAGCCCAAGTGGAGTTGCCGTCGGCGCTCCCGTGGTGGACGACGCGGGTCAGCAGTTGGGGGTGATCACCAGCGCGGCGTACAGCGATCGAGCAGGGCGTTGGCTCTCGATGGCTCAGCTACCTCTCGCCAAGATTCCGTCGCCGATGTTCGTTCAGCAGGGCAGTGAGAAACTTCCTGCGGAACTCGTGACTGAGTCGTTTTGACGTCAGCCGTTGTCGTATTGAGTCAGCAGTCGTATCGAGGTCAGCAGTGAGCAACACCGACGCGAACCACAAGAGTCCTCCTGCCCCGCAAGCGTTCGCTTTCGACGATGCCGTCAGTGTCATCGGCCGCACGCCACTCGTGCGCTTGGCCAACCTCTCTCCCGAGGGTGGCGCGACCGTTTGGGGCAAGCTCGAGTTCAAGAATCCTGGCGGCAGTGTCAAAGACCGACCCGCGCAGTTCATGATCGATGCGGCGGAGGAGGCTGGACAACTCAGCCCTGGGGCGATCGTGGTCGAGGCCACCAGCGGCAACACTGGCATCAGCTTGGCGATGATCGCGGCGCTGCGGGGGTATCGCTGCGTGCTCGTGATGCCCCAGGACATGAGCATGGAGCGGAGGCTGCTGCTGCGTGCTTATGGGGCGGAAATCGAGCTCAGCGACGGGCAACGTGGCATGGCGGGTGCGGTCGAACGCGCAGAGCGCATCGTTCGAGAAAATCCGGGTGCGTTCATGCCCAGACAGTTTTCGAACCCCGCCAATGCACTCGCGCATGAGAAAGGGACAGCCGTCGAGATTCTGGCGCAGGTTCCGAGTGAACTCCGCGCGTTTGTCGCAGGCGTTGGAACGGGTGGGACGATCACGGGTGTGGGGCGCAAGCTCAAGCAGGAACTCGGTGCAGGGGTGAAGATCGTTGCTGTCGAGCCCGACAAGAGTCCAGTGCTCAGCGGTGGCAAGCCTGGCCTGCACGGAATTCAAGGTCTGGGTGCGGGGTTCGTTCCCGACATACTCGACACTTCGCTGCTCGATGAGGTGATTCGCATCACCGACGTCGCCGCAGAAAAAATGTCGCGCCGAATCGCCCTGGAAGAGGGGCTGCTCGTGGGACCCTCGTCGGGCGCCAACGTCGCGGCCGCGTGCAAGGTTGCGGCGGGCCTCGACGGGGGGCACGTCGTCACCGTGCTGTGCGACACGGGCGAGCGTTATTTGTTCTGAGGCGGGGCGTATTCGCCGGCTGCTGAATGAAGCGGCGTGATCACTCTGCGGCGCAGTTCGATCCGCGGTATGCTGCGCGACATGCGGCCTTTCAGCGTGCCTCGAGCCACCCAGCTATCGACGCAGACGGGCAATAGTTTCGGCAGTTTGGTCGAGCTGATGCAGCGCTTGCTCGCGCCAGACGGCTGTCCTTGGGACAGGGAGCAGGACGAGCGAAGTCTGCGTCGCTACGTGCTGGAAGAAGCTTGCGAGGTGATCGATGCCATCGACCAAGGTGACGACGAACTGCTGTGTGAGGAGCTCGGCGACCTATCGCTGCAAGTGGCGTTTCTCTCCGAGCTCGGCCGTCGTCGTGGGGCGTTTGGACCCGACGACGTGATGTCGGCGATCTGCGCCAAGTTGGTTCGCCGCCATCCACACGTGTTCGGCAGTTCGAGCGCGGAGACTCCCGAGCAGGTGGAGACGAATTGGGAGCAGATCAAGCGCGAGGAGAAGGGACGGCGACCGCTGCTCGACGGCATTCCGCGCAGTCTTCCCGCGCTGCGCAGAGCCAGCGACACATCGAAGAAGGCTGCGTCAGTCGGGTTCGATTGGCCCGACGCCGAGGGCGCTCGCGCCAAGGTCGAAGAGGAGTTCGCGGAGGTTGATGCCGCGGTCGCAAACGAATCCGCCGAACGTGTGCAGGAGGAGTTCGGCGATCTGTTGTTTGCGATGGTCAACTGGGCCCGTCACCTCGGGCTCGATCCTGAGCAAGCGTTACGCGCAGCGTGCGACAAGTTCCGAGCGCGGTTCGAAGTCGTCGAGCGCGAGGTAGTCGAGCGGCATGGCGACTGGCCCCGAGACGAGCGTGGCAAGCCGACGCGTGGTATCGAGCTGGCCGAACTCGACGGTTACTGGAATGAGAGCAAGACATGAGTGAAACGCACGACGCGACCAAGTCGCGAGGCCGCGCGATCGCGGACATCCACCCCGTCGCGCGGTTCGCCCACGAGTGGGAGCAGTGGTTCGTCGAGCGTGGACAGCGGGCGTTCCGCGGTCGGCAGTTGTTTCAATGGATTCACCAGCGGCAGGTATTCGATCCAGAGCAGATGACGAACCTCGGCAAATCGCTGCGAGAAGAGCTCGCGCGCGATGGGCTCAGTGCGCCCGTCACGGTCGAGCAGGTTCAGCGTTCGAACGACGGAACGCGCAAACTTCTGCTGCGACTTCAGGACGGGCGCGCGGTGGAATGCGTTCTCATCCCGATGAGCAACGACGAGGATGCAGATGTCGCGGCTGCGGGTGAAGACGACTCGGAGGCGTACGCTGACGGTGAACGCGCGGGGGACGCGCCTGCCAAACCCGTGACCCTCTGCATTTCGACGCAAGTCGGCTGCGCCATGGGCTGCGTGTTCTGTGCCAGCGGACAAGCGGGGTTGACGCGTGGCCTCGGGGCCGCCGAGGTCGTGTCGCAGGTGCTGCTCGCCAAGAGTTACCTCGATCCGGACGAGCAGCTGCGCAATCTCGTTTTCATGGGCATGGGTGAGCCGTTGCATCACTATGACGAAACCGTGCGCGCGCTGCGACTCATCACCAGTGCTGACGGGCTCAACATGAGTCCGCGGCGAATCACGGTCAGCACGGTAGGACTCGTGCCGAACATCGCGCGACTGGGGGCGGACTTCGATGGTAAGATAGGTCTCGCGGTGTCGTTGCACGCTCCAGACAACGAGACTCGCGACAAGATCATGCCCGTGAACAAGCGCTTCGACGTGCAGCAACTGCTCGATGGCTTGCGGCGCTATCCGCTTCCGAACCGACGACGAATCACCATCGAGTACACGCTGATCGATCAGGTCAACGACAGCGACGAACACGCGCGGCGGCTTGCCAAAGCGCTCTCGGGCCTACGCGCGAAAGTGAACCTGATCCCTCTGAATCCCATCGCTGACTCGGAGCTGCGGGCTCCGTCGGGGCGACGCGTGGAAGCTTTCCGCCGCGTGCTCGGCGACTCGCGCATCAGCTGCAGCGTGCGGCGGCGTCGCGGTGACGACGTGGACGCCGCGTGTGGACAGTTGGCACTCAAGAATCAGCTCGTCGATGGCGCCGACATGGTGCGGCGACTCCCCGTCAAGCAAGCCAACGAGTAGGACGTGTTTCGAAAAGTACTGATCGCAAACCGCGGTGAAGTCGCCGTACGCATCGCACGAACGTGCCGCCGACTGGGTATCTCCACGGTTGCCTTGCACTCGGAAGCGGACGCGAATGCGCTGCACGTGCGGGTCGCCGACGAGAGTTTCGAAGTGGGCGGCCCGCGCGCCGCAGACAGCTATCTGAACTTGGACGCGCTTCGTCAGGCCATCGTGGCAAGCGGGGCAGATGCCGTTCACCCGGGTTACGGATTGCTCAGCGAAGACTCACGCTTCGCGCAGATGGTTGAGTCGTTGGGCGTCGCGTTCGTCGGTCCACCTGCAGCCGCCCTGGCGATGGTTGGCGACAAGATCCGCGCGCGCGATTTGGCGCGCGACCTGGGCATCGCGCTCGCTCCAGGGACGCGACAGCCATTGGACCCGAATGACTTCGAGAATGTGCTCGAGGCCGCTCGTAGCATCGGGTTCCCCCTCTTGGTCAAAGCGGCGGCGGGTGGCGGCGGCATCGGCATGCAGCGGGTCGACACTGAAGCGGACTTGCCTCGGGTCGTCGAGAGTTGCCGAACGCTCGCAGAGCGCGCGTTCGCGGACGACCGACTGTACCTGGAGCGCTTGTTGCTTCGGCCGCGTCACATCGAAGTGCAGGTCGTCGCGGATCGCCACGGCACGGTGCAGGCCTTGGGTGATCGCGAGTGCAGCGCCCAGCGGCGCCATCAAAAGGTGGTGGAAGAAGCGCCGAGCCCCGCAGACTTTCTCACGAGCGAGCGCCGAATGGCGCTCTACGAATCTGCGGAGCGATTGGTGCGTGCAGCTGGCTGCGTGGGGGCCTGCACGGTCGAGTTCATCGCGGATGCCGACGCCAGCCCACCCGAGTTGTACTTTCTCGAGGTCAATGCTCGACTGCAAGTCGAACACCCCGTCACCGAGTGTCTGACGTCGCTCGACATCGTGGAGCTGCAGCTCCGCGTGGCCGCGGGTGAGGCGTTGCCGAGTGATCTGGGTTCGCGGCAAGGCAGTGGGCATGCGATCGAGGCGCGCGTTTATGCCGAAGATCCCGATCGCGGGTTCGTGCCGCAGCCGGGCACCTTCGAGAAGTTGACTTGGCCGACGCTCGAAGGAGTGCGGGTCGATACGGGGTACGAAGCGGGTGATGTCATCACGCCGTACTACGATCCACTCATCGCCAAGATCATCGCTGCGGGACCGGATCGCACGACTGCGATCGAGCGCTTGGCGCGTGGCCTCGAAGCCTGCGAGCTGCGGCTCATGGGACCCAAGGGTCCCCGTCGAACGAACTTGGAGTTCCTAATCAGGATACTTCGAGAACCCAGTTTTGCCGCTGGTCAGTACGACACTCGTTTGCTCGCCACTCTGGCCAAGTCGCCCAAATGACGGCTACGTTTGGGTTGGAAAACTTGTCGAAACCAGACTCTCGCGATCAACGAGTTCAACTGGAGAAACTGCCCTGATGTCGAAACGCAACGTTGATGAGGTGATCCGCGCGGCCCTCGAATGGATTGAAAAGGATTGCGACGAAAGCACTCGCGGCGAGGCAGCGCAACTGGTGGCGGGGGCCCAACGTTTCAACGCGGCGTTCTCCGACATGCTGGAGTTCGGCACGGCTGGTCTGCGTGGCTCGGTTGGGCCAGGACCGAGTCAAATGAATCATGCGATGATCCGCATCACGACTTGGGCGGTGGGAACGTACTTGGAGCGCCTACAGGAGTCGAAGGGGCGTCCAGTCCTGCTGGGGTACGACGCGCGGCTTTCGAGCAAAGGCTTCGCGGAAACCGCAGCAGGAGTGTTGGCCGCGTTGGGACTCGCGGTTCGTTACTTCGAAGAGCCCGTGCCCACGCCGCTGGTGGCTTACGCGCAGCGCCGACTCAGCGGCTGCGCGGGCATCGTGATCACGGCCAGTCACAACCCGAAAGAGGACAACGGCTACAAGCTTTACGGTCTGGATGCGATACAGATCGTCACTCCAGTAGACTCGGAAGTCGCCGAGCTGATGGCCGCGGCACCGCCAGCCAAAGACATTCAGATGGTGGAGAATGCGTTGACTGGGCAGCATCCGCTCGTGCATCCCGTGGACGCGAGTTTGATCGACGAGTACTTCGCTGATGTCGACGGCTTGCGTCCGAAACACGGCGGCGCCAGAGACCTGAGCATCGTTTACACGCCCGTACACGGCGTCGGGGGACGATTCGTTCAGCAGGCGCTGGCTACCGCTGGGTTCTCCCGGGTCCACTTGGTCGAGGAACAAGCGGAGCCTGACGGTAACTTCCCGACCGCACCTAAACCCAACCCGCAGGACCCTGTCGTGCTCGGACGTGCTGAAGCCTTGGCGCGTGATTGTAATGCTTCACTGGTGCTCGCGAATGACCCAGATGCCGATCGGCTAGCGGTGAGTACTCGTGACAGCGCTGGGGAGTATCGAGCGCTCACGGGAAACCAGATTGGGATTTTGCTGGCAGACTACGTGCTGTCCAAACGAGCGCCCGCCGACGCCGGGTTGGTGGCGTGCAGCATCGTTTCGACGCCGATGATCGAACGCGTCGCCAAGGCGTATGGCGTTCACTGCGAGACCACATTCACGGGGTTCAAGTGGGTCTGGACAGCAGCGCTAGATCTCCAGCGTCAGAAGAACCACGACTTCGTCTTCGGTTTCGAGGAGGCGCTGGGTTACTGTGTGGGGCAGTTGGTGCGCGACAAAGACGGCGTCAGCGCAGCGCTGCTCTTTGCTGAACTGGCTGCGGAGCTTGCCGAAAAGGGGGAGAGCGTCCTCGATCGAATGGAGCAGCTGTATCGAAAACATGGGCTTTGGGTCAGCGCACAAGCCTCCGTACGCAAGGAGCCACCCCAAGGCGCCTTGGAGATCGCCGAAGCGATGGAGCGTGTTGGCAACGCCGAGCCGAGTGACTTCGATGGCATCGCCGTGGTGTCGAAGCTTGACTACCGCCGTGACGCCGAGACACGTCCGCGATGGCGCGCGGACGACGACCTGATTCAATTCGACCTGGAGGGCGGAGGCCGCGCGTTGGTTCGTCCCAGTGGCACGGAACCGCTGCTGAAATTCTACGTCGATCTCCCGAGCGAGATCAGCGACGAGCAAGATGTGTGGGCAGCCGAAGGACCCCTCGAGCAGCGTGCGAAGAAAATAGCTGATGAGCTGAAGGCGCTGTCAGGCTTGTCTTGGCCCAAGCCCGACTGAGCGTATTCGGCGTGATTACCAGGGGCTCTGCGCGTCGCGATCGTAAGAAACCGTGGCGCTCTCGGAGAGATCCTCGATGGCGTCTTCGATTTGAATGCCTATCTCTGCGTGGGTTCCGACCACGGTGACGAGTATGTCTCGTGTCGAGATACGTCGCTGAACAGCCGCGTTGGCTTCGGCCAGCGTTACGCTACCGACGCGGTCCGCAAAGCTCGCGTGGTAACCCGGAGGCAGGTCGTAGATCGTTTCGTCCAGCAGCAGGCCCATGCGCTTGGCCGCCGTGTCACGGTGAAAGACGTTCGAATTCACCAGGTAACTCTTCGCGGCGCTGAGTTCATCTGCGGTGATGCCGTTTTGGACCCAGTCGAGCAGCAGTTCGAACTGCAGCCGCAGACACGCTGCTGCGTCCGTGGCCGCAGGGAACGTCCAGATGCTGAAACCTTGACGCTGGCGGTCGAAGGGCAGCGATGAGTACGCGCCGTAAGACCAGCCGCGTTCGGCGCGAACCTGCTGCATGAGCCGCGCCGTGAACGTGCCGCCAAACACGGTGTTGGCGACGAGCAACGCCGTGTGATCCTCGTCTCGTGGGTGCGTGCCCAGACCGCCCATCAAGATTTGGGTTTGAGTACGTTGTGGCTTGTCCACGAACAACAGTCGCCGACCACTGAGCGCGCTGGGCTCCGCGACCGTGTCGACGTGAGCTGCGCCATCTGGAAGACCATGGAGCACGGCGGCACGGAAGTCTTCTGCGCGACGCTGATCGACGTCGCCCGCTAGCGCGAAGATCAGGTTGTTTGCGAGCGTCGTGTTCGCGTAGTGAGCTTTCACGTCTTCGATGCTGATGTTTTTCAGGCTTACGGAAGTTCCAACTACGCTACGCCCGTAGGGGTGACCAGCAAACAGCGCTCGTCGGAACCAGCTGCGCGCCAGTGCGCGATCGCTGTCCCGTGACTCGATGATCTCGTCCTGGGTTTCTTGCTTTAGGCGTTCGAACTCTTGCTCGCTCAGGCTAGGTGCGCCAAACACACCTGCAACCAACGAGCAGTACTCGGGGATCGAACGTGAGATGACCGAGCCCGCGAAACCGCTGCTCGTCACGCCGACGTCGGGCCCGAACGAACCACCCATGCGGTCGAACAGCTCGTCTACCTGCTCGGCGGTCTTGCCGAGCGCACTGCGCCGCATGAGTCGCGTCGTCAGCCGAGTGAGCCCCTCTTTGCCGGGGGGATCGACGGCGGCACCCGCGCGATTGGTGATCGCGAGCTGCACCAGCGGCAGCGAAGCATCCGTCTCGAGCAATAGCGTTTGACTCACAGTGTCGTTTCCTCGGTGGTCTCTTCGGAGCTCTCTTTGGTCGCACTGGCGTCTGGGTGAACACATACAACGCTGCGCTTCGTCCGGTCGAAGGCGCGACGCGCGACGTCCAGTAGTTGGTCGGGGGTGACTCGACGAAGCGCCTCCAGGCGCTGAAACGCCGCGTCGGGTTGCTCCAAGATGCAGTCGTAGAAGCCGATGGTTTGAGCCTTGCCCTCTGCGCTCTCCAGACTGTGGAGCAGTCCTAGCTCCATGCGCGCCGCAGCGCGGTCGAGCTCCTCTTGAGCCACGGGTTCACGTTGCAATGACGCGAGCTCTTCATCGATTGACGCAAGCAGCTGCTCTGCGGTGAATTTTTCGCGAGCCGAGGCGTAAATCTCCAGCAAGCCCGGGTCACCGAACGGTCCAACGTAAGCGCGGACTTCCGACGCAATCTTCTGTTCCCGAACGAGCTTTCGATACAGACGCGAGACTCGGCCGCCAGACAGCACTTCGCACAATAGGCCCACCGCGACGTGTTCGGGATCACCAATGGCCACGCTGTGGTAACCCATGCTGAGCTTCTCGCTGACGGTAGGCTGGTCGATGTGAACGCGACGTTCCTCGAGCTGTGCGGGCTCCATCGGGTAGTTCCTGTTGGGGAGCTCTGTGCTGGGGATCTGCCCGTGATGCTGGCTGATTAACGACAGCGCGTGGGTTGGATCGATGTCGCCGACGAGCACGACGGTCGCGTTGTTCGGGGCGTAGTAGCTGCGGTAGAATTGCTCGCAGTCTTGGGTGGTGAAGCCGAGGATGTCCGACATCCAGCCGATGGTGGGCCACTTATATGGGTGCTTCACGAACGCCGTCGCCCACAGCAGCTCGTTCACGGTACCCTCGACATCGTCATCGACGCGGTAGCGTCGTTCGTTGGCGACGACCTCTTTTTCGCTTTCGACCTGCGGCTCTCGGAGCACGAGGTGCTGCATGCGCTCGGCTTCCATGCCGATCACGAGTTCCAGCTGCTCCTTGGGTGCCGAGATGTTGTACTGGGTGAAGTCGAGCCACGTCGAGGCGTTGTTCTCCGCGCCCACCCGTTCCAAACGCCGATCGAACTCACCCTTCGGCAGGTTCTTCGTCTCGTTGAACATCAGGTGCTCGAACAAGTGCGCAATCCCCGTCTTGCCCTCGCGCTCGTCGCGCGAACCGACGCGGTACCAGGTGTGGCAAGCGAACAGAGGAGCCGAGCGATCCACGACGAACAGGGCACGCAGACCGTTGTCGAGGTCGTAACGATCGAGGGCGAGGTGCGGGCCGAAGGGAATGGTGCTCGTGTGTTTGACTCGTCCGTATCGTGGAGCGGTCTCGTTGATTCGGGAAACGTCGGCGATTGTCATGATACCGCGGGCCTTTGGGGTCGTGCGAGTTGGACGCGTCGGGCGAAGACGGGGAGCGTCGGCAGACTCGCCTTGATCAGCTTTCGAGTTTGAGAACGGCGAGGAACGCCTCTTGCGGGACTTCTACGCTACCGACGCTCTTCATTCTCTTCTTACCCTCTTTCTGCTTCTCGAGCAGCTTGCGCTTACGCGAGATGTCGCCACCGTAACACTTGGCGGTGACGTCTTTTCGCATCGCTTTCACGGTCTCGCGGCTGATCACCTTGCTGCCGAGTGCAGCCTGAATCGCGACGTCGAATTGCTGGCGGGGAATCAGTTCTTTCAGCTTCGCGGCGAGAGCGCGCCCCCGATAGTACGAGGTATCCTTGTGGACGATCACGCTGAGCGCATCGAGCGGCTCCCCGTTGACGAGCATGTCCAACTTGACGAGATCATCACGTCGATACCCGGTCAGCTCGTAGTCCATGCTGGCGTAACCTTTCGACACGCTCTTCAGCTTGTCGTGAAGGTCGAGGATCACTTCGGCGTGCGGAAGCTCGTAGGTGACGACGACGTGATCTTGGGTCGCGTAGTGAATGCCCTGCTGGCGCCCACGGCGTTCCTCGCACAAAGCGACGACGGGCCCGACGAAACTCGTCGGGACGTGAATCGTCACCTTCATGATGGGCTCTTCGATGTGATCGAGCTCCGCGGGCACGGGCATCTTCGACGGGTTGTCGACTAGGACTTCCTCACCGGTCTTGGTGAACGCCCGGTAGATGACGCTGGGAGCTGTCGTGATCAGATCGATGTAATATTCGCGCTCGAGACGTTCCTGGATGATCTCCATGTGGAGCAAGCCGAGAAAGCCACACCGAAATCCGAATCCGAGCGCGTCCGAGGTATCGGGCTCGTAGTGAAACGAGGCGTCGTTGATGTGCAGCTTGGCGAGGGCGTCGCGTAGTTCTTCGTATTGAGATGAATCGGTTGGGTAAACGCCAGCGAACACCATGGGCTTCACCTCTCGAAAGCCCGGCAGCGGCGTTTCGGCCCCGCCTCGCACGGTGGTCAGGGTATCGCCGATCTTGGTGTCTTCGACCGTCTTGATGTTTCCAGCAACGTAGCCTACCTCGCCCGGCCCGAGGTTGGTGAGCGACGTGGGGTGCGGACCGAAACAGCCTATTTCGGTAGCTTCGAACTGTTTACCCGTAGCCATCAGCACTACTTTGTCGCCCTTGCGCAGGGTCCCCTCGACGACTCGAACCATGACCATCGCACCGCGATACGCGTCATACCAACTGTCGAAGACCAGGGCTTGTAGTGGCGCCGCGGCATCTCCCTTGGGCGCTGGGATCCGCGAGACCACCGCTTCCAGCAGTTCGGCCACGCCCACACCTGTCTTCCCGCTGCAAAGTACCGCTCCCGAGCAGTCGAGACCGACGACGTCTTCCACCATCTCCGCCGTCGCATCCACGTCGGCTGACGGCAGGTCGACCTTGTTGATGACGGGGATGAGTTCGAGGTTCTTCTCGATGGCCAGGTAGACGTTGGCAACCGTCTGTGCCTGAACGCCTTGCGTCGCGTCGACGACCAAGAGCGCGCCCTCGCACGCCTCGAGGCTATTGCTCACCTCGTACGAAAAGTCGACGTGCCCGGGGGTGTCGATGAGTTGCAGTTGGTAGGTCTTGCCATCCGCAGCGTCGTACTTCAGGCGTACGTTTTGCGCTTTGATGGTGATGCCGCGCTCCCGCTCGAGTTCCATCTTGTCCAGGAACTGCTCTTTGCGTTCGCGATCCGATAGCGCTTTGGTGACGTCGAGAATTCGATCGGCGAGGGTGCTCTTGCCGTGGTCGACGTGGGCGATGATCGAGAAGTTCCGTATGAGGGACGGGTCGGTTGCCATAGGGTTCAGCTGGGGCGCATTAGCACTTTCTGGACGCAAATGAAGGACTGCATGCGCTCATTTCGAGTCGTGACGCGACATCCCGGAGCTGCCAGGGGCGAACACGAGGGTAAAAGGGGCTGTGCGGCGTCGAGCGAACGGAAGAGATGTGGCGGCGGCGAAAGCTCTAACGCTTCTTCTTGGTCGCACCAGCTGGTTCGGTCAACGTCAACTGTCCCGGCAGTTTGTCGGCGTGTTGCTTGAGGACCAAGTCGATCCCTTCGCGGATGTAGACTGCGACGGGGACCTTCGTGCGATCGTGCAGAAGATGCAGTGCTTCATTCTGCTCGGGCGTGATGTAGACCGTTGTTGAGATCTTCTTTCTGGACATCTCTGATGCTCGACGAATCGCACTTGCCAGCCGTTACACTAGATTCCCATACACGTGTTGTCAATCGACAAGCGCGGAAAGGAAGGCGGGGAACACAATGATTTCAGTGTGTTGTGGTGGCGCCCGCGGGACGCACTCGCACCGATTGGCGGGTCGAGCTAACGGTTGGTTGGCAGCCCATGAGGCCTCTTCGCTGGTCGGGGTTGGACTGGTCCTAACCTCGAATTGGCGCTAAATCCGCAGAATTCGGCTAGTTTGTCCGTGGAGAACTGATGAGGGTAATTCCAAGCAAAGCCAGGCTCACGTCTAGGCGTCCCCACGAATTGCTGTTCGTGTGCGGGGCGTGCCTAGTGGCGGGGTGCTCGAGCCATTCACCCCGTGTGGACAATCCCGCCGCGGTGGGAGAACGCCGTGACACGAAGATCGTTCACGAGGCGTGTGACACGGACGCGGCGGGCGTTCGTGAGGTGGACGTCAATGGTGACGGACGGCCCGACCTCGTGCGCGTGTTTCAGGGAACCGTCGAGAGCTGTCGTTCGGTCGACCTCGACTTCGACGGCAGCGTCGATGTTTGGGTGTACAACGATCCTACGGGCAAGATGCGCAGACGTGAAGCCGACTTCGATCGTGATGGCGGAATCGACGAGATCGCGCTTTTTCGCGGTGGAGAGTTGATGGAGCGTCACCAGGCGACGACCTTCCGCCGTCAGCTCGACACGTGGCACTTCTTCGAGGCAGGCAAGCTAGTCAGGAGCATTCGCGACTCGAACGGGGATGGCGTGATCGATCAGTGGTGGGAGTACCCGAGCTCTGACGGACCCCGATGTGCGAAAGTGCATGCGGACGCGAACGGTGACGGGCGACCCGACCCGGGGGCGACGGTCGACCTCTGCGGCGAAGGACAATTGACGCCCCCGCCCGCTTCGGCAGACACGGACGCGGAGCAACCCGAGCCCGACATTCCCGTCGAGCTGAGCCCTCCACCGGGCTCGCCTTCGGACGTTTCTCCCCCAAAGGCGCCTTCCGCCGCCGACTCTGCTGTAGAGGCCGAAACGCCAAACCCAGATGATGTCGGTGACAGTGCGGAGGTCGAAACCAACCCTCCCGAGGAAACTCCATGAGTGCCCGACTAGACAGGTGGTGTGCGTGGAACTTGCTCGGCATCGCGTTCACCGCATGTGGTGAACCCGCTCAGCAGGCGCGTGCCCCAGAAGAGTACGAAGTGCGAGGGATCGTGGAGGGTGCTGACGTTTCCAGGTGCGACACCGACGTGGACGCCGCGCAGGTCATGACCAAGTCCGCATCTTTGGGCGTTCCCGGCGAAAACATCGAGCGTGTGTACGACATCACGATTGCTCGAGAAGGGGCCCCTCGAGTGCTTCGGTGTCGACGTGTGGACACCGACTTGGATGGCATCGTCGATCTGATCCGCACCTATGACGAAAACGGCGAGCCCCATGGTGAGCAGGCGGACGCCAACCTCGACGGTCGAGTGGATACCTGGCTCAGGTTCTCGCGGGGCTACGTGATCGAGCAGCGACGTGACCACAACGCGGATGGAAGGCCCGACGAGCTCAGGATCTACTCAGGGGGACGCCTTTCGCGTGTTCGCAAAGACCGCGACTACGACGGACGAGTGGACACTTGGGAGGTTTACGACGGAACCCGACTGCACCGCCGGGGGGTCGACGTCGATGGTGATGGCCGTGTCGATCGGTGGGAGAGGGACCGTCAAGAGGACGATGCACCAAAAGCGAAAGCCTCACGAGAGCAAGCCGAGTCCGGGGCAGCAGCTGCGTCGCCCGCGCCTGTGGGCGACGCATCGAAAGGCACTGGTGCGGACGACGGGCCTTCTGAAGAAGCGTCCGGCCGTAGTAGCGAATCGCCAACGGCCCCTGATGATCGTTTGCAGCCACCGCCGTCCGATGTACCGTCCGCCAGAACCAGTGCAGAAGGTGATGGCGCCGCTACCAAGCCATCCGGGTCGACAGCAAAGGAATGACGCTTGGCGCTCGAACGTTTACAGAAAATCCTCGCCCGCGCGGGAGTTAGTTCGCGGCGTAAAGCCGAGAGCCTGATCGAGGCGGGGCGCGTCAAAGTCGACGGCAAGGTCGTCACTGAACTCGGAACCAAGGCGGACGCGTCGCGTCAGCGAATCGAGCTGGACTCTCGACGCTTGGAGGCGGAAGCGTTGGTCTACGTGCTCTTCCACAAGCCCCGCAAGGTGATGTGCACTCTGAGCGATCCCGAGGGGCGGGAGACGATCGCGGAGTATATGAAACAGGTGAACGCACGTGTCGTTCCCGTAGGGCGCTTGGACTACCACACGAGTGGCGTGCTGCTGCTGACCAACGATGGTGACTTCGCGGCTGCCCTAGCGCACCCCAGCAAGAAAGTGGAGAAGGTTTACGTCGCGAAGGTTCGCGGCGTGGTGGACGAAGCGGCACTAGCTCGCTGGCAGTCTTCGATTGACATCGACGGCAAGGCGACGCAGCCCGCCGAGGTGCGAAAGTTGAGAGTCGAGGCCGACAAGACCTGGGTGCAGGTGACCCTGCGTGAAGGTAAAAACAGACAGATTCATCGAATCGGGGAGGAAGCGGGCAACCCAGTGCTGCGCCTGGCGAGGATATCGTTCGCTGGTATCGACCATGAGGGGCTGAAGCCGGGGCAGTGGCGATACCTATCGAAGGATGAACTGACGCTGCTCAAGAAAGCCCATGGTGTCCCCAAAAAGATTCGCCCGGCGCCGCCACTACCCAACGCCAAAAGTGTACGAAAAAGGCGTGCCGAAGGTGATCAGGGGCGCGGCGTTGCTGGTACGCCGCCTCGACGGGGAGCGGTCAAGTCCCGGAGTGCCGATGGGTCGGTCGCGAGCCAGGGCGCAAGAAAGCCGCGCGCGAGTGATGGTGCGGCGGCGCGGACTTCGGCTGGCAAGACGCGCAGTTCACGCGCCTCGGGACGTACTAGATCTGCGAAGTGAGTGGGTCGGCTTGCCTCGCGCCCGACAACCTGCGATCGTCGGCGCATGTGGCGGAACGCTAGCGTTGGGCTCGCCTTCGTAGCAGTCGGTGTGTTGGCGGGCTGCGACGACGGTTCGCGGGAGGAGGGCAGTGGTGGTGCTACTACCAACCGAGGCTCGGCCCCAGACTCTGGAAGCGACGTCGGTGCAGTCGCGAGCAGTTCACAGTCTACGGGCGCCACCGCGAGTGCTGGTGTGGCGTCGGCTGATGACTCCGAACCGCCGCAGTCAGGGGGCGGCAACGCGTCTGCGACCTCACCCGGCTCGGCGCATGAAAACGCGGACGATCTGGGCTCGGGCGACGATGGGGACGAAGCCGTCACCCCCTCAGACGAGCCGATCGACGTCGCGGATGCTGCCCCACCCGACATGCCCGGGGCTGTTGAATCAGTTGAAGTTGATGCGGCGGCCGGCACGAACGAAGCGGGTGAATCCGACGTGATGGGTTCGGAACTCGATGCAGGTTCTGGTGAGCTCTCGCCGCTACTAGACTCGATCCCTCCCGGAGGTTACGGCACGGCTGCTGACCTGCTCGAAGCAAACTCCGAGATGGCCGTTGCAGCAGTGGGTACGAAGATCTACGTGGTTGGGGGTTATCCTGCGTCGCGTGAAACCCAGGACACGGTTCAGGTTTACGACACGATCAGCGACTCTTGGGACCTGGCGCAAAGCTTACCCGAACCGATACATCACCCCGTGTTGGTTGGGGTAGATGGCCGCTTGTACAGTTTGGGAGGGCAGCCGAACACCGCGCGGTCGTTGGTCTACGACCCACAGCTCGACGAATGGTCAGACATTGCTCCCATGCCGACGGCGAGAGGAGCAGGAGCTGGTGCGGCGATTGGCGATCGCATATTCGTGGTCGGTGGACGCAGCCCCGCGCAAAATGAGTTCGAGGCCTACGACATCAGTGACGATGAGTGGACGACGCTTCCCAATCTGCCGCGAGACTACGACACGAGAAATCACCTAGCCGCGGCTGCGATCGGGGACAAAATCTACGTGGCAGGGGGCCGCTACGACGGTGATGGTTTCAACAGCCCGATGACTGACGCGCTCGATGTGTTCGACACAGCGACGAGCGAGTGGACTCGTCTTGCCGCGATGCTGCTGCCGCGCGGTGGGGTCAACGGCGTTGCAGTAAATGGTTGCTTCCACGTGTGGGGCGGTGAAGGAACGAATACGGGCTACCCGAATGACGTCTTTCCCAATCACGACGTATACAACCCCATCACGGATGAGTGGCTGGCGCTGCCAGACCTGCCGATACCCGTGCATGGTGTGACTGGGGCGGCGTTGATCAGCGGATTGATCTACATCCCCGGTGGCGGCACGAGTTCTGGCGGTAGTAGCGGTAGCACGCACTTCCAGGTCTACCGTCCTGAGCTCGATTGTACCCAGTGACCGGTGGCCAGCGCAGCGCGCGTGTTGATGGCGGCACGCGCTGGCAGGGCGTTTCTCAGCCGCGTGCGTGCGCGAGCAAGCGCCGACCTTCGCGAAATAGCACGTCGATCTTGCCGTCTTTCACCTCGACGACACACCCCTGGCCGAATCGCTTGTGGCTGACCAGAGCACCTACCTCGAATCGCTTGTCGATGGTGAAAGGGGTGAAGTTCGCTGGATCTTTTCCGGCGACATGACTTTCCCAGGTGGGGGAGTCTGCGTTGCGCGCACCGCGAGCGCCGCTGCGGCTTCGTGAAGTACTAGCCTTGTTCGCAACACTCTTGACCGCGGACGCGCCGTTGCGTGGCGGACGATAGTTGTGCTGACTGTGACAGGTTTCGCACTCGACCCGTTTGGGATCACCCGCCACGACCGCGACGATTCGGTGCAGCAGGTCCATTCTACATTTGGTGCACCAGGCGTCGATCTCTCCGCCTGCATGGTATCGCTTGATCATTCGTCGCTCTCGTCGGCGTTCTTGTCTTGTTTGGCGGGGCCTTCGCCTCGCGGTGGGTCGCTGCGTCTGAAGCGGACGCCCGTAGAAACGTCCGCTTTGCGTTTGCCTGGTGAAGCCTCGAACTTCGATTCGTTGGGCTTGAACCGGACCTCCATCTTCACTTCGAGCGTCAGCAGGCCTAGCGCCTTGGCCAACTCTTCCGCCAGGCTGGTGCGGTCGAACAAGTCACGAAGCTCTTTGCCGATCACGCGGTACACTCCGTTCTTGGTTTCGTCCAGTTGGGAGAACGTGTAGTGAATGGCGTCCTTGGGGATCTTGAGTTCGCCGACCACTTGGCGGATGGTTTCCGGGCTGAGGCTCCGCGTGCCTGTCTCGATCACACGCTTCAAGAGTTCTGGAACGAGCCGCTCTAGCGGAGTCCGTTCGTCGTCTTCGTCGTGTGGTGAGCTCACGCTGATGGGCTACCTCGCCTGCTGCGTGTCGTCAAACGTCGTGCTGCTCGGCTGCGAAAACGCTTCGCCTTCGCCGAGCCCGGTCAGCCAGAGCGCTCCACCCGCGATCGTGGTGCATCAGCCGACTTCCGCCGACGGGATGCCGTCACCTCGCACATTCGACGTGGACGCGGGGAGTAGCGTGCTGTCTTGCCTCGACGGGTATCGGCCTTCGGGGCGCCCAAAACTCGACGTACTGCGACTTGGGGCGCTGTGTGGTCCACCCCACGGGCTACTGACGAGGCAGCCCGCACTCCGGGCCGATCCAGAACAGGCAGCCGCCACTGAGCTGACCCATTTGGAACGGGGCGAATGCGTTTGGGCGGCAGTCGGCACTGCACCACCTCGTGCAGTCGAACTGCAATGGGTCGAGCGTGGTCGTCTCTTGACAAGCTGCGAAGTCCACCAGCTCGGCTGGTGTCCGACTAGCGGGCCCCTGTGCGTGGACAGTCCGAGTGACCTGGAGCTGTCTTGGGATGACACGGTGGACGCTACGTTGGTGTTACAGATTTGGCGGCGCGACGCAGAGCCGACGAGCCTACATCCCTGATCGTCTTCACGCATCGCCGCTTGATGCTTGGCGAGCCACCCCGCAGTGGAAACGCCCCAGGCGTCGGGATCGGCGGGCGTCCTCGCAGAACGAAACGAGACCAACGCAGGTTCGTTGGGGCCCCGCACTCAAAGCGCCCTCAGGCGTCCTCACGGAACGAACATGCACCAGCACTCAGCCTCCAGCGGGGGCCTGCGTGGTCACGGCCTGCGGCGTCCATTGTCTCGATGCCGAGATTGTGACTTTGGCTTTCCGGCACTAAGGTTTACGGCGATGGATCTGGCAGTTTTCGAGCGGCGTCGGCGAGTGGTGCGCGAGCAAATGACTGACGGAGTGTTGGTGCTGGCTGCCGCGGACGAATTCATCCGCAACAGCGATGTCGAGCATGCTTACCGACAGGACTCGGATTTCTACTACCTGACTGGGCTAGCCGAGCCGCAGTGTTTGCTCGTGATGACGACGGGTGAGTCACCCAAGACCATCCTGTTCGTGCGGCCACGCGACAAGGAACGAGAAACCTGGGATGGTCCGCGTGTTGGCATCGAGGGCGCGGTCGCTCAGCTAGGCGCGGACGAGGCGCACCCCATCGGCGAGCTTGCAGCTCGGTTGCCCGCGCTGCTCAGTGGACATCATCGTCTCTACTACGGGTTTGGGGTTCACGCCTATGCCGACGCCAAGCTAGTCGACGCATTGGTCAAAGCTCGTGGCTTGGGGCGTCGCGGCAAACCATGGCCGACTCAGCTTGTGGACACGTCGACCTTGCTGCACGGGTTGCGTTGGCGAAAGGCGCCCGAGGAGATTTCGGCCATGCGCCGTGCCATCGAAATCACCGGGGAAGGGCACCGCCGTGCGATGCGAATGGCCGCCCCCGGCAAGTACGAGTACGAGCTAGAAGCGGAACTGAGGCACGCGTTTCGTGCTGCGGGCTGCGAGCGCTCGGCGTATGAACCCATCGTCGGTTCGGGACCCAACGCGACGATTCTGCATCACATTCGCAACGACAGGCAGCTTCAGGACGGCGAACTTGTGCTCATCGATGCCGGTTGTGAGTACGACTACTACGCGTCGGACATCACGCGCACGTTCCCGGTGTCAGGTCACTTCAGTGACTCGCAGCGTCGCATCTACGAGATTGTGCTCGAGGCGCAACACGCTGCTTTCGACGCCATCCGTCCAGGCGTTACGCTCGACGACGTACACGACGCGGCGGTGCGGCGCATCGCGCAGGGCTTGATCGAGCTGAAGTTCATCGAGGGCCCGTTGGAAGTGGCGGTCGAGGAGAAACGCTACAAGCGTTACTACATGCACAGCACGGGCCACTATCTCGGCATGGACGTACACGACGTGGGCGTTTTCGGTGTCGATGGGAAGCCACCTGCGCTGGAGCCCGGGGTGGTCATCACCGTCGAACCAGGGATATACGTGTCCCCCGACGACGACACGGTCGCCGCGGAGTACCGCGGCATCGGCGTGCGCATCGAGGACGACGCGCTCGTGACCCATGACGGGATCGAGAACCTGAGCGCAGCCATTCCTACCGCGCCTGCAGAGGTGGAACGCTGGGTGCAGGGGTAGGCGTTGGTTGCCCTCCTGACGTCAACCTCGGGCTGCTGGGTGGCAGCGCTCTCGATCGCCGTGCTGTGGGCGTCGGGGGCTCATGCGACACCCACGAGCTCGGTTGATGATGCGACGGTCACCGATGACGACGACCAGCGGCAGTCAGCTGGGGTGAGAACCAGCAACGACCAGCTGGCCTTCTCGTTCGGGCCGCCTCGTGACTGCGCCTGGCCCTGTTACTGGCACACTTTCGTGCACGTTGGTGCGGGGCGCGGGTTGCGTTTCAACAATCCGTATCGCCTTCAGACGCAACTGGGCAGTCAACCCGAATCGCTCTCGGCGACTGCTCCGTACCTGGACGCGAGGGTCGGCGCGGTGTCGGGCGACTCGGAAGGTTTGCATCACGGCGTCTCGCTGGGCCTGTCTTGGGCGCTGCAAGGCGTTCCTCAGCAGGTGCTGACGCCTAGCTATCAGTTGGCGTACCGCGTAAACCAGAGACACTGGCTGCGCGCTAGTCTCGGGCCAGCCATCGTGCTGCAGCCGGATCCCAACGTCGGTGTCGAGGTGGGAGCAGATTGGGTGCTACTCATACGGGCTGGAATTGGCGTCTACTTGGGGTTGACTCAAGCGACGTATTGGGGAGCGGCTACGGATCAGCGATCCGCGACCTTGATCCCGCTGTTGTCCGCGCATGCTGGTATCAGTTTGCACTACGAGGTGTTGCCATGACGACCCCACGTCCAAGTCGCATGCGTAGGCCGGGGCTGCTGATACTGGCGGTCTCGTGCTTGGCGCCGACCCCCGGCGACATCGGCGGATGTGGGCAGACCGTCGAGGACTTGGATCCCGCTGCGTTCTTCGCGCAGAAGGCCGCGCTCGATTGTCAGGCGTGCAGGGAATGCGGTTGGACCACGGAGCGCTGCGCGGAAGCCTGCGGAGGTGACGCAGACCAGCAGACGTTTCCCGAGGGGTGCTTCCCACTGGTGCACGACGGCGAGGTGTGTTTGCGCGCGCTCCAGTATTCGAGCTGTGACGACTACGAGTCCTACGTCTCGGATGCGGCGACGATGGTGCCCACGGAATGCGACTTCTGCCCCAGCGAGGGGCAGTGACTAGAACCCGCTGCGTTTTCGCGCGCTCTGGGGTGCGTTGGCGCTGGGCATGGCCGCTCTTGGCGTCGTTGCTACTCATGTGGAACCCAGCATGTGCGGCCACGAACCCAACGTTGCGAGACGTTGCCGACTACGACCAGTACCGAAAGGTACGCCTCGGGGAGACGTTCGAGGCACGTTTGGTAGCGGGTTGGACCTACCTGCGCCGCTTCCCCGAAGGTGCCTGGCGCGAGGAAGTGAGCCGATGGTTCGAAGCGGCGGAAGAGCGCTACCGACGCCAAGCTTGGGACAGCCAAGCGCGGCTCAACGCCTACTTGCGGGTGCTTCCTGACGGTCCTCATGTTGCGTCCGTGCGCAGGCGGTTGGCGAACCTCGAACGAGAAGCGCGGGCAGTTGCCGCTGAGGAGACGAGCTTCATGCGCCGGGAACGTGAGCGTCAGCGGCTCTTCGAAGCCGCGAAAGTCAGCCGCACGGAGTTCCGCCGCGAGTTCGCCAGTTGGCTCGAATTGCTCGCCAACCTCCGCGATTTCGGCAAGCCTAAGCAGGAGTGGTCGCCGGAATTACGGCAGCAGTTCTTCGACACGGATCCACCAGCACTGTGCAGCCCCGACGCATGTGAGAAAACCCTGCGTCTCGAGTTCGACATTCCCGTGCACGAAGGTCTGACCACGCGCACGGCCGACTTCAGCGTCGTCTTGACGCTCGAGGGAGAGAGGCTCATGCAAGCAGAGCTTCGCGGCTACGACATGTGGAGTCGTCTCGGAGAAGCTGCCAGTTTGGAGGCAGTCGACAGTGAACGTTTGCAGACCCGCGCGGAGGCGATTGGTTCAGCCGTTTCGGTTGTCTCGATGACGATTGAGTTGGGGTTTCCGAACGACTCGTGTGATGCAGAAGCCATCAGCCCCGACGTGCTCGTGCGCCAATGTGAGGGACGGCGCTTGGTGATGAGCATCGGCGAGTCGTTGACCGTCCCCGATCGGCTCGTCGTCACTCAGAGCGCCAAAGCACGTGCGGGTCGCGACAAATGAATAGGAAGTCGTTCGCTCACTGAGCTGCGATCCTGCTGCTTTGGCGGCGAGATCACCAGGTGTTGCGCTTTGTGCTCAGTTGGTCCAAACCAACTGAGCGCGCGAGTGTCTATCGGCGCGGCGTGAGGTTCCGATGACGGCAACTGGCGAAGGTTCTTGGACAGCAGTGGTGGATGATCTCCGAAGGGCGACCACCGCACGTGGTCGCGCGCGTTTGGGGGAGTTTGCGATCGAGGGCGTCAGGTTGGTCGAACGCGCGATACGTGCTGGGAGTCCACCGCGGCGCTTGATCGTATCGCAACGTCTGATGCGCCAGAAAGACGAGCGAACGCGCGCTGTGCTCAGCGAACTCGAGCAGGTCGGTTGCCAGGTTTTCGCCGTTCCCGAGGCGATCTTGTTGGAATTGGCCGACGGTCGAAACAGCGGGCTGATGTTCGGACTTTGCGTCGTGCCTGAGCAGCCGACACTCCAAAAGCTACGTGAGCGTGCGCAGGCTGACGGGGCGCCCATCGTCGTGTTGGTGGACGTCGAGGAACCGGGAAACGTGGGAGCGCTGATACGGACCGCGTTAGCTGCGGGCGCGGTGGGGCTCGTTGCCGCTGGGTCTTCGGACGCTTATCATCCGAAGGCGGTGCGCACTTCGATGGGCAGTGTGTTCAAGTTGCCGATCTGTCGAGAATTCGAACTGGAGCCAGTGGTTGACGAACTCTCGGGGGTATTGGGCATCGCGGCGGTCTCGAGCGGCGGGCAAGCTCCGTGGGAGCTGGAGCTGGCGACGGGATGCGCTCTGTACGTGGGGCAAGAATCCCAAGGTCTACCAGAGGACTTGGTCGCCAAGATCGGTCGTCGAGTCACCATTCCCATGCCTGAAGGGGTCGACTCTTACTCGGTGAACGCTGCGGCTGCTGCCGTACTCTACGAAGCCATGCGTCAGAGGCGTACGGCGACGCAGTGATGCGCAGCTGGAATGCGGCAGGGTCCCCGAGCCGCAAATGTTGACATCTGCCGCTGATTGACGAAAAACCTTCGTCATGAAGCACGCCGTACCTCACGATCTCGGCTTCGAGCGCGCGAAGCAGGTCACCGAATCAGCCTGGGAGTCGTACTCGCAGCGCTTCTCGTCCTACAACCCGACCATGTCTTGGACGTCGGACAGGCGGGCCAAGATCGGCTTCAACGTCAAAGGAGCCAACCTGGAGGGCGCGATCGAGGTGGGCGATTCGAAGATCGAACTGGAGCTCGAAGTTCCGTTCTTGCTCAAGCCGTTTCGTGGCAAGGCGATATCGGTGATCGAGGGCGAGATCAAAGAGTGGATCGCCAAGGCCAAAGCCGAAGGCGGCTGAGCGACACTTTCTTTGGGGGTTGAGGGGAACGGGCTGTAAGAGCCCACTGGAAGATCAAGCCCGGCGCCGTTGCCGGGCTTGTCTTCTCGGGACGTCGCTCAGATTCGGTCGCGTCGCTTGAGGATCGCCAGGATCACGATCATCGTCGCGAACATCATTCCTCCCAAGACCGCGATCGGGAGGGCAGCGTTTTCGTATTGGGTGAAGCCCCAGGCGCCGTTCAGCGAATCGGAGGCGATCTGTGCCTGAGCGCACTTGAAGCGACCCGCCTCGATGAAGTTGTCGATTGAGTTCAGCGTCGGTCGTTTCAAATCGATGATCCACGCGGGCTCGTTGATGATTGCCATTCGTTCTTGCGCCACGACGCCCTGAAATCCCCATCGGGCTGGCATTGCATACATCGGCCACTCCAGTATGGGGTTGGTGGTCATCGGCACCATCAAGCCACCCAGCACGACCTGCGGGATCAGAGCTATTGGCGTCAAAGCCATGGCAGCTTCCGAGCTCTGCACAATCGTGCTGAGCAGCAGACCCAGTGCGGCTGAGTTCATCGCAGTGACGACGAGGGTGACCAAGCTGATGCCGAACGCAGGCAGCCCACCATTGAACCCCAACGCGAAGAATACGATCGCCAGGAGCACGGCACACTGAAACGTGCAAATCACCGTCAAGAAGACGAACTTCGATAGGATGTAGTTCAACAGCCCTAGGTTCACCATGCGCTCGCGCAGGTAGATGGCGCGTTCACTGACGATCTCACGGGCTGCGTTGGACGTACCGAACCAAACAGCCGAGACCACGACGAAGAAAATCGCCGGGGCGTGATCGGGAGTGGTGATCATGCTCTTGAGCAGGTCCGCAGTGCCCTCGCCGAGGCTGTCTTCAGAGGTTTTCTTGCTGAGTTCCTGAAGAGCGCCCAAACACCAGAACGGGATTGCATCTTTTTGGCCGCCGAACACCGCGGATAGCAGCAGGCCGATGATCGGTGCCTGGAGCAGCATGATCAACCAACCCGCGGTGTCGCGGAACTTGATCTTCGCGTAACGCCCCAGCAGCAATCTGAATTGCCCGGTCGTAGGTGGGCGACCCGCGGGGAGGGCGTGCGCCTCCGTGCCCGCGCCGACGGCGCGCCTCCCAGAGTACATCTTCTGGAAAGTCGGGTGCTGGCGCTCGAAGAAGTCGGCCGCCCACGCGCGTGCCGCTTTTTGCCGCGCTGGAAAACGTGGCGCGTTCGGATCGCGCCGCTTTTCCTCTTCGTAGATCTCGGTTTCCCGCTGGTTGAGCATGTCGAACATGTCGCGCGGGTTGTCGATGTCGTTGGGCTTTCCGTGCCGCTGGCGTTGCGTGCCGAAAAAGCCGTAGGCGTCGGGAGCCGTCGGCCCGTAGAAGATCGGAATGCCACCCGCGCCCATGATCAGACACAGGTTGAACTTCTCGAACTCGTCTTTTGCGGGCTGGTGAATGGTGGTGATGATGGTCTTGCCCGTGGTCTTGGCGAGGTTTGCGAGCAGACTCACGAGAGCCGTGGTGTCGTCCGCGGCCAGACCGCTGGTGGGCTCGTCCAAGAACATGATGACCGGATCCGTCACCAGTTCCATTGCGATGTTCACGCGCTTGCGCTGACCACCGCTGAGGATTTTCTTTTCGGGCTTGCCGATCTGCAGGTGTTTGACCGCTTCGAGTCCCAACTGCTGGAGGGTCGTCTCCACGCGGCGATCGATTTCGTCCTCCGAATAGTCAGGTGGCAACCTGAAGCGTGCACTATAGCGGACGGCTTCCCACACCGTGAGCTCCGGGTGAACGATGTCATCCTGCGGCACGTAGCCGATGGATCCACGCAAGGCGTCGTAGATGCTGTAGAGGTCCTCACCGTTGATGCGCACCTGGCCTGCGGTTGGAGGCAAGTAGCCGTTGAGCGTGAGCAGCAGGGTGGTCTTGCCCGCGCCGCTTGGACCCATCAACGCGATGAAGTCGCCGGGCATCGCCTTGAAACTGACGTGGTCGAGTAAGGTCTTGAGCTCTGCTGGATTGTCACGATCTGGAACTTGCAGTACCAGGTCCCAGGCTTCGATCTCATACAGCGGTCGACCTGCCCAGTCGGCTTGGTCCTCGACGACGACGGCGATTTCCTGTCGCGAGTCTTCGGCATGCAACACCAGAGGCATCGGTCCGATGAAGACCTTTTCTCCGGCCGACACCGCGATCTTTTGACCAGGGCTGATGCGCTGCCCGTGCACGTACGTGCCGTTGGCGCTGCCGAGATCTTCGATGAACAGCTTGCCGTCGATGCGGTGCAGCTTTGCGTGCTTGCTCGAGACCTGTGCGTGGCTGATGTGAATGTCGTTGTCGGGGGTTCGTCCGATCGTCTGAGACTGCTTCTCGGTCATCGACATCGAGATCTGGCCGAGTACCGTCTTGTGCCGCTTGCCGCCCACGGCGCTCGATGCCGCGGGAGAGGGTGGGGCAGCGGGAGACGGTGGGGCAGGGTCGACGCTGGACGAGGGACTGCCCAGCTGAATGGCGAGGGATGCAGCGAGCGGAATCGGCCCCAGTGCTAGCAGAGTGTTTGCGTCGATCGGTTGAGTACGTTCTGGAGCGAGGCGCTGCTGACCGAGCCAGGTGCCGCTGGTCGAAGAATGGTCCGTGATACTGAGCGGACTCAGGCTGACGGTTGCATGGCGACCAGAAACGTTCGGGTGTTGCACCACGATGTGACAACGAGTGGCGTCACGGCCGAACACCAACTTTCCGGGGGTTGGTGCGAGCTGGCCATGGGTCATGAGCATCAAGCTGAGCGCGGGGTGAGCGAGCGGGACCGCGAGGTTTCCGACGGAGAACGCCGTTCGGAAATCGAAGGGTGCGCTGCCGCCAGCTGGAAGCAGCGTCCCGCCTGCTGCACTCGGGCCGACACCGCCGTCGGTGAACACCAACGTTCCGCCGCCTTGGTGGGTGATCGATGCGTGGATTGGCGCAACGCTCGGATCGTTCAGATGGATGTCGCAGTTGGGGGCACTACCGATGGTGATGGTTTGTTTGCCGAAGCCTGGATGCATGTGGGTCGTCCCTCAATACAGAAGCAAGTAGATCAATGACTTGGGGCAGTCCGCCCGTTTGTCTGACTGCCATGTGCCGTGAATGTCGTGGGCCTCGCCTACTCCAAACGGATGTAGAACTCGTCCGGGCCGAATCGTACGTTGCCGCCATGGGATACCGGGGTCCACTGTCCTGGTGCGAGCCGTTGGCCAGCCACAAACGTCCCGTTGTTGCTGTTCTCATCGCGGATCCATACTTGCGCGTCCTGCATTTTGACCGTGGCGTGGAAGCTCGAGACCTGGGCTTCCGTGAGCAGGATTGCGCAGGTCGAGCCATCGCGACCGACTCGCATTTCCATGTTAGGGGTCAAAGTAAACACCCCTGAATTGCCCTGCATCACCGCGCGCGTGGGATGCGCTGGCGGGGGCGGCAAGTTCATCATGGGAGGTGGTGCGGGCGCCGCTGCTGCGGGGTTGTATGGGGCGGGGGCTCCTGGGTTGAATGCGACGGGCGCTGCGGGCGCTGGCGAGGCACCACGACGTTTGCCCTTACCACCACTGCGGACCACGACGACCACGAGCAGGGCGATCACCACGAAAGCCAACGCCCCACCTAAGGCGAACACCAAGGGGAACGGCGCGGAACGGGCGCGCACCTGCAAAATGTTGTCAGCGGTCGCTCCGCTCATGCGTCGCGCTTGATTGTCGTAGACGAGCACGCGCGCCACTGCTGCGGATCCAGAGCCGTGAATCAACTTGTCATTGTCTGGTACTTCGAACTCCGCGAAGGTATCAGCGGCTTGTAGGGCTTGGCCCCTCATTCCCTGGCTGATCAGTTGCTGCTGAGCTTGTTTGGCTTGCTCGGGATTGGCGCCACTCAGATCGGCGGGTAACGCCTGACCTGCGGGGACGAAGTAAACTTCGGCTCGACTCTCCTCACCCTGCCAGCAGAAGTCGCCGTAGACCTTGAACTTCCCGCCTGGGTACACGCCTTCACCGACATCTGCTTGGGTACGTTGGACGTTGATGTCCAAAGGCCAAGTGGAAGGGTCGATTCCTATCGGCACGTCCTTGAACGATGCATCACCTGCGATTGGCGGGTTGACGTTCTTGAACACCAGTTGGAACGACTGCGTGACGCTCGGAGCAATGCACGCGACTTTCCACTTGGCAATGTACATCTTGCTGAAGCGTCGGCGCACGGCGTTGACGATGGACTTCGCGCGGGAGTCGCCTTCACCCGCTTGGACGATGTTGAAGAAGCCGCCGATCTCCGGGTTGGCCATGTTCTGCATGAACTCGAGCGAGTTGTTGGCGATTTCGTCGTACGTGCGTGCTGGGAAGTAGATGCTCACCACTGGCACGGGGGTCTTCGGCAGCGCGGTGTTGTCCTCGGGGAAACGGCCGTTGGTCATGTACTGCGAGAGCTGCAACGCGCCGGGACCAGTCGTGGAGGGGTCGGTGCCGCCGAAGCCGCTGGACAGAACCACCATCGCTTGATGCAGCGGGACCTCGACTTTTTCGCCAGTGTTCCCTAGCGCCTTGAAGCCGTCAGTTGCCGCGTTCTTGATGATCGTGAGCAAAGGCCGGTTGCGACCCTGGCTCGAGATCGTGTCATCCACCGAGGTGACGAACGACGAGGCCTCCTTTTTCTTGCTGGAGGGCAGCCAGCCCGAGTCCTTGAAGACCTGCCGGTCACTGAAGAACATGATGTTGACGATGTCGTTGGGGCCCATCGACGACACGAAGCGTTCCGCGACTTCTCTCGCATCTTCGAAGCTCTGCCTCATGCGCGCGTCCGCATCGATCAAAATCAGCCACGCAGTACCCACGCCGGGTTCTCGCTGGCTCTTGCCCCATTCCTCCACGGACAGCAGCTTGCCGAGGCGGTCGGTACCGTCGACGTTCACGGTGAACAACGCCTGCTCTTCTGGGAACCCGAAGGACTGATAGAGGGGTTTTTCGAGCGCCTCAGCCATGCACGAAAGGCGAGAGTTCCCTTTCAGCGTGGCGCAGTGTGCGGTCGCGTTGCTGATGCGCTTGCTTTGCTGGACCTCGACCACCGTGGTGATCACGGGCGTGCCGCTGGCTGTGCTCGCACGCGGGTCGATGCGAAGTATGTGCGCTTCAGGAGCCGCGCTGGCGTAACTGGGGGCCAACATGGCGAACAGCGCCAGGCTGACGAGCAGTCGAGCGAACACGAGGGGCAGTTTTCGCGCCTGAGAGATTGAGTATTCGAAACGGTTCATGACGTCGGATCTGGTGGTTTGGGGCGTTCGATTGCGCTTCGGGTTGAAGCCGTGAGTTGTGTTTTGGGCTCAAATGATTTTCACGACGAGCTTGAACAGCCCGAGCGTGATGGTGTCGCCGTCGGCGAGTTCCCGTCTTCGTTCTGGTTCGAGTGCGGTTTCTCCCACGGTCGTGCCGTTGGTCGTGCGTTGGGCGACAATTTGAACGCGACGGGAGCTGGCACTGGCCCACAGGGTCGCGTGTTGATGGGACACCGTGGCGTGAGGCAGCTCGATATCCGCACCGCCCATCGCTCCGAGACGTCCAATGACGTTCTTGCCTTGATGGATGGGCCAAGATTGGCCAAGCGGGGTACCGTCGTAGCTGACTAGGAAACCCACGAGCGTACGCGGTGCATCGAGCGGCACTTCGAGTGGTTGCACGATGGACATCGGTGCGGTGCCACCGCGCGAACGCTGGTGTGCAGGAAGCCCGGGGGTAGCGGCAGGGGTGTTCGCCTGTGACCGCGAAGCGTTTCGGTTGAGGATCGGGCGATCCGCGACGTTTCCGTCCAGGATCGGCGGGGCGGTTTCTGCGAAGGGCAGGCGACTCGTCGTCACTGGTCCCGACGTGGACGCTACGGGCTGATGGTTCTGGGTAGAGACGCGTACCGCCGCCTGTACATCGGTCGTTACCCCCGGTTTGGTTGCCCCCGTCGGCTGAGCACCCGCAGTGGGGTTGGCCGAAGTCGCACCGCCCTGCGCAGCCAGCGGGCGACCGCAGGCCACGCAAAATCGTGCCGCTTCGTCATTGACGTGACGGCAATGCTGGCACTGCAACATTCGGCTCCACTCTCCCAATCCACCTGCGGCCGAACTCGGCAGCGTGGCGAGCATACTGCACAAGCACAGCAACGGAGTAGCCGGGATTGCAGCGCAATCCGAGCGCGGCAGCGTGTCCCGACCGACGAGCCGCTGTGCGGCACCGCGAAGCCGCAAACCATTGACGTGTTCGCGGCGCTTTACGTCGACACGCTGGTGGTGTGGCTGGCTCAGCGATCGCGTTCGTCGCGGAGGCGCGCCGCCTTGCCGCGCAGGTTGCGCAGGAAGTACAGCCGACTGCGACGCACGATGCCGCGCGACACGACCTCAATTTTCACCAAGCGAGGGGTGTGGACGAGGAACGTACGCTCGACACCTACATGGAAACTCGTCTTTCGCACGGTGATCGTGCTGCGACTGCCCGCTCGCTTACGGCGAATGAGCACGCCCTTGAACACCTGGGGGCGCATCTTGTCGCCCTCGACGATCATGTAGTGCACGGCAACGGTGTCACCCACGCGGTAGTCGGGGTGATCGGTACGCAGCCCTTCGGCTTCGAGTTCTTGGATGATGGGAGATGTCATTGCCATGGTGAATTAGCCCCAGTCGGTGAAAGGGTCCGGCATTATGCATCCCGAGCCGTTGCCGTCAACGCTCAAATAACGCCTCTGCGCTTGACCGCGCTCGCGCATGGGGGTATGTCGCCGCTTCGATTTTGGCGGCGCCATCGTCGCCGAAGCATTGCGATTAACCAGACTCGATCGAGGCGTGAGCCATTCGATCGGGCGCGGCCCGCTGCCTCGCTCTTGCCTTGGGAGATCCCAGCCCATGCAACCGCGGACAAGGCCGTAACTACAAGGTGAAAACTCATGAATTCGCATCCTGGTGTGCTCGGGCGTAAAGTTGGAATGACTCAGCTCGTTGCCGAAGACGGCACGGTCACACCCGTGACCGTGGTCGAGGCAGTTTCGGTGGTAGTGGGCAAGCGCACCGAGGAGAAGAACGGCTACAACGCCGTGATTCTCGGTATCGATGATCGCAAGGACAAGCACACCACCAAGCCCCTCGCAGGCCAGTACAAGAACACGGAAGTCACGCCCAAGCGGGTTTTGCGCGAGTTCCGTTGTGATGCGGCTTACTTGGAGTCTGTTCAGGTTGGGCAAACTCTGGACTTGGCAGCGGTATTTCAGGACGGGCAGTTCGTCGACGTGCGTGGCGTGTCCAAGGGCAAGGGTTACGCGGGCGTGATGAAGCGTCACGGCTTTGCTGGTTCGAAGCGTAGCCACGGTGCGCACGAGGTGCAGCGCCACGGTGGTTCGATCGGTACGAACATGACGCCCGGTCGCGTGTTGCCTGGCCGCAAGATGGCGGGTCAACTGGGTAACGTGACGGCTAGTGTGCTCAACCAGAAGATCGCGCGCGTGATGGCGGAGAAAGGCCTCGTGCTCATCGCTGGCGGAATCCCCGGGGGAGCCAACGGCGTCGTCGAGGTGCGCGGAGCCGTCAAGAAGCGCGGCGGCAAGGGCACCAGCCAAGGTTGAGCGGAGCGAGGTGAGGGTTGGCCTTCGAAGCGCTCGATCGGCCGACCCTGACCGCCGCGTCGTCGTTCGTGCGGACGCTGCATGCGGCCGCGCGTAAGCGCGTCGGGTTGACGTCGCGCACTAGTGCGTGGCGCTTGCACGATGGAGACGACGACGAAATCGAAGGCTTGACCGTCGAGCGTTTCGGCGATTTTGCGGTGCTCTCCGCGTACTCGCGGCAGGTGCACGAACGCCGGCTCGAGTGGGCGTCAGCGCTCCTGGAGCTAGGTGCCCGCGGGGTTTACTACAAGCAACGGGTGCGCGCCGACCTGCGCCGCGAGCGCCAGTCGGACCTAGCTCCTTCACGGCCGATCGCAGGCGTGCCGCACGACACCGAGCTCGAAGTGAGCGAGGACGCGCGGCGTTTTCTCGTGCGTTTGGGCGACGGGCTCTCGACGGGACTGTTCGTCGATCAACGCGACAATCGGCAGTACCTGCAAACGCACTGTCGCGGTGCGCGGGTTCTCAATCTGTTCAGTTACACCTGTTCGTTCAGCGTGGCGGCAGGACTGGGCGAGGCCCAGCAAGTGACCAGCATCGATCTGTCACGGCCCTTCCTCATGCGTGGTGACGCGAACTTGCGCCTCAACGGCTTGGACGCGGCTCAGCACCGCTTGCTCAAAGCGGACGCGCGCAAGTGGCTCGACCGTGCCGTGCGGCGCCCGGAGCGCTACGACTGGGTCATCCTCGATCCACCTAGCTTCGCATCGGTTGGAAAAACGGCCTTCAGCGTTCAGGCCGACTATGCGCAAATGGTCGAGCGGTGCGCACACATCTTGGCTCCAGGCGGTAGGTTGTTGGCGGTGGTCAACCATCGTGGAACCAGCAACGCCGACCTGCAAACCATGTTGCAGCAGGGAGCTCAGGCAGCGCAGCGTGGCGTCGTTTCGCTGAAAGTGATGAAAGGCGCGGAAGACTGCGTGGCGCATGGTCTCCACGCCACCAAGAGTGTGCTGTTGACGCTCGGTAGCAATGTGTGAAAGCTGAGTTGATGGCGCGTCGCAATCCGTATGCGGGTCCCGACCATCGCACGCTCGAGGCGCGTTCGAAAGGTTACCCTGCGCGCAGTGTGTTCAAGCTCGAAGAGATCGACCGCCGCTGCCAGTTGCTTGCGCCAGGTAAGCGGGTGATCGATCTCGGAGCGGCACCTGGCTCGTGGAGTCTGTACGTCCAGAAGCGCATCGGCGCCGAGGGGCGGCTGCTCGCCGTGGACTTGCAGGTTATCGATGTGGCGTTTGCTCCGAATGTGCACGTGCTCCACGCGGACGCTTTCGCGCTGCCCCCGGAGTGCCACGCCGAACACGGGCCCTACGACGTCGTGCTCAGCGACATGGCGCCGCGTACCACGGGAGACAAGTTTGCGAACGCGGCACGCAGTACCGACTTGTTCCTGTTGGCGTTGGGCGTAGCCCAGAGTTACGGCGTCGAAGGGTCCGCGTTCGTGGGCAAGCTGTTCATGGGGGCGGACTTCCAGCAGACGCGAGAGCAGGTTGCGGCGGCGTTCACCAGCGTCAAGGTGGTCAAACCCAAGGGCACTAGGGACTCCAGCGTGGAAGTGTTTCTGGTCGGGCTGGGCAAGAAAACGGCGCCGAGTCAACTCCCCTAGGGCTGTCGCTCGCAGGAACTTGGCCGAACGCGCCGAGGCGTGCTCAGCCAGGGACATCGATGCGTTGGCAAGCGATGTTGATGGCTCTCGGCCTCGTTGGATGTGGTGAAGGTGGTTGGCTGACGGCAGACCCACCCAAGACGGGTACGAGCGTGGCGCTGAGTGTGCGGTTGCCTCTCGGTGAGCTGGGCGAGGAACATAGTTCGCTGCACACGGTCCATCAGGCGCACCCCGTCGATGAAGTCGAAACGAGTGAGTCGGGCGGGGAGGGAGTCCGCCCTGGGACGCTCGCAGATCAGCCGAGTCCGCCTGGGATCAGCACTGCGACTCTCGACGAAGCAATCAGAGAAGACTCCGGGACGCTCCACGAGTCAGCCGCCGCACCTACGCTGAAGAACGATGCCCCGCTGGTGGCTTTGGCGCGAGAGGCCTTCGTGTTCCGTGAGCCTGATGCGGCCAGTCGTCGCGTAGGATACCTGCGGGCTGGTGCACTCGTACAGGGCGCCACCGAGCAAGTGTCTGGTCGTGGTTGCGCCAAAGGGTTTACACGAATCGAACCGTACGGCTACGTGTGCTCCAGTGACGTCTCGACGGATCCGAACATCGAGCTGGCAACTGCACTCTCGCGGCGCCCCAATCGCCGAGCGGAAATGCCCTACTGGTACGGAGAGTCGCGATCCCCCCCACCACCCTTCTACAACCGCGTGCCCACGGTCGAAGAGCAGCGGCGCACCGAGCCGAACGCTTCGCGAACACGCCGCGCCGCCGCCTGGAGTGACTTTCCTGTGGGTGAGGTTCCCGAGTTTCTCCGGGGAGGGCAGGCGAGTTTCCGCTCCGATGGAACGCGGCGCAGCATGCTGACCGTGTCTTCTGGTCGCGCGATCGCTGACAGCGCCTTTGCGTTCATCGAACTGTTCGAGGAGAACGGCCGTGCTTTTGGCTTGAGTACGGACCTTTCAATCTTGCCGCTGGACCGCCTGCAGCCAGTCGCCGTCAGTCGTTTTACTGGTGTTGCACTGGGGCGGGGTCACGAGCTTCCGTTGGGTTTCGTGCGGGCGAGAAATGCACACGTGTACGAAGGCGGACCGGGGCAGGGGCTGCGACGCATTCGCCCGATAGAGTTTCGCGAGGCGTTCTCGCTCTCGGGCGAGCGCCTGCGGGTGAGCGGAAAGACTTACCTCGAGACGCGTGCGGGGACGTGGATCGAAGACTCGAAACAACTCGTCGTGATTGAGCCGCTGTCGCGCGAACCCCATTGGGCGAAACCTGGCAAGACGTGGATCGACGTGAACTTGAGCAAGCAAACGTTGGTGGCCTACGAGGGAATGCGCCCCGTCTATGCCACGCTCGTGTCTACGGGGGCCGAAGTCGCTACCGAAACATCGGCGCAACCGGCGGCTGCGCGAGTCACGCTGGGAGAGGCGAGCGGGGACTTTCAGAACGGCCAGGTAGCAGACGAAACGACCCCCAGCGACCCGCCGCTAGACTCGCGCAAGACGATTGAAGGTCAGTTCCGCGTTCACACCAAACACGTCACTGCGACGATGGACAGCGACACGCCAGGTGACGAATTCGATCTGCGGGACGTGCCGTACGTGCAGTACTTCAGCGGCAACTACGCGCTTCATGCGGCGTTCTGGCACGATGACTTCGGAATTCCGAAGAGTCACGGGTGTATCAACTTGTCGCCACTCGACGCGCGCTGGCTGTTCGACTGGACGCGGCCCCGGGTGCCAGCGAACTGGCATGGCGCCATGTCTCTGCTCAGTGGGACGTTGATCAACGTTCACCAGTGACGCGTCGCGTGCAGCTGTGGCCCGCAGCGCGCATACCGTTCAGCTGCGCGCTGCGTACTCGCATCGACATTGATAGCGACGATTGGGGCAGTCAGCGCCACTCACACGTGCGCGCGGATCCTGTGCCTTGCCAGAGCTCTTGCCAGTTGCCGCAGGTCCATTCGCGCTTGGGAGGCGTCGTTTCTTTGTGGGCTCGCGTGGCACGTCTTTGGGGCGTCGCCCGCTCGCCGCGCAGGGCGGCGTTCATGCGGTTGGCGAGCGCGGACACGGGCTCGGGGATCGTCGCCGTCGTGGGCCTCTCGGAGTGCGACTGCGGCAGCCCTGCGGACGTTGGAGTTGCGCGCAGCGGCAGATTCTGGCGCTTCGGCAGATCTAGAGACGACAGGGCTGCAGTTGGCGTGGCGGACGCTGCGGGGGTGAGCAGAGGGGCAGCCTGGCTGGCTGCGAGACCGATCAAACAAGCGGAAGTGATGACGATTCGAAACATTGGGAAATCTCCTGTTGGGGACTTCCCGACGTCGGACGCCGCTCGCGCCTGTTGCGGAGAAATTCGGCGCCGACCTGCTTCCGCTCAGACTGCAGTGGCGACCCCTTGCGGTCGAGTCACAGGGATCGCCAGCTACGCGGAATCAGTGACGGAAGTGACGGACGCCCGTCATGATCATCGCGATACCTGCCGCGTCGGCTGCAGCGATGACCTCTGCGTCCTGCTTGCTGTTACCGGGTTGGGCTACCGCGGTCACGCCCGCGGCAGCTGCGGTTTCGACGCCGTCGGCGAACGGGAAGAAGGCGTCACTGGCCATCACGCTGCCCTTGGCGAGCTCGCCCGCGTTTTCACAGGCAACCTTGACGGCGAGTACGCGTGCGGTTTGTCCGCCGCCCACACCTGCGGTCGCGAAGGCATCGGGACCCGTTTGTCGTGCGAGCACGATGGCGTTGCTCTTGACGTGTTTGCAGCAGATCCAGGCGAACTCGAGCGCGTCGAGCTCTTCGGCAGTCGGCTGACGTTTGGTCACGACGCGGCCGTTTCTGACCTCGCCAGCGCCCGTGACGTCGCGGTCTTGGATCACGATACCGCCGCCGATGCGCTTGAACTGCAACGCGGAGTAGTCGCCCGGCAACCACGCACCCGTTGCCAAAATGCGCAGCGCTTTCTTCTGACGTAGGCGCTCCAGTGCGGGCTCTTCGAAGCTGGGAGCGATCACACACTCGATGAACGTTTCCGCGATCGCTTCTGCGGTGGGTAGATTAACGCTACGGTTCAGAGCGACGATGCCGCCGAACGCGCTCATCGCGTCTGCTTGACGCGCCTCGCGATACGCCGTTGCCAGATCGGGTGCGGTGGCGAGTCCACAGGGGCTGGCGTGTTTGATCACCACCGCGGCCGGGGTCTCGAAGTCACGCACCGCCTCGACGGCTGCTTCGACGTCTACCAAGTTGTTGAAGCTCAGCTCTTTGGCGCCCGTGCCCAGGCTCTCCGCTCGCGCGAGTGAACCTTCTGGGGCGCCACGTTCACGGTAGAACGCACCCGCCTGGTGCGGGTTTTCTCCGTAGCGGAGGCCGTAACACTTCTCGAAGACCAGCGTGCGACTGCGGGGGTGTCCATCCTCTTCACCTTGGCCACTCAGCCACGTGGAGATCATGCCGTCGTAGGCTGCGGTATGAGAGAAGGCCTTTGCGGCGAGGCGCCTTCGCGTGTCCTCACTCAATGCTTTTTCAGGCGTCGCGAGCTCTTGCAACACGGAGGTGTAGTCGGTGGGATCGCACACGACCGCGACACGAGCGTGATTTTTGGCAGCCGAGCGCAGCATGCTGGGCCCGCCGATGTCGATGTTTTCGACCAAGTCCTGGTAGCTGGCGTCAGCTCGATTCAGCGTTTGCTCGAACGGGTACAGGTTGACGATCACCAGATCGATGTAGGCAGCGCCGATTCGCTCGAGGTCGCCTTCGTCGGTGCCTTCGCGCGCCAGCAGGCCGCCGTGGATTCGAGGGTGTAGGGTCTTGACTCGGCCGTCCATCACCTCGGGCGACTCGGTGTATTCGTCGACGGCCTGGACTGGGATCCCGGCGGCCTCGAGCGCCCGGTAGGTGCCGCCCGTCGAGAGCAGCGCGATGTCCAGCTCGGCCAGCGCTTTGGCAAATTCGGTGAGGCCAGTCTTGTCGGAAACGGAGAGGAGGGCACGTCGCACAGGCATGAGAACTGCCCGCCTATCGCCAAAGCCGCCCGCAGTCAACGCGCCCCCGCGTCGGTTGCGGCAGCCGGGCCGACGACCGTCGAACAGACTCGGCGCGGACCGCTTTTTCTTCGCTAATCCGCGCCCGTGAGCTGAGTGAGAAAGACAAAGGACGGCCCTGGCCATCCGGGGCTCGCCATCTGGGAACACGATTGGCTACCATGTCCCCATGTTTTCCGATCGAGTTGGCGTGCCGTGGCCGCGCGCCCGTGCGTTGCGTCCTTTGCTCGGTTTCTTGCTCGCGGCTTGGGGCACTGGTTGTGAGGAGAGTCGCGGTGCCGGGGAGGAACGCGCCGCGCAGCCGCGGCTGCAGCAAGTCGGGAGCGCCGACGGACCACTCGTCGACGAGGACGTTGCTTGTGAGCGCTATCGCGAAGCACTGCTCGAAGCCGTCGAGAGTACCTCCTGTGAAGACGAGGTGACCGTCGCTGAGTGCCCCGAACTGATCCGCCCCGCGGGCAGCGCCGCTTGCACGCAATTCTCCGAGGAGTCGCTCGATGTATGTGAGGAAGCGCTCGCTGGGTATGAAGGCTGCAACGACTTCTCCCGCAAACGCTGCATCCTGGTGTCGGTGCTCGACGAGCTGACGCCGGGTTGTGTGCCTCCCAACGCGGGGCAGGGAGCCGAAGGCGGCACTGGAGAAAGCGAGGCGGGGGCTGAAGCTGGCGTGAGTGAGCCGGTCGAGGGCGGACCCAGCTCCGAGCCAACGGAAGCAGGAGCGGAGCCGACGGACGCGGGCGAAACGGACGACCCCGACGCGCCCGAAGCCGCCGCGGCGTCACCTGAAGGCGGGCAGACCGAAGCTCCCGAGGGCGGCAGCGTTTCCTCCGACGCAAGCAACCTGGCGGATTCGGGCGACGTCGCTGAAGTCGACTCGGGGTCGACCACCACGGACGACGATACGGCAGCACCCGTCGAAGCCGCTGCGCCAGCAAACGACGCAGGTGACGCTGCTCCGTGACCTAGGCTTGCGAGTCTCGAGTGCTCACCCGCTGCCAGAACTCGCTCATGTCCGCAGGCAGAGGTGCGTCGATCACCAAGGGCTGCCAGGTCAATGCGTGTACGAGTTCGTAGCGCGCCGCGTGGAGCGCTTGGCGTTCGAGTTCGAGCAGTTGGTAGTCCGCTTCGGTGAGCAAGCCGTCCGCGCCGCGGGCGTGCAAACGTTCGTCTGGCCCGTAGAGTCTGTCGCCGACGATTGGCGTGCCGACGGCTGACAAGTGCATGCGGATTTGGTGTTGTCGGCCTGTCAGCAGCTTACATTCGACCAGCGCATAGCCGTCGCAGCGTTTCAGCACTCGCACCAGGGTTTTTGCCTCTAGCCCAGTTCCTGGAGCGGCCACGCGCATCTTCACGCGTAGTGAGTTCGTGGGGTCGCGTTCTAGCGGGATGTCGATCAGGCCCTCGGGAGGCGTGCCCCAGGTGATCGCGTGGTAGGTCTTGCGAACGCTGCCGTCGATGCCCGGCGGCAAGGGTAGCGTGCCTTCAAGGAGCATCTTGAACGCCCGATCGGACTCGAGCGACAATCCCAAGAGCAGCACCCCGCTGGTGTCGCGATCCAGGCGGTGGATCAGACTGAAATACTGACCCGGGTGACGATGCTGCAGCATCATGATCACGGTGTGGTGGTAATGGCTGGCGGTCGGGTGCACGGTGAGGTGCGGCGGCTTGTTCACCACCAGCAAGTCGTCGTCTTGGAACAACACGGGCAGTTCCAAATCGTCGTCCATTTCGTCGATGGGAACGCGCCACAACACGACGTGTTGCTCTGCCTTGAGCCGTTGGTTTGGTCTGAGCTTGTTGCCGTCGGTGTCGTAGGCCGCTTGTAGGGCGATGCGCTTGGCACGCGTACGGCTGGTGTTACGCAGCGACAGCTTGAGGAACACGTCGAGCCGCGAGCCCGCGAGCTCGGCTGGTACCCGCAACATGCGCGCCGTGGCGTCAGGGTCGACACCAGGGGGGCGTTCGAGATCCGCGGTCTTCCAGCGAGGGTCGCTCACGTGCGGGGCGCTGGTTCAGGCGCGATGGATGGCGTCGGGCTCGTCGGCAGTGGGTTATCGGAATGAATTTCGGTGCCCACGCCACTGTCTGTGAAGATCTCGAGCAGCAGTGCGTGCCGCTGACGACCGTCGATGATGTGCACCTTTTCCACTCCACCTTCGACCGCGCTCAGAGCGCAGCGCACTTTGGGGATCATCCCGCCATTGATCGTCCCATCTGCGATCAGCTGTTCTGCAGCCGCGGCCCCTAGAGAACTCAGGTGCTGCCCAGCGGAGTCGCGCACGCCCGCAACGTCCGTCATCAGCACGAGCTTTGCGGCGCGCAGGGCAGACGCGATTTCGCCAGCGGCCGTATCCGCATTGACGTTCAGCGGCAGCCCCTCTTCGTCGATGGCGATGGGGGCGATTACGGGGACGAACCCGCTGCGACAAAGTTCGTCGATCAGGCGCGGCGAGACGCGGTCGAGTCGGCCCACGCGCCCGAGATCGACGCGAATCGGGTTGCCCTGATCGTCTTTGCCGTCGACCTCGGGCAGGCGCGAGGCGCGCAGGCAGGTGTCGTCACGTCCAGACAGACCCATCGCCCGGCCACCCTGGCTGCAGATCAGGCCGACGATGTCCGAGTTGACCTGGCCCGAGAGCACCATTTCAACCACGCGCATGGTTTCTTCGGTGGTCACGCGCAACCCGCCGCGGAACTCGCTGGCGATGCCCATTTGCTTCAGGGTTTGGTCGATTTGTGGGCCGCCTCCGTGGACGACCACCACCTGGATGCCGACGTAGCGAAGCAGGCAAACGTCGCGCGCGAAACTCTGCTTCAGTTCCGGATCGGTCATGGCGTGACCGCCGTACTTGACGACGAACGTTCTGCCGTGAAAGCGCCGAATGTACGGCAGCGCTTCGTGCAAAATGGCGGCTTTTCCTACGATTTCCTGCATGGCGGGGGGGCAGAGTAGTCCGAATTGGGCTGATGACCAGCCCCTTGTCATGGTACGCCCGCCGCCGATGGACATCTTGATGGTTACCGCGGAGTTGACCCCTTACGTCCGCGCTTCGGAAACGGGGGACGCGGTCGCTGCGTTGAGCCGCTCGCTTTGCCAGTCCGGGCATCAGGTCACGATCGCGCTTCCGAAGATGGCGGGGCTCGAGAGCTCGGGGTTGATGATGGCGCGGCGCCTGACGCCACTCCAGCTCGATGGCGACCAGACGGTGACGGTTTACGACGGGCAACTCCCCTCGGGGGTCAAGTTGGTATTGTTCGAGTCCAAGTCAGTCGAACCTCGTGCTGAGGCGTACGGCGAGGACAACAAGGACTATCCCGACAATGCGGCGCGGTTCGCGATGTTGGCTTCGGCCGCCCGCGCGCTGTTTCAACAGAAGACGCAACAGGGCGGTAGCTACGATGTGGTGCACGCCCACGACTGGCCTGGCGCGATGCTGAGCTTGATGCCCGGAGCGCCGCTGCCCACGGTGTTGACCGTGCACGATCCGAATCGCACCTGCAGCCTGACGTGGAAAGAGTGTGAGGCGATCGGTCTCGACGTCGACGCGGACGGTAAGGAGCGGTTGCGCTTGGGGTCGCGGGCGAACCTGCTCAAGGGCGGCACGCTCGCCGCCAAGGTCGTCGCGACCGTATCCCCGACGACTGCCCACGACCTGAAGGAGTCGGAGCACTTTGGTCCGCTGGCGAGCGCATTGGCGGAAGCTGAACTCGAGATCCACGGGGTGCTCGGCGGCGTGGACACCGCGATCTACAACCCCGCCGTAGATACTGCGCTTCCTACGCGATTCGACGCAGAAGCCCCACAGCTCAAAGGCAGCTGTAAGACGGCGCTGTGTCGCGAGCTGGAATTCGAACTCGAGCCTGACAAGCCGCTGGTAACCTTTGCCGCGCAGCTCGACAAAGAGTCGGGGGCCGATCTGGTAGCGAGTTGCCTCGGCGAGTTGCTCAAGGAAGAGGTCAACGTCGTGGTCGTGGGGGCGGGGTCGAGCAAGGCCCTCACCCGCCAGTTCGCGGCGAGCAAGCTCAAGAAGCTGCCGAACTACCGCTTCTTGGAAAGCCCCTCGGGTGGTGATCGTCGCAGAGTCTTGGCAGCGGCCGACATCGCACTGTGTCCGAGCAGGCAACACCTCACGGGTCATTCAGTTCGCGTGGCGCAGAGGTACGGAGCCGTGCCTGTTGCTTTGAGCGTTTTCGGGAACCGCGACGCGGTCGTCGACTGTGACGCGCAGCTGAGCACGGGTACGGGCTTTCTGTTCGTCGAACAGAGTCCTGACGCGTTGCTGAGCGCCGCTCGTCGAGCACTGGCTGCTACGCACACTTCGAACTGGGGCAAGTTGCGGCGTCGAGTCATGCGGCTCGACTTGAGCTGGGACCGCGCGGCCCGTCGCTACGCTCAACTGTATCGAATTGCGTCCAAAAGCTGAGCTAGTCGTCGGGCGGAGCGTCAGACCACGCCGCGTTCGGGCCGAGCGAGGACTGCGGCTTTCGACAGCCAGGCTAGCCGGCAAGCCGTCGCGCCCGCGAAGCCGAGCTGTTGAATCACGATCATGAGCACTGTTTGCAGTGCGGAGGGATCGTTGGTGATGAACGCGGGGGTCGAGGCCGCCGCGACGGCCAGGCAAGTCACGCCGCCGCCCGCGGCCGCCGTCCAGCTGCCGAACGTCGACCCTGCGCGGCGACGCAGTAGTCGCCAGGCCCAGCGTGCGGAACGCGACGGTGGCTCGTCGACGGCGGCGGCCCGAGCTCTCCCGAGATCACACCAGGGCTGCACCACCACCACCAGGAGCGCTGCGATCAATACGCCGACAGCGACGCAAAGTCCGCGCATCTTCTCGTCATCCAACGTGTCGCCCAGGTTCACGGAGAGAGAAATCAGTAGAAAGCCGACGAACGCGAGTGCGCCGCGGCCCAGCCAGCCTAGTAAACTCAATACCAGCATTCGTGGGAAAGCATGCGCGGTGCGTCCAGCCCAGCTCTCCAGGGTGGCGTGACGAGCGCCCGCGAGGGCGCCCACGACACTCGTCATGGTCACGAACCCGAGGCCCAGACCTATTGCCCACAAGGCGAACGCCACCTCGACGGCCGCGCCCAGGGCCTCACTGTGCTGCAAGATGGCGTCCAGCAGCAGCATGCCGCCCGCTTCGAAGAGGTTTTGGTCGCCGTTTTCGTAGCCGCGTACGTGGGCTGCGAGGAGTGTTGCAACTGGAAGTCCGGCGACGAGGCTTGCGAAGCTGCGCGCCCCCCAATACGAGAGCGACGCCACCACACGGCACGAGCCACGACCAAAGCCGAGCCAGTCAGAAACAGCAGACTCCGTCCGCGGCTCTGGCGTGGGGCCGCCCGAGATGGGGGAGAGTGAAGTCTCGAGGGCATTCTCCACGGTCACGCTCCGAATAAGTGGGTGAACACCTGGCAGAAAAACGCCGCCAGAGCCGACGCTTTCACGGGGGGGCGAGCTGCGCGGGTTTGTGAATTGTTGCCGAGGTTCTCGTCGAGCAGCACGCGCTGGGTCGGATCGACCACTGCGCTGACCAGCTCGGATCCGCCCGAGTAGTCGACCTCGGTCCATTCTCCTTCGCCGTCCCAGTGTGAACGGTATTCCGCGCCCGCGGCGTCGGTGAGCACGATCTCGACGGGAAACACGAGCGTGCCTCGGCGTACGATTACCGCGCGTCCGACGTATTCGTCCAAGTCGTGGGTTGCGATGGAGTCGTCGACCGCTCCAGAGCGAGTCGGACGTCGTGTGGACTCGAGCGACGTCACGGCGAAATCAACCCAGCCTCGGTTCTCCAGAGCACCCGTGAGCGCATCGACACTCTCGGAGGAGAGATGTTGGGTGAGGCTGCTGCGTAGATCATCTGGCGTGGGGTGGCCGAATCGATGACGACGGGCATAATCGCCGAGGCCTGCTGTGAAGGCTGTCCCATGGACTCGTTCGAACGTGTGCAGCACGGTCGCAGTGCGCCCGTACACGATCGCGCCCACGTGTCCGAAACTGGGGAACTCCGCGGCTGCTCGCGCGATCGCTGCGTCGTGTCCGCGGGCGAGTCCGAGCAGTCGATAGTAACTCAGCGCAGATACCTCGAAGCCGAAGACGTCGACGCCGCTCGCGTTGCCGTACAGAGCCTCGGCGGCTTGTCCGTCCGCGTAGGACGCGAAGCCTTCGTCCAGAAAAGGAAAACGACGTTCGTTGCTGGCCAGCAGCCCATAGAACCACTGGTGTGCCAGCTCGTGCAGGGTAACTTGCTCGACCGCTCGCGTCAGGTGGTTTGCATACCAGCTACCGCCAGTGGTGATGAGCTGCGGGTATTCCATTCCGCCAGAGGCGCTGCCCTCGCGGGGCGGGTGAACGACCGTGAGCGACGGATACGGGTATGGGCCATAGTGTTGGCCGAAGAAACCGAGCCCATGTGCGATGGCCTTCTCGGTAGCAAGCAGGTTGTGCTCGTGGCCTGGCGGGTAGAGGAACGTTACGGTTGTGCCAGCGATCTGCTCTTCGTGCTCCAGAAACCCGGGCCATGCAGTCCACGCAAAGTCGTGGACTCGCTGCGCGACGTATCGCTTGGTTTGGCGTTGATCCTCGAATCGCTCCTCGACTAGCTGGCCCGTTGCGCCCACGACGAACCCGCTGGGTAGCTCCAGCGTGACGTCGTAGTCGCAGAAGTCCGCATAAAATTCGCCATGGGGGTGAAAGTTTGCGGCGTCCCAACGCCCGTCGGGTTCCAGCTTGGCCAGCTTGGGGTACCACTGTCCCGCGAAATGATAGTCGTCCGCAAACCCCGTGCGATCGACGACACTCGGTAACTTGGAACGCCACTCGATGTTCAAGCTCAGCGAATCACCTGGAGCAACTGCATGGGGCAGCGGCACGCGCGCGAGCGTTTCGTCATCAGGTGTTGGGAAGTTCGCGGAGCTCCATAGATCCTCACCGCGATCGTCGGTCAGGCTATCGATCGTGACGTAACCCCACTCGCTGGGCGTCGCGCCGCCTCTGGCGCGATCGAAAGGCGAGCGGTAGAACAGCGTTCTGTCGTTCTTGAAAGCGTTGAGGTAGAGGTGAAGCCACAGTTCCTGCAATGGGCCGTTCGTACGATTTTCGAACGTGATTCTTCCGCTGGCTGTGATGGTGTGAGTCGAGCTGTCGAGCGAGGCGTGGAGCTGATACGCGCTCGGTTGGGCGTGAGTCTGCCCAGGAGCCAGCCAAGTCGTGGCCAGGAGTGCGGCGCAGCTCCAGGTACGGGCGTCACGCCACCGATTTACTCCACGCACAGTTTCACCTCATACATGGAATCACCTCGCACGCCGAGTTGCCTGGCACGTAGGGTCCCCCTCGCATACGGCTGCTCGTTCGAGTGACGAGCGGCGTTTGCGCAGTACCTTTTTTCGAGGGGCCAGGGGACATGCCGTGAATTCTTCGTCGAGCGAGTCGACCGAGGCCATGCCGCTCAGCGAAAGGGTCAGGCGAAGGCTACGACGTCGCGATCGTGCAATTCGAGCAAAATGCGCAGCCCCTCGAGACGTGGCATCGCGCACATGTCCAGCAGTTCGTCCACAGTGGTTGCGCCATCCACCAGACTGAGCATGAAGCCCGCGTGGTGGTCCAGGCTCAGCCAGCGTATTTGGTCCATCGGAATGCGCAACTCCACGGCGCGATCCAGCGAGCCGATGCGGGCGACGTACATGCCAGTCAGCGTGCGACGGCACTCGTCTGCGTAACGCATGGCCTCTTCGTCGTCGGGGTCGCGTGCCAGACGTCGCTCGGCTTCGAGCAGCGCGCCGCTGAAGTTGCCCACATCGAACAGATCTTGCAACGACAGGCCCGAACACGTGGGGCGATCGTGAACGGAATCACTCGGTGGCGGTAAGCTGGGGGGCGCACTCGATCGGTTGTGTGCGTCCACGAAGCCTAGGGCGGCTTGCGACTCGCCGGGTGGCCACAGAGACAATCCGGGAGAGGGGTTCGGAGGAACGTTGTCTTCGGGGGGTTCTATCGTGGGGATTTGGGAAGGGCGGCTCTCATCCTCCCCTGCGTCCGAAGTGGGCGAGGTAGGCACTACCGTGGGACGTCCGGACAGACGCTCGCGACGGGTCGCCGGGCCTCGGGTGACGGGGGACGGATGTAGCGCGCTTCGGTCGTCGCTTGCGGTGTCGGTCTCTGTATCGTCGTCCGACTCGTGTTCGTGCGAAGAACTCATTGGTTGCCTAGTGCATTCAGGCGCCAGCCACGACCTGGCGGAACAGTCTTTGTACGCGCTCGATGACGGCTAGTTCGGTCTTGGCGGCGTCTGCATCACCCGTCTTCAGTGCAGTGCCGGCACGCTCCAGGGTTTCTCGTGCTCGGCGAACCGCGTCTTGTCCGAACTCGCTGCGCCCCACGACTTGCTCGATTCTGGGGATCAGGCGTTCGAGCTCCGCGGCGGCTCGTTCGACCGTTTGCTTGATTTCCTCGAAGCGTTCGTCTGCGCGCCGTTCGACGAGGTAACCCTTGGCGTTTTCGATCATGCCCGTGACCTCGTCTTCCGTCAGGCCACTGGACGCCGTCACCTGAATCGTTTGCGCCAAGTTCGTTTCGATGTCGGTGGCACTGACGCTGACGATGCCGTCCGTGTCGATCTTGAACGTGACTTCCACTTCGACTTCACCCCGCGGTGCGCGACGAAGGCCAGTCAGTACGAACTCTCCGAGCAACTCGTTGTGATCCTCCGCATCGTCGCGTTGCATCACCAGAATTTTGACGGCAGTTTGATTGTCGCGGCTGGTAGTGAACACCTTGGAACTACTGGTGGGGACGGTCGTGTTCTGCGCGATGAGCTCCTCGAAGTGGCGCCCAGCGGTCATGATGCCGAGCGAGTGCGGAGTGACGTCCAACAGCAGCAGCTGTTCCGACGACTGCAGTAGTGCGGCGCCCTGAATCGCTGCGCCCAACGCGACGACCTCATCGGGGTGCACCCCCTGATTTGGCCGTCTACCGAACAGTTTCTCCGTCGCGCGCTGGATTGCGGGCATGCGCGTCATTCCGCCCACCAGCAACACGTCGTCGATGTCTTCGACGTCGAGTTCGGCCCCTTCGAGGGCTTGCCTACAGATTTCGATCGTACGATCCACGAGGGATGCGGTGAGCGCTTCCAGCTTGTCTCGGGTCAACGTGCACTGTAAGTGCAGTGCCTCGTTGCGACCCGCAGAAATGATGAAGGGGAGGTTGAGCTCGACAGACTCCAGGCTCGACAGTTCGCACTTGGCTTTCTCTGCCGCATCCTTGAGACGCTGCAGGGCCATTCTGTCTTGGCGCAGGTCCACGCCGTGCTCTTCCATGAAGCTGGCCACGAGCCAGTCAATCACCTCAGCGTCGAAGTCTTCTCCGCCGAGGAAGGTGTCGCCGGTCGTGGCGATCACTTTGAATACTCCACCCTGGGAGATGTCGAGGATCGACACATCGAACGTCCCGCCACCCAAATCGTAGACCACGACCGTTTCGTTGATGCGCTTGCCGAACCCAAACGCCAGCGCAGCGGCGGTCGGCTCGTTGATGATGCGAATGATGTCGAGCCCTGCGATCGCCCCGGCATCTTTGGTCGCTTGGCGCTGGTTGTCGTTGAAGTGCGCGGGCACGGTGACGACCGCTTTGGTCACGGGTTGCGCCAGGTGATCGTCGGCGATGATCTTCATCTCCTGCAAGATCATCGAGCTCAGTTCGGGTAGTGAGTACACTCCGTCGCGAAGCTGGATGCGAGCGTCGTTGTGTGGGCCCTCGACCAGATGGAAGCTAGAGGTCTCACGAGCGGCGGCTACCTGCGGACTATCCCAGGGACGCCCGATCAGCCGTTTCGCCGCGTACACGGTATTCTCAGCGTTCGTGATCGCTTGGCGCTTGGCGATGTGCCCCACGAGTCGCTTACCCGACTGCGTGACCGCGACCATGCTCGGCGTGGTCTTGTAGCCGCCGCGGTTGGGAATGACGCGAACCCCCTCTGCGTCCTTCACGGCGACGCACGAGTTGGTCGTGCCCAGGTCGATACCGATCACTCGCTCCATGGTTTCCGATAGTTTGGATTAGACCCCAGTTTTGCCGCGCTTCAGCCGTGCGATCTGGCTTTTTATAGCATCATCATCGGGTTTGAGGCTCAGCGCCTTTTCGAGTTGTGCGATCGCACGGGCGATCTCGCCTGTTTCCTCGTAGATGTGCCCCAGCAGCTCGTGGGCCGCAGAATCTGCTGGACAAGCTCCAATCGCCGCCTGGGCTTGCTCCAGTGCTTCGCGTTTCCTTCCGCCCTGGCGGTAGCAGCGTGCAGCTTGCACATACAGTTCCCCACTGTGTTGCCCCCGCGCAGCCTTCGCATAATATCGGCCCGCGTTCGTCCACTCTCGATTGCGTTCGTGTCGTTTGGCGCTGAGCAGGTTCGCGTCGAACAACAGCGCGTCCACTTCGCGTTGCAACGCCGCGAGTTTCTGGACGGCTTCTCCAGTCGACTGCCCGCTCGACTGCGCGAGCGAGGACGCTAAGCGCAGTGAATTGGACGCCGCCACCGCGTTCGCCTCGCGAAGATGACGTTCCGCATCTTTGATGTAGCGATTGATGCGAGCCTCGGGGGGCTCAGGCGGTGCCATCGAAGGGCGCAAGGTCGGTCGAGTGGCGGCGGTCAGGGTCTGCGCCGTCACGCTCGGGGGGCGCGCGGTTGGTCGCAGGGTAGGGGACTCCTGGCCACCAGCCCTGGGTGGAGAAGTCGAAGGACGCCCGCGCTGCATCATCGCGGCGAACTTCATCGCGGCTTCCTGGGCGGCCGCACTATTTTCGGCGGGAACGGTCGCTCGATTCGACATCGCGGGGTTGTCCGAGCGGCGGCCGACGTTCATGTCGTGAGCGAGGCGTGCCGTGCGATCGGGCCTCGGTTGCGTCGCGGGGGTGGGGTCGCTCGGGGACCTGGCGGGTGCGAGAGGACGGCCCTCGTCTCCCGCAATGTTCACGTCGATCGCGTCGATCGGTCTCGTGGCTGGGGTTCTGATGGTGGTACGTACCGAACCTGGCAGCGGTGCGGGTTTCGGGATACTGGGCTGGGTCATCGCGTGCGGCGCGAGGTCGGCATCGTGGATGTCGGGGCGCGGCGCAGGCGGTACGTCCGCGACTGGGGATCGTCGCTGGGGCGCGCTGTCGGTTAGCGTTGCGTCGTACTCCGCCCGCTTTTTGCCGCGAGTCAGCGTTTCGTGGGCCGCGGTCAGCTTCTGGAAGACCACTTCCACTCGGCCTTTCAGCTCAGCGTTCAGCTGACGGTAGTACTTGTCGGGGTGAAAATCCGCGATGATCTCGAAGTATGCAGCCTTGATGGTCTTGCGATCGGCGTCGCGAGCCACGCCTAGCAGCTGGTAATGGTCCTCGTGGAGCAGTCGTGACCACATTGCATCCACGCGCTCCTCGAGTTCGTCTGTGCGGACCCGCATGGAGCCTGCTGCACGGGGCGCGGGTTGTTGATGCGTGAGCGGAAGCGCGTGCCGCTGACTGCTCGACGACGGAGCACGCTTACCCGAAGATCGTTGGCCCTTACTCGGGGAGCCCCCACCTTCGAGGGCGCCGAGAGCTTGTAGAGTGTGAACGGCTTGCGCGACCCGGTCTTTCGGCAGGCCCGTGGTAATCGCGATGTCCTTCACGCTGGTTCGCCCATCGATGCGCGAAAACACGAACGCCTCTTCGGGGCCGATGGAGAGCTCGCGCAGATCAACCCCAGGTACGACTTTCGGTACCTGATCGCCAAGTTGTTCCAGATCCTGAGTTTTGCGCACTGTGGGACTCGGGCCCTCCAACTTTCGCAATAGTGTCACTGTCCCCGGGCCTGTGCGAGTGTTTAGACGGCGTCGGACCGACGACCTGAAGGCGAGGCGAATGCGCACCTGTGCATGTGCCCGGAGACGCGCTCACCACATCGACCTGCCGTGGCGCATCTCACTGTCCAGAGGCAGCTCCGTCCTGGTCGGTAGTTCGGCTCCGCCATCTCTGCGGACCGCGTATTGCCGCGTTGTTCTATAAGGCCGCGACGATGTCCCGTGGGTCCAAGCAATGTCCAGAGTGTGGAGCGCTGAACGCCGCCGACGAAGTTCGCTGCGTTCGCTGCAACAGCACGTTCCCGAGTGCCATGAAGACGGCGGCGACGCAGCTGATCGTGTCGTTGCTCGGCAGAGAAACCCCGATGACGCGGCTGTTCGTAGCCGCCTGCACGGCGACTTGGTTTCTGGCCGCATTGGACGTTGGGCTGTCGAGTCCGTTCGAGCGAGAGGGCGCGTTGGGCGCACTGCTCATGGGCAGTGAGTCAATTTGGGAGAAGCTGCGCTGGGGCGCGGTCGCGCCGCAGCTGGTGGCTTCGGAACCTTGGCGTTTGCTCTCAGCAACCTTCGTCCACTTTGGCGTGCTTCACGTTCTATTCAACATGATGGCCGTCATCTCGCTCGGACGGACACTGGAGCCCCAATTGGGGCCTGCGCGTTACGTCGTCACGTTACTTTCGACTGCACTCTTGGGATTCGTCGCGAGTCACGTTTGGTACACTCAATTCAGTGGATTCGGCGGGCTCACTGCCGGCGCGTCAGGTGGGGTTTTGGGGCTGGCTGGCGCGTTGATTGGCTACCTGTACGCGAGACGCAACCCAGCCTACAAGCAGATCGCGATGCAAGTCGTGCTCTATGCGGTGCTGTTCGGTGTGATGTTGCCTGTGAACAACGCAGCTCATGCAGGAGGTCTGCTGTCGGGATTGCCGCTGGGGTACCTGTTTTGCAAAGAACGTCATAGGCAACGGCGGGTTCGGTTGTTTCGCGTGCTCGCGGCCATCATGATGCTGGCGTCGTTGCTGAGCGTCGTATTGAGTCACCGTTCAGACGTTTGGCGTGCAGAGCGTGCTCGCGAACAAATTCGCCAATCGCGCTGAGCGGCGGCTTTGACCACTTGCGCTCGGCGGTCGTGGGCACGGCACCCATCGATGAGGCTGCCGTGGAGTCAGGGCGCGGAACTCGAGCTCGAGGGCGGATCTGTTGCTTGTGTCGGGTCTGGAGTTGCGAACGGGCCGCGCACGGGAATGACTTCTCCATCGAGCAAGGTTGCGTCACCCACCCACGCTCCCGCGAACCCGACAGGTAGCGCGGTGTCGTCGATTTCTGCGGGACCGGCCGCCGTGATCTCCACCCGAGAGGGCTCTGACTCAGCGAACTCGACCCGCTCCCACATCACTTCGAGAGCCGACTCACACAACGCGGCGATGCACTCTGCTTCGCAGTCATCCAGCCCTGAGCTACCGTTTGCTTGTAGAGTCGTGCCGACCCGTCGGCAGTCGATGCTGCTGGCGAGCACGCGAGCAGCAGAAGGTTCATCGGTTTCGAACTGTGTTCCCGCCATGGTCGCCGCCTGTTGAGCTCGGATTTCTGCCAGCTGCGCCAACACGCGAGTGGGCTGCCACAGGAGTTCGAAGCCCATCCTGAGTCGATCCTCGGGCTCCGCTGCGAGGTCGACCAAGAACGAACTCGGTGTGCCCACGGAATGGGGCGCTTGTCCCGAGAGCATCCGAATCGAGAGCAGCCCGTGACCTGCCGCGCCTGGTGCCCCACCCAAACTGGCCGTCAGAAACTCGTTGGCAAACAGATCACTCTGAGCTTGTGATAGCCACAGTCGCACACGCGAACTCAGCCCGCTCGTAGCACCCGCTTCGGTCAACGCCGCGATCAACAGGTCGTCCCACTGGCGTTCTTCTCTGACCCGCTGGAACTCCGTTTCGTCACCGTAGGCCGAAGACATCTCGGCCAACACGGCATTCAGGTCGGTACTCTGTCCCTCGGTGAACGCTTGGGACATCAGTTCCGAGACCTGTGCGATCGAGGCGGCGATTTCCGTGGTTAGGTCCAGCCCGAATCCGACGTCGAAGCGCAGAGCGGCGACTTGCAACGGGCGGTCGGTGACGGCGATCGTGACCGTTTGCTCCTGATCCCCTTCGAGGTTGACGCCCTCGCGGCAACCGAATGCGTACTCGTTGCCCCGGACCACCAGCGTCAGCTGCGTATCCGCTGGAACCCCCTCTACCTCGAGAACGTCTACACCTTCGAAAGTCTGCGAATACTCCAGTTCTGTGAGTGTTAACTGAATGCACGACCTGTTTTCGACGAGCGTGGCGCCCCAGACGTCGATCTCACGCATGCCAGAATACTCGGGGCGCACGATCAAGACGCCCACGTCCTGGTGCGAAACACGGATGTCCGTTTCGGCGGCAGAGCCCTGGGCGGAGACTTGCAACCGCAAGCCCGACGAGTCGCCAGGCACCGTGACTCGCACGCTAGCGCGCCCCTCCGTGTCCGTCCGCACGACGGGTCTGTCGACGTAGGCGCCTTCTGCGTCTCCCAGCAGTGCGACGCGGAGTTCGTGTCGATCGGCGGGGGTTACTCGAATGTGAACTTCCGCGGATTCGCCCGGCGACATTGCGAGTTGGTCGGGCTGCAGTTCGATCCGCAGATCGCCGTCATCGGGCGAAGGGGCGTCGTCGTCATCCTCGTCCATGCTCGGCTGGCGGTTCAATTCATCCAGCGGACGTTGAACGATTTCCCCACAGCCCAGTGCCGCGAGGAAGACACTTGCTGCTGCGAGCGCGAGTCGCCTCACGGGAAGCGCTTTCGCGAAGGCTGGGGTTAGCACGCGCATAGGGTACGATGCTGTCGCCAAAGCGCAATAGCGAGCGTGCGCGGTGAATCGCGCGAGAGATTTTCCGGGGCAGTACCCATCGCTGGTGTATCTTGCCGCCATGGGCTCTCTGGCTCCGCCTGCAATCAAGTTGCTCGTCGTCGATGACGAGCCTGCGCTGCGTCAAATGCTGCAGATCATGTTGCGGCGTGAGGGGTACGACGTCGTCGTCGCGCCAGGCCACGTCGCGGCAGCGGAAGCGATCGCCGACATTCCTCAACCGTTCGCGCTGGTGCTCAGTGATCTCGCCATGCCTGACGGTTCGGGATTGGACGTGTTGGCCGCCGCGAAGCGCAGGTCTCAAGCGACGGAAGTGATCCTGATGACGGCGCACTCCACGGTGGACAACGCCATCGCCGCGATGCGCGCAGGTGCCTTCAACTTCGTGACCAAGCCGTTCGACCCATCCCAACTGACGACTCTGGTCGCCAAGGCTCTCGACCGTCACGACTTGGTCACGGAGAACACGCGTCTCAGGGCCCAAGTACGCGCGGGGACGGCACAACTCGTCGGCAAGAGTGAAGCCATGCGCCGGGTTTACGACCTGATCACGCGCATCGCCGACACCAAGACTACCGTACTGATCACGGGTGAGAGTGGAACGGGGAAGGAGCGAGTAGCCCGAGCGATTCACGATGCATCGGGACGGGCCAGCGCTCCGTTCTTGGTCGTGAACTGTGGAGCCCTACCCGAAAACCTCATGGAGAGTGAGTTGTTCGGCCACGAAAAGGGCGCCTTCACGGGGGCGACGGGTAAACACCGAGGGATCTTTCGCGAGGCCGAAGGTGGCACGGTCATGCTCGACGAGGTCGGTGAATTGCCCGCGCCGTTGCAAGTGAAACTTCTACGCGTCTTGCAGGAGCGAAAGGTGCGACCCGTAGGTGCCACAGCCGAGGAGTCGGTCGACGTGCGAGTGCTTGCCGCTACGAACCGAGACGTCGAAGAGGACGTCAAACAAGGAAACTTTCGTCAGGACCTCTACTATCGGTTGAACGTCATTCGACTGGAACTACCACCGCTACGCGATCGGAAGGCCGACATCACGACTCTGGTGGACGAGTTCGTTTCACGGTTCGCAGAGCAGATGGGCAAAGACGTACACGGTTTGACTCCAGACGCTCTGCGAGCGCTCGAGCGGTACTCGTTCCCGGGTAACGTGCGCGAGTTGGAAAACATGCTCGAGCGGGCGGTCGCGCTGGCGGGCGCGCGAGCCATCGGTCTAGGAGACTTGCCTCAAGAGGTCAGCGGTATGGCGTCTTCCGAGGGCGTGGGTCTGCTCAAGCTTCCCGAAGAGGGATGCAACCTCGATGAAGTGCTGAGCGAGGTGGAGCGCAGGCTCATCTTGCAGGCGCTGGATCGCACGGGGGGGGTGCGAACGGCCGCCGCTCAGATCCTCGGAGTCAGTTTCAGATCTCTGCGCTACCGCCTCAGCAAACATGCATTGAGTGACGACGACGACGATTCCTCGTCGTCGGACTCGTGAAAGCGCTGGGCCGAGCCGAGGGGCTGTCGCGCGACGTAGCTAAATTGGACTCGCGTTCGCCTGAGCGGCGAGTTCTTGTCATACTGCCCAACATGGTCGGACGTCGCGCGAGTTCTCGGGGGTTTTCTCTCACCGAACTGATGGTGGTCGTCGTCATAGCTGGGACGTTGGCAACCGTCGGCGTCGCGTCCTTGCGCAAACACATGAGCTCGTCGCGCGCAGTAGAGGCGCTGACCATGATTCAGAGCATCCGCGCCGCCCAGGAGCGGCACCGTTCTACTCGAGGCGTGTATCTCGACGTTTCGCAGTCTGGTACCTGGTATCCGTGGGATCCTGCGCAGTCTGGGAATCGCAACAGGCGAACCACGTTCTTGCAAGGGGTTGGCGGCACACACCCAGACAACGCTCGCTGGCTCACGCTGAATCCTACGGCGCCCGGCCCCGTCAGATTCGGCTACCAAACGAGTGCGGGACTCCCAGGACAGACGATGACCGCGCCCGCGGAGACCGTTCCAGGTCTGAGCTGGCCGACACCGAACGAACCTTGGTACGTCATTCAGGCGGTGGCTGATGCGGATGCTGACGGAGAAGTGGCGTTCTATCTCGCGTCCAGCATCAACGGTGAGGTCTACCGCGAGCACGAGGGCGAGTGAGCAACGCGAGCTCGACATTGTTGCGTACACTTCTCACCTTCCCTCACGTGGGCCAGTGTCGGGATGTGTGGCACGTCGAAAAATGACAGTGGCTGGTGTACGCCCGCCGCAAATTGTCAGTGGACTCCTCGAATGGAAGTGCCCGTTTTGGGCTAAGCGACGAAAATGACGCACTGCCGAAACGAGTGGGCATTGGCATGCCCTTCGCACGCACTTCGTGGGATGGCTCCAAAGAAACACCACAGTCGAGGCTTCACCCTGGTGGAGTTGATGATCGTCGTGGTTCTGATTGGCATCATCGCAACGCTGGCGACGTTCGGCGTCCGCAAATACATCCTGACCGCCAAGGCGTCAGAGGCTGCTGCGGTGCTCACGAGCATCAAGGCGGCTGAAGAAGCTTACCGCCAAGACACGTTCGTGTACCTGGACGTATCAGGCGGAAGTTTCGCCAACCGTCACCCGTCCGCAACGCCAGGCGCGTTCAAGCGTAGTTGGCAAGGTGACGGAGACTCCGCGGCGACCAGCGCGAACTTCCGTGAGCTGGGGGTGGACGTGGCAGGGCCCGTGTCGTTCACCTACGGAGTAGTCGCAGGCCAGACGGGCACCTCGTTTCCCACGCTTCCGACGAGCAAGTCGGATTGGAACTTCCCGAGCACTGCCAGCGAGCCGTTCTACATCGCTTTCGCAGTTGGCGATTTGGATGGGGACGGCAATCTGTCGTACGTCATCGCTCACAGTCTGACCACTGACGTGTACAGCGAAAATACGGGCGAGTGAGTTTGTTCGCCGCTGCGGCAGAATCTCTGGCAGTAGAAACCAGTCGTTCCGAACGAGTGGCGCGGGACGAACCAAGCCGCCGTGTCGCCTAAACGGTGCGCTGCGGAAGCAGGATGGCTGCGCCTTCACTGGCTTTTGGATCTTCGGGTTCTCGAGTCTCTGGGTGCGTTGGGGCGCTCGAATTCTGCTGCAAATACGGATCCCATACGCTCGTCGGGCGGGTCACTTGGGTCAGAGGCGGAGTCGAATTGTGGCGCTCGGTACCATTCCAAGGCTAGTCTGAGCGGGTGCGTTCGCTCACTCCCATCGAATCCGTGGTGCTGCTCTCGGTCGTGGGGTCCGTGCTCGCTGTATTCGTGCCCGCGTTCGTTCGTGACCTGCGAGCCTCGAGGCTGGCGGAGCCCTTGGATGGCCTGTCCCAGATCGCTCGGAACGCCACTGCGATTGCAACCACAGAGGGCGCGTACCCCGCCAGTGTGGGGTTGACGCCCGAGCAGGTCCCAGAGGGGCAAAGTGTGGATGACCCCGAAGGCACTTGGGAGCATCCGACGTGGCGAGCCCTCGACTTCGGCTTCGATCGTTCGCATCACTTTTCATTCGCGTTCGACAGCGAGAACCAGCGGGGCGGAATGGCTGAGTTCACCGCTCGGGCACACGGCGATCTGGATGGGGACGGCGTATTCAGCACCTTCAGAGTGAGTGGACAGGTGAGTCCGGGTGATCAAGCCGTGATGTTTCCGATCGAGATGGATAGGGAGGTCGAGTAGGTGCCACTGCGAAGTGGGCGGAGCGGTGCAGATCTCGCGAAGTTCGGCGTAGTTCTGGCGTGCGTCGTCGGTATCGCCGTGGTGCGAGCCGAGGCCGCGGCGCGCTACTCCAAGCTGAATGTGGAACAGGATACGTACGCGCTCCCACCGCCAGAACACACGGCGGTGATGAGTCTGGGTTTTCGTTCGGCGATGGCGGACTTCATTTGGGCGCATGTGCTCGTCTCTTACGGACTTCATTTCCAAGAGAAACGTCGCTTCGAACACGTCGGAGATTACCTGGAGACGATCATGTATCTGGATCCGACGTTTCCGCAGCCGTACTTGTATGCGGATACGCTTCTCACCATTCAGCCCAAACCACCCACCGAAGATCACTATCGGCGGGCGAAGGAGCTGATGATCAAGGGTACCGAGGCGCTTCCCTACAACCAAGAGGTGTGGTTCGTAGCTGGCCAGTTCATCGCCTACGTTGCACCACCGCACCTCAGCGATGGTGCGGAACGAGAACGCTGGAAGATGGATGGGGCTAGGTTATTGGCCCGAGCATGTGAACTCGCCACTGGCAACGAACGAATCCCGCGCCACTGCATCGTCGCCGCATCGATACTCAACCGGGCGGGACAACGTGAAGCGATGATTCAGATGCTGACGCGAACGCTCGCCGTCAATGACGATCCGGAGGTTCAGACGCTCGCGGAGGCGACGTTGCAGCAGTGGGGCGAGCAGCGCCAGGCTGAAGAAAACGCACGGCGTCGGAGTGCTTGGGCGGATCTGTGGCGACAGGACTTGGGCTTCGTCGCAAAGGACCAGGTGTTGGTGCTAGGACCCGCCGTGGACGCGTACGCGTGTGCGGGCCAGGCGACGACCACCGCAGAAGGTTGTGACACGTCCTGGCTGCGCTGGTCGCAGCGTTTCAGCCGAACGCTCGAGCCATAGTGCTGCTCTCGCCGGCAACGACCGAATCGGAGCTTGGCACCCGAACCTTTGCGCTACGACTGCTCGAGGCTGGGGGCTACGACTGCACAGTCACTTGAAACGGTGTACGACCGTGGCCGTTTTCCCGGCTTCAGCGTTTACCGTCTTGGCCACTCGCTGCCCATCGAGCACGAACACGACCGTGTGCTTGCCTGCTGGTACGGAGACGCCCAACTTGGGCGTCTTGCCGACGGGACGCCCGTCGATGATCACGTTGGCGACCGGGATCGAGTTCAGGTTGAGCGTGGCTTTTCCACTGGGTGCTGCCGCGCTCCCACGGGAGGAGTTGCTTCGCGAACCGCCGCTCTGTCGCGAGGTGCGCGCGGTCGAACGCGCGCTACTGGGTTCTTCGTCGTCGCCGCCGAGTTCGATCTCGAAGGTGCGCTCTGCTTGCCCATCCTCGAAGGTCACGTCCTGTCGGAAGCTGTTGTAGCCTCGCTTGGTCGCGGTCAGCTTGTGTGGCTTCGAGGTGTCGATGTGTAGATTCATCGGCAGAGATGTCAGGATGCGACGGTCACCGTCTGCCTCCAGGACGACGCGCGCGCCGTCTGCATTATCGCCAGCCTTGATGATCGCCAGGCCTTTGGTGACCTTCAGTGGTGGCACTTCGACGACGAGCATCTGATCAGCAGTGACAGTGACTTCCTTCTCCCACGGCTCGAAGTGCTCGCTGACGATCTTCAGTCGGTGGCTGCCGGGTGCCATTTTTTCGAGTTCTTGGGGAAGCGGGCCGACGTCTTTGCCGTCCACCGACAACCTGAGACCCGCGCCCGTGCCCGACACTTTGACTCCCGTACCCGAGGCGCGCGACAAACGGATGTTGTGCACCGCATCTTGTCCACTGGTGACGAGCACGGCGGTTTCTGCGTTCTCCTGGTAACCCTCCGCACGTGCCTGGACCATGTGGGGCCCCGCCGTGAGATCTTCGAGGGTGCAGGGCGACGAACTACATGCGATTTTTCCGTCCACTAGCACCTCGACCGAGTCGACGGGTTTGTTCTCTTCGCCTGCTACAGTGACCACGAGGCCACCCGTGCTCGGGCTCAAAATGAAGAGCAGAGCGGTGCCCAAGGCAATGGCCGCGATCACCGCCAACGTCAGCGGCATCTTGCTGGCGGGCGCTGGTGGCACCGAGTCTGCCGCACTTTCGATACGCGGAACTCCCGGCTGCGGCATCGAGATCGCCGGAGACGTCGGGATCGGCGCGGACGGCCGCGACATCGGTGGGGGAGGTAGGTCGGGGACGGAGCCGACCGTGGAGGCGGCGCCCATCAGCACGTGAGCGGCGTCGAACGCCGACTCACGGTTGAACACGGACGTCTTGTCTTCATCCTCGTCCCACTCGTCCGCGGACGGTGCTGCGGGCGCGGGGGTGGGGGGAGGAGGTGGTGGGCCAGATGAACGAAAGCTAGCTGGCGGAGCGGGTGGTGGTGGGAGCGCACCAGGAGCTGGGACGGCGGAACCCGTTGCAGAGGACAGCTCAGGCATCAATGGCGTGGGAGGCTCGAGCGTTGCCTCGGACGCTTCAGGCGAGGAGCCGAGGCCCGAAAACACCTGCGTCGCATCGTCCTCGCCGTAGAGATCAGCCTGTGGGGCAGCGTCTGGTGAGGACGCAGCGCCTGGTGAAGACGCGGCGCCTGGTGAAGACGCGGCGCCTGGTGAGGATGCGGCGATGGGTGAGGACGCCGCGATTGGTGAGGATGCGGCGTCGCCCTCTTCGACCGGGAGTGCTTCGACTTCTTCGACTTCTTCGACGTCCTCGACGGGGAGCGCTTCGACTTCGTCAGCAGCTAGCTCCGCGCTGGCGTTCACAGGCGCGCTACCCCCGTTGCTCGCGTCCGTCGGCAGCGGCGGCGGAACGCTCGTTCGAAGCGATGGAGGTGGCGGCGGCGGCAAGCTGCCGCGTGAACTCGACGCAGGAGCGGGGCCGGGCGGAATGTTCAAGCCAAGCAGAGTCTTCTTTCGCGCGGGGGGGGAGCCCTTGCTCAAGTTCTCGAATACGTCCAGATCTGATCCGCCCTTCTCACTCATCGCGGCTATGCTTTCTCCTGGCAGCGTCGGCCATCAACAAAAACTCGAAGCGCGTCGCGCGCGCTCTATACCCAACAAATCACACGTGCGCCGGCTTTTCTCGGTTTTGGTTGTGGCGATTTGACGGTGATTTGGTCGAAACGATCCCCTCCGGGTCGGAATCCGACCCGCGATGGAGCAGATGCTAGTGGCTATGCCTCGGGTTGGCTCGAAAATTTGCATGCTGGATTGGAATTCGAGCGGTGTGTTTCCGTTCGCTCCCCCTACTCGTGCACGGACCTGACGAACCGATCGTCGGCGCGTGAGATCAGTTCGAATCTCCCGGCCGTCGCGAGGTGCTAGCGCTCGTAGCGGTGGATTTCTGAAGCGGTCGCCAGACGTTGCGCGGGACGACCGGGGTATCGGTGAAAATATCTTGAAAACCTGGGTCATGCCAGCGGGTCAGGTGTATCGCTTCGGTGGGGGCGGGCACTGGGTGCCGATTCAAGTCGCGCCCCTCCACGACTATGTTTGCTGTTTCATCCAGGTAAATGACGCGACTGGCGCCAACCATGCTCAGGCCCGCCTTCAGAAACTCCCCGCCTGAATGTTGCGGGGGGCCGCCCGTGACGATTTCAGCGTAGACGAGCATTCCCTCTCGGTCGACGCCGACTGCCGCGCGCTGCGTTGGAGACGGACCTCGGCTTCCTGAGAACAGGGCGAAGGCCTCTGGGTGTGGTCTCTCAGCTGCGTCGAGCAGGGCGCCATCATGCCACCAATACGTGGTCTCGGCTGGTGTCGGCTTTGCCCAGCTTGCGAGGTGTTGGGCTTGGCTACGCTGTTCACTGGGCTCGGCTCGCGACGGATCTACCTTGAGGAGATGCATCCGCGACTCGGGGTAGCGCGCGTCTGCTCGCAAGCTCGTGCGAGCCAGAGCGGGGGGCAGAGCGTATTGTGGCAGGTCGGCGGTCGACCAACGCCCCTCGTGGGGTTCGAGGTGAGGGCTTCGAGTGATCGGTGCGCCAGGCAGGTGCGGTCGCCGCGTGAGATAGAAAAAGTCACGAGTTTCGGGCTGGATGTAGCGCGGAAAGTTCATCAGCTGCATGCCGCGGAACAGACGCCGCCCACGAAAACGGTAACCGCTCAGTCGTTCCAGCGGGCCTTCGGCTTGCCATACGTTGCTCAGAGGCATGGCCAACGGAGGCAGTCGTTCGGCCAAGTCTACCGAGTAGAACTCGAGACCTGTGTGGCCTTGGTTCATGTCGAGGTGCAATGCGTACTCGCACTCCGCGGTCAGCATCGCGCGGGCTAGGTGTTCGGCGTCGGTCTTGGTGCCGTAGAAATACGCGACGAAACCGGCTTTCGTACGACACAAACCAGAGCGAACGGTCTGAGTGTCGTCCTCCCAGCCTTCGGGTACTCCACCCCACCAAGTTCTGCCATAGGGGTTGAATTGCCCGTTTGCGATGAGCGGCGTCAGGTTCTGTCGGAACCCATCGAACTCGTCGGGCATCGACGGTTGATCCTCGGGCCAGGTACCGAATCCTGTTCGACCGTTCTCGAGTCGGGCGACGGTGGCTGCGTAGGGTTTGGGGGGGACGTAGAGTGTGTCCTCGACGGCCATCCCGAAGTTTCCGTGTGTGCCTTGAAAGCCACCGTTGAACGCCGCGGCCAGGTGCGGCAGGTGTTCATCAGGCACGACACCAGCACCAGTCTCACCCGTAGCGCTCTTGGGCTCTTCTGTGCCGCTCATCATGTGCAGTTCGACCATGCTCGGATCCCAGAGCACGATCATCACGCGCGAGAACTTGCGATCCTCGTCTGGGCGAATGAACGTCGTCCAAAATAGATTCGGCATGTTGGGGTCTGTGTGCACGAACGGATCCCCTGCCAAGCTCTGCCATCGTCCCTCACCTTCGAAGGCAGGGTCTAGCAGCGGCTCCAGGTCTACGGGGCCGCGCGCTTCCGCGATGTCGCGCTGTGGGTTAGTCGTCGTGTCAGGGCCGCTCACGACTGCGGAGGTCTCGAAAGCCTGCATATCGTCCGTGCCTGAGAGCTCCAGCCCGAGCTGCTGTTCGAGCCAATCGCGCGAACGGTACGCCAGAGCTTTGACGACTTGCATGCGATCACTCCCGAACCAATCGAAGCCGCGCACGCGGTCGACTGCCCACGTGATCAAGTTACCGGGCGCGGCCAAGGGCTTCGGCTCTTCCACTACGAATCGCCCACCCGACGCTGGTGGCTGGCCGCGCTCGACAAGAACTGCCGCGGGATCGCCACCCCAGCTGACCGTGCCATCACGCACTGCGAGCTTGGGGTCTCGTACGGGAGGAACGAGCTTGAAGCTCCGACGTGTCAAGCCCGCCAGTTGTCCGTATCGCTGTAGCCAAGTCAGCCGCCATTGCCAGCGTTGTAACTCTGTCAGCTCGGAGTCCAGTGGAACTGGCGCGTCAGCGTCCGCGAGCTCGATGCGATAGGTTTCCGTCTCGCTGCCCAAGGTCCAGGCAGCGAGTGCGTTGGCCGCGCGCAACTCGCGTTCGTCGGCCGCAAACGTGTCGGTGACGTTGAACACCCCGTTCACACCGAGCAACCCGCCTTCGCGTGACAGCGTGGTGCGCAATAGGTAGACATCGCTGTTTTCCTCTGGTGCTTGGGCCAACACCCACGCCCGTGCTGTTTGTCGAGGCCAGCCACCGACGTCAGGTTGATCGAGCCAGAAGAGGTCTGACGGGGACGCGCTCAGGCGAAAATCATCCGCCAGGGTGTGGACCAGTGCCGTATCCAGATCTTCACAGCAGCCGGGGGAGGGACTCCATACCCAATGCAACCATGCGCCAGCTGCGAGCAGTACGGGAAGTGGACGGAGCTGGGCCAGGAGGGTGCGCACGAGCGGGAGCGTTCATAGCGGCTGGACGGGCTTCGCGCCAAAACCTGCGTGAGCGAGGGTGTCACCTCAGGTTGCTGGCCTGCCAACCGAGTTGCACCCTTTCAACAGACAAGTAGGCTTGGTTTTGCTGGGTCTTGCCTCGGCATCGTATTTGCTTCGCACCCCTTTGGACTCAAACATGCGCCGCCACTCCCGACGAAGCCTCTCGCTACTCCTGCTCAGTTGGGTCACCAGCGTCGCGTGTTGGAGTTGCAACACCCCCACACTGCCGCCGCTTCCGCCTCCCGCCGAGCCTCGGGTCATTCAACACGTCGGAGATGGTGAAGTGGTCCTAGAGGGGACGCTGCCAGTGGACGGCGCGAAGCTCCTGGTCCTCAACCTCGAGACCAACGACATTCGCGGCGTGTTCCTGCCACGCGACAACCGCTACTCGCTGCTCATCACCGCGGAGCCTGGTGATTTCATGCACTTGTGGTACTCGGTGGCGGGCACGGACAGCCCGCTTGCGCGGTTCGAAATCCCGCCGCGGCCTGAGCCGATCCCCACTGATGCGGGGGCGAATGACGTCGAGCAGGACGCTGCAGCGGCGAGCGAGGACTCGGGAGCCGCCGACGAGTGACGATCGTCGAGGGACGTCGTCGTTCTCGTACTTCAGACCGTGCGCAACATCACACGACCATCGGAGTTGCGATGGCTGAGACGAATCTCGTCGCGCGTCCGGACTTGTAGGTCGGGATCGTCGAGTTCGCCAACATCGACGACCAGATCGTAGTCGCTGGCTTGCTCGACCGTGCCTTCGTAGATCATGCCCGGCACGACTGGCCCCCCCGCGACGTAAACGCAGCCGTCGATGTCGGGGGCTTGCCCTCTCCAGCGACCTTGCATGACGAGTTCGCTCTCTTCGCTCGGGCCTTCGACCAGCACTTCCAGGCGAGTTCCGACTCTTGCCTGGTTCTTGCGAGCGCTGATTTCGCGCTGCACGGCCATCAGTTGTTCGACCCGGGCCGCCGCGACGTCGGGGTCGACCTTGTCCGCGAGTTCGAAGCTGTGTGACGTCTCCTCGTCGGAGTAGTGGAACACGCCGACGTGGTCGAACTCTGCCCAGCGCACGAACTGCACGAGTTCGTCGAACTCTGCTCGTGACTCGCCTGGATGCCCGACGATGAACGCCGTGCGAAACACCACATCGGGGAGCAACGTGCGCACCTTTTCCACGAACTCGCGCAGCCTCGCGCCGCCGTGCCCGCGACGCATGCGCCGCAACATGCCGTCGGCGGCGTGCTGCAATGGCATGTCGATGTAGGGAACGACCTTCGGGTGCTGCGCAATCAACTCGACGATCTCGTCGCTGAGTTTCTCTGGGTACAAGTAAAACAGCCTGAGCCAGCGCAGGTCGGGGACGTCCGCTACCGCGCGCACCAGATCGGCCAGGGTCTTGGGCTCCGCCAGATCCCGCCCGTACGCCACTGTGTCTTGGGATACCAGGTTCACCTCGAGCACGCCCGCTGCCGTCAGCCGCTCCACCTCGGAGACCACGTCGCCGAGCGCGCGCGAGCGTTGTTTGCCGCGCAGCTGCGGGATGACGCAGAACGAGCAGCGTCTATTGCAGCCTTCGGCGATCTTGACGTAGGCGCTGGCACCCCGCGTGCTGATGCGGCGTGGATCCGTCGCTTCCATCACCCATTGTGCCGGGTTACCGACGAACAAGCGCGGCGCTTCGTCCTTCAGCACGGGCGCCAAGCGCAACATGTCGCTCGAGCCGAGGAAGTAGTCGACCTCGGATAGCTCGGCGGCGAGTTCTGGTCCGTGTCGCTGGCTCAAACAGCCCGTGACGACCAACTTGCGGCACTTGCCTTCTTCCTTGTACCTAGCCAGGTCGAGGATGGTTTCGATCGACTCCTGCTTGGCGGGTTCGATGAAGCCGCAGGTATTGACGACGATCACATCGGCTTGGTCGGGGCTGTCCGTGTGCGCATAACCTTGGCCTTCCGCCACGCCCAACATGACTTCGGAGTCGACGCGATTTTTCGGACAGCCGAGGCTGACGAAGTGAATCGACTTGGTCATTTCGATGTGCTCATGGGCAGCGGGTCCGTACCTGGATGGCGACGTCGGGGAAACGCCCTCAGCTGCGACGCTGCATCGAGCGGGTGAACCGTTCGAACAGGTATAGCGCGTCGTGAGGGCCCGCGGCGGCTTCGGGGTGGTACTGGACCGAGAAAGCGTTCAGCTCGTCCGCCACGAGGCCTTCACTGGTGCCGTCGTTGAGGTGCAAGTGGCTCGATTTCGCGATGCTCGGAATCGAGTCGACGTCGACCACGAACCCGTGATTTTGTGTCGTGATCTCGACGCGATTGGTCGCGAGGTCTTTTACGGGCTGATTCAAGCCGCGGTGGCCGAACTTGAGCTTGTAGGTGGAAGCTCCCAGCGCGCGAGCCAGTAGCTGATGCCCGAGGCAAATCCCGAATATCGGAACCTTGCCGAGCAAGCCCTCGATCGTCTTGACCGCGTAGTCCAGCGCCGCCGGATCTCCCGGGCCGCTCGACAGAAACACGCCATCGGGTTTGCGCGCGAGGATCTCTTCGGCGCTGGTGGTCGCGGGCACGCCCGTGAGATCGCAGCCGACGTCCACGAGGCAGCGCAAGATGTTGCGCTTCGCCCCGAAGTCGATCGCGACCACCCCATAGCGGCGTTCGGGGGAAAACTTCGCCGGGCCACGTACCGCGGCCTCTGGACGGAAAGACGCGCCCCAGATCGCCCGCGATTCCGTAAACTCGTAGGCCGCCGCTGGTGTCACGCGCGACACCAGGTCGAGCCCCTGCATATCGGGGGCCGAGCGGGCCTTGTCTACCAGGGTGTCGGGGTCTTCGGTGCCGATGGCGCCGTTCTGTGAACCCTTGTCGCGCAATACTCGGGTCAATCGACGCGTGTCGATGCCGCCCAGCGCGACCACTCCGCTCGCCTCCAAGTACTGCTGAAGGCTGCTGTTCGCGCGGTGGTTCGAAGTCAGTGTGCTGGGATCGCGCACGATGAAGCCCGCCGCCTGCGGCTTGCCGTCGGCACTTTCGGGATCTTCGGGATTGGTGCCCGTATTGCCGATCTGAGGTGCGGTCATCGTCACAATCTGACCCGTGAACGAGGGGTCGGTGAGCACCTCTTGGTAGCCGGTCATACCAGTCGTGAAGACGACCTCGCCTGTGGCAGTTCCGGGGCTACCCCAGGCGAAGCCTTCGAAGATCGTGCCGTCGGCCAGGGCGAGATGGGCGCGCTTTTGATTCATTCAGAGTCCTTTGGGCTTCGAGTGTTCGCCGGGTGAGGACGCTCGAAGATGGCCTTGCCTTCGCAAGCGGTCAGCAGCGTGCGGCCGACCAACGACTTGCCTACGAACGGGCTGTTCGTTCCCTTGCTGAGCAGATCAGATGGGGTGGGGGTCCAGGGGGTGGTGGGGTCGAAGAGCACGAAGTTGGCGGCGGCGCCTACTTCGAGCCGCGGAGTTGGGAGGCCCAAGACGTTGGCTGGCCCAGTGGTGAGCGCGGCAACCGCGCGACCAGCTGAAAGCTTGCCTCCCTTTACCAGCTCCCAAACTAGGGACAAGCAGAACTCGAGGCCGCTGAATCCGGGAGCGCTCTCATCAAACTCGCCTTGGGTTTCTAGGGCGCTTCGTGGGCGATGATCGCTGCTGATGCAATCGATCACTCCGCTCTCCAGGGCGCTGATTAGCGCTTCGCGGTCGCGGCTCTCGCGTAGGGGCGGGTCGACGCGGTAACGGGTGTCGTACTCGCCGATGCTGTCGTGATCGAGCAGCAGGTGATGGGGGCTCACGTCTGCCGAAACGCGCGCGTTGCCTTGTTTTGCGCGCGCCAGCTCCGCAACGGCTTCTGCCGTGCTGAGCGTACTAGCGTGGTAGCGGCCGCCCGTGGAGGCGGCGAGCGCCAAATCGCGAAACAGGGCGATCGACTCGGCGGCGCGCGGCCAACCCCTCAGGCCCAGCTGCACGGAGCGCGCCCCTTCGTGCATCACACCACCCGCGGTGAGCGTGGGGTCCTGGGGATGCTGCATCAGCACCGTGTCGAAGGTGTGGCAGTACTCCAGCAGGCGGCGCATGACCGCGGCGTCGGGCACGAAACCGCGCCCGCTGCTGACGGCTTGGGCGCCAGCTTCGAGTTGATCGCCAATTTCCGCGAGTTGTGTTCCCTTCAAACCCAGCGTCGCGGCCGCCAGCGGGTGCAGATGCCCTCTCCCGACGCGGCTCGCGCGCGCCAGCATCGATTCGGTGATCGCGCGATTGTCGTTGACGGGCGCGGTATCGGGCTGCGCGCAAACTCGCGTGAAGCCACCCGCAGCGGCGGCGCTCAGGCCGCTCTGGAGATCTTCGCGGTACTCACGTCCGGGATCTTCCAGGTGGGCGTGCAGTTCGACGAGGCCCGGCAGTAGCACGAGCCCTTGTCCGTCCCTGACGGCCATTCGCTGTTCGGCTGCGCCTGCGGCTCGAGCTGCGCCTGGACCGAGTGCGAGCAAACGCCCACCTTCCACCACCAGATCGACCACAGCATCCAGCCCAGTCGCGGGATCGATCGCTCTCACTTGGCTGAGGCATAGCCCATCGAGCGCTGGACAATCTCCTGGATCTGCGGCTGCCGGGGGCGACACAGCGCGGCTAGATAGCACAGCGTTGGCGAGAACGACTGCCCGAAACTTCGGCAGTCCGACCCGCAGATCCAGACGTTGTCCCGCCCGCCCACGTACGCTCGAAAACCCCCGGCACCTGGCTCGTCTCGCAAGCGTGCCCGAGGCGGTTTCGCCACATCGGACGGCACCGAACCCGTCGGATTTCGTGATCAAAGCAGCGAGTTGGGGGCACACGATTCGTGATAAGATGACCGACGCCCATGTCGGAACCCAAGTCGGAACGCGTCACACCCTCATCGTCCAGCTCGGCCGAAAATTCGGCCGAGGCCCCTGCGAGTTCTGAAACACCGAAGCCGTCCGCTTCAGAGAGCTCCGCCAACGAAGAGGCCTCGGATACCAAGTCCGCCAAGGCTGAGTCGATCCGTCCGCCGCGTCCAGACGCTGCAAGCAAGGGGCGCGGACGCTCGAACAAGAAACGCTCCCGCAAGGGTTCCGCCAAGGCGGAACGCTCGATGCCTCCACGCCCAGCCACGAAGCAATCAGACGCGAAGCAGTCAGAGCCGAAGCAATCTGGCGACCTGGACCTGGCGGAGGACGAACTGGGGGATGCGCTGGAAGAGGTCGAGTCGGATCCGCCGCCCGCGGGCAGCCGGGTCAAGTCTGTTCCGCCCCCGCCACCTGCGCGAGGTAGCTCCCCCAAGAGCGCGGCGCCGCGTCCAGCTTCACGTCCGCCGAAGGCTTCCGCCGCGTCGCTCGGCGTGGGGCGCCTGAGCCGGGTGCCGAGGCCCGGCGCCTTGCCGAACGTGTCTCCCGCGTCAGCAATGGCCGCCGCTTCGAATCCGCCGAGTGTTCACGCGCCCACGGTGGCCGAGGCAACGGCGGCTACTCCACTCTCTGCCAGCAAGCGTCCGCCCCCCCCTCCGATGAAGACGCGCTCGGTGGCCCCTGCTCCACTAGAGGCGCCAGCGCCCGTGGTGGCACCCGCTCCGCCCAGCGTGCGACCGCGCTTGGGCAGCTTGCCGCCGGCGCCGCCATCACGTCGTTCGCCCACGCGCGGGCCTGTGCCGCCTTCAGCGTCGGGATCTGGCCCCCTCGTCTCCGCGCCGCTCGGGTCGTTTCCTTCACCACCTTCGCCGGGCGCGGCAGGGGTAACACCGCTGCCGCTTGCGGCGACCCCGCTCAGCCCGGGCGTTGCTCCGCGACCGCCTAGGCCAGCGACTACTACCCCGTTGCCCGTCGATTCGAGCGACGCGGCCGAGCCGCTGGATGACGACTTGGTGGAGGAGGATAACAGTGTGGTCGAGGAGCCGAGCCTGATCGACGACTACAGTCTGCTGGATGCCTCATCGCCCAACGTGCAAGTGGATGCAGCGCGGTCTCAACCATTGACCGATTCTCAGCAGCTGACCCAACACTGGCACCAGCAGGCAGTGGCTCCAGCCGTCGAACAAGAAGAGTTGTCTGGTCTCGACGAAACCCCGGGTCAGCGCGAGGCGATGAAAAACAACGCCCAGCAGCTGGCCGAGATTCTCCAAGGTCAGCTCGCCAAGAACGCAGAGCGCGGCAGGGAAGGGCGGCTGCACTACGAACTCGCGCGGTTGTTCGAAGGTCCGCTGCAAGATCTCGAGGAAGCCGCACGACACTACGAGCACGCCGCACGTCTCCAACCAAAACACGCGCCCAGTTTGCGAGGTGCGCGTCGTGTGCTCACTGCCCTGGGTCGCTACAAGCTAGCGCTCAAGTTGTTCGACGCGGAGATCGAAGCGTCCCCCCACGCCGATCACAAGGCCACTCTGTACTACGAAAAAGGGCGCATGTTCGCGGAGCGTCTGGGGCACAAGGCTGACGCGCGCGATGCGTTTGCGCACGCAGCAGAACTCGCGCCAACGCGACTCGACATCCTCAAAGCGCTCGCCAACGCAGAAGAGCAAGCTGGCGCCTGGCGCAAGATGGTCAGCGCGCTGGAGTCGGCGGCCAATGCGGCAGCATCGTTCCCTGCGGAACGCGCCGCGTACCTGTGTCAGATGGCGCGGACCAGTGCGACCGCACTGGCCGATCCCGATCGCGCCATCGAGCTCTACAAGGCAGCTCTCGCGGTCGACCCTCGTGCCCCTTCGGCACTCCCGGCGCTCGGGGCGCTGCTCTACCAAAAAGGACGTTGGAAGGAGTTGATCGAAGCGCTGGAACTCGAAGCGAGTTTGGCCACGACCCGTCAAGCCCAGGCGTTCGCGAAGTACCGCGCTGGACAACTCTGGGTCCAGCGTATGGGCGACATGGCCCGGGGGGTTGCAACACTCGAACAGGCGAGTGCTCTCGCGCCCTCGGACGTCACCATTCTCGAAGAGCTGGTGCGTCTCTACGACCTCACGGACGCTCCCAAAAACCTCAGCTCCGCACTCGAGCGACTGGCAGCCCAACAGCAGCCTCCCTCGGTGGATGTGTTGCATCGACTCGGGCAGCTCTACGAGGAACGGCTCGATCAGCCCGATTTGGCGGTTCGCCAATACACGCTCGCACTGGAGACAGACCCCGCGTACAGACCCGCCACGGTTGCGCTCGCGCGATTGTGGGAGGCGCGCGGAGAGTGGCGGCAGCTAGCCCAGATGTTGAGCCAAGAAGCGGACGTCAGTGAGGACGTGGAGCACCGCGCGGCGCTCCACGCGCGCATCGCCGAGCTGTGCGAAGTTCGTCTCGGTAGCGTCGACTATGCCATCGAACACCACAAGAAGGCGTTGGAGCTCTCGCCAGACCACGCGCCTGCATTCAAGGCGTTGGTGCGCTTGTACAGTCAGCTGTCGCGCTGGCACGAGCTCATCGAGCTTTGTCGTCGCGGCATCGAGGTCGCGCATCACGACGACGAACGCGTATCGTTGCTGTTCGCGATCGGACGTTTGGAGGAAGAGGCACTCGGCCAACCCCAGGCAGCGGCGCGCACCTACGAACGCATCTTGGACATCGACAAGAGCTCCATGGAGGCGATTCACGCGTTGCAGCGCGCCGCGGAGCGCGGCGGCGAGTTCGAAACGCTGGTGCGCGCGCTCGAACTCGAGGTCACGCACACGAGAGAAAAGTCCGTGCAGCTCGCGCTGCGTCACCGAGCTGCGATGGTTCGAGCCGAGCAACTGCGCGATCGGGCGGGCGCCATCGAGTTGCTCAGGGCCATCCTGAGCGATGACGCCGATCACAAGGCTTCGATCGTCAGCTTGAGCGAGCTCTTGCACGCCGAGGGGCGCTGGGACGAACTGCTGACCGCCCATGCGGCGGAGCTGCGCGTGATCGCCGCCAAACCCGCCAAGGCCGCGTTGCTGTTCAAGATGGGGGAAATTTGCGAGCGGCGTTTGGGTAAGCTGGATCAGGCGATAACCCAATACCGCCAGGCGGTTCTGCTCGACAAGACACACCACGGCGCAACCGTCGCCCTCCGCCGACTGCTCACGAAGACGGAAGAGTTCGAAGAGGTCTGCAAGTTGCTGGAAGCCGAAGCCACCCACGAGGCGGACGCGAAACGAGCAGCGCGGGTTTGGCTGCTGCTCGGCGAAACCTGCGAAAACCACCTCGGGGCCGTCGAGCGCGCGCTGGTCGCCTATCGGCGAGCCATCGAACTCGATCCTGCGTTACGTCCCGCGACGGACGCCTGTTTGCGACTGCTCGAGCAGTCGGGCCAACACAAGCGCCTTGCCGCGCAGCTCGAAGTCGAGCAGGAAGAGGGCATTGAGCCGATGTACGCGGCGGCAGCGGCCTTCCGCGCAGCGGAGGTACAGCGCGATATGCTCTCCGAACCCGACGTGGCCGCGGCGGTGTTCGAAAAGATGCTTCAGCGTGATCCGAACCACGTGGGCGCGTTGCTCGCGCTCGAACGCATTTATGCCGCTCGAGGTGACGACGCCGCGCTGGCCAGCGTCTACGAACGTCAAGCGGTGGCGTTCGACGACGTGGGCGCACAAATCGCCGCCTATCGTGGGTTGCTCGCGACGTTGGAGCGCGCTGAAACGGTCGACTGGGAGCGAGTGCGCGCGACCCAGTTTGCGTTGCTGCACGTCGCGCCTGACGACGTGCAGGCCCTGCGCGCTTTGGAGGCCGTATCGCTCTCTGGGGCTGACGTGACCTTGACGTCGCAAGTAGACGCCAAGTTGGCGATGGCCGACTTGGATGGGTCGTCGTCCGCGGCGCACAAGACGCGTCTGGGTGAAGCTTTCGAAGCGAGTGGAGATCACGGCCGTGCGCTGGACCTCTACCGCTCGGCGCTGTTGCTGGAGCCGAGAGACATGGCTGCGGCCCGCGGCATTTCTCGGATCGCCGAACAGGGGCTCGTTCCCGAACTTCTAGTCGAAGCCGCGGAGCATGAGGCGGCGTGTTTGGGCCGCGTCGACGAAGGAGCGCGCCTGCTGGTGCTGGCCGCCAACGTTTCGACCGAAGCAGGCGATCAGCGAGGTGCTGCGACCCATCTCTCCAGGGCCCTTCACCTCGATCCCGATCACGCGCGCGCGGCGGATGCGTTGGTCAGTTTGCACGGTCGAGGCCTGGGTCCCGACTTCGTGATCGACGTGTTGTCACGTGCTGCCGAAGCCGCTCAGTCGAAGGAACGACGCGCCGCGCTTTGGGTGCAAGTGGCGCGGCTCGAGAGCCGTGCGAAACGTGACGCGGGCGCGGCGACGGCGGCCGTCAAACGCGCGCTCAAAGAGCGCCCGAACGACGTCGATGCGCACTTGCTGCTGGCGCACTTCTACGCGGGGTCGAAGAAGTGGGACGAGTGCGTCAGCCAGTTGCAGGCGTTGCTCAAGCTCAACCCGAACGATGAGTTGCGCTTCGATGCACTGCTCAGGCTCGCAACGATTCAACACGAGCGTTTGAAAGCCACGGCGCTGGCCGCCAGCAACGTCAGCTCCGCGTTAGGTATGAAACCCGAGAATCGCGAGGCGCTCGAGTTGATGCTGCGCGTTCAGTTGGATCGGGAGGAGCTCGGCGCGGCGGCGACCACCGCCGAAAAACTCGTCAAGACCGCCAAGAGTGATCCAGAGCGTGCACGCGCGCTCTACCACTCGGCGCGTCTGCATCGTCAGCAGGGCGACATGCAGAAAGCCTCGACGGCATTTGCCGAAGCCGTTGCACTCACTGGAACGGACGACGCGGTGGCGCGCGAGTACCGCGAGTGGCTCGAAGCGCGGCGCGCCAAGGCAGATTGGCGGCCCTACGCGGACGCGCTCCAGAGTTATTTGCAGCGTTCCGAGCTGACGGACGACCAGGTCATGAAAGCGCGCCGCGCGTTGGGCTTCGTGCTCTACGACAACCTGGACCAAGCCGACGAAGGTTTGAAGCAGTTGCGCGCTGCAAGTAAACTGGCGCCAAACGACGCCGAGCTGAGACGCGCCATCGCCGAACGGCTGGAGCGTGCAGGCCATTTCGAAGCAGGGGCGAAGGCCTATCACGAGTTGCTGCGCGGGGCGCCTCACGCGGTGAGCTTCTGGCGTTCACTTGCAGCCTGTTACACGGGCATGGGGGCCACAGCCAGCGCGCGGGCCGCGCTAGCACCCCTCATCGCCGTCGGTGAGGCGTCGGAGGACGAACGCACGATGTATGGCGCTCATCAGCCGAGGCCGTCGTCTGCTCGCGCGGGGGCGTTGTCGGGAGCGGCGCTACGTTCGGTCGAAGAGGAAACGAGTGTCGCAGGGCCCGCGGTCGATCTATTGGAGTCGCTGTCGCCCGCGCTACCCAAGTTGTACCCGATCAACTTCGAGGCGTACGGCGTGTCCGCACGCGACAAGGTCGTGTCACGCTCGGCGCACAAGCTGCGGGCGCTCTCGGAAGACGTGGCCGCCGTGTTCGGCGTGTCCGAGTTCGACGTCTACGTGCATCGCACGGGGCCGCCCGGCGTCAGCGTCGAGTGCGGCGAGCATCCCAGTGTGTTCATCCACGCCGAGTTCGACGCTCAGCCCGAAACCGTGAAGGTCTTCACGTTGGCTCGCATCATGAGCAACGTCGCGCGCGGTATCTCGTTGGTGGACAAGCTGAGCGCGCAAGAAGTCGAGCTGTTGCTGGTGTGCGCGACCCGGAACTATCAGGCGAACTTCGGCTCCGACTTGAGTGATCCCAGTGTGCTGGACGCACAGTCGCGCCGCATCAGCAAAGCCATGCCGTGGTTCAAGGGCAATCGTTTGGAGCCGTCGGCACGAGCCTTCGCGGCGGCGAGCGTGGATAGTCAAGCCTGGGTGCAGCAGGTGCACATCACGGCGATTCGCGCAGGTGCGTTGGTTTGCGACGATCCTGCGGAAGCGCTGCGCACGGTGGCGGTCACAGGGGTAGCTGACTCCGTGTTGGAGCGGGTCGCGAGCTTCGTCGCGTCCAAGACGGGACAAGACCTGCAGCGACGCCTGTTCGGCCGCTGAACGTTGTGCGGATAGCCCCGCGTTCGGCGTGCGCGGGGCGGGCACTCTGAAGTCGCCAGCGTAACGCTAGGGACGCTCGGCGGTCGTCCGTCTCAAAGTGGCGGGCGGCTGGCGTTCGGGAACAAGCCTTCGAGCGCCGACCACTGCGCGGCGATCGTTTGGTAGCGCTGTTCGGGTTTGATCGCGAGGGTGCGCTGCACCCAGGTGTCGATCTCGGGCGGTAGGTCGGGGCGCAGCTCGTGCAGGCTCGGACGCTCTCCCGATTGGGCCCAGGTCAACATCTCGACCATGTTCTTCGATCTGAACGGTACACGCCCTGCCAGGGCGCGAAACACGATCACCCCAAGTCCATACACGTCGATTCGACGGTCTAGCTCCAGCGGGTGTCCGCGCCAGGCTTCGGGCGCTATGTAACTGGGCGTGCCCGCCACCTGGCCATCACCCGTCAGCTTCTGAGCATCCAGCAGCTTGACCAAGCCGAAGTCCAAGAGCCTGACGCCGCCGCCTACGGACTTGTCGAGCACGAAAATGTTCGAGGGCTTGAGGTCGCGATGGACCATGTTCTGTTCATGCGCGGCCTGCAGCGTGGACGCGATGGGACGCAGCATCTGAAGCAAGCGCTCGGGTTTGAACTGGCCGCCGTGTTCTTCGGCCAGCTGCAGGTAGCGCTGCAGGTCTCGTCCCTGCAGGTATTCCATGATCAAGTACGTGCTGCCGCCTGGGACTGAGCGCAGGCCGTGAACGTACACGGCGCTCGTGCCTCGTAGGCGGGCCATCGCCAGCGCTTCGCGCTTCAGCCGCTCGACGTAGTCAGGCTGTCGTCCGATCGAGTCGGACAAGAACTTGATCGCGACGTCGCCACGCGACTCGAGGTCGCGCGCTCTAAACACCACGCCGTGCGCGCCCGATCCGATCTGTTTCAGCAGGCGAAACCTGCCCTCTATCACTTCGTCGGGCTTCAGCAGCATGGTGGCGATTCCGGGGCAATCGACAGTGTAGACCCGCCCTCGGCGTTCGTCAGCCGCGTACGGCCAAAGAACCGACTCACGCGCACGAGCAGGAGATTCGATTCGGTGAGCTCCCTTGGGCCAGCGCGCTTGTGAAGGCGCGCGCCGTGCTCGTAGGGTCAGGCGCTGAGCTGGGTCATCGAGAAGTGTCGTGCGAAGAAGAGGACTCGAACCTCCACGGGTGTTACCCCACTAGAACCTGAATCTAGCGCGTCTGCCAATTCCGCCACCTTCGCGAATTTTTTGTGGTCTCGACTACTCAGCTGTTGCGACTGGGCTCCCAGCAGGACCGAACTGAAGGCGCTCGAGCTCTGCCACTTTGGACGCCAGCCTTCGCGCGGGTTCGGTAGTTACCCAAGGGGAACGGGTATCTAGCTCAGCGGGCGGTGGATCCGCAAGGGCCTTTGCGGCGGGGATCCGGGCCGGCGGATTGTCGTGGGCCCAGGGTGACTCGGGTCGCGTGCGTGCCCTGGCGGTCGTCCCGTCAGTCGCCGGCCGACACAGAGGCTGCCATTCTGCGGGCGGCCTGGCTATACGGCGCTATGTCCAGCACTTCGCCAGCCCGCATCGAACCCCTCAGCCACGCGCTCGACGCGAGTGTGCGCCCGCCGGGGTCCAAGAGCTACACGAACCGCGCCCTGGTCGCGGCCGCCTTGGGCGATGGGTCGAGTCGGTTGTCGGGGGCGCTCTTCAGCGATGACACCAAGTACATGCAAGGCGCGCTGCGGCAGCTGGGCCTCCACGTCGAGTCCGACGCGTCCGCGCTGACCATCGACGTCGAGGGCTGCGCGGGCAAGGTGCCGGGGGTCTCCGCCGAGTTGTTCGTGGGCAACGCGGGCACCGCCGCGCGCTTCTTGACGGCGATGGCCGCAGCCGGGTCAGGCGAAATTCGCCTCGACGGCGTCGAGCGAATGCGCGAGCGCCCAATGGCCGATCTGTTGGTCGCGCTGCGTCAGCTCGGCGTTCAGATCGTCGAACACGGGAGCCCGGGGTGTTTCCCGATCACGGTTCGCGGAGGTTCGCGCGCGGCTGGCGACGTGCGCGTCAGCCTGCCCGGATCGGCCAGTAGTCAGTTCATCAGCGGCCTGCTCTTGGCGGCGCCCGCGTTCGGTTGCCGTGTGGAAGTAGCGGTCGAAGGTGAGCTGGTGTCGAAGCCGTACCTCGACATGACCGCGCACGTGATGGAGAGCTTCGGCGTATCGCTCGAATACTCGGACTACTCGCTGTTCAGCGTTGCCAGTGGTCAAAGTTATCGTGGGACGAACTACGACGTCGAGCCCGACGCGTCTGCTGCCTCGTATTTTTTCGCCGCCGCGGCCATCTGCGGTGGCAGCGTTCGAGTGGAAGGCTTGGGGAGTGAGAGCCGCCAAGGGGACTTGGGGTTGGTGGACATTCTCGGGCAAATGGGCGCACGCGTCGACAAGCAGCCGCACAGCACCACCGTGACGGGTACTGGGCAGCTCAATGGCGTCGTCGTGGACATGAAGAACTTGTCCGACGTCGCCCAAACCTTGGCCGTGGTCGCGCCTTTTGCGTCGGGACCCACGACGATCAACGGCATCGGCTTCATCCGCAAGAAGGAGACGGACCGCATCGGCGCAGTCGTCACCGAACTGCAACGGTTGGGCATTCGCGCCGAGGCGCACGACGACGGATACACTGTGTGGCCCGGCGTGCCCCACGCTGGCCAGGTGCACACCTACGACGATCACCGCATGGCGATGAGTTTTGCCCTACTCGGGTTGAAGGTTCCGGGGATAGAGATTTTGGACCCGGGCTGCACGTCGAAGACCTTTCCGAACTACTTCGACGTGCTGGAAACGCTGCGTCGTTGAACCTGCGACACATTTGTCGGGTGGTCGCTCGCGTCACGGTGGATGTGGGATAGGCGCACTCAGTGCACTGTCGGCTTGCAGGAGCGGCGAGTCACTCCTACGTTTCGAAGATGACCACGCCTACCAACCACTACCGCGTCGATCTGCGTGACGTCCGCTTCGTACTGCTCGAGCAGTTCGAACTCGGAAAGCTACTGGGGCACGGGGCCTTCTCCGATTGGGGCGAAGAGGAAGTCGAAGCCATCTTGCGGGAGGCCCATCGTTTCGCGACCGAGGTCGCCGGGCCACTGAACGCCGTAGGTGATCGTGAAGGCTGCACGGTGGTGGACGGCCAGGTGCGAACGCCGAGCGGATTCAAAGAAGCGTTTGCGCAGCTGTACGAAGGTGGGTTCAAGTCGATCGTCGCCGATCCCGAGTACGGCGGAGCCGCGGGACCGAAGGCGCTCTCCGTCATCATCAACGAACTGACGAGCGGCCCGAATGCGTCCCTCGACATGTACGGCGGGCTCACGGTCGGTGCGGCCGAGCTGCTCTACGAGTTCGGCACGCAGGACCAGCGCGCGCGCTACTGCGAGAAGATGTTCACGGGTGTTTGGGCCGGGACGATGTGTTTGACGGAGCCGCAAGCGGGATCCGACGTCGGCGAGTGCACGACCGCCGCTACGCCGCTGCCCGATGGTCGTTACGCGATCAAGGGCAGCAAAATTTTCATCAGCGGTGGCGATCAGGACATCACCGAAAACATCGTGCACATGGTGCTCGCGCGCATCGACGGAGCGAAAAAAGGCACCCGCGGGCTCAGCCTGTTCATCGTCCCCAAGTTCAACACAGACGGTTCATCCAACGCGGTGACCGTGGGCAGCATCGAACACAAGATGGGGCTCAATGGCTCGGCCAGCTGCGTGCTCAATTTCGGCGATGGGGGACAGTGTATCGGTGAACTGATGGGCGGTGAGGCCGACCAAGGCATGCGGCAGATGTTCAAGATGATGAACTTCGCGCGCATCGGCGTCGGCGTTCAAGGTATCGGCTGCGCGGGGACGGCGTATCTCAACGCGCTGGCGTACGCGCGTGATCGGTTGCAGGGAAGCAGCATCGAAAATAGCCGCGACCCCGAGGCACCGCGGGTACCGATCCTGAAGCACGCGGACATCCGCCGCATGTTGCTCGAGATGAAGGCCAAAGTGGAAGGAACTCGCGCCATGATCGTCAAAGCGGCTTGGCATGCAGACGCAGCTACCCAGAGCAGTGACGAGCAACAGCGGCGTTACCACGCGGGACAAACCGAGCTGCTCACGCCGCTGGTCAAAGCCTATGCGTCAGATCAGGCATTTCGCGTGTCCGAGATGGCGATCCAGATCTACGGCGGCGCGGGTTATACGCGCGAGCACCCGGTCGAGCAATACTGCCGCGATGCCAAGGTGTTCGCGATCTACGAGGGTACGAACCACATCCAGGCTTTGGATCTGGTGGGGCGCAAGTTGGGGCTCGACGAAGGTGCACACGCGCGGGCGTTCTTCGCAGACGTGAGTAGCTTCGTCGAAAAACACCAAGCACACGAGCAGCTGGGGGAGTCGGTCAAAAAGCTCGGGCAAGCCGCAGGCGCCGTGGCTCGCGCAGCGGGCAGCTTGGCGGAGTGGAGCCGAAGCGGAGAGCTCGCGCGTGTGCCGCTCGTGGCAACGCCGTTTCTCGAGGCGATGAGCGAAACCTGCGTCGGCTGGTTGTTGCTGCAGGCTGCCGTCATCGCCAGCGAACGACTCGCGTCGGAAGGCGGCGGTAGTGATGCGGCGTTCTATCGGGGCAAGCTTGCCGCCGCTCGTCACTTCGCACACTGGACACTGTCGACGGTTGCTGCACGCGTCGAAGCGCTGCGTGAGGCTCCGAGTGTCGCACTCGAGATCGACGACGACGCATTCGCAACCGTGTGAAACCCGCGTGGCCGGCGCGCATGCGGTAGCTGGCGTTCCCCTCGGCGAGCCGCTAGGCTGCAGCTAACACCGTGTCACGCCAGCGCTGGATCTTGCACGCCGACATGGACGCGTTTTACGCGTCGGTCGAGCAACGCGAGCGTCCCGAGTTGCGTGGCAAGCCCGTAATCGTGGGCGCGCACTCGGCGCGAGGTGTGGTGGCTGCTGCGTCCTACGAAGCGCGTCGTTATGGCGTGCGTTCGGCGATGCCCGGCTTTCGCGCGCGCGAGCTCTGCCCCGACGGCGTGTTTCTACCCGGCCGCATGCAGTTGTACGCAGAGGTCAGCGCGCAGGTTCACGCGATCTTTCGAGATTTCACGCCGCAGATCGAGCCGCTGGCGCTGGATGAAGCGTTCTTGGACATCAGCGGTTCGCTGCACTTCTACGCGGGACCAGAAGACCTCGGGCGACAGCTGAAGGCGCGCGTCAAACAGGACACGAAGCTGAACGTGTCCGTCGGCATCGCGTCGAGCAAACGCGTGGCGAAGATCGCCTGTACGCTGGGTAAACCCGACGGACTCCACGTGGTGGAGCCCGGCACCGAGCGAGCGCTGCTCGGCCCGCTGCCGATCCGCAGGCTGGCTGGCGTTGGGCCCGTGACCGCGCAAAAGCTGGAAGCGTGCGGCATTCGAACGATTTCGGATTTGGCTGAAGCGGACGTTCAGACCCTCGCGGTTCTCGGATCGAGAGGGCCACAATTTCAAGCCTGGGCGCGTGGTGAGGACGACGCGGTCGTCGAAGCCAGCCGCGTCCCGAAGTCGTGCGGCGAAGAGAACACGTTCGCGACGGACATTCTCGATCGTCAGCAAGTGAGCGAGGCGCTCACGTCTCATGCCGAAGCGGTTGCAGGGCGCTTGCGCGGAGCGCAGCTGCGCGGACGAACGGTGACGTTGAAGATCAAACTCGGACAGCGGCGAACGACCGCCCAGTCGCGAGCCGCGAGAATCGAAGGCGAAAGTGGTGAGCCCGATTATCCGCTGCTCAGCCGCAGTCACACCCTCGAGCAGCCGACGGACGATGGAGCCGTGATTCGTGAGGTCGCGTTGCGCCTGTGGGACGAGGCAGCGGTGCGTGTGCCCGTCCGACTGCTCGGCGTCAGCTTGTCGAACTTGCAGCACGCGACCGAGCCCGTGCAGTTGGATCTGTTCGGCGTGCGCCAGAAAGCCGACCGCTTGGGCCCCGCGCTCGATCAAATCCGAGAGCGCTTCGGCGACGCGGCGATTCGTCGTGCGGTGGTAGATCCCGAGAAGACGACGCTGTCCAATCGTCGCAAATAGACGCATCTCTGGCGAAGTGACGTTGGTCTGAAGTAGGTTCGATTCATGTCACGCGCCAGACGTCCTCTGCGCCTCGGGTTGCTCGGAACGGGTGTTGCCGCGCGCGAACTCTACCTTCCCGCGTTTCGTGCGATCGCTGGCCAGGTGGACGTCGTCGCTTGCAGTAATCGGCGCGTAGCCAAGGCGCGCGCCTACGCGAAGTTGGCAGGCATCGTCGACGTCGAACCCGACGCTCACGCGCTGTTTGCGCGCGACGATCTCGATGCCGTGTTCATCAGTTTGCCGATCGACGTGCAGCCGGACTTCGTGCTCGAAGCGTTGCGGTGCGGCAAACCCGTCGTCAGCGAGAAGCCCATCGCAGCGGATCTCGCGCGGGCTCGCCGTGTGATCCAGCGCGCCCGTCGTTTTTCCGTTCCGTGGCTCGTCGGTGAGAACTTCGAATTCATGCCGCACGTGAAGCGGCTGCGGAGCTGGCTGTCCTCAGGGCGTTTGGGTGAGGTTCGCTTGGTGGAGGTGAACCAGATCACCCAGATGGACCGGCGAAATCCGTACTATTCGACCGCGTGGCGAAAGACGCCGAAACACATCGGCGGCTTCGTCGTCGACGCGGGCGTGCACTTGGCGCACGTCGTGCGTCGCTGTTTCGGCATGCCCAAGAAGCTCGAGAAGCTCAGTGCGCAGTTCGACGCGAGCCTGCCGCCCGTGGACACCGTGGTTGCGGCGATGGAGTTCGAATCGGGTGCGCTCGGCACGTGGCGCAGTTCGTTTTGCGCGCGGTTCGATGGCCCGATGTTGCGCGTGTTCGGCAGCAAAGCCAACGCGAGCCTGGGCCACGACTGGATCGAAATCTCCAGCGCCAACGGGCGCACGCGGCGCTACGACGTCACCGAAAACAGCTTCGCGCTACAACTGCTGCACATGCGGGACGTCGTTTTCAAAGGTGCGGAGGTGGCCGTATCACCCGAGGATGCGTTCGAAGACTTGCGCCTGATGGGTCAACTGGTGCGCTGACGCTGCCGAGTTGGCGAGGGGAGACTCTTGCCACGGGCCGCTAACCAAACAACCACATCAGCAGGGCGAGCAGCGCGCTCAGGGCGACCAGCGGAAGTAACAACCACAGGCCAACCGAGACCCACCCCGGCGCCACCCCACGCCCGCCGCGACGATCGCAGTCGAGGCAGATGGCCCATTTGCCCGCGGTGCCCTCGGTGAGCACGCAACAATTGCCGCAGATGGGTTTGCGACAGCGACCGCACGGACCCGCGGCGTCCCCTCCACAGATGGTGCAGTGGACGAAACCGCCGCCGTCGCCGTGAGAGATGAGCTGCCCAGTCATCGTCTGTCAGTGTGCGGTGAGCGTCAGCTCTTGTTCGATCAACATCTCGAAGTGGCCGTAGGGTTGCACGCCGACAACTGGCCGTCCGTTGACGAACGTGGTCGGCGTCGAGCGCACGTTGAGTGCTTCGACTTGCGTGAACGTAGCCGCGATGGCCTCTTGATATTGCTCGAGTGGCGGCCAGCTCAGTTCGAAACGTTCCGCGACGCGTGCTAGTCGCTCGTCACTGAACTCGGGCTGAGCGGCGAACAGCGCGTCGTGAACCTGCCAGAATCCGCGGTGGCCACGTTTGGCAAACGCCTCGCGTGCGAGCAGCGCGGCGGGCCGCGCGTGTTCGTGCATGGGCAACGGGAGATCTTTCCACACCAACGCGACGCGATCCTCGTACTCGAAACGGAGTTCCGTCAGTGTCTGACTGAGCTTGCGGCAGAACGGGCACTGAAAGTCGGAGAAGACCACGAGCGTGACAGGCGCGTTCGAAGGCCCGTTGCGAGGGTCGTTTGGAGTAACTGTGACGGAGTAACGCTTGCTCTCGTCGAGCTCTGCGGGGGCGTCTGCGGGGGCGGCACCTGTGCCGCAGCTAGTATCGTCCTTCTTGCAAGGCCTCAGCGCCGATGGGTTGCCAGCCACTGGGCTGGGTGGGGGAAGGGGAGGGCTGTCGGCTGCCGTCAGGTCAATCTCGCGATTGTCCGGGGTGTCCGACGCGTCTCCCGTGCGTTGGCAAGCGACCAAGACCAATGTGATCGCCAGGCTCACCCAGAGCGGCAAGCGGAACTGGCAGCTCAGGGGGGGCCAGTGAACGTTCGACGGCGGCATCTGACCTCGCTTGTAGATGTCCGATGGCGCGCCGTCAAATCGGGAGGTTGAACTCCGGGCGATGGCAGCGTATGGCCGGGCTATGTTGGATCTCGCTTTCGCGTCGGGCACGCTGGAGCTGCGTGGGCTCGATGCCGAACGATTTCCACCGCCCGAGTACTTGGCGTTCGATAGCCGTACGCGCTGCCACCGCACGCCTGCCAATCGTTATGCGGATCTGGTGCTCTGGTTGCGAGATCACGCGCTCGAGGTCGACGACAAGGCTCGCCGCTACGAGACACTTGCTGCGGGGGCTCGCGTCCTGCGCACTCCGAGACCCTACCAGGAAGCCGCAGTTCAGGCGTGGATGCAGCACCTCGGGCGCGGGGTCGTCGTGTTGCCCACGGGCGCGGGCAAGAGCCAAGTTGCGATGATGGCCATCGACCAGCGGCGGCGTTCGTCTTTGGTGGTTGTCCCAACGCTCGATCTCGTCCGTCAATGGTACGACCTCTTGCGAACGACTTTTGCCATCGAGGTCGGAGTGATCGGCGGAGGTGAGTACAAGCTCGAAGCACTCACGGTGACGACGTACGATTCGGCGTACCTGCACATGGAGAACATCGGCAACCGTTTCGGGTTGGTGGTGTTCGACGAATGCCACCACTTGCCCAGCGAGTCGTACGCGTTTGCGGCGCGACAATGTATCGCGCCGTTTCGGCTCGGGCTCACGGCCACTCCCGACCGCGCCGACGGGCGTGAGGCTTACACGGCTGATCTCGTCGGGCCCGTCGTTTACCAGAAGGACATCGTCGAGATGTCGGGCAACTACCTGGCTGACTACGACGTACACACGATGGCCGTTCACCTGACCGAGCAGGAGCGCGAGGAGTACGAGAGCGAACGCGCGATTTACACGAGCTTTCTTCGCGCACAGGGCATTCGCATGAGCAACCCGCGCGGTTGGTCGGAGTTCATCTTTCGGGCCTCGACGAGCAAGCAAGGGCAACGGGCGATGGCGGCCTATCGACGTCAGAAGGAGATCGCGGTTGCGGCTCCCGCCAAGTTCGAGTTGCTCGCGGATCTGCTCGTTACGCACAAGAACGACCGCATGTTGATCTTCACGCAGGACAACGCGACGGCTTACGCGATCGCGCGGCGTTTCCTCGTCGCGGTGATCACGCACCAAACCAAAGTGACGGAGCGCAGCGAAATCCTCCAACGTTTGGCCAGCGGCCAGTACAATGCCGTGGTCACTTCGAAGGTACTAAACGAGGGGGTCGACGTGCCAGAGGCCAACGTAGCTGTCGTCATCAGCGGCAGCGGCAGTGTGCGAGAGCACGTCCAACGCCTGGGGCGCATCCTGCGCCCGCGAGAAGGAAAACGCGCGCGCCTGTACGAGATCGTTTCGGCGGACACGGCGGAGACGGGCACCAGCGAACGGCGACGGGAGCACAATGCTTACCGCTGAACTAGTCCGAGCGAGCCGACGCGGCGACAAACTCGTCGTGAGCACCCTCAAAGGCGCCACGAAGCAGCGGGCCGTGGAACTCGCGGCGATTTACCTGCAGCTTGCTCGGGAACAAGTGGGCGACCGCTACGAGAGGCTCAAGGAAGCGTGGGCCAGCGTCGACGTCGGCCCACGCGAGAAGAAGCTCGCGGGCGGACTTCTCAAGCTCATCGAAGACCGCTGCGAGTTCGAAGCGCAGTCTCCCGTCGACCCCAGGCAGCTGAGGAGTGAGGTGTTTACTTTGGCTGCTGAGTTGCGGCGCGAGCACGGCGCGGCGTTCGACAGGCGACAGGTCTTCGAGCGACTCAGCGTCGGGACCTCCCATGAGCCTTCGACTTTGGAGGCCGCGATGTTTTCCGACCTGCGCTCCCAGCAGGTGTTGCTCGGCGTTTCCGCCAAAGACGCTGCCGATCTGGTGAGCGCCTACGAGCTGGCCAACTATCAGGCAGTGCTCTTGCGGGCGGTCAAAGTCGTAGCGCACGTTCGCTGTCGCGACGCAGCGCAGTACCGCGCGCTGTTTCGTGCGTTGAAGTTTCGCCGTTTGCTGTACCAGATCGAAGCTGAACCCGAGGGATACCGCATCACGATCGACGGTCCCTTTTCGATGTTCGAGTCGGTGACGAAGTACGGGCTGCAGTTGGCGTTGATCTTTCCCGAACTCAGGCGCTGCGACGAGTTGCGACTGATAGCCAGATTGCGTTGGGGCAAACAGCGCGAGGCACTGACCTTGGAATACGAAAACCAGGAACGAAACCCAGAGTCGGCCAGCGTGGGACCGATCGTCGACGAGGTGAACCGTCTGCTCGAAGGACTCGAGAAGCTCGACAAAGGGTGGCGGTTTTCGCTGAACGATCAGGTGCTCGATCTTCCAGGGGTGGGGTTGTGCGTGCCCGACGTGCGCTGCGAGCGCGGAAGTGAGCGCGTGTTCGTCGAGGTGATGGGGTTCTGGAGTCGCGATGCCGTGTTCAAGCGCGTGGAGTTGGTCGAACGAGGCCTTTCCGAGCGCGTCGTATTTGCGGCCAGCAGTAGACTGCGGGTCAGCGAGGCCGTGCTCGACGACTCGGCGTCGTCAGCGCTCTACGTGTACAAGGGCGTGATGAGCGCCAAGGCCGTGCTCGAACGCGTCGAGGCGCTTGCGGCTGCACGCCGCTGAAGGTCAGTCGCCGACGGCCGCATCCTCGGGTGCGGAAGCGTCGGCGCTCCCCGCATCGACGGGCGGATCGGGTTCTGGGGGATCGGGATCTGGCGGATCGGGGTCGGGAGGCGTCGGAACTCCGCCTTCCCCGACGGGGCACTCGTTGCGACACAGAAGCAATCCATCGCCGCAGTCCGTTGGGCCCGAGTCGACACAGTCCATCGTGCAGGTGGCTTCCGAGTTCAGACAAACCTGGCTGCACGAGGAGCCACCCGGGCACGACACCTGGCAGTCGCCTTCGCAGATGAAGCGGCAATCCCCTTCGCCGCTGCAGTTGGCGATGCCGCCGGGACCAAGCACGATCTCACAGCCCGCGTCGCTGGCGCAGTCCGCTCGGCAGTCGTCGTTGCACTGCATCTGACAGGATAACGGGCCTTCACACGTCAGATCACAGCCCGCACCCGTGCACGTAGCCACACACTCGTCGGCTCCACCACACGCGCAGTCCGTCTCATCGCAAGAGCAGTCACCTTGGCACTCCACTTCGATCGGTGGCGGTCCAGCTTCGACGGGCGAGGCGGGTTCGTCGTCCGTGCCGTCATCGGGATCGGGAACCGAGGCCTCAGCTTCCGTCGAGTCGTCGTCCGTCGGAGGGTTCGACGTACCGCTGTCAGGCGGATCCGGGTCCGAATCGTCATCTGATACGGACGGCGTGCTCGCGTCGGAGCTGGCACCTGCAGCGCCGCCGCCGTGGGTTCCAGCGGGTTCGGCGGTCGGTGGTGCTGGACCCGCATCCGCTGGCGGAGTAGCTCGCTGCGTCGGACCAGGACCCATGCCTGCCCTCGGGGGAGCGGCATCCGCCATCGCATCCGCGTGGGCGGCAGGCGCTGCTGATCCCGAATCTCCATCGTTCGAATCGCCAGCGTCCGAGCTCTCACCGCTCAGGCCAGCTCGCTTGGGGTCGTCGCCACACGCGCCGAGAGATGACGCAAGAGCAAGCACAAGTATCGTCCCGAAGTAGCGAGGCATTGACGTCTAAGTATCAACCCATTTGCGCGAGTTTCAATTGCGCGGCGCGTTTATCCCTGACCAGGTGAGGTTCGGCGAGATTTTCTGTATGTGGACGTCGTCAAACGTGTGACCGCGACGTGACGCTTGCGACCCGCTTTGGGATCTCGCTTTCCGCGCGCTGGGCCCTATGATCTAGGCCACTCGATGAACGATGGCGCCCCACAGCGATCCTCTTCGCGCCCACCACCGCTGGCGTACGTCGGACCTCGTGCGCGGCGCGGCATCATTGCGCTCGCGGCGACCATGTGGGTCGCAGGCTTACTGGGAACGGCGCTGCTACCGTGGTGGCTTGCGCATGCGCCGCTCGTTTTGATCGTTCTGACGCCCGCCCTGCAGCATGTGGTACTGACCGCTCCGCTGATTGACCCGGTGGTGCTCATCGCTGTTGCTACCGCTCGAAGAGTGTTGTCACTGCTCGCGTTCTATTGGCTTGGTGGCTTGTACGGTCATCGGCTGGTTCGCTGGATCGAGCGACGTTCGAACAACCTGGGCGCCTACATCCGCGTGTTCGAACGCTTGATCGGACGTTTCGAAATGCTGGCGCTGGTCGTCTTTCCGATTCACACGGTTTCTGGTTTGGCAGGCGTGGCGGGGGTGCGCTGGGGTCGATTTCTGATTGCCGTCAGTTTGGGCCAGCTGGTGCAGCTCTACGCGACCGTAGCGTTCGGTGAGGTGATTGCCGAGTGGACTGTTCCCCTGGTGACGGCGATCACCCGTCACCTCGTGCCCGCCACGGCGGTGTGCATTGGACTCGTAGCGCTTCATCTGCTGATCGGGCGCTGGCGCACGGGTCGATGGGGGTTCATGGTCGGACGCCTGGGACCGTCGACGAAGGAGTAGCCGAGCGTCGCGCAGTCGCTCACGACTCGCGATTACCGCACCTGGGTCGGTCAAGGTTGTTCTGGTGACTTGCTCGGGGTTAATGTAACCTTCACGACCGTATCCTTGCGCGGGATCACCGTTGCCGTGATGGGGTCGAAACCCGCGGCACTGATCTGTATCGGCATCAATGCGTTGCTGGACTGGACCAGAAACGGATTGCTCAAGACCGGAGTCCCGTCGTAGGCGATGCTGGCGTGATCGGGTACCCCCGTGACGTGGATCTGCACGCTGCCCAAGATACGTGCGATGTCGTCGCCGTGGTTCGTGAGAGGTTCGTCCGAGGAAGCGACGGCGCTTCCGGCACGACTGCTCAACCATCCGATCAGCGGAACGAGGAGCACGATGAGGGCAGCAGCGATCCACAGCCAGCGGCTAGTGGGTCCGTTGGTTGGGCGTTGCTCGTGTGAGTGGTCAACTCGTCGCATCAGATCGGCACGGGGCAAGCGCCCCGAGGATCTGATGCTGTCACGTAGTCCGTGTCAACGGCTGGCTGGGAACTGGCGGGTAAGGAGGCCGGGACTAACCGCGGATCCCAGGCAGGATCTCGCCGACGCTCGATAGGTCCCAGTCCGTGGGCCATAGGCTCGGGTCGCGCCCGTTGACACTCGTTGAGCCGTAGCCGGGCTGACCATCCCGTTCGTAGTCTTCGGGTGACAAGCCCATCGCCTGAAGTACCGTGACGAGGAATCGATTGTGCGGGATGCCGCGAATCACGTTGCCGTCCTCTTGCGAGAAGTACGAGTGGCTGTCCCAATCGATGTAGTCGAGGTAGCGCCCGGGTTGGATGAACCCACCCGCGCCGCCCGCGAGCAAGCAGGGAACGCTGTACGCGATGTGATTGAAGCCGAGCTCGTTACCCCAATACACTAGCGAGTTGTCCAGGTAGGTGGAGTCGCCGACCTCGGGTGAGTCCAGACGCTCGAGCAACTTGGCGAACACCTCGCCCGCGATCCAGCGGTTGATACCCTCGAGCATGCGTCGCGAGTTCTCGTTGCCCCAGTCGTGGGCGAGCCCATGCCAGGTGCCACCACTGGCGTCTTCGGAGTGATAGTGACCTGCGAGCGTCGAATCGTCGGGATCGGGACCCGGGCCGAGCGCCTTGTGGCCGCCGATGGTGATGATGCGGGTTCGATCGCAGGCGATGGCGGCCGCGACGATGTCGAGGAATAGCTCCCACTTCGTTTCGATGTCGCCGGGGTTGGTACCCGTGTTGTTTTCGAGCGACTCGGGCTCGACGGGCGGTGTGCAGGACAATGGCGCCGTGCCTCCACCGAGCTTGGATTCGATTTCCGTGAGCAGCGCGACGTGCTGATCGACCTTCGCTCGATCGTCGGTGGACAGGCGCGGGCTGTTTCGCAGTGCGCGATACTGATCCATGACCTTGTCGACCAGGAATGCGTTGGGATCGGGACCTGTGGGTGCGGGCTCCGAGTCATCGGCCATGACTCCGTCGAACAGGTCGTTGAACGCATCGCGGGGGTTGGTTCGCGCTTTCAGCTGCTCGACGGGGCCGCCCGCCTGACCGTGGTCACTGTACGACATCGAGTCCACGACGCCTTGGGAGATGTGCAGATAGCGCTGCGGTGGAGCTTGAGGGTAGAACTTCGACGAGTACGCGAGCACCTGGTCGATGGTCGGAATGTTCTCGAGCGAGTCGGCGTCGCAGGGAGTAGCAGCCGTGCAGGACGCGAAGTTACCCAGCAACCCGCCGTAGTTGTGGTTGACCGACGGCAAGAAGTCGAGTCCGCGAATCAGCGTCAACTTGTCGAGGAACGGATTGAGCTCGGGCCCTAGAATCGGAGAGATGCCTGCGCTCGTTTCGAAGTCTCGCAGAGGCGCCCAAGACCAGGGGCCACCGTCGAGCTTTTCCGTCAGGTGCGTCGTGCCATCGGCCTTGCTGCCGCCGAAGTACTCATCTCGCAGCTGATAACCGTTCCCCGTGAACGACGGGTACCACTTCTTGATCAGCTGAGTGCTGAAGGACTTGAAGGTGATGAAGCGCTTGGGAGCTAGCGACTCTTGCGCGGTGACTGAACGCGGCAAGAACGATTCGAGCAGCGGCAGGGCCAACATGGCGCCGCCCGCCCCTCGCAAGAACACGCGCCGTGAATGTTTGGCGTTTCGGGACCGACTCATCGTGGGCCTACCTTTCGGAGGAAGAAGCTTTCATGTCGGGCGATGCGTTGGAAAGCACCCGCCAGTCCCTCGTCGGGATCTCTCAGGAGTTCGGACAAGTCTTGAACCACGCAGGCGTCGCCAGAGTCGCTCTCGGCGATGCGCCTCAATGCGTAGCCGAAGTAGTTTTCAGCCATGCACGCTTCGACCTTTTGGCTGTCGACCATCCGCTGACTCAGCTCGACGGCGTTGGACACTGGTGTTTCGTCGGAGATGTCGACGCGCGCGACGCCGCTCGTGTCGATGGGCAGTTCTGCGAGCAGGTCACCGTTCTGCTCGTCGAAGACGCGTTCGATGGTGCGATGCCGCCCGATGGCATCGAACGATTCGAGCACGTAGCCGATGTCGCTGAACGTCGCGTGACAACCCTCGCACAGCGCCTGACCTTCGACCTTGGCTTGGAAGCGCTGGCGGGTGGTTTGATTCTCCTCTAGCGGGGGTGGATCGAGTGCTCCTGGCGGCAGGTCGTTCGGATCGGGCTGTGGCAAGGCGTCACACAACAAGTGGCGCCTCACGAACGCTCCGCGGTGGAAGGGGTTCGTCTGCTCTAGGCTCGTCGCCAGCATGGCTGCCCGTTGAAAGAGTCCCGCGCGAGTCCCTTCAGGCATTCGGGGATAGTTACCGTCGCCCGCGTAGACCTCGACGCCGTAGAGCGCAGCAAGGTCCTCGGAAGTGGTCACGGAGAGATCCGTGGTCAACAAGTCCGCAATCGTTGCCTGCTGCGAAAACGTGAGCACGTCGGTGAGGTCGCGCACCTCGGTGACCATGTCCGCGTAGTAGTCGTGGCCGTCTTCACCCAGGGAGGTCCCCTCGGCGAGTGAACGGAAACCCGGACGCGTGATCTCGAAACCCGTGAACTTCTCGAGCTTCAACCACTCGTTCCAAAACTGCCACAGGGTTTGTCGAGTTCTCGGATCGTCGAACACGCGACGTAGCTGAGCCTCGTAACCCTCTTCGGTTGCCAGTGAGCCGTCCGCAGCTGCGTCCAAGAGCTCGTCGTCGGGCATCGTGTGCCAAAACGTGTACGACAGGCGAGACGCGATCTCGAACGACGTCAGCTGCAGGATGTCACCGCTGCTCTGAGACGCGGTACCATCGATTTCCACCACGTTGACGAACCGCGGCGAGGACAGCGCTACGACCAACATCGCGCCGACGGCTTCCGCGGGTGAGCGCGTTCCGTCGTTGAGCTCCAAGTACTCCGCCAGATCGGCGTCGCTCGGCGGTCTGCGATACGCGCGCGTCAGAAACTGCGTGAGAAACTCGGTAGCGCACTGCTCACTCAAGCTTTCGTCGAGAGCGCATTCACCCGCCAGCGCCTCGAGGGCGTCGGGGTTGCCTTGCACGGCTTCGCTCGCTGCAATTCCGACGTCGAGGTAACCCTGTACGTGCTCCAGTGAGATGCGTCCGTCCATGCCTCGAAACGAATCACCGAGACTGTCGTCGGGCACGCTCGCCAGCGCGTCTTCCACCTCTGAGGCGATTTGTCCCGCGCCGCTCACCGTGAGTAGGTCCCGCACGGTGTTGCGGTACTGGACCGTGGACAACTTCATCAGCGGTGAGACCCCTGGCTCGGTCACATCACAGGTGACCTCCACGCCGCCCGGGTTCGAGCCGTCAGGGATCGCGCCAGGTCCGCTCTCATCACCCAGATCCGGTGAAGGGCCGTCGTCCCCGGAGCCACCGGGTTCGTCATCTCCGGAGTTGGATGGTCCGTCATCCTCGTCATCGTCGTCGTCGGAACCGTTACCTGGCTCATCGTCATCACGCGAGCCAGCCGAGCTGCCGCCGGGCTCGTCGTCGTCGCCATCGTCGCCAGACCCGCTTGCTGTACCGCCGTCGCCATCGCGATCGTCGGTTTGACCGTCCCGGTCGTCGTCCCCACCGCTGGAGTCGTCCGTGCCGCAGGCCGCAGCCAGGGCGAGCAGGCTGCATACAGCAACCCACAACGTAGTTCTTCGCTTACTTAGCTTCATCGATTCTGCCGTCCCTGTCCCCCTGTGTACCGCCGAGCCCTCGGAACGGCTCAGGGGATTTGAGCGAGTTTTGGGCCAATGCGCGCTTCTGTGGGCGAAATGAGGGGAGCCCCGGGTTCCCTCGGGGGGCCGAAGGGACGTCGGGGCTCCGCTCTTCGTCAGGTGCGCCGCAGGGGCGTCTGACTGACGCTCAGAAGTAGCTGAGCGAGATGTTGCCCGAGCCATTGCCCTCGAGCTTGATGTACAGCGGGCATTGGTCGTTCATGCCGGGCAAGAACTGGTCGTGCCAGGTTGCGTTGAACGTGCCTGTGCCGCTCGCGCCCGTGCAGCTCTGCTTGTACTCGTACTGCAGTGGGTAACCCGTCGAGCCGCTCGGGTTTTGCAACTGCATCGTTCGGTTGGGACCGTACTGAAAGAACGGTTGTGCGAACTGAGTGACCACTGCGCATCCATCGTTTGGAACTGACTTGGGACTTCCACCGAAGGCCCCGAGGTTGACGGAGTTGCTCATGTTGCAACTCTCGACTCCGCCGTCGCCAGTCCCACCCCCCTCAAGGACTAAAAAATCAGCGGACGAATTCGATACGGTGATGGACAAGCAATCCTCGCCGTCTTCTTCGACGGACACGACGATGAACGAGTCGGCGTTGATGCTCTGGGCGGCAGTGAGAGTTAGCGCCTTGCGAAAGTCGAGCTCGCTACCTAGGTAGAGGCTTTCGCACGAGAGTGTCTCTCCCGACGCCGTACGCGCTGCGCAGCGAACGAGTTGTCCGTTGTCTGGAAGCGCCGTCATCGTGCACCCGATGTACTCACCCGTTTCGGGATAGTTGGCTTTTGCTTTGGCGAGTGATCCCGAAAATCCGAGCGTGCTGATCGCGACGCTGCCGTCCTGGGTTACCACGTCGATTGGTGAGGCTATGTCCGCCTCAATCCACCAGGGCTCACCCCCGGATTGTGCGGCGACGGTGCCGGCTATGAGTAAACATGCGGCCCCTGTGGCCGCTATCGCCTTGTGCGATAGTCTCCCGTGTCTCTTCATATGAGTGCTCCCTGTTAGAACCAACCCGTTAGGGCCGGCTCCAAAGTAACAGGTGGAGTTGAGTGGCGATAGTCTGGTGACGCTTGCGCGCGTATTTGTTTGGGGTGAACACATGCAACGCGAAGGTGTGAGCCTGTGTTCTGGCGTGGGGCTGTGGTCGAGAAGAGTGAGACCTCAGAACACCAGATTTGAATTCGCGCCCGACACAATTTCACGGAAGTCGACCCGCGTTGCTCCGCATTGGTTCTGTTCGTGCGTTGACGCGAGAATTTCGGGGTCGAGTCGCTTGCTGCGCGCGCCGACATCGTACTGAACCGAAAGAGTACGATCTTCCGACCGCGGGTTCAGCGCGTGGAGTACGAGGCGGGATGTTCACTCACATCCGTACCCAGGTAACCGCCTGATTGCCTCGCCCACAGCTTGGCGTAGATGCCCCGTCGCTGAAGTAACTCGTCGTGAGTGCCTTCTTCCACGATCGCGCCTCGGTCGAGGACTATCAGTCGATCGAGCGCCGCGATCGTCGACAGGCGATGCGCGATCGCGACTACGGTCTTGCCTCGCATGAGTTCGTCGAGGCTTTCCTGAATCGCCGCTTCGACCTCCGAATCGAGGGCGGACGTGGCTTCATCCAGCACCAAGATGGGCGCGTCTTTCAGGATGACCCGGCCGATCGCGATGCGCTGTCGTTGGCCGCCCGACAACGTCACGCCACGTTCGCCGACGTGGGCGTCGTAGCCCGAACGGCCCGACGAGTCGGATAGCTCCGTGATGAACTCGTGCGCCGCTGCTTTACGCGACGCGGCTAACATCATTCGCTCGTCCGCATCCGGACGCCCGTAGACGAGGTTCTCGCGAATCGAACGATGCAGCAGCGATGTGTCTTGGGTTACTACTCCGACGTGTGCCCGAAGCGACTCTTGATCGACATGAGCGATGTCCTGGCCGTCTACCAAGACGCGACCACCCTGCACGTCGTAGAAGCGAAGCAGCAGATTCACGAGTGTGCTCTTTCCCGCACCCGAGCGGCCGATGATCCCGACGCGCTGGCCCGCTTCGATGCGCAGGTTGAGTTTCGAAAACACACGTTCCCCGCCCGGGTATGAGAATTCGACGTTTTCTAGTTCGATGTCCCCCCGGGTGACCTGGAGTTTAGCCGCATTCACCACGTCGCGGACTCGGTGTGGAGTAGAGATGGACGCGATGCCGTCTTGCACAGTGCCGATGTTCTCGAACACTGCGGAGACCTCCCACATGATCCATTGAGACATGCCTTGGATACGCAGCACCAAGCCGATCCCGACTGCCGTGGCACCCAAGCTGATGGCGGAGCCCAACCACAGCTCTATGGTGATGGCGGCAACCGCGACGAGCAGCGACGCGTTCAGCACGTAGAGCAACACCCAGAACGCCGTGACCAGTCGCATTTGGGCGTGTACCGTCTGAAGAAAGCCTTGCATGCCTTGCTTGGCGTAGGCTTCTTCGCGGGCGGAGTGGCTGAACAGCTTCACCGTGACGATGTTCGTGTAGCTATCGACGATGCGCCCGGTCATCGTGCTGCGGGCGTCCGCTTGCCTCTCGGAAACCGCGCGCAAGCGGGGCACGAAGAAGCGCAGCAGACTGACGTAGGCCACGAACCACACCACGAACGGAACTACTAGAATCCGATCGAAGCTCGCGACGATCGCCATCGCCCCGATGAAGTAGACGGTCACGTAGTTGATGACGTCGAGCACCTTGAGCACGGCTTCTCGAACGGCCAAGGCGGTCTGCATCAGCTTCGTGGCGACACGTCCCGAAAATTCGTTGTGAAAAAACGCCAGCGACTGTCCCAGCAAGTAACGGTGCACACGCCAGCGGATGCGCATGGGGTAGTTGCCGAGCAGTGTCTGGTGGGTGAGCAGGGATTGCGTCAGCGCGAGCAGCGGCAGTACGCAAATGACCCCAGCGCCGATCAGCAGCAGTGTCTGACCGCGCGACTGCAAGAAGGTTTCCTTGGGCTGCGCGGCGAGCCAATCCACCAGGTTACCGATGAAACCGAATAGCCAAACTTCGGCTGCGGCGATCACGGAGGTCAGCAGCGCCATGAGCAGGATCGGGCGCCACGCTCCCTGGGTGTAGTACTTGCAGAAGGCGATCAGTGACTTCGGGGGCTCGATGATTTCCGTCTCGGGGAACGGCTCGAGGCGATTTTCAAACCAACGAAACATCTCGCTCCGACGTGTCTATTCGACGTGGCGCAGTCCGTGGCAGACCCTGCGCGAGTGTCTGTCGTACGTCAGTTCGTACGGCCTTTGGAGCGATGCGTGTAACGTGGCGCTTCGCCTGGCTTGGAGACGTCTACCCAGTAAGTCGATGTGTCGCGCACATCGAGATGCACGAAGCTCGAGTTCGGGTAGTAGCCTACGCCAACAGCGCCGAGCGTACGCAGGTAGTCGCGCAAGGCCCAGTTGGGCACGCCGTGCACACTGAAGTCGAGCGCCTTGCCTTCGGGGTGCCGAGAACTCGCCGAGTGCGAGTGTTCGCGGTATCCGCTGACCACCCGAATCGTTCGCCCGCCAAACGTATCACTCACTCGAGCGATGAGTTTTACCAAGCGACTGTCGATGGTTTTCGTCTTACCCGTCCGCCACGACGCCAGCACGCCCGTGACCTTCTGTCGCGCCAGAGGCAACAACTTGTTGCCTGGTCCTATCACGTAGCCTTTCCAGCGCTTCTTGCCGTTCGGGCTCTCGAGCGTGATGTATCCCCGTTTCCAAGCTTGCTTCTTGTAGTCACGCCAGTTCCGCTCTGATTGTTTGGAGTTGTCGTGTGCGTGTTTTTCGCGCTTCCACCACGCGCGTGCGGCCTTGCCGTCGGCGTCACCACGCGCGGGCACGACGAGTTCCCGCCCGAGGTGCAGACGGGTGGAGCGGCTGATCGCGTTGGCGTGCGTGAGCGCGCCGATACTCGTGCCGTACTTGTTGGCGATCCCACCCAGCGTGTCGCCTTTCACCACCAAGTGCACGCGCGGTTCAGCTGCCGACGCAGCGGATTTGGGGCTCGGCGAGGCAACGTCATGGGAGGACTTGGCGAGCAGTTTGCGCGTCGCGCTACCATCACGATCGTCCCGTGGAGGGACCAGGAGTTCGTCACCTGGGTTGATGGTAGTGGCACGGGTGATCGCGTTCGCGTTGCACAGTGCGTCCAACGTGATTCGATAGCGCTTGGCGATCATGCCCAGTGTTTGGCCGCTGTAAACTTGGTGCTTGCGCACTGACTCGGGCGCGGCATTTTTCGAGGGCGCAGGCCTGGACTTGGCTGCGGGCGGCTCCGCTTTGGTTTTTCCCTTGGCCTGGTCGGAAGGCGCGTCGTCGCCCAATAGCCGCTTTCGCTGCGCTTTGGCTTCACTGCCGTCCTTGTCCGCGAGTGCGGGGACGACCAACTTGTCACCTGGGCGGATCTTGTGGTTGCGAGCGATCCCGTTGGCGTTGCAGAGCGCGTCGATGCCGACTCGGTAACGCTTGGCGATCATCCCCAAGGTCTGCCCCGGGTAGATCTTGTGGACGGCGGGAGCGTGATCGTTGGCTTCAGCTCGAGCGGGCGTCGTGTTGAACACCAGCGCGCAGAGCAGCACGAGCGTGCTCAGCAACGCTCGGCGTGACGTGTTGTTTCGGAGGCGATTCACGAAGGTCGGACGATAGCCCACACGACAGGCAGGATCCAGCCGAGCCATGGCGCACTGAGTCACGACCGACCTGCGGTGCGCCGAGTTCCGCTGACGTGCCGCAAAGACCTTGAATCATTGAAAGAACAGCGACTCCGCGACCACCGACGGCCTCGGGCGCTGGCGCTAGCGGAAAAAATTCTGGATCGCCCATGTGCCGTCGTCAGCTTCGAAGAAGCCGCACGCGACGCTCCGCATGCTCGGATCCGTCATGTTCAGAAAGTGACCGTGGGCTTGGTAACACTGACCTTCACAGGGGTCTTCTTCTGGCGGGCCCTCGTAGTACATCTGACGGATGCAGCCGACAATCGAGTCTTCTACCGACCGCCAACCTGGGCACTCGTTTTGCGCGCTGCCACCAGGTGAACAAATGCGTGCGCGGAACGCCGCATGGGATGTTGTCTGGTTGTTCGAGTCGTATTCCGATTGTTCGTCAGCACAGGACTCTGCTTCGTAGTTGCGCGCGAGCGGACCCATGCACGCGCAGGCACGAAACTGATTCACTCGAGTCACGCAGTCGGCGTGAGGATCGCCCGTGTCCGGCGGGGGAGGGTCGCAATCGTAGTCGGGAGTGCAGTTTGCGATGGGACCCGAGCTGTCCTCAGTGGCGGGGGTCTCGTCGTCGTTCGCAGAGCGCCCTGTTTCCGTCGGCTGCGAGTCGGTAGCGTCGTCGTCATCGCCCTCCGAGAGCTCGATGCAGGCCGTCGAGAAGATCAAGACTGCAACCATCGCACTACGCATACCGCGAGCCTAGCACCGCCGCGCGGCGGCCACACGTGACGCGGTGGCGGCGTCCTTGGACGATGTGCTGAACCAGCCGCACATGTAGGCGACGACCCCGTTCGCCCAGCGCTCAGTGCTGAGAGAAGCGAGTTACGTTGATGCGCACGGGATAGTTGCGGTTGAGCGTCTCGGTTACGACCGGGTCGGTCCACAACACCGTTACCCCGCCGCTCGCATCACTCGCGGCGCTCGGGCGCATGTCCGCCCAAGTGCCGTGAATGGTCGAGGTAACCACTTGGGGCTCTTGCCACGCACCTGCGCCTGCCGAGTAGCGTTGCGCATGCAGCGCTCCGCCGGACTGGTCGCGCGCTATCCACAACACGGTTGCGTTGCCATTGTCGTCGCTGGTTACCGCTGGTGGGTTGCCCGGTTCGGGGGTCATGCTCACCCGAGCGGGGGAGCTCCAGGCGCCCTCGCTGGTTTCTCGCCGGGACACGAAAACGTCTCCTCGCCTTTCGTCTCGCAAGCCGTGGTTGCGCCAGGTCGCGAAGGCGTGACCGGAGTCGGGCAACGCGATCTCCACGGGGCCGTCTTGAGCTTCGTCGTCGTCCAGACGCAACAGTGGCTCCCACTCCTCGCCGCTCTGACCGAGGTGTCGGGCCTGAACGGCGTCCCCTCCAGCGACCCACGCAGCCATCACGTCACCGCGTCCGTTCGCCACGATGCGTGCGATGTTGGCCTGCGCCGATTCAGCGAGGATGTGAGTGGCGCCCCACGCATCCATGTCTGGATCGTACCTGCGCGCGCGAACACTTCGACTTTGCGTCAGCCCTTCGGTCCAAATTGCCCAGGCGGAGCCGTTCGGGGCTAGTGTGAGATCAGGAAAGTAGCGGTTGTCGCGCAAACCCGATGTCAGCTCCACCGTCGGTTTCAGCAGTTCACCGCGTGCATCGAGCCACGACGCGAAGAGCTCTGCCGAAGTGGCGGTTTCGTCTGGTCCTGGGCGAACGATTGCCCAAAGGAGTAAGGCTTGACCGCTAGCGTCGACTTCCAAACTGCCGGGTTCGAACGAACCTTCGCTGGTCGACACCCTCGCCAGTTCTCGTGCTTCTCGCCATGTGTCATCAGCGGCCGAGTATGAACGGTGCATCAGTCGCTCATCTGGAACTGCGTCCGATGAACGGTGCACCCAAACGAAACTCACGTCCCCCGAGGTGTGCGTTCCCATGCCGATGATCTGCACCTGGCGCGCGCTGGCATCCAATTCGACGGGGCTAGACCAGCGTTCGCGGATGGGGTCGTAGCGGCGAGTGCACAGCCTCTGCCAGTCACGTGCTACCCAGACGACGGTCGCATCGCCGTCGTGACCCACGGATAACGCCGCTCCGCCGCGCCCAACACCGAGACGATCGACGTCGCCCCAGCCTGGCGCCTCACTCGCGACGGCGTCGACGCTGGTGACCAATCCAGCGGTACATTGGGGGTAAGCGCCACAAGGATCGGGAGTCAGGTCGATACACACGCCCAGGCAAGGCAGTTCGTTCGCGCCACACTCTGGAACCACTCCATCGTACTCTGCTGGGTCCGGGAGCAACTCTTCGTAAGCGTAACCTGCTTCGGTAAGGGTGCTGGCGTCCAGCGACGGTCGAGCGCTCGGGAGATCAGGGCGAGCTGTGCCTGCGTCCAGTGAATCATGCACGTCGCCGCGCGTCGCGACGTCGAGCGGCGGTTCGTCTCGACAAGACACGCTCAACGCGACGCCCAGAGCAATCCATCGTGTCGCACACCACTTCACGCGAACATCGTACAGCGCGGCGACGACCCGTGCCGCGTCAATGAAAATTCCACGAGGCGCCCATGCGTTCGAACACGAAAAATTGCGGCTTTCTGCAGGTCCCAAACGTCACCGACCGAGCGGCGTCGAACATGCGATCGCGCGCTTCATGGTGTGAACATCGACATCGCGTCCGACCCCGAGTCGTCCGAACAGGCTTGGACCCGTTCGCACTCGGGGCTGTCGGCCATCGCAGAATCTTCACCGAGGCCGCTGCTCAGCAAAGCTGCGGTCGCTTCTACGAGCGTCGAGTCGCAGGAAACTGGTAGGGCGGCGAACGTCTGGTTTACGCACGTTTCGTAGTCCCCGATGGTGGCCGCGCAGTCCTCGGGTATCTCGGAGGGATCACATTCACCCGTCGACTCGGACTCCAAGGTCTGTAGACACTCCTCGCTGGATGCGACGCACGCCTCGCGGAACTCTTCGTCTGTCGAGCTCATGAGGACCGCCAACAATCCGCCCAACAACTCACACTGGGCTCGTGCGAGTTCGTCGTCGGTAAGCGCTTCGTCGATGGCCCGACATAACTCCTCCTGTTGGGCAGCGTCCAGATCACCGAGGGGAGTGTCGTCGGGAATGTTGGTGTCGAGAGCGATCACACCGCCGCTCGAACCGTTGCTGCTGCTCGAGCCATCGTCGTCGTCACTCGAGTCGTCGGTGTCCGAGGGAGACTCCGCGTCGTCTGTGTCGACGGAAGTGACGTCGTCATCCGAATCATCAGCATCTTCGTCAGTGTCGATGGAAGACCCCGCGTCGTCATTCGAGTCTGACTCATCATCGTCGGATTCGGCCATCTCCGCTGGCATCGAACCGCCGTCCGTGTCCCCAGCTCCGTCGTCGCTCGCGGTGGATACGTTGCTGTCGTCGTCAGAGTCGCCCCCGCCGCACCCCAGCGCTAGCACTGCAAGGCAGCACGCTGCCGTCAGACTGCGAAGAGAGGGACTGTAGCTGGATGGATTCATCGGTTCGGTCCTATGGTTGGTGGCGCGTTTGCTGGGTGCACGCTTCTTTGCTGCGTGCGCCCATCTTGTTGGAGCACGCGACGCACGACTTGGCGAGTCCTGAACCGAGCTCGTGCCCAATCGTTACCGCGCTGACAGAAATCGCTCGACAGTCCCAGTCATGATGAAGGTGAACGCAGGTGGGATGGCGTCAGGCGCGTCGGTCTCGCGTCAACCCGGCGCAGCGTCACATCGGGTCGATGCGGTGGATGGTGCCGCGCGACAAATTCAGCACGTACAGCTCTCCGTCGGAATCTTCAGCGAACGACGCCAGGCTGTTGTTGGTGATGTTACCCAGCACCCCTTCCTCGACGTCACACGCGCCACCCTGGCCGTCGTAAGTGATCGAATAGCTTTGGCCGCTCGAGTAGTCCGCAAAAATGTAGCGGCCGATCATCCCTGGGATGTTTCGACCACGGTACACGAAGCCACCCGTCACAGAGCCACGTGGGTAAACGAAAATGGGATCCGTCGCGCTCGAACCCGAGAGTAGCGTCTTGTTGCTACAGGTTGGGCACGCGACCAAACCCTCTCTGGCGGCCCAACCGAAGTTCAGCGGAGCGCTGTCGGCTGGCGCGAAACTGATTTCTTCCCAGGTGTTTTGACCGACGTCGCCGATGTACAGATCGCCCGTCTCACGGTCGAAGCTGAAGCGCCACGGGTTGCGAAGCCCGAAGTGTTTGATGCGCGAGTCCACACTCGCCCCACCGACGTCGGCGCTGGTCAGGTTACCGTCGGGAGCCGTGTCGATGTCGTCGACGTCGATGCGCAACAGTGAACCCAACGCGGTGTTCGGATCTTGGCCGTTTCCGTTCTGCCCGTGGGCGTCGTTGGAACCGCCGCCGTCACCCAACCCGTGGTACAGGTAGCCGTCAGGGCCGAACAGTAGGCTTCCGCCGTTGTGATTGCCTTCTGGCTGCGTGACGGTGAGGACGTTTTGCGAGAACGTCGCGGCGTCACCATCGACGATGTACTCGTCGACCAAGCCACTACCCGGGTCTCCGCCCCCGCCGAATATCGGGGCGCAACCACCCGCATAGGAAACGTAGATGCGCTGCTCTGCGACACCATCGAAGTTGGGATGTAGCGCAACGGCGTAGAAGCCACACTCGGCGCCCGTGGCCGCGTTGACGGTCAGGATGGTCGTTGGGCTCGGATCGGGTTGGCTCAGATCGAAGCGCAGCAGATCGCCCGACAGCTCGGCGACGAACATGGTCGAAGAGTCACCCGCGGGGGTGACCGCGCTCACGGGCTCGTCGATGCCTTCGAGCACTTGGGTGAGGGTGATCTCGGGAAACGGCGTGCCGCTGCATGGCACATAGGCGCCTTCCACGGGGCCAGCGTCCGGGCTGTCTCCTCCGCTCCCGCCTGCGTCGTCGTTGCCTGCGCCGCCCATGCCATCGTCAGCCATACCGTCGTCGGGCGACGAATCGTCGCTCGGGTCGTCTCCCGGGGCTGACTCGTCCGTCATGCTGTCGTCAGGCATCGCGTCATCCAGCACGTCGTCGTCGGGTGTTGCGTCGTCGGGGCTAGCTGTGTCGTCGGGCGTGGAGTCGTCCGCCAAGCCCGTGTCGTCAGTGGTGCTGAGGTCGTCGCCGGCGGGATCGTCAGCGTTGCTCGCGTCGTCGCCGGCGGGATCGTCGCTGCCTGGGGAATCGTCTGCAGCGCTCGTTCCGCTTCCGGGCGGGGTCGTGTCGTCGTCTGCGTTGCCAGTGCTGGAGCCGGCTGGATCGGTTGAGCTACCCGTTGCTGTCCCGTCGGTAGTCAGCATGGAGTCGTCGGCGCCATCACTTCCTCCGCCGTCTTCCGTGCAGGCGACCAAGGCGACGCACATTGGGAACAGTAGCGCCGCCCGCCGTCGAGCGGGACTCGTCCGACGACGTTCCCGACGGAGTAGCTGTTCAGAAGCAACGGCGGGTGAAGAAGGCGTGTCGTGGGCGTCGTGCAACATCCGCCCGAGGGTAACAGAATGCTGCAACCCGCGCTGGCCACGCGGCGGCCGCTGTGCCTTGCCTGATATTTTCTACCGCAGCCTTCTCAATCTAGCGCCACTGCGCTCGGAGATCGCAGCGTTTCAGCGCGCAGGGCTGCGGATCGTCGGAGGGCAGGGGGCTGCAGCTGCAGGGGCCTGAGCCAACATCAAGTCGCGAAGTCCATCCAGCGAGCGCCCCACGACACGCATGGAAGCACCGCGCATCCAGCGTCCGCCTGGGGGTTGATGCCAGGCCTGACAGCGAATGCGGTCGCCTTCCTGGCGCGCAAACCATTGCAGCCTGAATCCGTCGCGCGTGGTCATGTCCAAAATGACGACGCACTCGCCCGCAGCCGCTGCTGCGCTCATTGCCTCGTGATCGTTGTGGCTCGCGAGTGATCGCCCGGCCAGCAACCCCTGTGCGTGGAGTTGCGGTTCCGATGGCGGTACTCTCGTTTCGCCCGGGCCAATTCTCATTTGTGCCATTGTTCTACGACTGAGCGCCGTCGCGCCCCCCGCTGGCTAATACGGGCGACGAGTGAAAACACAGAAGAGCCAAAACGCAGAAAAGTTCGGGATTCCGAAGCGTGGTTCACGGCGGAGCAAAGCCTGGTCCAAAACAGCGCTCCGAGGAGCGCGTCCTCGGCTGAAACCTTCGCGGGATTGACGGGTCGGCGCGGTGAGTCGGGGGTAGGATCGCGGAACCTGGGACCTTCCCGCCACGTCAACAACAGAACGCCCAACCGTCCTTCGCTAGCGTCTCTCCGCGCTGCGCTTGCAGCGAGCAGGTCGGGAACGCTGGACGCTCAGGTGAGGACGCCTCGACCGTTGGCACAGCCCAAAAAGAAAAGGCCGCTCGAAGCGGCCAAACCTTTAATGATTTCAACGGTGTCCAGGGACAGAATCGAACTGTCGACACGAGGATTTTCAATCCACTGCTCTACCGACTGAGCTACCTAGACGTTTCTGCGCGCTGGCAGGGCGGAGTATCTAGCGCGAACTCGCGTAGGTGGGCAAGCGCAGAGCGGCGCTTTCGAGCGATTCTTCGTGCGGTCGGCCAGGGAAGATTATCTCGCGATTCTAATAGTTTGAGAACGCTTGCTGCGATTTTCAGGGTGCGTCGTGCGTTCGGGACGTTTCCGTTGCCGCGCGGCCAGAGCTGCGTCAGGGGTCGGAGGGCTGCGGCTGGTCGCCGTTCGACGCTTCATCGCTTGCGGCGTCCCGTTCCGCGGTCGCGGGCTCGCTCATCGCGCAGCGAAATCCGATCAGTGAACTGCGAGCGTTTGCCACTTCGCTCGATCGGAATGACGTTCGTAGCCGATTGGCGTAGCTGACGTCCCAGCCGCCGCCCCGAAGCACCTTGCGCTCGCCAGTGGCGGGCCCCTTAGGATCGCTGGTGGGTTCAGCTGGGTATGGTCCGAACCAGTCGTCGACCCATTCGCGGACGTTCCCAGCCATGTCCAGAACGCCAAACGCCGAGGCTCCCCGAACGTAGCTCCCGACGGTTGCCGAGTGAGCGAAGCCGTCGTCACCCGTGTGCAAGGTGGTTCCAGGCAGTCCCACTGACTTGCGCCAGCTACTGCACTGTTGGTCACAGCCGTTCAAGTGAGCCTGCGTGGGCTCTTCGTCGCCCCACGGGTAAATGCGGGGAGTGGGGCCACGCGCTGCGAATTCCCACTCGGCTTCCGTCGGTAAACGCTTGTTTCGGGCCTTGCAATACGCGTCCGCCAGCGTCCAGGTCACGCAATTGATGGGATGGTTTTCGTACTTGGGGTGCTGAAAGGTGCAAAGCGGCGCATGAGCCTTTGCCTCAGTCGCCGTGATGTCGGGCCAATACGGCTTCTTGCTGGGGCGCTTGCACTTCTTGGACGTGTAACACTCGAGGTAGTCGGCTGCGGTTACTTCGTGCCGATCGATGCAGTACGGGGCGAGCGTGACGACGTGCGCTGGTTTCTCGTCGTCGCTGGCGATGCCTTCGCTCGAACCTGCCGTGAATTCGCCGCCGGGGATGGGGACCATGCCGCTTGGGCATTGCAGTGGCGGAGGCTGCTGTTCTTGCGATGGACTGGGCTCCGAGGTGCTCGTCGGGCCAGGCTGGCCAGAGCTGGCGGCGTTGCTTTCGTCCGTCGGCGTGAGGTCGTTCGATTGTGAACCCTGAACCCCGAGGAGTTGCCCGACCTTGTGTGCGACGCTCACAGTACTGGCGATGACTGGCGTGGTCAGATCAGGGCGGAAGGCGTGCAGCGTATACGCGCCCGCAGCCAACAGTACCGCGGTGAGCATGACGCGGCTGAAGCTGCTACCCGTGGGTTCTGGAGCCGAGTGAACAGCTGGCGTAGCTGTCGACGCGCGTCGAAACGACTCCGCCTGCCCACCCGCGGACGGAACCGGGGGAGCGGGCGTGAGAGAAGCGGCGGGCGGGATTGAGGTGCCCGCCTCCGACGCCAGGCCGATGGCGTCGCGAGCCGCCCTGCAGAACTGTGCGGCGCTCGCGAAGCGTTCCGCGGGGTTTACGGCCAGCGCTTTCGCGAAAACCGCCTCGACAGCGTCGGGAACCAGTACTCCTCGAGCGCGTGGCGTCGGCCGTTCCGATTCATTGGCGGTCGCGAACCCGAGTTGGACTAGGTCGTCCCCTCGTAGTGCGGCTCTGCCCGTGAGCAGCTCCACTCCGACTAGGGCCATGGCGTATACGTCAGTCCATGGTCCCGTGGCGCCGTAGCTGCGCGTGAACTGTTCGGGCGCACCATACTGTGGAGTGAACGAGGTTATTCCCACTCCCGTCTTGGCCAACGCGGCCTTGAGCTGCGTGCTCCCGACCATTTTCGCCACGCCAAAGTCGAGCAACTTGATGTGGGTCTCGACGGCGCGCGCGTCTTTGCCCAATACGAACAGGTTTGCAGGCTTGATGTCGCGGTGTGCGATACCGCGCGCGTGTGCGACGTCCAGCGCTGGCAGCACCCTAGAGAAGAAGCCAACGACCTCCGCCACCGACCAAGGAGCGAGGGCGCGTACGTGTTCCTGTTCCAGCAGCTCCTCGAGAGACGCGCCGTCGAGCCACTCGAGCACCATGTAGGGCATCCACTGTCCGCCCGGCGTAGTCAGCGCTCCCACGTCGCGCGCTTGCACGATGCCTGCGGTCTGACTGGATAGCTCGGTGAGCAGGGCTCCCTCCTGAATGAACGCCCGCTTCAGCTCATCCCGCTGGTCTTCTGGTGCGGCGGAGAGGCCGTTGAAGAACTTGATCGCGACCGGTTGTTCCCAAATGGCGTGGCGCGCCTTGTAGACGACAGCAAAGCCCCCCTCGCCCACGAGGCGTTCGACTTCGTACTTTTCTGCGAGCGTTTTGCCAGCAATGTTCAGGGGGTCGCGCTCAGTCATGGCCCTCTCGAGGCGCGCCTAGCTTAACGCTTAACAGCTCGTGGCAAAAGGTCTCCCTTCATCGATGGTGATGTAATGTTGCTGTGGGGCGGGTACTGGCGCAGACGATCACGGTCTCTCCAAGGAACCGCAGTCGATCCCGCCACTCATCATTCGAACCTCGGCCTCGATCTGCTGCCCGGCAGACAAGCTACTCCAGCGACTCTGGCTGAGCACGCAACTGTCGTCGCCGTCTGGTCCCGTGAGTTTGACTGTGTACACCTCGCGCTGTGCGCCAGCGCGCATGCAGCCTGGGCGAGAACACGTTGCGCCTGTGTCCAGCTCTGGCCATTTGGGTTCGAGCGACGTGCCCGAAGCGGTCTCCGTCTTGGCTACGGTCCACTTGTCGACCATGAAGTCACACTTGTCGGCTTCGACGGGCTTACTTTCGTACTTGGGCGTGCACTGTTTCACTTCCTTGAAAGTGCCGTCGCCCTTGTCGACCTTCTTCACCTTGCAGTCTTCACCTGCTTTGACTCTCTCGTGCTTTCTGACAGCGCTGTACCTGCGGAGCTCCTTTGCTTGCCGCGGCATCTGATCACACCAGTTCGACTCCTTACTCGGCCCGAATCGTTCGACGTCGATTTCGCGTTTCCACTCGTGGCCAGTCACTTCGAACTTGGCGCCACCCTTCCAAGAGAAGAAAACGACGACCAGGCCGACGACGGCGAGAACGCCGAGAAGGATGAACAACCCGGTCTTGGATTTCTTCTTGGGGAGGACCTGTGGGGACGCGGCCTCGGAACGTTCACCCGCGAACGCTCCCTCTGCGTGGAACTCCGTTTCACGAGTCATGGCTTCGCTGCCTTCTGCAGCGGGTGAGCCGCACTCGCGGCAGTGTTTGGCGTTGCGGCTGTTGTAGGCGTTGCAGTACTTGCAGACGACATCTTTCCCGAAGTAGACGTGGTCGCTTACCGCTACCTTCTCGTCGTCTGCTGGAAAGTAACGTTTGTCGGCGTCCTGTGGCGCACCACACACGGGGCAGTGTCGATGGGTGAGCCCCAGAAGCTTATTGGTGCCGCAGTGAACGCAGTCCCACATCATTTCGTAGGTCGCGTCGCCCTCTTGCCCGTTGGGTGATTCAGTCATGTCGTTTCCGTCGTTCGTTCAGTTGAGCACGCGCCAGGTTTACTTCGTCGCTCGGGCCTAGTCGTGTGCTCGACTTCGAAGCTTGGTCAATAGCCGTGAAGTCGTCGCCACCTTCCCGTCGTCGCCCTCGGATCCAGCTCTATCCAGGTATCGTTTCGGGTGCAAGGGCGTATGGCAGGGGTGGGGTAGCCTACATGTCGGGTGCTCACCTGTCGCCGCGTATGGCGCCAACGTGGCGCGGTTCACGCCGATGGACTGCCGGGTGGGTGTCGCGCTTCTGAAGCGGGCGCTCCTCGTGCGGCTTCAACAGCGCCGCGCGCTGTGGTCGCGCTGTGATCGCGATTTGGGACGCTGGACGCGTCGAGGGCTGCTCGGCGATCGCAAACGACTGCCGTCGGAATGTCGGCGACCGCTTGGGTCAGTTGGAGGGGCCTTCACACACGAAGCCGAACTCTTGATCACAGCTTTCGTCAGCCCACAGCCAGTTGCCGTCTTCAGGTAACACCCGGGCGCAATTTTGGGACGTGCCGCCAGTCGGCTGATCACTCTTCCAGTTGGTGAAGCGCCCGTCTACTTCCGTTCCAGAGTGATTGCCGCTCCAAAATTGTGTGGCGTCACTCACCCAGATCCACGCGCCCTCGGTCTCTTGGTCACTTCCACCAATCCACAACTGCGCCGTTGGAAACGTCGAGTCGAGCAATCCCTCGATGAAATCTTGGTCGGCGGGGGTGCGGATTGTCGCCAAGTCCCAGCCGCTTCCACGACTCTCACAGGCTGCGCGGGCGGACGCCCAACTCACCTCAGCGCCGCTCGGGGCGTACGCGTGATAACAGTTCCCATTCGCGCCTTGGACCTCACCGTTCGAACAGGCGTCGATGGTGGAGAAGTTCCAGGTCGTCATGTCTGCGATGCCCGGGAACTCACCGCCACCAAGTTCGTTGATCGCGCCCGCATCGACGTTGACCCAGTAGCTGGTGGCGTACGCTAGCGTGCCACTCAGGTCGACGGTAACGACGCTATCGTTTGCTGAAACGCGTGGCCCGTCGAGCGCGACAGTTTCGAAGATGGAGTCCGACGACACCACTAGATCGCCTGACCCGAGCTCGACGGGTGCCGAAAAAGTCAGCACGAGATTGGCATCGGGGTCGACGTCGGAAGCACCATCGACGGGTGACACCGACAACAAGACGAATGGATCGTCAGTAGTGAACGACAGCGAAGTCTGATCTTGGATTCCAGGGAACGATGCCCCCTGTAGGCTCACGAACGCTCCAGCGCCGATGGTCACGTAGTACTCGGTGTCGTCCATCAGACTGGCGTCCAGTTCGATCGTGACGGTGTCGTCCTGAACGGTCACGTCGTTGCTCGATACTGCGACACCTTCGACGACGGTGTCGTCGCTCGACCTGAACACGGTGATGCTCCCGCTGCCCTTGGCCACACTTTCGCTGAACACCAACACGATATCCGTCTCCGCGTCGACGTCGGTCGCGTCGTCGGCTGGCGTCGTGCCGACTAGCGATAGTGGTGGCGGGGGGGCCGCGGCGGTCGTGAAGTTCATCGCCGTTGGACTGGAGAGACCCTGGTAACTGGCTCCGCGCACGCTTTGGACGGCACCTGGCGCGATGATCACGTAATACTCCGTCGCGTTGTCGAGGGAAGCCTGCAGATAGACGGTCAAGGAAACGTTGGACACCGCTACGTTCTCCGAGTCGACGGCCAGGGACTCGAACAGTGCATTGGTGTCCGCGTCGAACACGTCGATGGATCCACTGCCTCGCACGATCGGCTCACTGAAGGTCAGTACCAAGTTGACGTCGGGATCGACGTCCGCGGCATCGTCGGCGGGTGCCGTTTCCAGGAGTTGTAACGTTGGCGGCGCTTCGGTGGTGAACGATAGTGTGGCGTCGTCGGAGAACCCCGCGAAACTCGCGCCATCGCTACTGCGAATTGCGTCGGCGTCCAGTGTCAAGAAGTAGCCTGAGGCGTAATCGAGTTCAGTCACGAGCTGCAGCGTGAGCGTGCGACCGTCGATCTCCACTCGCGGGCTGCCGCTCACGGAGTCGGTCTGAACGACGTCGAGCGTTCCCGCTTCGATCAGCGTCAGGTTACCGATGGCACCCGCGACTATGTCGGAGTCGAAGCTGAGGCGGATAGTCGTATCGATCGGGACGTCCGAAGCTAGGTGCATCGGCTCGCTACTCTCCAGGGTCAGCGGAGGTGGCGGTTCGGTCGTGAAGCTGAGCAGTTCCGGGTCGTCGATTCCTGAGAACCGTTCACCACTCGACGACACCAAGGCGGTTGGGTCGATCAGGACCGAGTAACGTCGCGCGTATTGCAGCGGGGCGTTCCACGTCACTTCGACGTGGTTCCCGTCGAACGTCACGCCGTCACTCGAGGTCTCGACCTCGTCCACGAGCACCGCGTCCAGACCTTCTCGAAGTTCGATGGCTCCAGGACCACTTTGCATTTCTTGGTCGAAGGTCAGGCGTAGGGTAGTGTCGACTGCTACGTCGGTTGCGCCCGCACTAGGTTGGCTGTTCGTCAGGACCGCGACGGACCCAGCCTCGGTAACGGATCCAGTGCTGGCGTCGGTGTGACTCGCGGGGGGCGCGAGGCCCGCATCGAGCGGGTCGTCGGGGATGTCGTCGAGACCTGGCTGTGTGACATCATCATCCTCGACCTGGGACACACCATCGTCGTCGCTGTCGTCGCTCGTGGTGTCGTCGAGGGGCTCGCCGTCGTCATCCGTTCGAGGTTCGTCGGCAGTCGATTCGTCCCCGAAACCGGTGTCGTCGTTCGGAGTCGTGTCGTCTGTCTTCGGGGCATTGGGGACGTCGTCGGGGTCGACGACATCGTCCGCTACCGCGTCGTCGTCGGGAGACGAAATTACGGTGACGTCGCCGCCGTCGTGGACGCCTGCTTCGAGGCTGACGGGGCTATCGAACGCTTCGCCGAGACCCGTCGTGCAGCTGACGGCAACACAGGTGGAGAGGACCGCGGCGGTCAAACCAACTGCGTTCGAGTTCGGACGACCTGGCGCTGAAAGCGTCCAGCGCGACAACGCTCGACTAGCTCGGCTCGGTAGTCCAGCCATGAACCCAATCCACTCCACGTTCACATCCAACCCACTCGCTGCATGGAAGGCAGCGCGACCCTCATTCCAACGCCCTGTCGCTCAGCAACAAACTTAGTTCACCCCGCACACCAGCGCAGCCAGACGTTGGGGGCGCCGCCCTGATCCTCCGAAAGCGGCGTGGCGTCCATACCAAATCGATTCAAAAGCGCTGTGGGCTGCCCTGCGTCCTGGTGGGGTGGAATCCGCCAGCCGTCAGAACGGTTGACTGGACCGCCATTTTCGCCTCGTGAGGGGCGGGGTCAGGTCCCTCAGGGATATGGGTCACTGTCGTCATCTGCTCATCGAGTTTCAGGCTCACGGGGGCGCTTGAACACGCGGTACAAGAACCACAACGCTGGGGCCAACACGACGCTCCCGCCGCCCAGGGTGATGGTCAAGAACGGGAGCACCTCGGGGTTGGGAATTGCCGCGTCGACGCTGAGGTCGGGCAACACGAAGTGTTTGTCCATCGCGGCGCCCCAGCCGAGCACCACGAGCGCTACTTGCGTCGCTGCTGCGTAACGCGCCAAGCGATGGCGCCGCCAATGAAGCAGGCAGACGGTCGTCAGGGCCGCCAGCGCGGTCGCGCCTTGCAGCGGCCAGGTCCACGGCGAGCGAACGAGTTGTTCGTACAAGTCGGGCGCCTGCGCTCGCGAGGTCCACAACACTCCCGCGGCAAACGCTCCCGCGACCACTTCGCAAACCAACGCCCGCTTTCGAAAATCGTCCGCCAGATCGCCGTCGGATTCCGCAGCCAGGTAAACGGCGGACAAGAGCGCAAACAGTGCCAAGGCGAAACACCCGACCAGCCACGCGAATGGCGTCGTCCACCCGGCGACGAAGCCGCTCGTCACCCGGCCGTCGATGACGCGGATCTGCGAGGTGGAGAGTGCGCCAACTACTACGCCGAGCATCAGCGGCGTCAGCGCACTGGACCAGGCGAACACCATCGACCAACGCTCGCGGCTGTCGTCACTTTGGATGCCGTAGGCATGAAAAACGTAGGCAGCGCCGCGCAACACGATGCCAAGAAGCGCCAGCGCGATGGGGATGTGAAGCGCGATGCTGATCGCCGCGAACGCTCGCGAGAACGCGGAGAACATCACCACAATCACGAAGATCAGCCAAACGTGGTTGGCCTCCCAAATGGGAGCGATCGCATCGACCACGGCCTTTCGCTGTGCGGCTCGGCGAGGACCTCGCGCCAGCGCGCTCCACAGTCCCGCACCGAGATCGGCACCGCCCGTGATCGCGTAGACGATCAGTCCGGCCCCGAGCGCGAACCACAACAAATCCGCCCAGGGCATTTCAGGCGTCCTCGCCCTCGCGCTGCGCATCTCCCTGCGGCGCCCGCGCGACGTACCGCGCGAGCATCAGCGACACGACCAGCCCGAGCGCGGCATAAACGACGACGGACGCCAGCAAACTGATCCACAGGCCCGGCATCGGCGTGACCGCGTCTTTCACTCGCATCACGCCCGTGATGATCCAGGGTTGCCTGCCTAGTTCCGTCACCATCCAGCCTGCTTCCACCGCGATCAGGCCCAGCGGGGCAACAAGCGTGCCGGCCCACAGAAAACGTCGTTGCTCCGCGAGCGGGCGCCGCCTCCAGAGCAGCCAGGCTGACCATGCTGCAAGCGCCAGCATCGCCATGCCACACCCCACCATCACTTGAAACGACGCGTGCACGAGTGCAACGGGCGGCCAGTCACTCGGGGGGAACGCGTCGAGCCCAGTCACCTCCGCGTTCAGTTCACCTTTGGCAAGCAAGCTGAGCAGGTAGGGTAGCTCTATGGCGCCGTCTAGCTGCCGAGTTTCTTCGTTGGGCCAGCCGCCGATCGACAGCGCCGCGCTGCGCTGGGTCTCGAACAAGCCCTCGGCGGCCGCCAACTTGGCGGGTTGGTGCTCCGCGATGTGTTTGGCGGCGAGATCGCCCGTCAGGGCTTGGAGGGGCGCTGAGATGATGGCGACGGGCAAGACGACGCGCAGCGCTGCGGCGTGAAACTGGCTGCTGGGATTCTTCAAGAGACTCCACGCGTGGATACCCAAGACCGCAAACGACACGCTGGAGTAGGCGGCGATGGCCATGTGGGAGGCCTGGGTTGGAAAAGCTGGCGTGAAGAACGCTTCGCTCAAGTCGACGTTTCCGAAGCTGCCGTCGGGCATCACCTCGAAGCCGCGCGGCGTGTTCATCCAGGAGTTGACCGCAACCACGAACACCCCCGACAACAGACCGCTGAGGGCGACCACGCAGCCGCTGGCCAAGTGCACACGCGGGGTGACTCGATCCCAACCGTAGAGGTAGACGCCGATCGCGATCGCTTCCAGAAAGAACGCGAAGCCTTCGAGGCTGAACGGCATCCCGATCAGGGGCCCCGCGTGTTCCATGAACGTGGGCCAAAGCAGACCCAGCTCGAAGCTGAGCACCGTGCCGCTGACGGCTCCCACCGCGAATAGGATGGCCGTTCCTTTGGCCCAGCGGTGGGCTAGCTCGCGGTAGATAGTCTTGCCTGTGCGCAAGTAGCGCCATTCCGCGATCACCATCAGTAGCGGCATGGCCATGCCCGCGACTGCGAACAGGATGTGGAACCCCAGTGAGATCGCCATCTGCAAGCGTGCGGCAAGCAAGTCAGGCATGGTGCTTCTTTGGGGGAACGGAGCCGTTCGGGCCAGTGACAGGTGGTCGCATCCCAGCTCTGCTTCGCGTAGCGAAAGGCCGCGGAGCGGTCAACCCGTGCGTGCATTGGGGGAACGTTCGAGTAGCCCGGGGTCGACGTTTGCCTGCGCGGCGGCTCGAGAGGTGACTGGTGACTCGAACACGGGAGTGTCATCGTCTTCGGCGGGTGCTAGTTCGTGAGGGACTTCCAAGATCACGCGCGAACGACGTTGCCACGTCAAGTACGCCCAGGCCCACTCGACCAGCACGTAGACACGGCGCTTGTGATCGACGAGTGACATCACGTGCACGAACAACCAAAGCCACCACGCGAAGATGCCCGAAAAGTGCAAACGACCGATCTGAGCGACCGCCTTGTGCCTGCCGATGGTGGCCATCGAGCCCTTGTCGACATAGGTGAACGGTTTGGTGGGTTTGCCTTCGAGTCGTAGCTTGATGTTTCTGGCGACGTGCTTTCCGCTCTGAACCGCCAGCGGCGCGACGGCTGGGAGCTGCCTGCCCGATTGTTCCAACGCGATCAAGTCTCCGACGACATACGTGTCCGGGGCGCCGGGCACACTCAGATCGTCCTCGACCCAAATGCGCCCGCCGCGATCGAGCGGAACATCGAGCTGCGACGACAATGGATTCGCGCGTACACCTGCAGCCCAGAGCACGGTTCGGGTGGGAACCCGCTCATCTCCGAGCTGTACGAAGTCGCGCCCGACGTTGCTCACGGCCACCCCCGTGCGCACGTCGATACCGAGACTGAGCAATTGCTCGAGCGCCTTTTGTGAAAGCTTCTCGTCGAGTGAGGGTAGCAGGCGCGGGCCGCGTTCGATCAAGAGCACGCGGGCTTTCTTGGGGTCGAAACGACGGAAGTCGCGCGCCAGGGTTCGTCCCGCAATCTCCGCGAGCGCGCCAGCCAGTTCGACGCCCGTGGGGCCACCGCCGATCACGACGAAGGTCGTCCACGCGCGTCGTTTAGCGTCACTCGGCTCGAGTTCGGCGTGCTCGAAGGCGCGCAAGATCCTGCGCCTGACGTCCAGCGCTTCGCCCACTGTCTTCAAGCCTGGCGCGTGACGCGCCCACTGGTCGTTGCCGAAGTAGGAGTGGGTCATGCCTGCCGCGACGACGAGCAAGTCGTAGTTGACCGTTTGTGAACCCAACGAGATCGTCTTGGCTTTGGTGTTGATGCCATCGACGGTGGCCATCCAAACGCTGACGTTGCGCTGCTTCCACAGCAGCTTACGAGTCGGTGTGGCGATGTCTGGTGCGGCGAGCGCGGCGGTGGCCACCTGATAGAGCAGAGGCTGAAACAGATGATGATTCGAGCGATCGATCAAGGTGATGCGCACTGACGCTCGCTTCAACTCACGGGCTACCGCCAAGCCTCCGAAGCCTGCGCCGATGATCACCACATGTGGCTCTTCTTTTTCGAGCATCACTGGCGATGCTCAGGCGCGAGACCGAGTTTGGGGTTTCTCTCGGGTTTCAGCGCGCGGACACACGCACCTTCTCGTCACATTGGAAACGGGCAAAGCGCAGCGAGAGGTGGCGCGGGGGTCTGCGTGAGTCGCATTTCAATCAGGCAACACCACGGTCGGGCGATACGACGAGGATCCAGCGCGGGAAAGTAGGCGTTGGTACTCGGACAGTGCTCCCGTGCAAAGGTCGCGTAACGCGGTTGGGGAGTGTTCGTCGAGTCGCTCCACCGCGCGCTGCTGCATTCGTGCCGCGCGTTCGTAGTCCGCAGCTTGGAAGGCCAACGCTGCTCGGTGGTGTAAGCAGGGAACGCAACTCGGGTCAGCGGCCACGGCAAGATCCGAGTAGTGTTCAGCCCGCGTTCGATCTCCCATGACGCGATGAACGTTCGCGACGACGTCCAGCTCCGTGCCCGTTCGAGCGATCTGAGTGAGCCTGGGCAGCAACTCTGAGAGCTCTGCCGCCTCCCGTGTGTGCTCGGGGCCGTCGATGCGCTTCAGTCGGAGCACCCCCAACGAAAGCAAGCTAGCTGCGTGTAGTGGATCTTCGGACAGTGCAGCCTGCAGGTGCCGTTCTGCTGTCGCAACCTCGCCGAGCTGGAGCGCGCGTCTGCCCATCTGGTAGTTGAGATCGGGATCGCGGGGGTGTGCTTGCGCTGCGGCGTGGAGTTCCAGCGTGCAGTTGCTCTCGCGGGAGTTCCGCGGCCACTTGGGCCAGGCCGCGACGTCCCTGACCACGCTGGATCGCGGCGTATTCCGCAGAGAACTGTTGCGCCGAGACGGACTTACCGTGCAGCAGCATGTGCACGAGCACCGCTGCAGTCGCGTAGTTCGCAGCTCGCCGTTCGTTTGCGGTATCGCCCTGTTCACCACGAGCATAGAATTCGGCGGCGTTCATCGTCGTCAACGCCGAGGCTGACGGCAGGCGGCTCAAGGTGATGGGTCGGCCCTTGGCGATCAAGCTGGAGGCGTGCGACCACACATGCCCCGACGCGAAGTTCAACATCGGATCCACGTCCCCCACGACGGGGTTCCACGAATCGTCGTGTGGTACTCGGCCAACCCTTCCTCCAGCCACACAGGTAGCGGCCCGAACACGGCGTCATTCAGTCCGATGCGCGAATTCGTGGGCGAACAGGCTGCGGTTGAAGCGCGAGGCGTCAGCCTGCACGATCATCGTCGGGTGGGGCTGCTGTTCTAGCGGTAACTTGGTGAGGTACATGCCCGCAACGTTCGGCCCCAAGAACTCCGCCAGTTCATGCTGGGATTCGAAGGCGATGATGCGCATGACGTGCTCGACCTGTTCGCTGTCGGCGGACATGGCCGACCGCATCAAGGCGTGAGTTTGTTCGAACGCTGCCAGGACCTCGTCGGCATCTTCACTACCAGCGTTCGTGTAGAGCACGAAGTGCTGCGAACGATACGCCGTCCACTCGGGACCCCCCTCGCTGGGGAGCCGCAGCACCGTGGGGCGGCCAATGCAGCCGATGCACAGCCACAGCACGACGAGTAGCGGCCCGAACCAGTTCACACCTTTGCCGAACACCGCGCCAGTCGGTAACCCAGCCCCGTTTAGTGACCCAGCGCCGTTTGGTGACCCAGCGCGATTGCTACCAGTTGCGTTTGCGCGGCAACCCTGCGCGCCGCCCCCCTTCGAGCTGTGCATGGGCCGACCCTAACACGGAACCCAAACTTCGGGTGCTGGTTGGCGTTTCTGGACGCGAACCACAGGTCGCCGCGTCGGTTGCGTCGAAGTTCGTCGGTCGCCTCGAAATTCGTCGAGGGGTCGAGTGACGGCGTTCAGTTAGCCCTCACGGCGCACGCGAGTGCGTACGGTGTAGACGCTGTCCCCACTGAGCACGCCGCCGCGCCCGAAGAGGCGACCGTTTTGCCAGTTCGATAGACCCAGCTCTGGTCGCTTCAGAGCGAACTGTCCGTCGACCCAACGCGTGAAGCCGTCGCCGACGAACGGGGCGTTAATCTGTTGCCAAAATCGTTCGCGCTCGGCTTCGTCGCGGGTCACGAGGCTCGCGACGAACTGCGGGCTGTGACGATTGAACAGCTCCACGGCGTGGTCCACGTCGCGGGTTACCTTGAGCGTCACTTCTGGAGAATCTTCCCACTCCCATTCGTGGCCCAGCCGGGCATCGTCGATGTGTTCTGCTTGGGGCTCCTCACGCAGGCCTTCGGCGCGCGCGATGGGAACGTGTTTGTCGAAAAGCGCAGGATCTACGTGGGCGGCACTGTCACCGCCGACATGCAGTTTGAAGTGTTGCCCGCGCTTTTCCGCAGCGCGTTGCATGCCGTGCAACAACGCGGGAACGAGGCTCGAGGCCGCACGCTCGGGGATGCAGCAGGTGTTGAGCGTGTTGCACACCTTGCGGTCGAGTGAACGCAACACGGCATCTTCGAAGTCAGCGGCATCTGCGCTGGTGCTGGCGCAGATCCAGGCGCCGCCCGTGCCGTGTAAACTCACGGGCACGCCCGCGCGTTGCGCCAAGCTCCCCAGCGTGGCCACCGCGGGTCCCGAGCCACGGGCAACCGCCAGGCTCAGACGCGAATCGGAGAACAGCGCCCAGCCCGCGGAGTGTTCGGGGCTGTCGACCAGCCCCACCGCATGTTCGGGCAAGCCTGCGGCGACGAGCGCGGGCGTGAGCGCCAACTCGAGCATCGCCTTGGCGGTGCGGAGCGCGTCGCGGCCGATGCGGAAGACGACGGTGTTACCCCCGCGCAACACGCCCGTGGCGTCGGCGACGACGTTCGGGCGGCCCTCGAAGATGAACGCGACCACGCCGAGCTCCGCGCCGACGAGTTCGGCGTGCCAGCCATCGTGCTGGACGCGTTCGAGCACGCGTCCGCGTTGTGAGCCCTGGCTGATCCACCCACGCAGTCCTGAGATCACGTTCGAGCGCAGTTGGTCCGTGGCGACCAAACGCGTGGTCGAGCGGCCGCGGGCTTTGGCCGCCGCAACGTCCGCCTGGTTGACCTCGAGGATCTGCTGCCAGATCGCGTCGTCCGAAAGGCGCGTCGCGAAGCCGTCGAAAAAGTTCGAAATCTGCTCGTCGGTGACGGCGCCCATGAGCCGAAATGCGTCGTGCGCGCGAGTGACGGAAGCTTTGGCGATTTCCGCCGTATCACGCGGCACGTGTAGCACTTCGCCCGTGCTCTCGATGGCGTAGATGGAGTCACCCGGGCGAAACGCGCTGGCCAGCTCGGGCGACACTTCGACGTAGCGGTCGCCGCCGACGACGATGGGCATGCCTGCGGTCAGTTGGGCGAGGGGTCGAATCGCGCTCATATGGCTGGGTTGTGCGAAAGCTTCGGCCACTTGTAAAGCCGAACCTTGCCCCGAGGAGTCGGCGCCGACCGGGCCCCAACGCTCCCAGCGCCGATTTTTTTCGCCAACGCCTGTAAGCCCGGTTGGTCGAACGCGGTTGTGCCGCATGTGCAAACCAAGCGAATCGCCGACTTCGGCGCCGAGGGTCTTCCGAATTACCAAACTCACCGCAGCGTGCGTGTCCCGATTCGGGTCCTCTCCTGCTCGACTCGCTGCTGTGTGCGGACTGCTGGCTGCGTTCGCATTGGTCGTTGCGTGTTCCGGGACTGGGCCAAAGCCGCCGCCAGCCGGCGCCCTTGGAAACTCGCCCGCTCATGAGTACGCCTCGCCCGAGCAAGCGACGGGCCCGCTGCAAGCCTTGCCCGCAAAACTCTCGAAAGCAGCGGCCAGCGTCGAATCGCCCATTTCACTGACGGCGAGTGACGGCGCTGGCTTGCGGCTCACGCACTACTCCGCCAAGGTCGTGGTGCAAGGGCCGCTGGCGTTCACGGAGCTTTCGTTATCCTTCCACAATCCCGAGCCGCGAACGCGCGAGGGGCGTTTTCACATCCGTCTGCCCCAGGGCGCAGGGATCAGCCGATTTGCGATGCACGGTCCAAACGGCTGGCAGGAAGCCGAGGTGGTCGAGCGCAAACAAGCGCAGCTGATCTACGAAGACTTCCTACACCAGCGCGTGGACCCTGCACTGATGGAGAAGAGTGCGGGCAACGAGTTCTCGGCGCGCGTGTTCCCGATCGCCGCGGGCGAACACAAGCAGTTGATCGTGTCGTTTTCGAGCGAGCTCACGGAGCCGTCGCGATTCGTTCTGCCTTTAGCCGGGCTGCCCGAGGTGGAGCAGCTGAGCGCGGAGGTGAGCGTGATGCTTCCAGATGCTCCCGCCAGAGTCACGCGCCTCGACGAGCGGGAACACACGCCAGCTCGTGACCTGGTGGTCGATCTGCCGACGCGGGCCTTCGGTTTGACGGACTCCGAGCGAGCGGTGGTGCGCGTCGCGCCGCAGTTGAGCGGGTTCAAAGCGCCGCTCAGCGAGCTCACCGTGCTGCTCGACACCAGCGCGTCGCGCGCGCTGAACCTGGACGAAGACGTTTCGCGGTTGGTCAGGCTGTTTGCGGCGCTGAGTGAACGAGGAATGTCCGAGCTGCCCATCGAGGTCTTGGCCTTCGACCAGCGCGTGGAACCGATCTTCCGCGGCAAGGCCCGTGACTTCGGCGCTGAGCGGCAGGCTGAGCTGGTGCGGCGTCGGGCGCTCGGGGCGTCGGATCTGCTGGGCGCGCTCGAAGCGTTGAGAGGCAAGCGCCATTCGCGCGTCGTGGTGGTCAGCGACGCAGTGGCAACGGCTGGTGAAACCGAGGGCATCGTCGCCAAAGCGGGCGCTCTCGGTCTGAACCTCGGGCGGATCGACGTGCTGCTCAGCGGAGGACTTCGGGACGACACGCTGGCTGCCGCGCTCGCTCGTGACGTTGCTGAGCAGCGCGGCGTGGTGGCTGACCTCTCCGAATCGGAGCAAGTGCTGGCGCGCAAGCTCACTCACGCGACGGTCGACGTCGACGTGAGCGTCGAAGGCGCGGCGTGGACGTTCCCCAAACGCTTCGAGGGCATGCAGCCAGGCGACTCGCGACTGCTCTACGCGTCGTTCGGAAGTGGGCGCGCGAAAGCCCCGCAGCAGCTGGATGTCGAACTGCGCGTTTCGGGACGCAGCCAGTCGAAGAGGCTTCCGCTGTTTCCTGCCCAAGGACCGCTCTTGGAACGTGCAGCCGCGGCCGCGAAGATCTCCGAGCTGTCGCTCGCTTCGCAACGTCAGCAGCTGTCGGGTGCCGTGCAGCGGCAGATCGTGGAACTGAGCACGCGGTATCGCGTGCTGAGCGATCTGACTGCGATGTTGGTGCTCGAAAGTGACGCCGACTATCAGCGTTACGGGTTAGCGCGAAACGCACTGAGCGACATCTTGGTGGTGGGGCGCACGGGCATCGAGGCGGTGCAGCGCACGGATCTCGCGTACCAGCCGCTGCTCGGGCCCACCCCATTGCTCAGCGCGGGGACTGAAGAAATCCCGCCCGCCACCGAGCGCGGCCGCAGCGAGCAGAGTAGTCACCTGCTCGAGGGTGAGCCCCAACGTGTCGCAGAAAAGAAGAAAGACTCGGGGACTTCGACGCGCAACAGCGCGAGCCAACGCGAGCTGCGCGCCGACGAGGCGGAGTCGGCGGAAGCGTCACGACTCGGTGGCGCGGACGCCACGTTCGAACTGGAGAGCGCGAAATTGCTGCCCGCTCCAGCACCTCCGCCCGCTCCAGCACCTCCGCCCGCTCCACCCGCCGCGCGGCCCGCTCCAGAGGCCGAGCCAGTGCCCGTTCAGATCCAGGAGCGGATTGCGGGAGCGCCTGCAGCGCCAGCACCCGCCGCAGAGCCGAGCAGTGCGGCAAGCGGAGCGGGCGCGTCTGCACGGAGTCGTCAGGCATCGCGCGTTCACGTCGAGCACGACGTTGCTGCAGAGGACTTCGAAGCGCCGTCTGAAGGCGTGGCCGACGACGAAGCTCCCGCACATGCAGCGGCGGAGGCGTGGCGTCCCAGCACTGGGCCCGAGGCTCACGAAGGCCGCTACCGTGACGTGCTGCGACTGGTTCAGTCACGTCAGCTCGACGTGGCGGTCAACCGTGCGTTCGAATGGGTAGACAGCGAGCCGGGTGATGCGCTGGCGCTGCTTGCGTTGGGTGAAGCGCTGGAAACGAGTGGTCGCTTGCGAGTGGCAGCGCGCGCTTACGGCAGCTTGATCGATCTATTCCCCGCGCGCGCCGACTTGCGACGTTTCGCGGCCACCCGCCTGGAGCGTTTGGGGGACGCGGGGCTCGCGTTGGCCGTCGATAGTTACGCCAAGGCACGCACGCAGCGACCCGACCATTTGACGGGGTATCGGCTGCAGGCGTACGCATTGCTGCGTCAGGGACGTCATGAGGAAGCGCTCTCGTTGTTGCTCGAAACCGTGGGAATGCAGTCGCGGGTGCAGCGGGCAGCACTGGCTTCGGAAGTCTTGTCGCGCGACATTTCGCTGATCGCTGCGGCATACGCCAAGGCGCACCCTAAACGCCTGGCGGAGATCGAGCGGCGCATCGCAGGCGTTGCGGAAATTGCACGAACGCCGTCGACGTCGTTCGTACTCAGTTGGGAGACGGACGCCAATGACGTCGACTTGCACGTGGTAGACGCGCGTGGTGACCACGCCTATTACAGCAACCGTCAGCTGCGGAGTGGCGGCGCGCTGCTCGAAGACGTGACCCGCGGTTATGGGCCAGAGCTGTTCGCGATTGATGGTAAGCCGAAAGCCGCACCCTACGAGATTGGCGTTCACTACTACAGCCGCGGGCCGATGGGTTACGGCATGGGGCGCGTGGAAGTGATCGAACACGACGGCAAAGGTGGAGTCACGGTGCACACCCGACCGTTCGTGATCATGAACGACGACGCTCACGTTTCGCTCGGGTACTTCGGAAAGGGGTCATGAGGCGCGCTGGAGTGCGAATGTCGCGTGCCGCGCGTATGGCGCGGCCGCGCACACGTCTCGCGGTGACTCAGCGCGTCGAATGGGTTTCGTACGATGGGATCGCGATCAAGGGACGTGCCAGTGAGAACGTGGGAGCGACCCTGGTGGCTGCCGTGTATTCCTGCCACGACGAGAGATTTCGGAAGCGCACTGGAAACGCCCCCAGGCGCCGAGATCGCGGGCGTTCTCACAGCGCGAAGACCAATGCTCAGGTTTCGGAGGGGGTGACTCGCTGCGTCGCGACGCGGCAGGTGAACTTTCAGCCCTGCAAGCACGTGGAATGGTTGTGAGTGAACATTGGGCTAGAGGTGACGGGTCTGAGCGAACGCCCGCAGAGCGATGATTCTCAGGCGGGCTTCATCTCGTCACTTTGATGTGGCCGTTCTCCTACGAGAGGCGGGTAGGAGGTTTCACGAGACTGAGCATCAGTCACCACTCGACTGGCGAGGACGGCCGCCGATCTCGGCACCTGAGGCGTGCCGCTGTGCTCACCCATGAGCGTTCGGCGCCTGTGGGACCCGCTGACGTTTCACCCTGAGTGCGGCGTGTTTCAGCTGGGGGTGCAATCGCACAACATCTGCGAAACGTGTCGAAGCTCTGGTGTGACACCCGAGTCATAGCTGTCTTCCCAGACTCGTTTGGGTCATTTCGCTTGGCTGGCTGATTGCGTGATCCGTGCTTAGCTCCAAGCGCCTAGTCTTGGCGACAGATTCTTGGAGACAGCGGTTTGAGGAATGCGACGGCTGCAGCGTGAGTTGATTCGTAGTCGCGCGGCGCATTGAGCAACGGAGGGAACCATGGGGTCGACTGCGCAAGAAATCGAAGAGAAGAGCAGAGCCAACTGGGCCGCCGCAGGAGCGGAGACGGCACTCGGCAAGCTGCGGGCGGAGCTCGAGCAACTGGAGCTGACTCAACTCTCAGAGCCGCGTGCGCAGGTTCGGCATGTGCTCGCTGACGCTCGTGGTTTGCTCGAAGTGACGAGCCCCTCGCGCGTACGGCTCAAGTTGGTCGCCACTGGGTTGAGTGCGCAACGTTTGGAGCGTTTGGCGCTCGCCATCGAGGCGTTGGAGCAGGCGGAAGATCGGCTGGTGCGTGCGCGCTGTCCGGATCGCGAACACGCCAAGCTGCTTCAGGAGGCCTTTCATTTGCGTGAATCGATGCGCGCCGCGTGCGTGTGGAACCTGCGCCACTGCGAAGTGGCGAGTGAACTCGCGCGCATCAGCGACAGCAGCGCGTGGGACGAGCTGATGATCGATTTGCGTGAGTTGGCGGAGCTGCTCGAGCAGCACGAGGAGCACTTCTTCGGCGACCGCAGCTTCGCGCCAGGTGAGAGCGCGCGGCAGGCTCAAGCGCTCGCTGAGCAGCTGGCGGAGCTCGGCGAACAGCTCGACCTCAAACACGTCTCTCCCGATGTGGTCGAACTTCGCGATCGCGCGTTCTCGTATCTTTCGGAACTCGTCGACGAGGTGCGAGCGGCTGGGCGTTACGCGTTTCGCGAGACGGAAGACGCGCGCGTGTTCGCGACGGATCTCGTGGCACGGCGTCCGCGTTCCATTCTGGACTCGCTGATCCCCGACGAGGATTGAGCGCGCGCCAGGATGGGACAGGCGTGCTACTGCCTGGGTCGTTTGGGACTCCGTCTCAGAATTTGAGCGACCGGCCTGAGCCGCTGTTCAGTCGCGCTGAATGGTTCTCGCTGTGCTGCGTTGCGTTGGCGAGTCGGAGTGGTGTCACTTGCGCTGCAGCGTGTCACCGCTCCGCACGCGCGATCTGGGCCGCTCAATCCCGTGCTCGGAGCACATGAGCGCTTGGTTGCCGCGAAACGCGGGCTAAACTGCAACGCAGTCGATGACGCCAGTACGAAACAGCCCGAGAGCTCGCCGCGCGTACGGGTCGCCGTCAGGTGCACTGGGCCTGCTTTCGGGAGCTCTGCGGTTGGCAGCTCTGCGGTTGGGTGTCGTCGGCGGGGTGGGGTTCGGTGCGCTGGCGTTCGGTGCGCTGGGGTTCCTTGCGCTGGGGTGCGACGCATCGAGCAGTGATTCGATGATCGTGTTGCCCGATCCAACGGCCACCAACGTGGAGCCGTCGAGCACTGGGCCGGGTACACACATCGATGCTCCCGAGCCCGTGGAGCCTGACTTCAGCGGCCTCGACTGTGCTGCTGAAAACCCGGTGCCCTCCCAGGCGCGGCTGCTCACACGGCTGCAGTACGACAACACGGTTCGAGACCTTTTCAGGGGTGTCGTGGGTGAACGGTTCGCCGAGAGCTTTCCCCCAGAGAACGAAGTGCTCGGCTTCGGGACCAACGCCGAGTTCCATCGTGCGACGCCGTGGCTCACGGAGGGGCACATGGCTGCGGCGGAGCGTATCGCAGCGCTGGCAACCGAGAGTCTGCCCGAGCTCAGCTCTTGCGCGGCGGCAGCGGACGAAGCGTGCGCTCGGAGCTTCATCGAGGAGTACGGCGCGCGGGCATTTCGTCGACCGTTGACCAACGACGAGTCGGAGCCGTTGCTCGCGCTCTATCGGACGGGAAGTGCCGAGCAGGGGTTCGAACACGGTGTGAAGCTGGTGGTGCAAGCGTTGCTCCAGTCGCCGCAGTTCCTGTATCGGCTCGAGTTGGATCGCAGCCGTCCCATGTCCGCACAGGGGGGCCAGACGGGTTATCAGATCGACAGTTACGAAATGGCTTCCCGTCTGAGCTACTTCCTGTGGGGCAGCATGCCGGACGACGAGTTGTTCGCGGCGGCGGAGGCCGATCAGCTGACGACTCCCGAGCAAATCGAGCTTCATGCTCGGCGCATGTTGGACAGTGACAAGGCTGCGACGCTGGTTGCGGACTTCCACGAGCAGTGGCTCGATCTCGACCGCTTCGCGTCCGTGTTGCGTAACGATTTTGCCAGCGCAGAGCCAGACTCTGCCACGGATGGGTACTCTGCCGACTGGCGGGCGTCGCTGGATCTCTTCCTGCACGACGCGTTTTGGGGCCAAGGAGGCGGCAAGGTCGACGCGCTGCTCAACTCCAAGACGGTTTTTCTCAATCCGAACCTCGCGCAACTCTACGGCGTGGAGCTACCAGCGGAAGCTGCCGACAACATGTTCTACCCCGTGGAGTTCGAGCCCGAGCAGCGAGCTGGGTTGCTGACGCAGCCTGCACTCTTGGCGCTGCTCTCGCATTCGGAACAGTCCGCGCCGATTCAGCGTGGCGTGTTCATCCGCTCCGAGCTGTTGTGTCAGCCTGCGCCGCCGCCACCGCCGACCGTGGATCCCACGCCGCCCGACCCCGATCCCAACGCGACGACGCGTGAGCGTTTCGCACAGCACACCGCGGCGCCCGAGTGTTCTGGCTGCCATCAGCTGATCGATACCCTGGGCCTGGGGCTCGAAAACTTCGATCAAATGGGTCGATTCCGCTCGGACGAAGGTGGTCTGCCCATCGACGCGTCGGGGGAGGTCGTGGGCACGCGGGAAGAGGCGATTCGCGGAGTGTTCGATGGTGGGCGCGAGTTGGCTGAGAGGCTTGCTGAAAGTGAACAGGTTCGTGATTGTATGGTGACGCAGTGGTATCGGTACTCTGCCGGGCGTGTCGAGCAGCGAGTGGACCTCTGCAGTTTGGCCTCCGTTAGGGCCGCGTTCACCAACGCCGATGGCGACCTGCGCGAAATGTTGATCGCGATGGCTGTGAGTGACGCCTTCATGTATCGCATCGAACCCGAGCTGGAGGCTGAACGATGAGCAAACGTCGTTCCGAGACTGTCGGCGGTCGGGTGGTAGCTGGTCGACGGGTGACGCCGCGGGTTGGGCGCCGCAACTTCATCAAGCTTGCCGCCGCTGGGAGCGGTCTACTGGGCTGGCCCATGCTCAACTCCCTGACGTTGCGGGCGCAAGAGGTGATGCCCTTGCGCTTGCTCTTGGTGTTCAGCCCCAACGGCACCATCCAAGACGAGTTCTGGCCCGTGGCTGGCGAAACCGAGTCGGACTTTTCGCTCGGGCGCATCACGAAACCCTTCGAGCCGTTCAAGGATCGGTTGCTGTTTTTGAAGGGGCTCAGCATCTTGGTCCGCGACTTGGGTCCTGGGGGGCCGCACCAAAAGGGTGTGGGTGGCTTGTTCACCAACAACCAGTTGCAAGAGGGTGAGTTCGTCGATGGTGATGGTTCACGCTCGGGCTGGGCTGATGGCATCAGTGTGGACCAGGAGATTTCTCGCCACATCGGTCAGCAAAGTTACCTTCCGAGTCTGGAACTCGGGGTGCGAGCCATGGAACCCGAGGTGCGTGGTCGCATCAGCTACGCGGGCCCGGGCAACCCCATGCCGCCCGTCAACTCGCCGCTGGCTGCCTACGAACGGTTGTTCGCTGGGTTTTCCGACGTAGACGAGAGCTTGCGCGGCACGCGCATGAGCGTGATGGATACCGTTCAGCAGCAGTACGCAGCGCTCGGGTCGCGACTGTCTGCGGTCGACCGCGTCAAGCTGGAACAACACGCCGACCTGATTCGCGGGATCGAGCGGCGGATGAACATCGCGGTGGACACCAGCGTCTGCCAGCAACCAGAGCTGCCCCCCGACATCGAGGCGGACAGCGAGAGCACGATGCCAGAGGTCTCGAGGTTGCATCGACAGTTACTCACCGCGGCGTTCAGCTGCGGCCTGACGCGGATCGCGTCCCTGCAGTTCTCTACGGCGGTCAACGACATTCGCATGCCGTGGGTCGAGAGCACTGGGTCCGGGCATGCCCTGTCTCACGCGGGCGATAGCAACGACGACGCGACCGAGGAGCGCATTCGGCGTCAGAATTGGATGGCCCAAGAGCTCGCCGATCTGATGGCAGATCTCGACGCCATCCCCGAGGGCGGCGGCACCGTCCTCGACAATACGCTGATCGTCTGGGCCAACGAGCTCGGCGTCGGCAATGCGCACACCCACTCGAACATCCCATTCCTGCTTGCGGGAGGCGCGAACAGCATGTTGCGCATGGGGCGTTTCGTTCAATACCCGGACGACACGAACCACGGGGCCTTGCTCGTGGCGTTGCTGAACGCCATGGGCGTCGACGCCGACGGCTTTGGGCATCCCGACTACGCCGTCGGACCGCTGTCGAACCTGACGTGACGCGAACGCGCCGACACGTTCATTGGGGGTCGAACTGGTCTGTGGAAAACTCCGGATCCGACTCGTCGTCGGACGGGAGCACGTCCTCCAGATCTTCCAGTTCTTCGATTGGGTCGGGGGGTAAGGGTGGCGCTTTGCGGCGCGGGGCCGCCCCTGCGTCCAGCGCGTCGATCGGTGGCCGAGAACTCGGAGTTTCAGCCTTTGCGCCCGCTTCCGTGTCGGTTTTGGGGGACTTCGGCGGAATACCGGGACTCGACGCGCCAGCGTCGATGATCGTCACCACGCGACCTTCACCGCGCGGCGCGGTTGGTATGGTTCCCTGCGGCGGCGAAGGTGACGTTCCGGGGAGCGGGTCCAATTGCACGACCAATGGGGTCTTGGAGCCATCGACCACGACCTTCTGCGAGCGATAACCAGGACGCTGCACTGTAAACACGGTGCGCTGACCGAGGGGGATGCGCAACCTGATCGGCATTTGACCCTTGTCGACGCTGCCGTGAAACACGTGAGCATCGATCGGAGACAGCACCAAGTCGACCATGGTCATTTTGCGTTCGTCTGAGGTGCTCGCGGGTGTGGTGGGGGGCTCCGCCGTCGTGGGTTGCGCCGTCGCTGACTCGCCAGTCGCGCGTACGGGGGGCTCGAGATCGGGCTTTTCCACAGTGGTCGCGCCGAGGAGCTCGCGCAGCTTGACGATTGGGTCGTCAGTCATGCGCGTGAGTACGAGTGCACTGAGTGAACCCACGACGGCCATGCCCAGCGCCCACGGCCAGAGTCTGCGCCCCGAGTTTCGCGGGGGTTCGGAGCGCATCCTTTCGCGCAAGCTGTGCGGAGAGCCACCGTGCCGTTTCAGATCTTCGACGGCCAGGGCAGGCTCCCCTGCTTGCACGCGTTGCAGGTCTTCGTCGAGTTGACGCATCGAGCCGTAGCGCCGCCAGGGCTCTTTGAGCAAACACTTGGTGACGATCGCTTCGAGGTCGACGCTGACTCGTTGCATCGAACACACTTCGCTCAGTGGCGTCGGGTCGTTGTACATGTGCTGGGTGAGGATCCCCAGCGGGTTCTCGGCATCGAACGGCAGCCGTCCGCTCAGCATCTCGTACAAGATCACCCCGAGCGCGTAGATGTCCGCACGGTTGTCGAGCTCTTCGCCGCGCGCCTGCTCTGGTGACATGTAGTGCGGCGTGCCGAAGATGCGTCCCGCCCGCGTCTTTTCGTTTTGACTACGCGCGACCTTGGCGATGCCAAAATCGAGGATCTTGACGAACGAGCCGTCTTTACGTGGGGTGAGGAAGATGTTGTCGGGTTTCAGGTCGCGATGGATGATCCCCGCGTCGTGGGCGTGTTGTAAACCTTCGGCCACCTGTCGCGCGATCCCCAACAGCTCGTCGACCTCCAGCTCGGGGCCCTCTTTGAGGCGCTTCGCCAGTGCCTCGCCCTCGAGGTACTCCATCACGATGTAGGTGGCGCCGTCTGGCAGCTCTCCGAAGTCGGTGATGTCGACGATGTGTTCGTTGCCGATCGATGACGCGGCTTGGGCTTCCGTCAGAAAGCGTTGGGTGATCTCTCGGTTGTCTGCAAGTTCGGGCCGCAACACCTTGACGGCTACTTGTTTGTCAATCAGGCGATGTCGGGCGCGGTATACGACGCCCATGCCGCCTTGGGCGATGCGGGACTCGACGTGATAGCGGCCGTCGATGATGAAACCCACGTAGCCGTCGGAGGGCTTGTGGGTCAGCGACTCCAAAGCTTCGCCTTCGTCGGTGACCAGGGTGACCTTGCGGACTTCTACGGTGTCCGTCGAAGAGGTAGCCGGCGGGTGATCGATGTCGAGTTCGGTGATGGCGCTGGGGCCGGGGGGGCCACCGACACCAGGCCCCACGCTGACCACTGCGCGCGGCGTTCCAGAAAACTCGTCGTCATTCGGAACGAGTTCGGGTAGTTCCGGAGTGGCCAGCTCCCGCGAGGCGTTGCCCGTTTCCGCCTCGGCCGGGCTCGCTGCAGCTGGGGCACTGCTGGTTGTCGTGCCATCGCCGGTCGTCGCTCCATTGCTGGTCATCGTGCGATTGCTGGTCGCCGCGTCCTCTGCGTCGATCGCCGGGGTCGCCGCGTGGGCGGCGGGTTTCGCCTCGGGGACTGGGCGCGGCTCCGACTCGGACGGTGCCTCCGTCGATGGGGGGTGGGGGGGCGACGGGCGGTCGGACATGAGAGGTGAGGCCCGTTCCTCCTTCGGTCGGGCGTCGATGGGGCGATGAAGTGCGCGCATTATGGCAAACAAGCGAGGGAAGGGGGTCGTCTCCGCTCGTGCGAGCGGGCGGTTGGTCGAGCGATTCGCTCGATTCGGCTCAACGCGAGGCATGGTCCCGCGCTCGGTGCGCAACGCCTGGATCCGACAGATGTATTCCTTGCTTTGTGAGGGGATGCTTTGCGACAAGCGCGGAGCATGTTCTGGCTGGCGTTGTTGTGCGTGGCGTGCCTGGGGTGCACCAACAAGAGCCGAGAGACGCTCCCGGCCCCGTCTGTGAACAAGGCGGCGGTGGTCGCGGAACCACCAATCCCCCTCGATCCCGCCGCGCCGCTGCCCCCAGAGTTGGCATCTCAAGTGGCCTGGCGCTTGGCCCAGCAGGGTGACCCGATGAACCTGGCGGTGCTTGCGGGGCAATTGGGGGCCGCCCGCCTTGCCGAGTTGATCGAGCCAGGAGGGCGTACGGGCTGTGTGGCCCTGGCGGCGTTCGAGCATGCGCCTGACGCCCACGCGGAGCGCGCCGATTTGTGTGCGCTGCTGCCCCGCCTGGTCCCCCCTCATCGACAGACGGGGTTGGCCTCGCTCGAACGCGTTTATCAGCAGCCAGCCTGGGGAGAAACCCTGGTGCCAGACGCGGACGCAGCCTGCGACTCGGCGCTCACGCGCCTTCAGCAGCCGCCATTGTCAGACGTCGAACGCGACCTCATCGACTCGGTGCGGCAACGCATGCGCACCAAGGGGGATAGTGTGGGTCGCTAGCTCCAGCTGCCGTCGAGTGTTTTTCGTGGAATCGAGCATTTGCGCAGCTAGGCTATGGCCCAGTGACGCAAGCACCCCTAACTCCGACAGGAAATCCCTACGCGTCGGAGCAATTTCTCCAGCAACTGCTCGCCAAGGCCATCGCGGGCAAGGCGCGCGACATTCACTTCAAAGTCGGGCAGCCGCCAGGCGCGCGTATCCGCGGCGAGTTGCACTACTTCAAAGTGGACAAGATCCGCTCCGCCGACACCGAAGGGATCGCCAGTTATCTGGTGAAAGACCCGGAGCTGCGCGCCAACCTGGACGCGCTGCAGGAGTACGACACCTCGTACGAAGCGGACGGCGTGGGTCGGTTCCGAGTGAACATCTATCGCCAGCGCGGCACGCTGGCGATCGTCATGCGTGTGATCCCGTTCGACATCCCGACGTTCGAGCAACTCGGGGCACCTTCCGCCGCGCAGTTCTTGGCGGAAAAAGAGCGCGGCCTGGTGCTGTGCGTCGGGGCCGCAGGTAACGGAAAGAGCAGTACTCTCGCGGCGATGATCGGGCACATGAACCGTACGATGTCGCGCCACATCGTCACCATCGAGGATCCCGTCGAGTTCTTGCATCTCGATGATTGTTGCCACATCAGTCAGCGCGAAATCGGAATCGATACGCCTAGTTTTGCTTCGGCTCTGCGCGCAGCGTTGAGGCAGGATCCCGACGTGATTCAGGTTGGCGAGATCCGCGACGGCGAGACCATGGACATCGCGCTCAAGGCAGCGGAGACCGGGCACTTGGTTTTGTCCACGCTGCACACGCCCGACGTGCAACGCACCATGAACCGAATCATCTCCTTGGGAGAAGGCGACGGAGACGACCTACGAGACCGGGTCGCAGATGCCATGCAGGGAGTGATCGCCCAGCGCCTGCTGCCGCGAGCAGACGGCAACGGTATGGTCCTGGCCGCCGAAGTGATGGTCGCTACGGGCTCGGTTCGCGAGACGCTCAAACGGCCAGTTGGCAACCCGCCGCTCAAGGAATTGATCGAAGGTGGCGAACACCCGTACGGCATGCAGACCTTCGAAAAGCACATCAAGCAGCTCGTTCGCGAGGGGCTGGTCTCGCGTGAGGACGCGCGCTTCGCCTTGGGATTCTGAGCTGTCGGCTGGTGAGTCGGGAGTGCTGGCGCGCAGGCGCGTACCGCGCTCGCGGGCATGCTAAGCAACCCGCCTGCCATGAGTGACCTGCGCCATGACTGGACCCGAGGGCAAGCTCGGGAGCTGTACGATCTCCCGCTGTTCGAGTTGATCGACCGCGCCCGCGCCGTACATCGAGCAAACCACCCCGACAACGAGGTGCAGTTGTGCACACTGCTCAGCGTCAAGACGGGGGGCTGCCCCGAGGACTGCGCCTACTGTCCTCAGTCGGCGCACTACGATACCGCAGTCGAACGTGAGGCGCTGATGCCTGTTGCCGAGGTGACCGAAGCCGCGCGCAAGGCCAAGGCGCACGGCGCGACACGTTTTTGCATGGGAGCCGCGTGGCGCGAGGTCCGTGATGGCCCGCAGTTCGACAGCGTTTTGGAGATGGTCAAAGAGGTCAAGAGCCTCGGGCTCGAAGCGTGTTGCACGCTCGGGATGTTGTCCGCCAGTCAAGCCGCGCGCCTCAAAGAAGTGGGGCTCGACGCGTACAATCACAACATCGACACCTCCAAAGAGAACTACCGTTCGATCATCTCCACCCGCGACCAGCAGGCGCGGCTGGACACGCTCGCCAACGTGCGCGCTGCGGGGATCACGGTTTGCTGCGGCGGAATAATCGGAATGGGGGAGAGCATCGACGATCGCTGCGCGATGTTGGTGCAGCTCGCGAACCTCACGCCTCAACCCGAAAGTGTGCCGATCAACGCGCTGGTGCGCGTCAAGGGAACGCCCCTTGAAGCCATGCCTCCCGTCGATCCGACGGAGTTCGTGCGCATGGTTGCAACGGCCCGCATCATGATGCCGAAGTCGCGTGTGCGCCTCAGCGCGGGGCGCACCGAACTGCCCAAGGAAGCACAGTTGATGTGCTTGTACGCAGGCGCGAACAGCGTGTTCTACGGAGAAACCCTACTCACCACGCCCAACCCGGACACGCGTGAGGACGACGACCTGATCCGCAGCGCGGGCCTGCAAGTGCAGGCGCCGCAATAGGCCGGGGTGCCGTCGGGGGGCGTCACGCCCGCCTGCGTCGAGATAACAACGTGGCCGCAGCAGCTAGCAGCGCCGCAGTCAGCCAGCCCGTGCTGTTCCGACCTGCGGCAGTGCTGCACAACACGCCAGCGTCTGCCATCTCCGTGGAGCCGCAGTACCGCGAAAACCCGTAACGCGGTTGCTCGCCCGTGCAGTCGCGGATGTCTTCATCGCCGCCCGGGTAGATCGAGCAAATGCCTGCACGGTCGTCTTCAGCCAGGGTGCGAAAGCTCAAGTCGCCGCGATCGTAATTGGCGTTCATCGACGCTTCGGGATCGAGGGAGTGCGCCAAGCCGAGAAAGTGACCGATCTCGTGCGTGAGGATCGACTGAAGGTCGCTGGTTACTGCCGTGTCGGACGTCGAAATCGGGATCCCCGCGGAGTTGACTTCGATGTCCGCGTCCAGAATCTCGCCCGTGCGGGTGGCGAACGTGATGGTCGTGAGCGCGATCGTGCGCTGAATGTCGTTGTACGGCCAGACGTCGTCGCGAAAGACGATGATGTTGGCGTTGGGACCTTGCGCGTTGGGACTTTCGGCGCCTTCGTGATTGAACTCGAGCTGGTCGCAGTACACTTCACCCAGGGGGACCACGCCCACGGACGGGTGCGAACCGCCGCCGCAGTCCGCGCTGATCCAGGTCTGAAACGCAGCTCGCGCTGCCTTGTCTGCGCGGTCGTAAGGGATGTTGCGCAGAGGTGAGGCGTCCTTGTGAACACCGAAGGTGACGCACAAGTCGGGCCAGAACAGCGGGTCACCCTTGGAGAAACAACCGTCCGAAGTTCGGCCGCAGCGATCGACGTCCACGGCGGGATCACACGTCGTGGTACGGCAATAGGCGCTAGCTGACGCTGCACTCAGCAAGACGGTCGCGGCTACTGCCGTAGCTGACGTCCCACGTCCCACGACTGACACACCCCTAGAAAGCCAGCTCATTTGCTTCGGTCCTGGTCGGGGGGCGAATCGTGAAGTGCTTCGAGCACCAGCCGTTCTGCGTCGGCCACCGTCTTGCCGCGCAGGCGTGCGACGGCAGAGTAGGGGTCCTTCCTGATGAAGTCGGAGAGCGTTCGGCTGATGTTCAGTCGATGCACGCCGTCGTCGTCTTTCGACAAGGGGTAGTGGCCCTGAGCCATCGCGGTGATCCCGTACGCCCCCGCGAGCGCTTCGTGCAGAAAGAAGATCGAAGCCCGTCCGCGTTCGAGTTCAGCTTCGCCGTGTACAATCTGGCCGACGTCACCCACGCGCCCGCCCAACGTGCGCACGTAGAACTCCGAATCGTCGGGTAAACGGCCGTCGACCGACTGCACCATCTCGACTCTGGTGTAGGTGACGATCCGGCGGCCGCGCCCGTCGCTCTCCCAGGCGGACTCCGTGTCCTTCGGGGTCCCGACTAACGCAAACCGGCTGTTTTGTACGAGCTCGGCAAGGGAGATAGGTAACGCGGCGCCGGCCGACGCTGGACCCCCTACACAGAACGTGGCACAACTGGCCCCAAGGCCAAGTAGCCATTCCCTCCGCGGTATGACAGCTGACATCGCGGCCAGCCTAACACACTAGATGAGCAGTCAGGCCAGCGAACAGTTCAGCCAAAGTCGGTGGAACAGCCTTGCGGCAGATCGCTCGCGGTCAGTGTATAACCCCCCGCCCCTCGGGGCCGACGACGTCTGACGTCTCAGACTTCCCGACCTAGATCCATGACCCAGGCGCAGCCCCAAAGTCCCGCGGACGCTCAGTTCGTTCTGAAGTCCATGTCAGATTCCCTGCTCCCGGAGCTCAAACGCTATCTGGAGCGGCACCGCCAGCAAGTCAGCGACATGATCGCGACAGCGGACGGCCAGAGCGGCGTGGCGGCATGCCGACGTTACGCCAAGATCGTCGACGGACTGGTGACGTCGCTCTACCACGCCACTCACGGGCTGATGGCGGCTCGCGGGCGCTGGCGGCCCGTAGCGCTGGCCGCCGTCGGCAGTTACGGAAGGACTTCATTGTCCGTCTTCAGTGACCTGGACGTGCGCCTGTTGTGCGAGAGCGACCCCGAAGGCGTTCAGAATATTGCAGAGGCACTGCTCTACCCCCTGTGGGACGTCGGTCTCGACATCGGTCATCAGGTCGTCACCTTCGACGCGGCGCTCGAGTTGGCGCAGACGGATCTGCCCTCGGCCACCACCTTGCTCGACTGGCGTCATCTGGAAGGCGAACGCGGCTTCACCGACCGATTCCAGCAGCAAGCCTTCGACCAGGTGTTCAACCGCGAGCGTCTGCGCGACTTCCTGGAGCGGCTGTCCGACGTCGCCCAGAGTCGCAAAGAACGTTTTGGCGGTTCGGTCTACCTGCTCGAACCCGAGCTGAAGAGCGGCGCGGGTGGCCTGCGCGACTTGGATCTCGCACACTGGGCGGCGCGAGCGCGCTGGCGTGTTCCAGATTTGAAGGGGTTGGTCACCCGCGGCGTGCTCTTGCCCGACGAGTGGAAAGACCTCGAGGAGGCCACCGAGTTCCTGCTCAAGGTTCGCAACCTGTTGCACCAACGTGTGCGCAAACGCATCGATCGCATCGGCTTCCTCGAGCAAGAGGCCTTGGCGGAAATGCTCAACTACGGCTCTGGCGGCGCTGGCGTCGAGGCGTTCATGAGTGACTACTATCGGCACGCGCGCCAGATCGAACGCACCACGGAAATGGTGTTGCGGCGTGCCGTGCCCCCGCCACGCCGCAAGCCGACCGAGATCTCCATCGGCTCGGGGCTCAAGTTGGTCGGGCCCAGCGTGGCCTTCGAAGACGAAGACGCCATTTACACGGAACCTGCCCTCGTCTTCCGCTTGTACGAGGAAGCCATCCATCGTTCGGTCACCGTGGAAGACTCGAGTCGCCGCGCCGTGATGCGCGCGACCAGCACGGCGGAGTTCTGCGAGCAGCTGCGTGCCGACTCGGAGTGCGCTCCGATTTTCCGCCGCCTGGTGTGCACGGCGATCGAAACCAAGTTCAAGTACGGCTCCGTGCTCACGGAGCTTCACGAGGTGGGCCTGCTGCTGGCGTTGATCCCCGAGTTCTTGCCCGTCGTGGGGCGCGTTCACCACGACGTGTATCACGTGTACACCGTGGATGTTCATTCGGTGGCCGCCGTCGACAAGATGCGCGCGATCTTTCGCGGGGACTTGGCGGACTCGCAGCAGCTCGCGACGCAGTTGGTCGAAGACATTTCCCGACCCGAAGTGCTGTTTTTCGCCACCCTGCTGCACGACGTCGGCAAAGACGCGGGAGGAAAAAATCACGCCGAGCGGGGCGCCGACTTGGCCGACGCGATTTTGACGCGTTTGCGCTTCCCCAAGGAGAGCATTCACGGCGTTCAGCATCTCATTCGCAAACACTTGAAGATGTACTTGATCGCGACGCGTCGTGACGTGGACGATCCGCGCACACTCGAGCGCTTCTCTGCCGATCTGGAAGGTACGCAGGGGTTGCGCGAGCTGTACCTGCTGACGGTGGCGGATGTATCGACCACCAGCCCCACGGCACTGACCCCCTGGAAACAGCGCATGCTCGACGAGCTGTATTACGCCACGGAGTTGTGGCTCACGGCGGGCGAAACCGTGCGTTCCGCGACCGAGGCCGTCGAAGCCGAGGTACGGGAGCTACTCCCCGAGGGCAGTGACGGCGCTTTTGCGCACGCCTACCTCGAGTCGATGCCGCAGCGCTATCTCGGCGCCAACGACTCGGAGGAGATCGTCAAACACGTGGCGGTTGCCGAGGCGGCGAGTGCGCAGTCGGCTTGCGCCGCGGTGGTTGGTCTCGGAGAACCCCACGTCGAGTTGGCTGTGGTGGTCGACGACGCGCCGGGTGTGCTGGCGAAGATCTGCGGCGCCCTATCGATCTGCAAGTTCAAGGTCGTCAGCGCGCAGTTGTACAGTTTCGTCGACCCCGACGGGCGGCGGCGCGTGCTCGACTTGTTCTGGGTGCGGATCGGACAGAACGCTGCGCAAGCCGAAGCGGCCATCCCACGCCTGAACGAAGTGTTGCGCGAGCTGGTAGATGGCCGCGCGGACCACAAGAAGATGGCCAGCGATCGGCGCGGCGGCACCTCCTGGAGTTTGCGACCGTCGCCGCCTGTGCCCATTCAAGTGCGTGTCGACAACCACGGCGCGTCGAAACACACGATCATCGAGGTCATCACCAAGGATCGACCCGATCTGTTGTTTTGGGTAGCGGAGACCATCTATGAGGCCGGGCTGTCCATCGCGCTGGCCAAGATTCACACCGAGGGCGTTCGCGTCACGGATGTGTTCTACGTTTGCACGCGAGATGGTAACAAGCTCGAGGACGGTGAGCAGTTGACCAAGCTCAAGGAAAGCCTGACGGAAGTTTTGCGGAATCTAGAGGAAGGCAAACCAGCATGAAGATCGCCGAAGTATCGACTCAACGACGCTTGCGCACGCCCGCCAACCTGTTGGCATCGGTGGTTGCCTTTTCGCTGCTGAGCGCAGCCTGTGGTGGCGGACAAACTCAGCCGGCCACAGCCAACGACGAAGATCCGGAAGCCATTCTCGGTGACGACTCTGAGGCAGAAACCGTTCCCGCGTCGAGCGCGGACGTTCAGAAGGGCATCGACGCCATCGAGGCGGAAGACTTCGACGGCGCCAAAGCGGTTCTGACGAAGGCAGTCGCAGCGGCTCCTGACGATGCCCAAGCCGTTTTCTACTTGGGCGTTGCCGAGAGCGGTCTGGGAGAAACGGACGCGGCGATCGGTCATCTCGAGAAAGCGCTCGAGCTCGATCCCCAGCTCAGCGACGCGGCGCTCAATCTTTCCGCACTGCTGTTGGATCAAGAGAAGTATCCAGAGGCACTCGCTGCAGCAGAAAAAGGGCTGAAGGTTGCGCCCGACGACGTGGGCCTGCTGCAAAACAAGGCGCTCGCGCTGCTGATGACGGGCGAAGAAGCCAAGGCTGTGCCACTGCTGGCCAAGGTGGTCGAGAAGAAGCCAGACGACGAAGGGCTGCGCTTCATGTACGCGCAGGCCATGCTGGCCGCGGGTGATCAGGCGGGAGCTGCCAAAGAGCTGAAGAAGCTATCGGGTTCCAAAGACCAGGCGGTCTTGGCCTCGTCAGCGGACCTGCTCGGCCGGCTCAAAGAGTGGGACGGTTGCATCGCGGCATTGGACGGCGCGATCGCCATCGAGGAAGCCAGCGAGCTGTTCGTCAAACGCGGGCTGTGTCGCCACGGCAAGAACGACGAAGACGGCGCCAAGTCGGACTTCGAAAAGGCGATCACCCTCGACGCCAACTCCGCACGCGCCCACTTCTACTTGGGCCACAACTTGCGCGCCCGCGGCGACAAGAAGGGCGCCAAGACAGCCTTCAAGAAAGCCTCAGATCTGGATCCCGACGGCAAAATGGGCCAAGCCGCAAAAGACGCGATGTCGAAGCTGTAACT
>CBFGUG010000002.1:0-201281 GCA_965651905.1 uncultured bacterium | reverse complement strand
CCGCGCCCTGAGCGCCGTACGCTAGCGCTTGTCATTCACGGCGCTCGTCATTCACGGCGCTCGTCATTCACAGCGCGTTGCCGTTCATAGCGCTGCGCCCTGCGGTTCGTCGCTGCCCTCTGGATTGGGCAAGAGCTGCAGGGCGAGCGCGCCGTTGAGTAGAAAGACTGCGCCCAGGGGCACATCTGCGCTGGCACGACCCAATAGCGTCAGGCCGAGCACGCCGAGCAAGCCGCTTTTGCGTGAGCGGGTCACCAAGCAGAGTATTACGGCGGCGAACCCCCACAACTCGACCGTGAAGCGCACGATCAGTGGGAGTGCAGGATCAGGATGTGCTGTCAGGTGTTCGAGCGTTCGTCCCAGGACCAGTCCCCAGCCTTCGTCCCGAGATGCCGCTAGGGCGAGCGCGGGGCCTATAGCCACCAGCACGGCGCCAACGGCGCGCGGCACTGGTGTCGGCGGTGCCAGCAGCCAGGCACCAGCCGCCGCCAAGCACACCAGTTCCAAGCCGAAACCGAAGGTTGCTAGGCCACGAGCGAACGAGAATCCCAACACACTCGCTTGTTCGGCTGCCACCAATGCCAGGATTCGAGCGAGGGTATGCACCAGCGCGGTGAGAGCGATGCCGAGTGCAACCAACGAAACAGCACGTTTCTCCGCCGTACGTAACATCGTGAGCGCTGATACTCCCAAGATGGACGTTACGATTACAGCCAACGCGACCGACCAGAACAGTGCGAGTTGGTTGTGCGCCAGTAGGGCCGCGAACAAGGTCGTGGCGGCTATGAACGCGGTTCCAACCGTCGAAAGCACCTTGAAGCCAGGCGCTGCAAACTTTCCGACCAAGATTAACGTAGCGCAGCGTATCGCCAGGGTCATCAGTACCATCGCGCCGAACTGCGTGAGCGCGGCGCCGAGCAAACTGATGCGATCGATGGCCTCCCCGATGCCTGCAGCGCTACCCGGCAAAGCGCGTGAAAGTCCCCTGCCGATCAAGACACAAGCGAGCGCCAGCGCGGCTGCCAAGCGAGGGTAAGGGAGCGGATCTGGCACCCTGTTCTTTAGAGCAGGTCTGAAAACTCAGGGCTAGGGAAAAGCGTCCGTTCGGCTTGTCTGGGAAGAGCGGCAGTGTCGTCCGACTAGTTCGCTTCAGCCGCCCTTGCGAGGTGCGCCCTCTTCAGTCTCTTGCGAGTCGTTCTGCCCCTTTTCTTCTGGGCGCGCTGGTGGTCCCGAAGGTGAAGGTAGGGGTGCGGGCGTAGGGCTGACGCGAAGGATGAACGGCCGCGCGAAATAGGTGGAGCAGGCGTAGATGGGGTCGCGATGGAACTCCCAATGCAGGTAAACGTTGCCGTCGGGAGAGACAATTTCACGCGGGGGGGCGCCGAAAGGCGAGGCTTGCTGCACTGCTTCCAGTGCGCCCACGTCGAACGCGGTCGCTCCGCTGGCGCGAGTTACGCCCATCTTTACCACGCGCCCGTCTTCCCGGCTCAGTACGATCTCCAAGTGCGTTTTCAGGTCTCTACGGTTCAGCGAGTGGTCGGCGGGTAGATGATCGAGGGAACCGAGGAACTTGAACGCGAAGACGTCGTGCAAGCGGTTGTGGATGCGGTTCAGGTAAGAGGCGAATGGCGCTCGCGCGGTATTCAGCGACGTTTGATTGCCCGGCTGTACCGTAGCCACGTAGTTCTGGATGGCAGACTTCCAACGATCGAGGCCGACGGCGCGCCATGACCCTCGGTGTTTGCTGCGGCGGCGTTCACCGTCGGCCAACCGCTCTTTGTTGAGTTGGTCCTGGCCTATGGCGGAGATCGCCGCAAGCGGTGTGAGGTTGGGGTTGAGTCCACCTGGGGTGAGGCCCAGCGACTCGCGTCCGCGCAGGTTTGGTAACTTGCCCCCATTACCTTTGGGCGCAGCCTGAGCTCGGCTTGCGCTCCGAGCGCGTTGTGCGGCCTGAGCTTCACTTTCAGGCGCCACGGCGTCGTTGCCCGCTGGGCTGTCCGCTACTTGGGAACTGGCCTCACGTGCCACTCGCTCTTCGCGCGCGGTGCGCTCTTTGGAAGCGTGTCGGCTCTCGGTGGAGCCTGACTTGAGGCCTTTGGCAGCAGCTTGGGTCTCGCCGAAAACAGTGCGGGTTGGATCGACCTCGACGCGCGCTTGTTTCGACTCTTGCTCGACTTGTTTGTCGTCGCCGTCTTCGGGAGACTCGGAAAACGCTCGGTCTGGGTCGCCTCGCGTGTCGTCGGACTGAGCCAAGTCCGTCACGTGTGCGTTACCTGGATCACTCGCTGGACCTCGGTAGTCCATGCCCGGGTTGGGGGCTGGGTCGTCTTGATCCATCGAGGTGATGCGTGCCTGCGTTTGTTTCTCCGTGTGGTTGGCTTCGTCCGCCAGGAACTCCGCATTCGGGTTGTCTTCTTGGTTCTTGTCCTCGACGTGCTGCCGCACCGAGACGCGTCGCTGGATGGGCACGACCTTCATCGGCTTGTCGAGAGTTTCCGTCTCCGCCTTCTTCTCTTTGGGCTTTTGCTCTTCGCGTTTCTCGGTCTTCGGCTGAGTCTCGGGGGGGGGCGTCTTTTCGTCCTTCTTCGGCGTGTCCGGCTGTTTCGCGGCTTGCTTTTCGTCTTCTTCGGGTGTGGGCGGTGGATCAACCTCTGCAGCGGGCTCGGGTTCGGGCGGGTCGAGGGGTTCTTCGCGGGTTGGCGCGTCGGGGTCCAGCGACGACTCGTCCCAAAGGTCGACCTCGACAGCGCGATTGGCTGCCACCACGTGGGAGCGCACGGACTGCGCGAAGCGCGAAACCGAAGTTTGGTCCTCCACGACGCTAGCCACCTGTTCCGCCCCGCCTCCCCAGAGGATGTGCGCGAGCGCGGCAGTCGCAACCCACAGGAACAGTGGGATGTTTGGTTCGCGCGCCATTTTCGATTTCACATCCGAAACGGGAACCTAACACTGGTCCCCAACAGCGGCAACGAGGCCCCCGAACCCTACACTCGTCGAATGCGCGGCGAAACCGTGAGACTGCATGTTCGGCTTTGGAAACGCGGAGTTCTGCCCCGACGCCTCTGCGCTGGAGTCACATCTTTCGGACGGCGACGAAGTGTTCGGCAAGTTCTTCGGGGGACCAGATGCCGTCACCCGAGTCCTTGAACTGGCCAGCGCTTTCTACGAGCCGATACCCGCTCATTCGGCTGCCCGCGACGCCGAGCACCGCTGCTGTCGTGGGTTCCGACAGCGAAGAGGCCAAGAAGACGTACGCGGGGGCCACGTGTTCAGCGCGCATACTGTCGACGTGTTCGAACATCGGCAGATTTTCGGTCATGCGTGTTTTCGCGATGGGGGCGACCGCGTTCACTCGAATGCCGTAGCGCTGGAGCTCGATCGAGGCGGTCATGGTCAGCCCGTAGACACCTGCGTCCGCGGCAGAGGCGTTGGCTTGGCTCAGGTTGCCCGTGAGTCCAGCCTTGCTCGTCGTATTGACGATGCAGCCGCGTCCCTGTTTCTTCATCACCCCTGCGGCGGCACGCAGCATGTGAAACGTGCCTCTTAGATGAACGTCGACGACTGCGTCGAACTGTTCGTCGGTCATCGCCAAGAGAGAACGGTCCCGGGAAATGCCCGCGCAGTTGATCAGCGCATCGACCTTACCGAACTCGCTGAGGGTAGCCTCGACGCTGCGCTGCGCCGCAGGCCCACTCGACACGGATTCGCCGAGCGCGATGACCCGTCCGCCCTGCTGTCGAAACTCGTCGGCGACCACATCTAGCCGCGCGGTGTCGGCAGCTGTGCCGTCGACCTCCACGCCAGAATCGATCAATGACAGCTTCGCGCCATGATCAGCGCAGAGCTTCGCGACGGCACGTCCGATCCCGCCTGCGGCTCCAGTGATGATGACGACTTGGTCGTGTAGCAGCGACATGCGCGCCTTATAGCGACTCACCGCCGCTGGTGATAGCGGCGCGGCCTGGTGCGCGAACGAGGGCTGCGGCGCTCACCCGCGCACGGACTGGCCGAGTGGAGTCTGAGGCGCGGATCAGGCGTACAAACGTCGTTCGCGGATATACTCGAGCACGGCGGACGGCACATGACGCTGGAGCCACCTCGCGGGGGCCTGGTCGTTCGCGTTTTGGAGGTATGTGCGTACTTCCGTCGATGAAACGTCGGGCAACAGCACCCCCGCAGCGTCTGGGTGCGGCGCCCCCGAACGTCCAAGTACGAACGGTGGGGCCAGGCGCTCGACCTGCTCGAAGGCGTGCCATTGCGCTGCTTCGCCCACGACATCGGACCCCATCAGCAGCCGCAACTGCCAATCGGGGTGTTCGGCAAGTAGGGCCTGAAGCGTGTGCAGCGTGTAGCTGGGCGCGGGGAGCGTGGCTTCGATGGGGCTCACCTCGACTCCGATCAGGGGTTCGAAGGCGAGTCTGGCCATTTCGACTCGGTGCTCGAACGCTTCGAGCGGTTTGGCGAACGCGTGCTGATGCACGACCACGACCAGTACCTTTTCGAACCCCACACTGCGCGCATAACTTGCGGCCAGCACGTGCCCCACGTGGGGAGGATTGAAGCTACCGCCGAAGAACGCGACCTTCACGGCTTTCACGCACTCGCGCTGTGGGCGACGCGCGGCGGAAGTTGGGAAAGCGCGATGTGCTCTTCGGCGAGCAGTCGGCAACCAGAGTCATAGCTACGAACGGCCAACCCATCGTCGTCGTCGAGCACCATCAAGCCCCCGGCGGAGAGCGCCCCAGGAGCAACCAGCACTTGCCCTCCCGCGACGTCGATCAGTGGCTCGGCGCGGTGTCCATGAGCGATCAGTTCCGCGTCGCTGGCCTCGCCCTCGTCGAGGAGATTGTCTTTCGCGCACAACAGCCAGCTGCGCCCCCGCGCCGAGAGTAGGCGTCGGCGTCCGCTTGCTCCAAGTACCTCTATTTGCGCCCAGGCGCGCACGCGTCGGTGCGCGCTGACGAACTCTTCAATCTCGTCGGCGTTGGCGCTCAAACACGACTCGCTGCGACGCCACAGGGCCTTGGTCGAGGTGTCGCTCTCGAGTTCACGCCGCCGTTCCGAGATGAGTGCGAGGGTTTCGGGTTCGGTACCCAAGTAAAACAACGTGTCCGTCTGTAAGTCGGCGACGCAGTGACGCACCATGTCGCCGAGCGGTGAGGTGTCTTCGCCCAGTTGTCCCAGTAGGCCGATACGCACGAGCAGAAAACTACACGGTTTGCCGACAACGGGCAAAGGCCAGCTCGCGTGCGTGGGCCGAGCCCCAGCACGTCTGGAATGGCTGGATTATTGCTCCGCCAAGCTACCGAACAGCGCCAAGCCGCCGGCGATGAAGACCACGTCGAACAGCCCCATTATTGCCAAATAGTCGGATAGTTCTACGAGCGCGACGCCGCTGAACAGCTCGCGCGTCGCCACTGCTGCGGCGAGCAGCGTCGGTGCGAGGAGTGGAAACAAGACGATCGACAGGACCAGATCTTTCGCACGCGTTCGCACGGTCATCACGCCGAAGAGCGCGCCCGACGCTGCCACGCCCGGCGTGGCGATCAGGCACATCAAAGCGAGGGCGCCAGCGTGTTCGAGCAGGTCCAGCGAGAAGAACAGTGTACAGGTAGGTACGACGATCAGCTCGATGACGAACAGAAACCCCGCGATGCCGATTGCCTTGCCCGCGTACAGCGCACTGGGAAACAGCGGCGTGATCAACAAGCCGTCGAGCGCGCTCTCTTCCCGTTCACGTTGCCAACTGCGGCTCAGGGACAGCACTGCCGAGAACGCCGTCGCAATCCAAATCACTCCCGCGGCCACTTGGTTCTTCGTGCCAGGGCCCGCGTAATAGGCGAGGGACGAAAGCACGGTGACCAAGATGGCGAAGAAGCCGCCCGTGACCACCACTTCTCCCGTGCGTAGCTCGATGAGCCAGTCTTTGCGCGCGATTAAGAAGACCTGGGACAGCCAGACGCCGATCGGGGACTGAGCGTTGCGGCCCGTCGTAGCTGACGGACTGCCGCGGACTGGGTCGATTCGGTCAGTCACTCTTAGCCGCCCGGACGGAACGTCGACCGCGCGCGGGAGCGCGACGAAGTTGCTTTGGCTCGTCGATCCTTGTCAGGATCGGGCAGCTACCCACAGCTCCCTCCACGACAGTCCGAGCATTCATGCAGAAACGACGAATCGAGCACACTTTCGATTGCGACGTCCAGACGTACTGGGACGACGTGTTCTTCAACCCCGAGTACAACGCCAAGCTGTTCATGGAGCGGCTGAGATTCGAGCGCTGGGAAGTGATTGAGCAGGTGGACACGGACGACGGTTTCCGTCGGGTGATCGAAGCAGTGCCGAGAGTGGGCGATTTGCCCGGTCCTATCAAGTCCCTGCTGAAGAACGGCGCCGGATATCGTGAGGAGGGCGAATTCGTTCGTTCCAAGTCGCGTTACCAGCTGCGCGTCACGAGTCACTCGCTGAAAGACAAGCTACTGGTGACGGGGGACATGCACGCCAAGCCCACCGACGATGGCCGCTGCTGTCGCAGTTACGATGCGATGGCGGACGCCAAGGTGTTCGGCATCGGTGGCATGATCGAGCGGCGTATTCTCGACGATTGGGAGAAGAGCTACCGCAAGGCGGCGGAGTTCACGGCACAATGGCTCGCGGAGCGCAGTGGCTAGGCGGAGCGCAGTGGCTAGGCGAAGCGCAGTGGCTAGGCGAAGCGCAGTGGCTAGGCGAAGCGCAGTGGCGCGCGCTGATTCGGCGTGAGCGCGGGACGCCGCGCCGCAGTGGCGGGCCGACGTGGGGACGCAGCGGGTCGCGGTTCTGAACCGCTGGGAGCTACGACCGACGTGGTATGGGCTAACGGCTTACGTTGCGAGCGCGCGGTGGGCTGCGGTGGGGGAGGTCAGCGAACGCTGGCGGGCACCTAGGGACGCAGGCCAGCTTCAGACGCTGCTCCAGCGCTGGTACCGCGGCTGCAGAACGAGAGGGCTGCGGGCTCGGGCCGAGGTTTGTCGTATGTTCGTGCGCTCGCTGGCATTCGGCGCGCGCCTGTTGCGCGCTCGTCGTGTTTCAGCGAAGCACGGGGGAGGATGTTAGGGTCGCGGCTGGCCCGCGGACGCTTACTTGGCGGCTTTGGCTTGCGCTTTTTTGCTGCGCGCAAGCTTCTTCTTGGGCGCGGCCTTGGGGGCTGCGGCGCGGACCTTGGCGCGCTTTTTGGCGGCGCGGTGCACGTCGAGCAACATCGGCAAGGGACGCGACTCGAGCTTCTCGCGCAGACCTTTGTCCTTGGCGCGGTTGTCGAGCTCCAAGATGGCGTCGATCAACTTGGCGCGGCTGCCGAACTCTTTCGTCGCGGCGCTCAAGGTGTCGTGCAGGTGCAGCAACTTGGCATTGGAGACGCGGCTGAAGCCCTTCTCGTCGTTGACGCGGTCGAGCCACAGATCGCTCTTCGCGAGCTTTTCGACGGCGGCTACCAGCTTGGCTTTGTCGCCGAAGCGTTCTTTCACTACATTGACGGGACTACTCATCACTAAACTCCAATGGTGCGCGGCGGCGCACGGGGCGGGGTGATTAGCAACCCCCGCCGGGTCGTGCAAGTCTCGATGGCGGACTATCGCGACGAAACCCGCAGAGATGCGACGTGGGGTGGTCAGTGGGAGCCAACCGCGGCCTGGGGCGGCGGAGACGACGCTCGGACCTGGTCCGGCCAGTCGTCCGCTTGTCGTTTCACTGCTGCGAGCGCTGCCCGGCGGGATGGGGCGTGATACGGCCCGGCCGCTATGAGCGAGCGCGTACGGTTTGCCCCTTCTCCGAGTGGCTATCTACACGTTGGCGGGGCACGCACGGCCCTGTTCAACTGGTTGTGGGCCAAAAAAACTGGAGGCACTTTCATCGTTCGCGTGGAGGACACCGATCAGGAGCGGTCCTCCGTCGAAGCCGTGCGTGCGGTGCTCGACGCTCTCGAATGGTTGGGGCTCGATTGGGACGAAGGTCCGATCAAGGGGGGACCTCACGAGCCGTACTTTCAGAGTGAACGGCGCGAGCGTTATCAGCAGGTGGCGAACCAGTTGATCGAGAGTGGTCACGCGTATCGTTGTGTCTGCACCAAGGAACAACTCGCCGAGGCGCGTGAGGCTGCCCTGGCGAAGAACCCGAAAGAACCCTTTCGTTATCCTGGCACCTGCCGCGACGCGGCGCATGACGCTTCCAAGCCGCACGTGGTTCGATTCCGTGCGCCGAGCGAAGGCGCGACGCAGTTCGACGACGAAGTATTCGGGTCGATCAGTACGCCGAACGAGTCGCAATACGACTTCGTGTTGATGCGCGGCGACGGCTTTCCTATCTACAACCTCAGCTGCGTGGTCGACGATCACGACATGGGGATCACGCTGGTGGCGCGCGGGCGCGACCACATCGGCAACACGCCGCAGCAGGTTTTGCTGTATCGAGCGATGGGCTGGGAGGTGCCGCGGTTCGCGCACTTGCCGCTGATGCTCGACAAGAAGGGCGCCAAGTTGAGCAAGCGCGTGGCGTCGGTGGCGGTGCAAGATTATCGCGATCGGGGTTATTCGCCGATGGGCGTGCTCAATTACTTGTCGCGGTTCGGGTGGTCCTTCGGCGACCAGGAGATCTTCACGCGCGAGCAGCTGATCGAGGCATTTTCTTGGGATCGCTGCGGGCGTGCCGACGGCAAGTTCGACGAGGCCAAGTTCGCGGACGTCGCGTTCGAGCATCTGAAGGAGCCGCACCTGATGTCGAGCGAGGACTACTGTGCGGCGGTGGTGCCTTTCTTGGCAGCGCGCGGAATCGACGCACCAGAGCCTGGGCTGCTTGCGGCGGCCGTCCTACTCGTGCGGCCGCGGGCGAGAAGTTTCGCCGAGGCGGCCGACGCGCTGGACTATTTCTTCAGGGCCGAGCCCGTTTTCGACGAGAAGGCGCGGACGAAGTTTTTGACCGCGGCTAGTGCAGGAGTGATTGTGGAGTTGCGCTCGCTGCTCGAAGGTCAACCGACTTGGCAGGCGGAGGCCCTCGAGGCCGCGGTCAAGACGTGGTCCGAACAGTCCGAGATCAAGATGAAGGACATCGCGCAACCCGCGCGCGTGGCGCTCACGGGGCGTACGGCGAGTCCGGGGCTGTTCGACGTCATGGTCGTGTTGGGACGTGAGTCGACGTTGCAGCGCCTGGCCGCGGGTGCAGAGCTCGCTGCCGCAGCGGGCTGAGACGAGCAACCTACGCGAGTTGCATCACTTGAGGCTGGAATCGAGCGCGTGCCGACTAACGTAGCCAGTTTGATGGCAACTCTATCAGTGCCGAAATTGGCGCTACCCACGGAGCCACTGGAGACGGTGAACTGGTTCCACGCGGTGATCGCCGAACCCGTGATCAAGTCGCTGCTGCCGTTTCCGATCCTGGTGCTGTTGGCGTTTGCTGGTTGGTATTTCTTCCGTAACACGTGGCGACAGCTCGAACGGGATGCGGCCGCCGAACGCGCTGCCAGTAATGAGGAGCTCGACCTGCGGCCTGCGGTGTGCTTGGTGTTGGCTTCTGCGATTCTGACGATCCAAGAGTACTATGGAGGGCGATCGGTTTACGAGCAGGTCATCCGCCCCGAGCTGCAAGCTCTCGAACAAGCGGGGCACACGTGGCTGCGAGCGCAGAAGTACGACCAACTCTACAGCTACGCTTGGTGGTCGACGGCGCGCATCGTCGGCTACGTGCTGGTGCCGATCGGCGTTTGGAAGCTGTGTTTTCCGAAGGATCGCATCCTCGACTACGGCCTCCGCTTCACTGGTTTCTTCTCGCACTTGTGGCTGTACGGTGTGCTACTGGCGCTGATCATCCCGGTCATGCTGACTGTGGCGTATCAGCCCGATTTCGGAAGCTACTATCCGTTCTACAAGCTGAGCTCACGCAGTTGGTTCGACTTTCTGATGTGGGAGGCAATGTACTACCTGCAGTTTTTTGCGCTGGAGTTCTTCTTCCGTGGCTGGATGGTGGGCGCGCTGCGCCGCCTGGGCACCGTGGCCATCTTCGCGATGGCCGTCCCCTACTGCATGATCCACTACGGCAAGCCCTATCTGGAAGCACACGGAGCGATCGTGGCGGGCGTGGTGCTCGGCACGTTATCGATGAAGACGCGCAGCATCTACGGAGGCTTCTTGCTCCACATCAGTGTGGCCGCGGCGATGGATCTACTCAGCTTGTACAAGCGAGGCGAGCTGCCGTCGGTCTTTTGGGCGCCCGGGTGAGATGGTTCGGGCAGCAGCATAGCGTTGTGGATTGAGATGAGTTACCCTGGGGCGCCGCTAGCAACTCGAGCAGGAGTGCGGAGGCGCTGGGGAAGGTGAGGTTCACGAATGGCCAACGGTTCTCTAGATCATCAAGTTTCGTCGAACGCAGCGCCCGAAGCGGATGCTGAACAGCCCGCGACCAGCGTGCGCCGTCCAGAGACCGCGCTCGAGTCGAAGCCTACGTCGTCGCGTCGTCAATCGTGGACGGTCAAGGACAGCGCGCGCTTGTACCAGGTGCAAGGTTGGGGCGCTCCCTACTTCAACGTAGGGGACGATGGCCACGTCCACGTGCGCGCCAACGCGGATTCCGAGCGCAGTATCGACTTGTTCGAACTCACGAACGATCTGCGTGAGCGCGGTTTCGATTTGCCTATCTTGGTGCGCTTCTCGGATATCCTGGCGGACCGGATCCGTCTGATTAACGAGGCGTTCTTGCGGGCGATTCGCGAGTACGAGTATCCGGGGACGTACCGCGGCGTGTTTCCCGTCAAGGTCAACCAGCAGCGCCACATCGTGAGCGAGGTCGTCGAGTTTGGGCGCCCTTGGCAGTTCGGGTTGGAAGCTGGTTCGAAGCCCGAGCTCATGATCGCTCTGTCCGCCATGCAGGACGCTGGCGGCTTGATCATCTGTAACGGCTACAAAGATCCCTCGTACTTCGAGACCGCGCTGATCGCTCAACGTTTCGACAAGACGGTCATCGTCGTGCTGGAGCGACTCGAAGAGCTGGACTTCGCGCTCAAAGCGTCGGAGAAACTCGGCATTCGGCCCCTGCTAGGCGTGCGCGCCAAGCTCAGCACCAAGGGCATGGGGCGGTGGGGCAAGTCGGCAGGCGATCGCGCGAAGTTCGGTCTCAGCGTGCCCGAGATCATCGAGCTCGTGGATCGACTCGCAGAACGCGATATGCTCGACACCCTACGGCTGCTCCACTTTCACATCGGAAGCCAGATTTCGAGCATCATTCCGATCAAGAGCGCCCTGCAAGAAGCCGCCAACATCTACGTCGAGCTGGCGAAGCTCGGTTGCAAGATGGGTTATCTCGACGTTGGGGGCGGTCTAGCCATCGACTACGACGGTTCTCAGACGGACTTTCACGCCTCACGCAACTACACGCTCGACGAATACGCGACTGACGTTGTCGAAACCGTGCAGGCCGCTTGTCAGAAAGTCGGCGTGGAAGTGCCCACGCTCGTCAGCGAGTCTGGCAGGGCCATCGTCGCTCATCAGAGCGTACTCGTATTCGACGTGCTCGGTGTCAATCAGACGCTCGCCGTCGAGCCACAGGCGCCGTCGGGTAAACACGGTGTGCTTCAAGTCTTGTACGAGACCTACCAAGGCATCATGCCGAAAAACGTACAGGAGTCGTGGCACGACGCCTGTACCGCCAAAGAAGAAGCGCAGTCGTTGTTCAAGTACGGCTACCTGGGGCTTCGCGAGCGCGCCGAAGCCGAGCGACTGTTCTGGGCGTGTTGCAAGAAGATCGAACGCACCTCGGCTCGCCTGCGCTTCGTGCCCGAAGAGCTGCAAGACCTGCTCAAGCTCACCAGCGCCATCTACTACTGCAACATTTCCGTGTTCCAGAGCGCACCTGACGTGTGGGCCATCGATCAGCTTTTTCCGATCATGCCGATTCACCGTTTGGAAGAGGAGCCCACCGTTCGAGCGACGCTTGCCGACCTGACGTGTGACAGTGACGGCATCATCGAGAAGTTCATCGACGTCGAGGACGTTCGAGATACGCTCGACGTGCACACGTTCTCCGAAAGCCAGCCCTACTACCTCGGCATGTTCCTGAATGGTGCGTACCAAGAGATCTTGGGCGACTTGCACAACCTGTTCGGCGACACCAACGCCGTGCACGTGCGTTCGACCGACTACGGGTACCGCGTCGATCACGTGATCAAAGGCGACTCGATGGCGGAAGTGCTGCAGTACGTTGCTTACACACCCGAGGACATGATCGACGCTGTTCGTGAACAAGCCGAAGAGGCCCTCTCTCGCGGCAGTCTGACCCTGCAACAGATGCGCGTGCTCATGAAACACTACGAGGACGCGATGGCGAGTTACACCTACCTGTCGGACTGAGAAGTGGAATTCGGGAGGCCGAAAATTCGAGAGTCTGGCGGTTTGGCAGACTGGAAACTCTCCAGATTTCGACCAGGCGGTCCGCGAGCGGTGTTTCGCTGAAAATCTTCGAATACGTTGCCGTGGCCGAGCGTAAACCACAGGTACGAATGTCTCGGAAGCAGAACGGTGTGCGCTGGGTCGCCAGTTTGGCGCTTGCGTGGCTAGCGTGCAGCGCCACGGGCAGCGCTCAGATCGAGCGCAGCGTCGGGGCAGACGGAGTCATCGAGTTTTCCAATCGCGGGCGCGCTCGGGGCGCAAAGGCGAAACCGCGCGCCCGCGCCGCGCGTCCCGTAATGCCTCATCAGAACGCGTCCGCGACGCGTTCGCGGTTCGACGAACACATTCGCGAAGCAGCGCGGCTCTATCACATCCCCGAGGCGCTGATCCGTGCGGTCATCAAGGTCGAAAGTAACTTCGACCCTCGGGCGGTTTCCCACGCCAACGCACACGGGTTGATGCAACTGATCCCACCGACCGCGGAACGTATGATGGTCACGGACATTTTCGATCCGCGGCAGAACATCCTCGGGGGGACGCGCTACCTGCGAGTGCTGGCGAATACGTTCAACGGCAACCTACAATTGACGATCGCGGGATACAACGCTGGCGAGGGGGCTGTGGCGCGCTACGGCGGCATCCCGCCGTACGCAGAAACCCAGGCCTACGTGGTCAAGGTGCTTCGGTACTACCAAGAATATCGCGAACAGTGAACAGTCGGTTCGAGGGACATTGCGGCGAAAATACGTTCACCTGCCAGTTCGTCGCTTCAGCTTACCGTAACCTTCGAGCGCGTCAGACAACTCTTCGGTGACGCGTTCGATTAGTTCTGGGGGGGAGATTACCTTAGCGCGTTTCCCCCATTCCAGGATCCAGCTCGTTAGCTGGTTCAGGTTACCCACACGAAGCGAAAGCCGCAAGCGGCCGCCTGCAAGCGGCGTCAACTTCTGCGAAGGATGTACCTGCCGCATTCGAACGTATTCGGCAGCATGTTCGTCGAACTCGATCACCACGTCGTGTTGTGTGGCGGCCTTCCAAATGCCGAACTCGCCCTGAAAGTAGTCGTCGATGCTGAAGTCTTCGGGTAGCTCGAAGCGCTCAGTGGCTGACGACTGGGTGTCGCGCATGCGATCGAGCAGAAAGGTCCGGATCTCTTTTTTTTCCGTGTGGTAGCCAACGCAGTAGATCGAGTCTCGGTGCAGCACCATCGCGTAGGGGTGAATCGTGATGCGCTCGTCCGAGCTCTTGCCGCGGCTTCTGTAGCGCAGCTTCATCGGGCGCAGGTCAGAGACCGACTGAAACAAGTCGTCGAGCTCTTCAGTCTTTTGCTGGTAGTTCTTGGGCACGAACGGGACGTACAAGAAGCGGTCCTCGAGGCGGAAATCGGCACTCCCCGCGTTCGGACCGCGACCAGTGCGATGGGCCAACCCCGTCAGCTTGTTCACGGCCAGGCTGATCTCGTCGTACAGCGTCGAGCCCTTCATCATCTCGAAGATGCGCCGTGCGGCGAGCAGCGAATACGCTTGGGTGCGTCGCAGCTCGATTTTGCGGGGCAGTTCGGACGCGGGGATTCGCCAGCGCCGCACTCCACCCGGGCGCTCCTCGCTTTGTTCCAGCTCGTACTCGTCGGCCAGTTCGCTCATGTAGCGGCGCATGGTTCTCGGAGTTACTTTGAGTAACTCGGCGAGTTCGTAGAGCGTCAGGCCCTTGGGGTAACGCGTGAGCAACTCACGCAACTGATCCATCCTGCGGTGTTGTGTGAAGCGCCCCGTCGGGCGTCCTTTGATCGGCTGCGACACGAATGCTTACCTTTGGCGCCCACCTGCCGGGCTCGAATGCTTTCTGTTCGCAGATGGTACCCTAGAACGTCGGCTAGAAAACCCCAAACGCCACCCGCGGGCTACACCACTCGATACGCTGGCGGTTGGCTGCGCTATAGTCCGCGAGTTCTCCCGCAGATTGCGCTCCGAGCCTCATGGACTTGCGTACCCAAACATCGTTGTTTTGTGGCGCGTTGGCGTTGGCCATTGCCATCAGTGTGCTGCTGCGCGGACGGCCGCGTCGCGCCCAGTGGTTGTTCGCGGCGTTCTCTGTGGATATCGGGCTTTGGTACCTAGCGCAGTGGTTGTACCTGGATGGTCGCGCGGACGTTTGGGCTCGATTTACCGCGGTGCTTGCCGTGTTGATGCCACAGCTGGCGCTTCATTTGTTCGAGGCCATTTTCCCCCTACCTGGGCGTTCCGTTCTGCTTCGCGTAGCTGGCGGCTTGCTTGCGATCATGTTGGTGTTGGTCTTGTCACCACAACACGAACACGGGTTGGTTCGCGGCGCTGTGTTGTTGTACGTGTTCGGGTTGTTCGCGGCTGGGTTGGCGTCGTTGTGGCGTCGAGGTGAAAGCAGCGGTTCCCGCGCGACCCAGCGTCGCGTGCGCTTTCTAGTGGTGTGTGGTGCTTCGGCAGCCACGTTCAGTTTGGCGGACTTCCTGTGGTTCGTCGGCGCGCCACTGCCGCCAGTGGGAGCGGTGCTCAGCACCGTCTTCTTGTTCGTGCTGGCCGAGTCGTTGATCCACGCTCGCCTCGTGGATCTCTACGACATGGCCGGGTTGGCGTTGGTGTCGACCACGCTGGCGTTCAGCATGGCGGGTATCTTCTACCTGTGCGTGGTGCTGTTGGGCGGCTTTCAGACGATGTATCTGAACGCCGTGCTCGCGGGCATCATGACCATCATCTTGTTCGAGCCGTTGCGCGACAAGTTGGACGCGTACATTCACCGCGCGATCTTCGTCGAGCGTGTGGACCTGGAGCGCGCCGTGACCAGGGCTAAGACGGAGCTTGCCCAAGTGCTGAACATCGACGCGGCAGCGACCGTCGTCGTCGGGGCGCTCGAAGACTCGAGACGGGCGACGGCTGCAGGGCTATACCTGCGGGATTCGTTGGGGGCCGATTTCGACCTGGTTGGTGGGTTTGGAGCCGAGGAACTACCTGCGCGGCTCGACGCTGCTGCGTTGAGAACCTTGCTGGAAGTCCTGGCGGTGCAGCGGTCACTCGACCTGCAAGCCGTCGAACGTCAGTTGACGGATGGTGCGAGCGACCTGGGGTTGAGTGCAGAGACCGGGGAATTGTTGCTCGCCTCTGCAGAAGTGTTTGGTGAACTCCGTCGATCGGTGTGCGTGCCCGTGATGGGCGAGCAACACGAAGTGCTCGGTTTGATCCTAGTGCGGGATGACCGGCTGCGCGATGCGTTCTCTTCCGACGACCTTCTACTTCTCGAGTCACTCGGATTACACGTGGCGACGGTGGTCGCCAACTCGCGCCAGCACATGAAACTGCAAGAACGCGCGCGGCTTGCCGCACTGGGGCAGATGGCGGCAGGTCTCGCGCATGAGATAAAAAACCCGTTGGGAGCCATCAAGGGAGCGGCCCAATTGCTGGCGGAAGAAGCACCTGAGCGTCGAACTTCCGACGAGTTCGTGTCGATCATTCTCGAAGAGGTGGAGCGTTTGGATCGCGTAGTTGGTTCGGTGCTGGACTACGCCAGACCCCCTCCCGCTCAACTAGGCAAGGTCGAACTCGGTGCAACGATCGAGCGGACGCTCGCTGTGGTGCGTTCTAGCCGCGAGTATCAGACTCGTTTCACTTGCGCGCTGGAAACCTCTCCACTGTGGGTTCATGCGGATCCCGAGCAGCTCAAACAGGTCTTGATCAACTTGCTCCGAAACGGGGCGCAGGCGATGAGCGGTGAAGGTGAGATGGAAGTGACCGCCTGTCGTCGTTCTCGAGGCGCGTCGTCGTTCATCGAGATTGCGATCACCGATCACGGCCCGGGCATTCCTGACACGGCGCGTGGAAGTTTGTTCGTCCCGTTCTTCACGACGAAGCCGACAGGCACGGGTCTGGGGTTGGCCATCACTCAGCGCATCGTGGAAACCATGGGTGGCCGAATCGAAGTCAGATCCGAGATCGGGGTAGGTGCAACGTTCACAGTCGTGCTTCCCGCGGCCGAGGAGCCGGCGACCGAGTCGCGTGCAAAAACGCCCCACGAAGGTTCGCTGGTGGTTTCGCGTTGAGTAGCTGCTTGGGGATGCGCAGCGATTTTTCGAGCGTTTACAGACGGGCCTCACCAGCTCGATGAGTGTCGCATGCGTCGGCACAGGGGGGCCCACAATCCACAGGGCCCTGCACTTGACTTCAGACTGCGACTCGAATTCTCGCGTGGCGAGTTTGGCGCTTAGGGAAGTGACGAGATTGTCCGTTGTGACAATGAGGAAATGCGTTCGACTTTCCACGCCCAGCCCCCCCGCTGCGCCCCCACGCCAGCACTGATGTCCACCCTGCCGAGCGGCTGCATCTGCAGCGCGCCTTGCACCAGCTATTACGGGGGAATAAGGTTGTGATCGGCGTCCAAACTATCGAGAGTTCGGCAGCATCGATGGGTCTCGCACTGCGCTTCATTTCCGGCAAGTACCAGGGGAAAGAGTTCCCTCTGGTCGAAGGCAAGGAGGTCATCGTCGGCCGTTCCAGCGAACTCGACATGGTCCTCGTCGAAGAGATGGTGTCGCGCAAACACGCCCGCATGAGGTTGGTGGGCGGCCGTTTGGAAATCGAGGACTTGCGCTCGACGAACGGCACGTTCGTCAACGGCGAGAAGGTCACGAAGACTTCCGTACGACGCGGCGATCGCATTCTGATCGGGAGCAACATCCTTCGCGTCGTTTCCACCAGTTCTGACGACGCGAGCCAGGTGAGGAGCGCGTCCAGCTCCTCGAGTCGCCGTGCGGTCCGTCGTCCCCATGGCGACAACTCGGCCGAGTCTCGCATGAGCGGTGAACTGCAAGAGATCCCACTCCCGGATCTGTTGCAACTGTTTGGCACGTCGAAGAAGGACGGCGTGCTGCTGATTGACACCGAGGTTTCGATCGGTCGGATCATCTTGAAGAAGGGTTTGATCCATCACGCGGAAATCAGTTCACCTGACGGAAAGATAGTGCCGCTCGCCGCGGAGAAGGCCGTTTACCGAATTCTCACGTGGGACTCTGGGTTCTTCGAGCTGGACCCTCCCACGTCCGATACGTTCGACAATCCGCTCGACATGACGGCCCAAGCGGTACTGATGGAGGGTTTTCGTCGCAAGGACGAGCTAGCTCAGCTTCAGGCGCGGTTGCCTCCCGTGAGTGGTAGCTTGAGGCTTTGCGTTCCGCTCACCGCCAAGTTGTCGGAACTGAGCACTGCGGAGCTGGATATGTTGCAGTTGGCGATTAACTCGGGCTCGCTCGGTGGAGCGTTGGATATGAGTCCGATGCCCGATCTCGAGACCACTATGGCCATGGTCAAGTTAATCGAGGGCAACTATCTCGACATCGTCGAGTCCTGATGCGAGGCGCTGGGCCTCTCGAATGCTCACAACATTCGCAGGCGTCGCAAGAGCCACAACAAGCCTCCCGAAATCACGACCACGACTCCCCAGAACAACGCGTAGCCGAAACGCCAGCGAAGCTCGGGGATGCCCTCGAAGTTCATTCCGTAGACTCCCACCAAGAAGGTCAGCGGCAAGAAAATGACGCTGACGACCGTCAGGCGCTTCATCACTTCGTTCGTGCGATGCCCCACCATCGACATGTACAGGTTGAGCGACTCACTGAGGATGTCACGGTCAACCAGCAGATCCTGCAGTACGTGCTCGACCGTCCCCACCATGTTGGCGAGGAAAGGCTGGGTAGCTTCGCTGACGAACAACGATTTGCGCGTCGATAGTTCTGTCAGTACCGCGCGCGATGGCAGCAACACTTTCCGGAAGTGCAGCAGGTCGGCGCCCAGTTCGGACAGGCGTGAGAACACGGAGTCGTCGACCTTGTCTTGGCGAAGCTCGGCTTGCAGTTGCTCGACTTGCTCCTCCATCAACTTCTGCACGGTGAGATAGTTGTCGATCAGATGATCCCAGATCTCGTAGATCAGAAAGCCCATGCTCTGGGCGAATCGCTGAAAGTCGCCACGGTAGTGACGCTTGACCGCCGACAGAAAGAGAACTGGCCCCACGTGCAGAGTGATGAAGAAGTGCTCTCCCACGATCACGTCGACTCGCTCTAGGTCGAAGTCGCGCTGTTTCGGGCGGCACCCCGACACCACGAAATGAATGCAGTCTTCGAAGCGTGCGAGCCGCGTCAACGGCTCGTTCGACAGGGCATCATCGAGCACTTCTGGAGCGATCAGGCCCAGCTTCTCGAGCGCACTCTGTGCGAGCACGACGTCCGTAACCTCGACGTCGAGCCAAACGTTCTTGCCTTGCTCGACCGCTGGTTTCACCTCATCGAACTCGATGGACTCCTCCCGTCGAGTCTCGAAGTCCAAGGCGATGGCGCGATATCGCAACCCCGCACCCTCAGTCACGGTTCCCACCCAGCGAGCTAAGCGCTTTTCAGGATTGCGGTCAATCCCGCCGAGCCAACGCAACCAAGGGGCTCCAACTCCCTGTTGGAGGCGCGAGGGTTACGGCTCGAGCATGGGGCCGCGAGTGTCACTCGGCGACCACGCCCGCAGGCGCGAAAGTAGCAAGGATTGGCGATGGACTGTGCGCCGAACGCTCGTGCGGGTCGATCATCGCCCCGCCACCCTAGCGCCAGTTGTATGGCCCGTGCCCGAGCAAAGTGCTGATCTGCACGTTGGCGTCGAGCAATCCTACATACCTGCGGAGCAGCGTCGCCGCGGCATCGTCAGATGAGGGAACCGCTTGGCCATTGTCGTCACGGACCAACGTCGGGCGCCCGAACTCGTCAGCGACCAAAGCACCCTCTTCGTCCACCTCGGTTTCGTAGGTGCGAGCCAACAGGTCGTTGGCTCGCATGAGCATACGGCTCCCGATTCCACGATCCACGGTGCCGTCGTAAGCATCGTCAGGCCCGTAACTGCGCGCGATGTACGTAATTCCAGATCCCGGATCCGTGAAACGAACCTGCTCGGCTTCGGGCACGTCGAACTCGCCGCTGACGGAACCATCGAGCCAGATACGGATCTTGTTCGCAAGGGTTTGATCGCCGTTGATGCGTCCGAACAGGTACGCGTAGATGATCGTGGGAATTTGCTGGTTGTACCCGATGTTGGGAAACAGCGGTCGAGCGTCTTGCGGCAAGCCTTCGGGCTCTTCCGCCCAGAAGTCTTGCGAGTAAACGACGGGTTCTCGTGCGCCCAAGATGTACGGGCTGACTGTCTCCCAGTCTTCTGCCAACACACCGCCGAGCAAGCGGTCGACGCCATCGGGGAAGTCACTGCGGAAGTTGATGTTGACGTTGCGATCATCGAGGTACAGATCGCGGCTCACGGAGAAGAAGACCGCGCGACCATCCGTCAACGCGCGGGACGCCAGTGATTTCTCTACTGTGTACCCGGCGCGTCTGACGTAGTCATGATACATCCACGAGCCACCACCGTTCGGACCCGAGTCGAATGATGGAGCTAGAAACCGCCCGTGGGACGCGTCCAGATCGAACAGCGACTCTTCTTCACCCACCGCTTGCAGGTCGAATACGTCGAGGAACTCGCGCGGAGCTCCACCGTAGACGCCTGGCTCGGGCAGGAGGAACGTATCGGCAATTGCTCGGAACATCTCCGCCTCCGCGATGAGGTAGGGGCGCAACTCGTTGTCATCGTTGCGTAGCTCGTCGAAGAAAAGCGCCCAGCGTGGAACCTCCTGGGTGATCTCGTTGTAGAACGCGTTCGTGAACGAGATGTTCCAGTGATAGGAGCGCAGGCGTTCGTAGAACATCCGAGCTGTGTACGAAGGCAAGCGACGGCTCATCCAGGTGCGCTGGTCGCTGCGAAAGTAGATGAACGGGTAGTTGTACTGTTGTCTCGCGACGGTATCCATCGTCACTTCGTATGGGTCAGCACCCGAATCGAAGGGGTTGACGTGCATGTACGCGTTCATCATGTCCCCGCCGAAACGGTAGGGCCAACGCACGTTGCCAGCCGCGGGCACGTCTGATGAAGCGAGAATTCGCATCTTCCGCCCTTCCAGTGTTTGGCTGAGCGACAAATTCGGATCGGGCCCATCCACGAAGTCGTCCCAATGGCCGTAGTCTTTTGGCGGCGGAGCACACACCTTGCCATGAACGATACGCCACTCGGCCCTCTGCTTTTCGTTCGACGTAGCGTTTCGACAACGGTTGGCGTCGAACAGTTCGAGCTCGCGCGCCAGTTGTGTGTAGTGCCTTCCGCTGAAGTCCGCGGTCGTCAACGCTTCGTTCAACTGACTGTCGTGGAAGCGTTCGTAGATTGCTTGGTCTGCCTGCGAGATATGCCGAGCATCGTACGTCTGCAGCACACCTCCGTATAGTGCACCCATGGCCATCACGTCGTACTGACCCAGGCCAACTGACTCGAAGAAGCGTGCACTTTGGTACTCCATCGTGGACGTGTGTCCGAAGTAGACGATGCCCGGTCTGGGTTCGTCGTCCTCGAGCCCCAGCTCATCGTCGGTTTCTGGATCGAGGTAGCGAGGCCCCATGCAGGTGTCGCCAGCCACAGTGCTCGTGTCCCCCTCGCGAGGCTCGCCCTCACAGCTTGCGGAACCGCGCCCCTCGTGGGTGCGCAACTGCCAGTACTGTGGATTGTAGTTCTGCGCGTCGTAAGACGACGTGAAGTTGTGGAGCAGTCCGAGTGAGTGACCGATTTCGTGGAGCTGAATGCCCTTGTAGGTTTCCTTCCAGATGTCGTCGTACATCAGTTCCGCCAACTCGCTGGTGCTGGCGTCGGGGTACTTCTTTGCGTAGTAGTGCCCCATTCCATACAGGTCTGGGCTGCCGATGCTCGCCAGATCGTCGAGGTGACAGACCCCCTTTCGCCCTAGTTCAGCGAAGAGTGCCCGTTCGAGCATCGCCATTTGCCCCATGTCTTGCCCGCGCAGCGGCGAGACTGCGTCCAGGACCGTCTCTGTGAGCTGAGTATTGGGGCTCATTCCAACCGCGTCGATCATCCAGCTCGGATCGATCAACTTGGCTTCGAGGTCCGTACCGAGGAGTGGTCGCGCCGCGGCCTGAATCTCCAGCAGTTGTTGTGCCGAGAGCTGGGGATCGGCGATCGTATTGGTCTTCACCTGGAGCAATGCCTCGGTCGGGTTCTCGGCGCTCAATCCGTTCAGGTTGAAGCTGACGTGTTCGTCCAATTGTTCGACGTCGATGGCGTTCAGGCGGCGTTCGATCTCCGCTTTGCTGAGCGCCTTGGGTTTGCGACCGTCGCGCAGCATCTTTTGATACAGAGCGGCCGGGACACCATCGGTGATGTCGTCCATGTCTAACTCACCGAGAGCAACCAGCGCGATGTCTCGAACCCGTGCGGCCGAGGTCGTCGTCGATCGTCCGATGGTAGTCGCCGCGGCCCCGACGATCTGCCCCGTCAGCGGATCTCCCCGCCAGTTGCCGATGCCCCCGTATCCCACGTGCGTCGAGTACGGCCAGTAAATCAGGAAGTTCTTGCGTACGTCGCCAACGCGCGAGCGTGAACCTTCCTCGCCACAGGCTTCATGATCGTAGTCGCGCACGGGATTGTGACAGGTGACCAGGACGTCGGCTTCGTCCTTGGGCGTTTCAATGCCCCAACCGCCATAGCTCACCATCTGAATGACGTCCGACCCGTTGCCCTCGGTCACGAAGAACTCTTCATGGCAGTCGTCGCGATCGCCCCCCGTCCTGCGACATTCGACCTCGCGTGCGCGTGCTACTGCAACCTGCAACGCTTGGTTCCAGGTTTCAATCAGGTCTTCGCTCGCGCCCAATTCATCTTCGTCACCTTGCAGGTCTTCAGGCATTTCGGGGTTGACGTGGTAAGTGACCGTTCTGATTTCTCGGTCTCGGTAGGGGATCGTGCAGCGATCGCGAGCGCTGCATTGCGAGCCTTCCGACCCTTCGTAGTCGGTGTCCGAGTTTTCACACTGGTCGTCGGTGCCGTTGCGATCGCCTTCGTCTTCACCGCGTGCTTCGTAGTTGCACGGCACGGAGCAAGAGCCCGAGTCGAGACACACCGACGCGCTGCGACCGGTCACGTCTCTGCAGTCGGAGTCCGTCTCGCAGCTTCCGATGGTTTGGTGACTCTGCTTCCAGATGTTGTGTCGGTTCATGTAGCGACGCAGGCCGTTGTCGGTGTAGCCGTAGCCAGGGTCGTACTGTTCTCGTGGCGGGGTAACGATACCCGAGCTGGCGCTGTCACCGATTCCACCTGGGTTGCCCAATATGTCGAGCGCCGCCGTCGAGTTTTCCATCGGTTCGAAGTCGTCGTCGGGATCTGCCTTGTCGAGTCGCCAGTAGGAGGAGCGCACGATGGCTTCCTGCGGATCGCACGAGTAGATGGCAGAACCCGTGAAGAAACCCATCAACATACACGTGGGCAGTTGCCACCACCCGAAGTTGATCATCTCTGGTTCCAGCAGAAAGTGGGACGTGACGTCGAAGTAGCCATCTTCGGCGTCGAAGTGGGGCGCATCCTCGCTGTTCGGATCGCTCTCGAAGTAGCTGATCGGAGTGAGCTCGATGTCTCCGAACGTCTGTCCGTAGAACATCGTGGTCCAGGCAGGGGAGTTCACCTGGTTTTCGGACCAGTCTACACGAAAGAACTGGCGCTCGTTCCATGGACGGTCGCTGGTTATCTCCTCGACGACGTTGAGTTCTTCACCAGTGCTCGGGTTGTAAGCGTTGCGGATGTCGAAGTGGCTTTCGATTTCGTAGGCCGCGATGATGTTGCCGTTGGCTTCGTCACCCTGGCCGCGCGGTTCACCGTCGGTCTGGGCATAGGCTCGCCGAGCGAACAGTGTGTTCTCGGTGATGTGCCAGCGGATTCGCTCGAGGCCGCTAGCCATGCTCAAACCGACGAGGGTCTGGGATTCGGTTGCGTCCACGACGAAGTTGCGACTCAAAAACACGGGGTTGTCGGTGTCGTCTGCGAGTTCCCCGACGAAGAAAGCCTTGTCCAAGGCGTTGGCCTGCACGCGATTGATGGGCTCACGCTCTTCGGCGCAACTGCCGACCGCTGCGGCAGTCGCCGCGACGACGCTGAACTTGAGGAAACTTCGAATGGTCATACTTGTCTTCCGCTGAATGCCGCCTGAGCGTGCGCCCGAGTGGTGGGTTCGAGGGCGCAGCACCAGCCCGAGTCTTTTTCGTTGTTGCGTTTGCTCTGCGAGCATGCCTGGTTGGACCAGGTGAAGCCAGAGTGCGCGATCGATCAATCAGCCACAGTGTGCAGCACGCGGGTTGAGCTCGCACCTAACTCTCGACCATGCGCGAGTGGCGTCGGCGAGCCGTTGCTCGAGAGGCGCTAGGGTTCAATCCAGCGACAATCTTCAAGCCGACTTGGACCCCATCGCGAAAGCACGCGACCATGCGTCTGCGAGCAGCACGACTCACTGCCTGACTCAGCCGCGCGAGTCTCGGACAGCCCGTGCCCAGGCAGGCAGCCGTTATCACGCCGGCATGTCGCAGCACGCGGTTCCGCGGCTCAGGTCCAGTGACCGCTCTTGACGGCGGCGGGGTCGACTTCGCGGATGCGTGGGCCCACGGCCTCTCGAAAGACTCGCTCGTTGTCGGGGTCGTAGTCGTCCATGTCGAAGTCTTCTGCGACTTCCATCGTGATCGCCAAGATTCGTACGAACATCGCAAAGCTCGAGGCGCACAAGGTTTGCTGCCAGACGTCCGTACCACTCATGGCGGTAAACACAGGGCAATCACCTTCGGCATCGATGTTCGAAACATCGAGAAAGTAGGGGTCTCCCAGCCCGTTGCGGCCGATGATGATCCAGCTCGGACGCCAACCGTTCTTGGTCGGCGTGGTGATTCGTTTGCCGTCGTCGTCGATGCAGAACCCGTGCTGCTCGGCGTCCAACTCGCTCGACGAGATCAACTCCACATGTTCGGCAGGCGTCACCACGGACAGCTCCGTGGGATCACACTCCGCCAAGAACTCCACGTAACGACGCGGTAGACCGAAGCGTTCCTGCAGATGCTTGAGCAGCCCGGGCTCGGTGGTCCCGAAGGAAAAGTGCTCTTGCGCGCTCTCCAGCGACGCCTTCAGCGCGGCGATTGATTCTGCAAGATCGCTATCCACTACGAAGCCAATCGAGGTAATTGGTCAGCGAATCTAGTCGAAACTCACCGAATGCAGGGCCTTTTGGCGGCACCACTCGCTTTTTCGCTGCCCGTTGGCCGGTCAACCACGCGTACCGACGGCGTGTCACTCGGCGCGAGCGGCCCGCGGACCGCCAGGCTCCAAGGTGTCCCTCTGCTCCAGTAGGTCACGCAGCGACTGCTGCAGCCGCTCCACTTCGGCCGCGTTACCCTGAGCCTGGGCCACGGCAATTGCCTGTCGCATGTAGTCGGCGGCGGCTCCGGGTCGGCTTCGCCAGCGGCTCGCGACCGCCAAGTTCTCCAAAATTTCGAGTCGCGCGTGTTCGCTGCTCTGCGCGCCATCGAGCACTTCCAGCAGCACGCCTTCTGCGTCGGAGAAGCGGCCCTGGCGATTGAGAGCTTGGCCGAGCTTGCGCCCGAAGATCGAAATGGCGCGCATCGGGTTGTCCAGTTCGCCTTTGTACAACTCCTCCCGGGCCAGCTCGAGACCGCGTCGAAGCAGCTGCGTCGCGGTCAACCCGTCGCCGCGGCGCTGGGCACGATTCGCGAGATGTTCGATCATGAACAACGAACTCGTGGAGTCACCCGCGTGAGTGAAGTGATAAACCAGGGCCTCCATCGGGGCGCCTCGTTCTTGCAGGATGCGCCCCGCGTGGTCATGGAGTTCACGTCGCACTTCGGCGGGGGTTGCGTGCAGACTCAACTCTTGAATCAGAGGATGAATCAGCGTCAGCAAGCCCTCGGAGTCCCGCGCGACGAGTTTCATATCCACGAGTGAGCCCAGCGCTTGGGGATTGATTGCGTCACAGTCCAGTAACTCGGAAAGGGACTCTTCGGAGACCCTTTCGCCGAACACCGCGATGGCCTGCACGAGACGTCGTGCTTCTGGGGCCAGTGCAGCCAACCTCACGGCGATCAAATCGGGAAGGCGTGCGGGGGGAACGTTGCCGCCGTCGAGCCCCAGCGCCAGCGCTTCGGCGACGTATAGTGGTGGTATTCCTCGGTTTCCAACCTCGACCAGGGTGATGCCTGCTGCGTGTGGTGAACACTCGTGCAAAAGCGACGTTGCCACCGCAGCCGACAGGCCCGTCAGAACTCGAACGTCGTCGCCGGGCCAGGGTAGTTCGAGGGACGGAGAAGCAAGGCCCAAAAACAGGCAAGGTAACCTGCTGCCGCTGTTCACCACCGCGGCGATCGCCTGCCGTGACAGCCCATCGACTCGATCCAGGTCGTCGACCACGACGAGCACTGGGCGCTTGCTCTTCCTACATGCGATTTCGATGGCCCAAAGTAACAACTTGGCGAATGCATCCAACCGTTCACCTGCCGACAGGTCCGACTCGATGGCGGGACCCCACAACTCTCCAACGGCGTAGGCCAGTTGTGGATCGTCGGGGATGTTCGTCGCCAAGTCCTTCGTGGTGAGCGCCGTCACCAGGGCCTTCAGCGCATGGCCCGCGACATCCGCCCAATACGGGTCGGGACCCACGGCGATCGCCGTGCCAGACGCGCGTCGAACCAGCGCCTGAAACTCTGCGGCAAGGCGGGTCTTGCCCACGCCTGCCTCTCCGAAGAGACGCACGTTGTGCAAGCGCTTGCTGGCGTCTGCGTAACAACGTTGCAGAAACGTGAGGTCATCCTCTCGGCTCATCAACGGAAGCAAGCCTTCGGCAAGCGGAATGCGCCGTTCCGTCGGGGCGCCAATCCTAGCTCCGCAGTCGAAACAGAAACGGGCGTTAGGGACCTCGTTGCCACACGCTTCACAGCTGACGAGCTGCATCGGCGGGCGAGCCTTGTCGACCTCTTTGGGGTGTTCACCCGCCAGCACGGTCTCCAGTGCGTCCGCAAACTCGAAAGCATCTTGGTAACGTTGGTTGGCGTCTTTCGCGAGCGCTTTGAAGACTACGTCGATCAACGGTTTCGAGAAGTTGCGCTGCGGCGCGAACTCGCGTGGGTCGGGGATCGGGTTCTTGATGTGCATCAGCACGACTTGAGTCGGAGTCGTGCCTTCGAAGGGGAGGCGCCCTGTGAGTAGCCAGAACAACACCACGCCGAGGGCGTACAGATCGCTGCGGCCGTCGATTTCGTCGCCGCGGCCCTGCTCGGGCGCCATGTAGTCCGGGGTGCCGCACACGATTCCTGGCGAGGTGATACTCGTCCCGGGGGGGCCGGCTTTGAGTTTCGCGAGCCCGAAGTCCACTACCTTCACGAAGTCGCCGCCGCGTCGCAGGGGCTCGAGCACGATGTTTTCAGGCTTCAGATCGCGGTGAATGATTTGGTGAGCGTGGGCTTCGGCCAACGCGGCCAGCACTTGCTTGAACACGTTGACGATCCTGGGAAGCTCGAGTGGGCCCTCGCGACCCTGCACTTGGGCCAAGTTGTGGCCGCGTAGGTACTCCATCACCAGGTAGGGCTCGTCCGTGCCCGTCTTGCCAAAGTCGATGACGCTCACCGAGTTGGGATGGTTCAACTGGCTCATCGCGCGTGCTTCGGTGAGGAAGCGCGCGACGGAGTTTTCGTTTCCCAGTAGGTGGGGGTGGATTACTTTGACGGCAACCGTCCTCCCCAGGGCTTGCTGTTCGGCCCTGTAAACCCGTCCCATGCCGCCGATCCCCACGAGCTCCAGGACTTGATAACCGCCTGGCAAGGTCGTGCCGACTAGGTGGTCTTCGCGGCGCGAGCCAATTTCGCTGACTGGGAAACCGCACGCAGGGCAGTACTTGACGTCCTCCGCGAACGAGGCTGCGCATTGAGGGCAGGCGTTGTTAGTGTCTTGGCTCATGACCTAACCGCTTGGATCGACGTTCATTGTGACCCGCTGAGGGGCTGGCTTGAAGGGTTTTTTGGGACAGACCCTCACCGCATCGGCCTGGCGTTTTTCGATGGGAGAGTTCAGGTTGATGTGTGCCTGAGGCGTACACACTCGCATGTGCTCATGTCGCTTCGGATGGCTTCCGCAGAAAGTCGCGGACACGCGGATGTACGGCAGCTTCAACGGGGATGTTGAGAGCGTACCCAGTTCGAAACGACTGCAGGCTCGAACTCGTCTTCTACCCGTCGTCGTCGGCCGCTCCCCAGCGCCGCCATGGCAGCGAGGTCACGCGATGTCGGCTCGCGGGGCGAGGTAGCCGATGATGTTTGCAAGTACGAGGTGTCGTACTGACCAGCGTCGAAAGCCTGCTCACGGAGTAGCTCGCGCAAGAAAGGAAGGTTGGTTTGCAGCCCGTCGATGCGGGTTTCCGCTAGGGCGCGACGTAGGCGTGCCAAGGCTTGTGTTCGATCGGCCCCCCAAGCGCAGACTTTGGCTAGCAGCGGATCGTAGTCGCTCGTCACGTCTGCCCCAGGCAGGACTCCGCTGTCGACTCTGACGAAGGGGCCTGCGGCCTCACGAAGTACCTCGATGTGGCCCGTGCGGGGTAAATAGCCAGCGCTGGGATCCTCAGCGTAGAGGCGGCATTGAATCGCGGCACCCTGCATCGTGAAGTCGCTTTGGTCTCGACCGAGTGGTTCGCCAGCGGCCACCAGCAGCATCTCTCGCACCAAGTCGAGCCCGGTCACTAGCTCCGTGACCGTGTGCTCGACTTGCAAGCGAGTGTTCATTTCCAAGAAATAGTAACCCGATGAGTCTACCAGAAACTCCACGGTACCCACCGAGTCGTAGGAAACCGCCAGCGCTAGGTCGATGGCGCTCTTGGTCATCTGTGCCCGCAGTTCGGGATCCAGAGCCGGGCAGGGCGTCTCCTCGACCACCTTCTGATGTCGACGTTGGATTGAACAGTCTCGCTCTCCGAGGTGTACTAGTCCACCGTGCCGATCACCCAACACCTGAACTTCGACGTGCCTCGGTGTCTGCAGCGCGCGTTCGACGTACAACTGATCGTTTCCGAACGCACGCGAGGCTTCGCGCCGGGCCGCGTCGAACGCACCCTCGAGCGACGCGGCGTCATCGAGGCGTCGCATGCCCTTGCCTCCGCCCCCGCCCGCCGCTTTGAGCAATACGGGGTAACCAATCTCTTCAGCCGCCGCCCTCGCTTGGTGCGAGCTATCTACGTGGGCTCCTGGCAGTAGGGGAACGCCAACTCGCTCCGCGACTTCCCGCGCGAGCAACTTGTCGCCCATGGTCGCTATGGCGTTCGGATTGGGACCGACGAACAGGAGCCCCGCGTCTGCACAGGCTCGGGCGAAAGCGGCCTGCTCGGAGAGAAAGCCGTAGCCAGGGATGACCGCGTCGGCGCCGCTCTCGGCGGCTGCTGCGAGCAGCCGATTCACCGAGAGATAACTCTCGGCGGCTGCGGCTGGGCCGATGCAGTAGGCATGATCGGCCAGTCTGACGTGAGCTGCGGCCCGGTCGACGTCACTGAAAACCGCAACGCTTTCGAGGCCCATGTCTCTCAGTGTGCGAATGATGCGCACGGCGATCTCGCCTCGGTTTGCGATCAATACTCGTCGAAACATTCGGAATCCGCCTGACGTCCGCTCGCGTTGCCGCATGCATCGCGAGGCGCGCGGCCATCTAGCCACGAATCGTGGGCCGGCGAAACGCGATTGCAGCGGGCGTGCGCGATTCGCCACAGACCGCCTCATCTCCAGGTACGCCCTGGGCTCAGACGAGCCTACACGTTCGCCTCACTTCGTGCCCTCGCGGGTTCTCGATGCCGTCCGCCGAACAGTCGAAGGGATGCGCTTGAGCCCAGAATTTTCTGTCGCCGTACAGCTAGCCTGTTGACTCGTGGTCCCGTGTGTATAATCCCTCGCCAGCAGGAGGATCCAAGTGTTCAGAAGCCAATGGGTTTGTTGTGTATTCGGAGCCGTAGCTCTGGTTTTGGTCGGGTGCGGCGGTGCTGCCGTGCCTCAGGACGCGCTGACGGCGGCCCAAGCGAGCGTCAAAGCAGCGGAGGTTGGCGGCGCGGCTGACAACCCAACAGCCGAGCTGCACTTGCAGTACGCAGTCGACCAGATCGCCGAGGCGCAAAAGTTGATTGAAGAAGACGAGAACGAAGCTGCCGCAGCGCTCTTGGCTAGGGCCGAGATGGACGCTGAACTCGCGCTGAAGCTTGCTCAGGTCGAGCAGGCTCGGCAAGAAGCGGCCGCTGCGCGCCAAGAGATCAAGGAACTTCAGAAGCGTTAATCCGACAGGGTTGCTCGCATTCACGTACGAGGTAATGCACGATGAGATTGAATCGTAAGCTAGTGATGATCACTTTGGGCGTCGCTGTCGGGACCGCCGCTGCTTGTGGCCCCGGTGCCGTTCCCCGTGAGCTGGAGGACGCCCGCGAAGCGTTCCACAAAGCGAAAGACGGGCCGGCAGGCAAGTACGCGCTGGCGCAGCTCGAGATCGCCAAGCAAAAACTACAGGACGCCGAGACCGCCTTCCGCGATGGTGACACGGACGAAACGAAGGACCTCGCGTACGTGGCTGAGCGTCACGCGCAGCTGGCTACGGCCAACGGGGCCCTGGCGGAAGCCAAGAAAGAAAAAGAAGACGCCATCGCTGCGGTGCAAAAGGCACGTGCCGCGCGTCTGACCGAGGCTGAGCGAGCGCTCGAAGAGGGCAAACGCAAGAGCGCGAAGACAGCTGCTGAGCTGGAAGAAGAGAAGAAGCGCCGCCTTGCTGCAGAAAAGGAAGCGGCTGAGGCCAAGCGTCGCGCGGCTGCCGCGCTGGCTAGCCTGGAAGAGCTCGCCAAGGTCAAGGAAGAGTCTCGCGGCGTGGTCATCACGTTGTCTGGCGCGGTGTTGTTCGCGAGCGGTAAGTATCAGCTGCTGCCCATCGCGCAGAGCAAGCTCGATGAAGTCGCCAAGGCGCTGCAGGATCAAGGTTACAAGCAGCTCGTGGTCGAGGGGCACACCGACTCGCGTGGTGGGGACTCAGCTAACTTGACGCTGAGCCAAAACAGAGCCGAGGCCGTACGTTCCCACCTCGTCAGCCGTGGCATCGATCCCGCCAAGATCCGCGCGGTTGGTATAGGCGAGTCGCGGCCGATCGCGCCCAACGACACGTCCGACGGTCGCGCGAACAATCGTCGCGTCGAGATCATCGTCACGCCCGAGTGAAGAACGAAGTCCGAGCCACCCGAAGGTGGCTCGTCTGAAGAGAAATGCGGCGCTGTGGAGCCTTCTGCAGCGCCGCTTCGCGTTTGTGCGCGTCATCTCAGCAGCGCGTGGGAGTCGTCGAATGCCGCCGACTCGACGGCGCAGGGCGCATCTGCGTCGTGGACGCAGCCGTCAGCGGCAGTATCGTCGGACTTCGCTCCGAGCGTCTGAACTCACCACAAGGCTGGTGTGATCTAGCTTCGCCGCGGGCTGCTCAGCCAGCGTTGCCGCGTGGGGAGATCGGCGGAGGGCCTGGAACGAGCTGATGATCACTGCTGACAATGGACTCGAGCCATGCCGTCTTGGGTCGGATACGATGCCATATCTCGCGCTTGGGGGTGCGTTTAGCCTCCGTTTCCCAGTAACGCACGGTTGGTCGCCCCGCGTTTCCGACGAGTGCGATCGGAGTACCCGTGATCGGATCGGACTCGTAGATGAAGAATGAGTGGTAATGCATTTCTGAGGGGTCCCACGGAACCTTGCCGCGGATCATGACGATGTCCCCCGCGCGGTAGTCGTCTTGGTGCTTGCGCAGGTATTCGGTGAACGAGCGACGCTTGCCGAGAGGAATACGCTCCCGTACTGGAACGTCCGTCACTTCGAACTTGTCGGGATTCTCTCGCGCGTACGCCAAGAAGCCCGGAATGCGTCTCAGCTTTGCGCGTTCGAGGACGTTCATCGGCTCGTAGTCGAGGGCGCCCACCACCCGTTCGGGTGGATTACCTTTTGGTGCCCACCACGTTCCGCTGGCGCGTTCGAACGTGTCCGTCAGGAAGTCGACACAAACCTGCGGGATCAGGACTTGGCCGCGTTTGTTGAATACGAAGTAGCGATCACCGTTGAAGGCGTAGGACGAACGGCCCTCCAAATAGGCGTATAGCCAGTTCCCGCGCAACTTGCCGTCCAGCTGAAACCCCCATTCGCGGCGGGGTTCGTCGAATGGCAGCTGGTCCGCGATCTGCAGCTGCATGGAGTGTCGCAAAACCGCGACGACATTTTCCCGTCGCACGCGCTCGGCGCGTGCAGCTTCGATGACCTTGCGCACGCTTGCGTTGGCGACTTCGCATTGAGGTTCCAGTCGCGCGCCCTTGGCAGACAGCAGGGTGGGCACCTCTACGTCGCCGTAGTGCAAGTTCGCAACGACCTCCGTTTCGGTCATGTGACGGACGTCTGCTCGATCGAAATGCATTCGGTACCGCAACGAGCGGAAGTCCCGAACGAACGAGCGCTCAGGGGGATCGCCGTGCCCGATGCGATCGAGCAGCAGCAGACGCACTTCTTCTCCTTCACTCGGGCCGTCCGTGAAGTAGTAGCGACCCTTGTGCCGCCTCGCGTGAAACGTTTGCTCGCCGCGCTGAATCCAGATGTGGTCGTGTCCGAACAAGTGTTCCGCGCTGACCAACCCCACGAGGGCTTGGGCCATCCCTGGCCGCTCAGCGTAGAGATAGCCGTCACGTAGTAAGACGGCGCGACCCATTTGTGGTCGCCCTTGGAACTTCGGCAGCATCTGCTTCATCGCGTCCCAAGGATATTTCGTTTCAGCGAGCAGCTGTCGGTACCCGCGTACCCAGTCACCAGGATCTTCCAGGTCACGAATCTGTGGCGTATCGATCATCACTACGGGTTCTGCCTTCGCTCGCGTCAGGAGCTGCAGCCTGCGCTGGTCGAACCCCGGGGCGCCAGGAACGGGAGATTGTTTCGACACTCGTTCGATTGCCGCCTGGCAGCGTTGGGCCTCGAGCTCAGCTTCAGTCGCCTGACTCTCTTGGGCTGCGGGCGCGCGTTCAGGCGTGACAGCCACAGCCTCTTCGCTGAGCGGTGCGGGCGCTCCCCCCGACGTACACTGGGTCAGGCCCAGGGTAAACAACACGGTGGTTCGCAGGATCCAGTTCATGGCGGCTCGGTCTGTGCGCAGGGAATGGCGGATTGCGGAGTCGGAGGTCATTCCCTTTCGACGTTTGCTGCTTGCTCGCGCTCTGCCGAGTCCCTAATCCGTGTCCTGCGCCGTTCTCAGATCGTGAACTGAATCCAGGGGTGCGGCAAGTTTGCTGAAGTGTTTCTAATGTTTCTTAGTCAATGACAATTGTTGTCTACGGCTGAGTGGTCGGCCGTGTGGTCAGCTGTCTCACCTGGGAGAAGCCGCCAACACGGGCGAGGCGCCGCGGCTGAAGGACGATGCTCACACGCGCCTCTGATATACACGCCCCCGCCGTGTCTACCCCCACTGCCCGCGCCGTAATCAGTGTTTCCGATCTATGCAGACGGCTGCGAACCGCTCTGGAGCAGTCGTCGGGCCGCGACTGGGTTGCTGGTGAGCTCGGCAGCGTACGCCAGGTCAGCAGTGGACACTGTTACTTCTCCCTGAAGGACGAACGTGAGGACGCGATCGTCGACTGCGTGGCGTATCGTTTTCAGGCAGTGCGCTTTCGACGCCACTTGCAGGACGGGGCACGCATTCAAGTCTTGGGCAAAGCGACCTATTGGGCGCCACGAGGTCGCACGCAGTTGGTGGTCGAGCAAGCGAGACCAGTGGGGCGAGGGGAGCTACTGGAGAAGCTTCAGCAGTTGAAGGAGCAGCTGGCTGCCGAGGGCCTGTTCGAGCCGCAACGCAAGCGACCGCTGCCCAGCGCGCCGCGCGTGATCGGTGTGGTGACCAGCGGGGACGGTGCTGCCTGGCACGACATCGTGCGCGTGGCTCGGAGACGTGGCGCGCCGAGGTTGCTACTCAGCGCCGCGCAAGTTCAGGGGGAGGGCGCTGCACGAAGCATCGTGGCGGCGCTCGAGCGTATCGAGCGCTTTCCAGGGCTGGAACTGATCATCGTAGGTCGGGGAGGGGGCTCCTTCGAGGACCTGCTTGCGTTCAATGACGAGATGTTGGTCAGGCGGGTAGGGGCGTGTCGAGTGCCCGTGATCAGCGCAGTAGGGCACGAAATCGATACCAGCTTGTGTGACTTGGTGGCGGACGTTCGGGCGGCGACGCCCTCAGAGGCGGCGGAACTCGCCGTGGCCGACGAAGAACAACGCAGACGGCGCGTAGCCGAGCTGACGGGAGCGCTGAGGCGAGCGCAGCGCGCGCGCATGCAGGAGGATCGTTCACTGCTCCGCGGTTTGCGAGGTCGGCTCAGCGACCCACGCTTCGTGATCGCGAACAAGCAACAAGAGATCGACGACCTGGTGGCGCGGCTCGAACGGCAAGCCTTGAAGGCACTGCGTAGTCGCAGGGGCAACGTCGTGGCTGCCGAGCAACGCTTGCGCGCGCGCCACCCGCAGCTCGTGTTGGCCCAAGCCCGGCAGCGAGTCGAGTCAGCTCGGTCGAGGTTGGAGCGCCAAGTCGTCCCCCGTATCGCGAACGCTCGACGGCGCCTCGACAGCTTGGCCGGGCAGCTCCACCAGCTGAACCCGTCTGCAGTGCTGGCCCGGGGTTATGCCATCGTCATGAATGAGGACGGGCAGGTGATTCGTCGCTTCGACGAGGTCTCTGGCGGGGAGCGACTCGATGTCCGCCTCGGAGTAGGATCACTGCACGCTGTCGTTTCACGAACGTCAGCTCGGACGGAGGAGTGAGCGTGGAGTCCCTCGAATTCATCCTGATCGGCCATCCCGTGGCGCACTCGATGTCCCCAGCCATCCACAGCGCGGTGTACCGACGCTACGACCTTTCGCACCGCTACACAGTCGTCGACTGTCCGGATGAGCCTGCGGTCGTCGAACAAGTAGCGCGCTTGCGACGCGGAGAGATAGCGGGTGCGAACGTCACCGTTCCGTACAAGAGGTTCGCGCTTTCGCTGGCCGACGAGGTAGACGTCACGGCACGAGATACTGGCGCCGCCAACGTCCTGGCGACCACCTCTGAAGGGCGGGTGATTGCCTACAACACGGATGTTGCGGCGCTACGGGAGCGGATCGTCGCTGGCGCACGTTCTCCGCTCGGTGAGATCGTAGTACTGGGAGCGGGAGGGGCTGCGCTCGCCGCGGTCGTGGCCGCGCGCCAAGCGGGAGCAACCCAGATCTCGGTGAGCGCACGGTCGTGGACGGACGAAACCGATCCTGAGCAGTGGCGGGCGATCGGAGAGTTTCGGGCGCTGGGCGCGCTTCCACTGGCGTGGCACGCGGGGCGGAACTCGGAGCTTGCCAGCGCGTGTTCTACCGCGGCCGTCACCATTCAAGCGACCAGCGCTGGGATGCTTGGTCACGGTGGCGGGGAAACAGTCGTCGACCTGGTGCCCTGGAGTCGCCTACGTTCCGACGCGTTCTTCTACGACGTCGTCTACAATCCCCCTGTGACGCCTTTTCTTCAAAAGGCGCGCTCGCTGGGCTTACGTGCGGAAGGGGGCCTATCGATGCTCGTGGGGCAGGCCGCGCTGGCAATCGACATCTGGCTGGCGTTGGACGCTCCTAGGGCGGAAATGACCGCCGCCGCCGAACGCCTGCTACTGGGGATGAAGCAATGAAGCTCGACGTGTGGCCACGCGTCGAAACCCACGGAGAACTGGAGGCTGCGGAGGGGGAATGGCTACACACCAACGGCGCTGGTGCTTACGCGATGAGCACACTTGCGCTGATGCACACTCGGCGGTTTCACGGCTTGTTCGTAGCGGCGCTCGACCCACCGCTGAATCGTTACGTGATCGTCAGCCACGCCGACACGGCGGTGCACGTGGGACGACGCGTCTACAAGCTCGCCACACATCAGTTCCCCGACATCGCGCCGACCCCAGGCTATCGACTGCTCGAGGAGTTTGCCCAAGATCCGATACCACGTTGGACCTACCGCTTGGGTAGCGCGCGTCTGGAACGTTCACTAGCCTTGGTGCGCGGGAGAAACGCCATGGTGATGTCGTACATCTGGCGCGGAAAGGCACCGATTCGTCTCACGCTGCGGCCCTTGTTGCCCATGCGCCCCATCCACGACCTGTGTACGGAGCAGGCTGGCGTCGCGCAGAAGGTTACCTTGCGCAGAGGTCATGTTTCGGTGCAACCCCTGGGAGAGCTACCCGAGGTGGTGTTCGGCCACGACGGACTCTTCGTGGGGTCTCCCGACTGGTGGCGGCGATTCGAGTACCCAGAGGATCGTAAGCGGGATGTTCACTTTCAAGAGGACCTGTGGACCCCGGGCACCTTCGAAATAACGCTGGAACCCGATCGTCCGAGCCACCTGTCAGCGAGTCTCGGCGAGCCGTTGCAGATGGACCCAGAACGTGCCGTGGCCGAAACGCGAGCGCGGCTTCTGGAACTCGATCCTGGCGAAGACAAGCCGCTCGAAGTTCGGGCCCTCGCCATCGCAGCCGAGCAATTCCGGGCTACTGACTGCGCACGCCCCGCGGTCATCGCTGGCTATCCGTGGCTCGGGTCGTTCAGTCGCGACACGCTGGTCAGCCTCACGGGGCTCTATCTGGTCGGGGGATTGCTGGAGGAGGCGAAGGCAGTACTGACCACCCTGATGGCCAATCGCGTGGACGATCTGCTGACGACCCATCTGCCGGAACGCGACGCGCCTGAAGCGTTGCCGTGCGTCGACTCCAGTTTGTGGTTTTTCGAAGTGGCGCGACAGCTGCGCAAGGTTGCCCCCGAAGACCCATTCATTCGCGATCAGGTCTACCCGGCGCTGATATCGATCTTCGAACGCATTCGAGGTGCACGGGGCAACTTGGTATGGCTGGACGCTGAGGGACTACTCATCAGTCGCGGTGACGGGACGGCCGTCACGTGGATGGATTCCCGCGCGAGGGGGCAACTGGTCACCCCGCGGCAGGGATACGCCGTCGAGCTCCAAGCGCTGTGGTCACGAGGCTGCGACACCCTCGCCAAGCTTGCACGTCAGTTCGGCGATGCCGACCTCGCGGAGCGCGCGCTGACGGCTCGGGATGCAACCCGCAAAGCGTTCGCAGGCCGGTTTTGGTGCGGTATCACGGACTACCCTTACGATTGCATCAGCGACGTCGATGGCGCTTCCGACGACTCCATTCGTCCGAACGCGCTGATCGCATTGTCTCTCGACCCCGACTTGTTCGAGCAGTGGCAGGCCACGGCGATCGTCGATCGTGCCCGTTCGGAACTACTCACACCCAAAGGGCTGCGCACGCTGACGCCACACGATGCCCGCTACATCGGGTACTATGAGGGCGGCATGGATCAACGGCGTGCGGCTTACCATCAGGGGGTTGTGTGGGGTTACCTCCTCGGGCCGCTGGCACGTGCGGCATTGCGTGCGTATCCTGGGGACTTCGAGCTGCAGATGGACATTCGACAATGGTTGTTGGATGCCATGCAGAATGGTCCCGTGCTCGGTCAGATCGCTCAGGTTGCCAGTGGTGACATGCCGCATCAGCCGGGGGGATGCCCAGCGCAGGCTTGGAGCGTCGCGGAGTTGCGTCGTACGTTGGAAGTCGAACTCCGCGGCTGAGCGAAACTCGGGCCGTTCTCAGGGCACTCGCACATCGACTCGTGGCGTGGCATGGGTAGGCGATGAGGCAGTCACCGAACTTCAGCAGCTTGGGTTATCGACGCATCGTCATTTCGCTGGTGAGTTTGGTGGTCGTGCCCACCTCGTTGTTGCTCACGGTTGGCGCCGTGTTGCTCTTCTTGGGGGAGGCCAAGGTCAACATCTTGATGGGGATTTTGGTGCTGGCGTTCAGCGGCGCGGCCGCCACTGGAATCGTGTTGGTGTGGGTTTTCGTCAGACGTGAGGCCAACTTGTCTCAGTTGCAGAGTGACTTCGTATCCAAGGTCTCTCACGAGTTGCGTACACCTCTGACGTCGATTCGTCTGTTTTCCGAGACGCTGGCGATGCGCCGTGGTGACGCCGAGTCGGAGCAAAAGTGTATCGATGGTCTACAGCGTGAGACCACTCGCTTACAGGAACTCATCGATCGCCTTCTCGACTGGGGGCGGATGGAAAGCGGCCATCGCGAGTTCGACATCCGCCCAGTCGACGTTGACCAGATCGTGGCTGAAGCGCTGGCCGCCGTGGAGCCCATCCGCGAGCGGCAGAAGGCTGAGATTCAGGTCGACGTTGTTGCGGACCTTCCTCGGATCATGGCGGATCGTGGCGCGATGAGTGACGCACTCGTGAACCTGTTGACCAACGCTTGTAAGTACAGCGGCTCCCCCGTGAAGATCCGCCTGTCCGTGGTGGCGACGGCGGGTGATCACGTGCGGATCACGGTTTCGGACAACGGCTCGGGTATCCCTCAACACGAACACAAGCGCATCTTTCAGAAGTTTTACCGCATCGACGATCGACTCTCGCGTGCTCAAGAAGGCAGCGGGCTCGGGTTGGCGATTGTCAAACACGTGATGCGGGCCCATGCTGGTCGAGTCGAAGTCACGAGTGCGGTTGGCTCGGGTAGCTCTTTTTCTCTAGTGGTCCCCACGATTCCGCGCGCAAGCAAGAGATGACGACCAAATGACGTCACAGCAGGGAAAGGATAGCCACGATGGCAATCGTGACCAACGCGGATGATCTCGGGAGCCCGGGGCGGCAGCGGCGTATCCTCGTCGTGGAGGACGACCCGAGTATCAGCCTGGGGCTGCGGATGAACCTAGAAGCGGAAGGTTACCTGGTGGAGGTCGCCGACGACGGGGAGGCTGGGCTCGAGATGGCCAAGCGCGAAGAGCTCGACTTGGTGATCCTCGACGTGATGCTGCCCAAGCTCAACGGGCTGGAAGTGTTGCGGACGCTGCGAAACGCCCACGTAATGACGCCGATCATCGTGCTCAGCGCCCGCGGCGCGGAGATGGACAAAGTGGTTGGTCTCGAACTGGGCGCAGAAGATTACATCACCAAACCGTTCGGGTTGGCTGAGCTACTGGCGAGGGTGAACGCGGTGCTCAGGCGCGTAGCACTCGCTAAGCCGAGGCAGACTTCGGACAGCGTGCGCTTCGGCGACGTCGAGGTGCGTTATTCATCTCGCCAAGTCTTTCGTCGCGGCGAGGCGGTGGAGCTCACGGTGACGGAGTTCGACGTGTTGTGGTGTCTCGTCAAGGCGCAGGGGGATGTGCTGTCGCGCGAGCAGATATTGGCGCATGTCTGGGGGCCGAGTCACCACGGCACGGTTCGCACCATCGACAATTTCATGCTGCAGATACGCAACAAGCTGGAAGACGACCCGCAAGATCCGAAGCACTTGGTCACGGTTCGCGGCGTCGGCTACAGGTTCAAGAGTTGAGCGTCGAAGGGCTTTCGGTATCGTAGCTGAACGGGGAACCGATCGGCGACGGCCAGGGTAGAGTGGAGCAGGGCACAGTGGAGGTCGCCGCGATGGATTCTGGGCGCAGGGTCGTGATAGACGAACTCGGTGGACCAAAACCTGTTGCGCTCCTACTTTGCTACCGTCTACGAGCTGCCGACCGAGGGCGGGGTCGTCCGGGCCTCCATCGATGGTGAGCTGGTGAAGGACGCTTCGGCTTTGCCTGAGCTACTGCAGTCGAAGTTTGCGATCGTTACCGCGTACAACCCTCGTTCGATGTTGCTCCCCCGACGAGTGAACGAGTCGCGGCAGCAAGTGATGCGGGATCTGCTGGTGCTGGGCTGCTATCGGGTAGAGCATTGCGTCGGCTACGATGACGAACCCGAGGGAGCGTGGCGCGAGCCAGCCTGGCTCGTGCACGGAATCGAGCGCGAGGAAGCCATCGTCTTCGGTACGACCTTTCGGCAAAACACCGTGATTTACTGCCATGACAGTCGTCCTGAGTTGGTCGTTACCGACCCCACGTGCGATCCCGTCGGGCGTACCTATCAAGGCCACTGGCGCGTTCGCGCCTGAACCACGCCGCGAGCTGCGGCGAAGTGCGCGACGCGGGTTTTGGAACTGCGCTGGTTGTCCACAGCTGTGCCGCACGAACACTCGAAGCAATCCGAATTTGTCCGCGCAATGACGGATCTGCCGCTTGGGGATTGTGGGTGAGCTGCGAGGGCACTAGGGTTGTGCCACGTCGCCCGGCGAGGGGTGCGGTCAGTGCCGCGTGCCCGCAGGCGGACGTGGAGCTTCTGAATGCAATACAATGACCCCAATCAAGGTCCGGACGTGGGCGATGTCGTCGCCGAGGTGACGGACGTTTTTCGCCGCAACTTCAAACGCTTCGGGCCGGGGCTCTTGCTCATCCTGGTTGGCGTGGTGGCCGCGCTGGGCGTCTACAAGGTAGATCCAGGAGCGCAAGGGGTAGTGCGCCGCTTCGGGATGGAGCATCGCCGAGTCGGCCCAGGTCTGCACTACGCCATTCCGATTGCCGAAAACGTGGACGTGGTGAACGTCGAGGAGGTTCGGCGTATCGAAGTTGGGTTTCGAGCGGATCGAGTGGTGATGCCCGAAGCACTGATGCTGACGGGTGACGAGAACATCGTGGAGGTGCGGATGGTCGTGCAATACCGCATCAACGATCCAGGAAAGTACCTGTTCCGCATCGCCAACCCTGAGGAAACGCTACATAGCGCGGCGGAAGTTGCCATCCGTACGGTGGTTGGTCAGTCCAAGATCGACGACGTGATGACGACGGGACGAGCCCAAGTACAGGCCGCCTGTCGCAAACTACTCCAGCGACTGATGGACGAGTACTCGAGCGGCTTCGAGATCACCGAGGTCAAGTTGGACAACGTAGACGCGCCTGATGAGGTCAAAGACGCTTTCAACGCGGTCACGCGCGCCCGAGAAGAGAAAGAAAAACTGGTCAATCAAGCCCGCGGCTACGCCGAAGACAAGGTGCCCAGAGCACGCGGCGAGGTCAGGACGATCGAACGAGAAGCGGAGGCGTACAAGGAGCAGCGCGTGTTGCGTGCACAGGGTGACGTCGCCAACTTCGTGGCTGTTCTCGAAGAGTACCGCAAGGCCAAGGACGTAACCCGCGAGCGAATCTATCTCGAAACGATGGAGCGAATTTTGTCGTCTGTGCCCAACAAGGTGTTGGTCGACGAAGAGGTGTTGGGCTCTGCGTTGCCTGTTCTACCCATCGGCAGGCAAAATGCAGCGGCTGTCGCCGCTCCAGCCGTGCGAGGTGCCAAGTGAGTAAGTCTACATTGGTCGTAGTCGCGGTCGTGCTGGCGATCTTTTTGATTTTCGTCGATGAGACGTCAGCTGTGTTCGTGATGGATGAACGCGAGCAGGCGATCGTGACGCAGTTCGGCGACCTGCGCCGCACGATTCGAGAACCGGGCCTGTATTTCAAGACGCCGTTCGCGCAAACGGTGCATCGCATGGAGTCGCGTGTGCTGGGCAACGACACGCCGCACGACGACTACCTGACTTTAGACAAGAAGAAACTCGTCGCGGATCCAGTAGTGCGCTGGAGGATTGATGACCCGAAGTTGTTCTTCATCAGTGTGAAGGACGAACTCCGCGCTCGGCGGCGCCTCGACGACATCGTCAAGAGCGAGATGCGTGACGAGATCTCGCGGCACAACTTCGGCGACATCATCGGCAATGCCCGAGAGCCACTGATGGCGGACGTCGCAGGCCGAGTCCGCGACAAGGTGCGCGAGTTCGGGATCCACGTGGTCGACGTGCGCATCAAGCGCGCCGACCTACCGACGCAGGTCCAGGAGAGCGTCTTTCAGCGCATGCGCGCCGAGCGCGACCGCGAAGCCAAACGCTACAAATCAGAGGGTGCCGAGGAAGCGGAAAAGATCCGCGCCGACACCGACAAGCAGGTGACGATCTTGCTCGCCCAGGCGTACTCCACCGCCCAAAAGCTGCGTGGTGACGGTGACGCCGAGGCGACCAAGCTCTACGCCGAAGCCTTCGGACAAGACCCCGAATTCTACTCCTTCGTGAGAAGTCTCGAAGCGTACGAGAAGGCGATCTCGTCCGAAACGGAAGTGGTGCTTTCTACTGGTTCGGAACTCTTCGAGTATCTGGAAACTCCCAGGGCGAAGCCCTGAGACGCGGGCCCTCGGGCGAGACTCGAATCCCATTCGCCCGAGGATCTCGTATCGACAGCGTCGGGTTGACGTGTAGGCTAGGAGCGTGCGCATTGCCCTGCTAGCCGCGACCTGTCTGCTTTGGTCGCCACTGCTGATGAGTTTGGCTCAGCACGTGGACGCGCGCGCAGAGGCCGTGGGCCATGCGCTCGGGACGTTACAGCGTATCGATGATGACGAGCAGTCTTGGGCGTTGCCCGAGGACCCGCAGAGCGTCATCGAGGAGTCGCTGCACGCGGAGGATCCCGTCGACGAACTCGGAGACACGACCGCACCCGACAAGGCGAAGGCGCGCGTCACACGACAGGGCGCACAGCCCGCTGTGCGCAGGCGCCAAGCGTCCCAGTCCTCGACCCCGCAGTCCGAGTACCCCGTTCCCAAGCGTGGGTTGCGCGTGCGCACGCCGCGCGTTTTGGAGCTGGCAAAGGCGCGGGTCACTCCCGAGGGCAGCTACGTTTCGTCAGCTGCGGGCCGTCCGGGGGGCATGCGCCTTTCGGGGGTGGAGCGGTTCGGCGTCGGGCTGCGCGACGGAGACGTGCTGTCTCATGTGCAGGGGGTCCCTGCGACCAGTCGCGGGGCGGTCGTGTCCGCGGTGATGCAGGCACGGGCGGCACGGGCGCCGGCAGTCAGCGCGATCTTTTGGCGAGACGGCGAGCCGTGGCGGCTGGTCGTCGAAATGCCGTACTTGCCCGAGCGAACGCGGAGCGCTACCACCGCGACGTCCGACAAGCGCGATGGCGTTTCCCAGCGCGCGAACTCGGCAAGAGTCGCTCAGCAGGGTCCGTCATGACGGAATCCTGAAGCGTTTGCCCCGGGCGGCCAGCAATCTGACGCCACTCCCTTCAACACCAACGCTCTGATTCGAACCCCATGTCCAAGACAGTCCACTGCATCAAACTCGACCAAGACCTGCCAGGCTTGGACAAGGCGCCCTTTCGCGGGGAGCTGGGCCAAAAAGTATACGACACGGTGTCGGCCCAGGCGTGGCGCATGTGGCTCGAGCACTCGAAGATGTTGATCAACGAGTACCGCCTCGACCTGGTGAGTGAGCACGGGCAGCGCATCTGGATGACGGAGCTGGAGAAGTACTTTTTCGGCGATGGTTCGCAGCTGCCGCCCGATTTCGTCGAAGGCTCGCAGGCTTCTGATGAGGCGCCGAGCTCGAACGAACCCGACAAATCCTGAGTTCCCGAGCGGTGTGCTCCCGCCGCAGGTTGGCGCTGCGCGGTTGACGAGCGCCGAACTCACGCTGCGGAGCAGGCCCAGCTCAGAAACTGCTCCAGATAAAGGCGCTGCGCGTCGACGTGATTCTTCCAGTGGACTCCGAGGTACTCGTGCACGAGTTGAAGTGTGAGTTGTTCGACGGCGGGTGAGTCGACGGCCACACAATGGTCCACTTCCCAGCGCGCCGTGTGGTGGGCGTCTTCCACGAGTTGTTGCGTACGCGCGGGACCAAGACCCACGTTTCGGTAGGCAAGCGCCGCGGAAGCCTCCTTGACCACACTGAGCAGTTCCAAAGGTTCGACGACCGCGTCGAGGCAGTGCAGCGCGGCACCGACGGAGTGCGCCACCCCCAAACAGACGTAGCGACGCGCCACTCCCGCGACGTGACGCTGCAGCGGTTCGGATTCGGCAGAGGGCAGTTGTCCCAGCACGCGGAGCGTCGTGTCTTGAAGTGCTGGCATGCTGTCGAACAACGCCGCGCGCGCGGCTTTGAGCTCCCGCAGCGAGGTGTCCCCCTTCGCCCACTGCCGGGCGTAGTCGAGCTGGCCCACGGCTCGCGTCGCGGCGCTGGGCGGCATGCACTGATTCAGGGCCCACCGCGCGATCGTCACGCTCGCGAAAATCAGCCCGCGGTGCTTCGGATCTGCGGTTTTGGCGCTGCGTACGGCTTGCTCGAAGCGCCGCGGGAATTTTCCAGACAACTCATGGCGTGGCTCGACCAGAGGAAGTTTCTTCATAGACTTGCGATCCAGACCAGTCACGACGGATGGCCAAATCCGACCCGTCGTCTAACATCGTAGCCGTGAACCACGTGAACATTCTCGATGTGTCTTCGTATCCGCTGGCCATGCTGCTGGCGGCAACCCTGACGGCAGGCACGCTGGCCTCCTGTAGTAGCCCGGAGTCCAAAACCGAAGCGGCGCTGGATGACGCACTGAGCGAGGATGACCGCGGTTCGGCTGACGACCGCAACTCGGATTCGGATGACGACGCGGCCGCCGATGCGGGTTGCGGCGAGTGCGAAGACGCGGGGAACGGTTCGAACGAGGACGCGCTGGCCCGCGTGACACCGTGGATCGGTGACGGGACGTCGGATGGTGTGGAGCTGGTCACGCTGTACACCGCGCCGCAGAACTTCTTTTGCACCGCTTCGGGGTGCCGCGAGGGGTTGGCCGTCGACTTGGACTTCAACCCGTTCCGCCAGGGAGAGCTCTGGGTCTTGTATCGCCAGCCCTATTCAGGTGAGCCATGCGAAGAGTCGAACCCACAATCGCTCGGCTGTCAGCTCATGCCCAGTCGAGTCGTGGTGCTCAGCGCGGCCGATGGCGAAAACCCCCAGGCTGAGGTCAAGGACGACGGCAACGCGTGGCACTTCATGCGTCTGGGCACCTCACTAGCTTTCGCGGACGACGACAGCTTCGCCACCGTGAGCGAAGCGCGCACGGGCAATTGGATGGATCATCCCGCCGATTTCATGGGGCCGACGTGGTGGTCGTCCGACCCCGAGATTTTTGGTGTCGATTTCGGTCTCAATGGTTCTCACTTGGACATGTTGCACGGCACTCCGCGGGGCATGGGCATCGCGCACGATCCCACGGAGTGGGACGTCGTCGGTGAGATCGAAACCCAGCCAGTGTTTTGGGCGTTCAACGGCGAGGCGGGCGCCCTCGATCGCTACGACTTCAAAGAGCCGCACGAACCTGGCGGCGAAGACCACTCGGACGGGACGCTACACCGCTACGTCGAGGGTCAGCTGAAGATGGTGCCCGGCGTACCGAGCCACATGGCTTTCGCCGATCTCGGGCTGGGCGCCCCAGCGGAGGGCTTGTATGGTCGCGTGCGGACTTTCGAAAACGGCGGTTCGCGCAGTGGCAAGCGCTGGGCGCTGTACGTCGCTGACAGCGGTAACCAGCGCATCGTCAGATTGGACACCACCCAGGGCACGCTTGGTGCCCTGTTTGCGACCGCGGACCCACAGTTGGCCGAGCCGCGAATGGTGGAGGACGCCACGCTCGAGGAAGTGGTTCCGCGGGGCACACTCACGCTCCCGAGCGGCATTGCCGTCGCTGGGGACTTGTTCTTCGTGAGCGACGCCCAGACCAGCGTCATTCATGCGTTCGATTTGGAAGGGCAGGAACTCGGTCGTTTGGACACGGGGCTCTCGCCCGGAGCCTTGGCCGGGCTCGCGGTTGGCCCCGATTCGCGTCTTTATCTCGTCGATTGGAACCAAGGGAAGGTGCTTCGGATCGAGCCGCGCGAGGGCGCTGAGTAGTCCGACGGGAGACGGTTTCCACGTCTGTCCGAGCAATATACGGTTCACGGGTTCAGCGCGTCGAGGTCGGGACCGTCGGCTCCCCGAGGGCGGAACTGCCGAAAGGCTCAGGTCCGTTTCCGCGGAGGTTTCTGTTTCGGGCCGTTTGCACCCCGTCGGCCGAACCTCGCCGATGGGTGAGCTCGGGGCTGGCGGGTGTGGCGCGGTTGAGGCAAAAGCTCGAAGCCCGTAACCGAGTGCACGGGCATTGCTACGCGGAAACGGCGCTTGTTATCGTGACGCCGCTCGCTCTCCCGGACTCACATGGCTAACACCGAAGATCTGCTCAATCCGACGAACCTGGCGTTCGTCGAAGCGCTGTACGAAGACTACCTGACCGACCCCAGTTCCGTGCCCGAACAGTGGCGCGGATATTTCGACCGTGAAATGGGCGGGCAACCTGGGCGTATCAAACCGTCTTTCGTGGCACGCAGTATCTTCAACGCAGCCGCCCCCCCGAGCAATGGCCACGCGAACGGTGGTCGTACACCTACGGCCGTTAGCTATGGTCGCATGGACTCAGTACCAGCCCCGCCCGTCGACTTGTCGTCGCAGCCCGAGTTGAGGCAACCGCCAGTCGGTTCGCTCAGGCCCAGCGCAGGTGCGATGGATTTGGCGGTTCGACAGGATCGCGTAGACCAACTCGTTCGCGCCTACCGTGTGCGCGGTCACATGATCGCGAACATCGATCCTCTGGGGATGCCTCGACCGCAGCACCCAGAACTCGAACCCAGTTATTACAAGCTGGGTGACGAGGATATGGATCAACCGTTCTCGAGTCGAACGATCTTCGGCACCGAGACGCTGACGCTTCGCGAGATCCTCGAACGCTTACGCAACACGTACTGTCGCGGCATCGGTGTCGAGTTCATGCACATTCACGACATCGAGTCGAAGAATTGGCTGCAAGAGCGCATGGAGGGGACCGAAAATCGCCTGACGATCGAGCGAGATCGTCAGCGGCGCATCTTCACGATGCTGACCGACGCCACGATTCTCGAAGAGTTCATCCAAAAGAAGTTTCTCGGCGCGAAGAGCTTCTCGCTCGAGGGCGCTGAGAGTCTGATCCCCCTACTGCAGTGGGCGATCGAGCGTGCGTCCGATCACGGCGTCGACGAGATCACCATGGGTATGGCGCATCGTGGGCGCCTCAACGTGCTCGCCAACATCATGGGCAAGAGCCCGCGTGAGATCTTCCGCGAGTTCGAGGACAGAGATCCGCAGTTGTACCGCGGTCGCGGTGACGTGAAGTATCACCTGGGCCACAGCTCGGATTACAAGACGATTTCGGGTAAGACCGTTCACCTATCGCTGTGCTTCAACCCCAGCCACCTGGAGTATGTCAACACGGTGGTGCAAGGCCGAGTTCGCGCCAAACAAGATCGGTTCGGCGACACGCGCCGAGAGCGCAAACTCGCCATCCTAGTTCACGGAGATGCGGCGTTCGTCGGTGAAGGCATCGTGCAGGAGACGCTCAATCTCAGTGAGCTAAAGGCCTATCACGTGGGCGGGACGGTTCACGTCATCGTCAACAATCAAATCGGGTTCACGACCTGCCCAGGGCAATCGCGCTCCACGACGTACTGCACTGACGTCGCCAAGATGCTTCAAATCCCGATCTTTCACGTCAACGGTGAAGATCCGGAGGCCGTAGCCCAGGTCGTGAACATGGCGCTCGACTTCCGTGCGCGATTCCAGCGCGACGTCGTGATCGACATGTATAGCTATCGCCGTCACGGACACAACGAGACGGACGAGCCCGCTTTCACCCAGCCCCTGTTGTACAAGGCCATTGCCAAGCGCCCCAGCGTGCGTGACGGGTACTTGGAGCACCTATTGCAGCTCGAAGGTCTCACCCGTGAAGAGGCTGATCAGATCGCCGTAGAGCGTCGCGCGCACCTCGAGGCAGAGCTGAGCGAAGCGCGACGATCGGGCTACACAGTCGAAGAAGGGTGGCTGCGCGGCTACTGGCAAGGCTATAAGGGCGGCAAGGAGGCAGCGGTCGAAGACGTCGACACGGCCGTACCTGCCGACGAGGTGAGCGCGTGTCTACACGCACTCTGCGAGGTTCCCGAAGGATTTACACCTCACAAGAAGCTCGAACGACTGTTCACCAGTCGACGAGAGATGGCGGAAGGTACGCGTCCGCTGGATTGGGGCGCAGCCGAACTCGCTGCGATGGCGACGCTCGTGCGTGGCGGAGCGACCGTGCGCATGACGGGCCAAGACGTGGAGCGCGGCACGTTCTCCCATCGCCACGCGGTGGTTCACGACGTGAACACTGGGCACACGCATTGTCCGCTCGCGGCGCTCGCTTCCGGGCCCAATTTGGTCGAGATCGCCAATAGCCCACTCAGCGAGTCGGGCGTGCTCGGTTTCGAGTGGGGTTACAGTCTCGATCGGCCCGAAGGTTTGGTGATTTGGGAGGCGCAGTTCGGTGACTTCTGCAACGTCGCCCAGGTAATCATCGATCAGTTCATCTGTAGCGCTGAAGACAAGTGGAAGCGACTGAGCGGTTTGGTGTTGTTGCTGCCTCACGGCTTCGAGGGCATGGGGCCCGAACACTCGAGTGCGCGCATGGAGCGTTTCTTGATGTTGGCGTCGGAAGACAACATGCAAATCGTGCAGCCGACGACGCCTGCCCAGGTCTTTCACGTGTTGCGCCGCCAGGTCGTGCGCAATTGGCGCAAGCCGCTGATCGTATTCTCTCCGAAGAGTCTGCTCCGCCACCCGAAGGCGACCAGTTCTCTCGAGTGGCTCGCCAGGGGGCGCTTCGAGCGAGTGATCGCCGATGACTCGAACAGCTCGGGCGCAGGCGTGACGCAGATTTTGCTGTGTACCGGGAAGATCTACTACGAGCTCGAAAAGCATCGCGCCGATATCGATCGTCAGGACGTGGCGATCATCCGTCTCGAGCAGCTGTACCCATTGCCCAAGAAGGCACTCGCGATGGCGCTCGATCGTTACAACCCCGGGACGCCTGTCGCATGGGTTCAGGACGAGCCCGAGAACATGGGTGCCTGGCCGTACATTCGATTGTCACTTGGCGATCGTGTGTTTGGACGTTTCCCCCTCTCGCGTGTGTCGCGCGAGATGTCCGCAAGCCCAGCGACCGGCTCGGCGAGCAGTCACCGCATCGAACAACAAGAATTGATTGATGCAGCTTTTGGAGGCGCGTAAGAGCGCGTTGCCGAACGATCAAGGAGCAGCCCTTTGTCAGTTGAACTCAAAATCCCCACCGTTGGAGAGTCGATCACCGAAGTCCAGATCGGTGAATGGCTCAAGTCCGAGGGAGAATCCGTCAGCCAAGACGAACCCGTGCTGATGATCGAGACCGACAAGGTCACGGTTGAACTTCCCGCTCCCGTGTCTGGAACGATCAGCCGCATCGTCGCCAAGACTGGTGACAGCGCAGCGGTCGGCGATGTCGTCGGCTACATGGAAGAGGGCGGAGCCCACTCCGCGGCTCAACCAGGAACCCCGCCCACGGCATCGGTGTCCCAGCCGCCCCCTTCGGCTTCCTCGGGCGGCCCTGCGATCATGCCCGCGGCTGCGCGAGCGCTGCACGAGACTGGGCTCGACGCGAGTGCAGTGACGGGGACGGGCCCAGGTGGCCGAATTCTCAAGGAGGACGTGTTGGCAGCTGCGGAGAAGGCGAACGCCAAGGCGTCTGCTCCTTCGGCTGGCGCGGCAAGTACGGCCGCACAGGCACTGGTCAGTTCTGGCGACGACTATCGCCAAGAAGAGATCGTGCCGATGACGACCATGCGGCGTCGCATCGCCGAGCGTTTGGTCGAGGCCCAGCAAACCGCTGCCATGCTCACGACGTTCAACGAAGTGGACATGGGCGAGGTGATGGCGCTCCGTAAACGCTATCAAGACGAGTTCGTCAAGAAGTACGACATCAAGTTGGGCTTCATGTCGTTCTTCGTGAAAGCTTGCGTCGACGCGCTCAAGCAGTTCCCCGCGGTCAACGCCGAGATACGAGAGAAGAACGCCGTGTATCGCAACTACTGCGACATCGGAGTGGCAGTGGGCGGTGGCAAGGGACTGGTCGTGCCTGTGATTCGGGACGCCGAGCGACTGAGTTTCTCTCAGATTGAGCAGACCATTCGCGACTTCGGGGCCCGTGCCCAGAAGAACACGATCAAACTCGAAGAGCTTCAGGGGGGCACGTTCACCATCACCAATGGTGGTGTGTACGGGTCACTGATGTCGACGCCGATCCTCAACCCGCCACAGAGCGGCATCTTGGGGCTCCACGGTATTCAAGATCGTCCCGTGGCAAAGGACGGGCAGGTCGTGATCCGCCCGATGATGTATATCGCGCTCACCTACGATCATCGCATCGTGGACGGACGTGAGGCTGTGACGTTCCTTCGACGCGTCAAAGAAGCCATCGAAGATCCGACTCGCATGTTGATTGAGGTTTGAGGCCGCAAGCCGAGGATACGAGCGTGAAATGCGGCAAGTTTCGAATCGTCCCCATTGCGTGTGGTCGACGAGAGACCCCGTAGCTGTCAGAGAAGAGTAAACATGTCCGAACGATACGACTTGATCGTCATCGGGGCTGGTCCCGGTGGCTACGTGGCCGCGGTTCGCGGCGCGCAATTAGGTTTGCGTGTTGCGTGCGTCGAACTGGAAGAGCGCTTGGGTGGCACTTGCCTGCGGATCGGCTGCATCCCGAGCAAAGCGCTACTCGAAGCGAGTGAACGCTATTCGGAAGCCAAACACCATTTTTCCGAGATGGGCATCGACGTGCAAGACGTCAGCTTGAACCTCGGCAAGATGCTCGAAAAGAAGGACACGATCGTCGGCTCTTTGACGGGAGGGATCGACTTCCTGTTCAAGAAGAACAAGATCGATCGCTACCTGGGACGCGGTCGTATCACCGCTCCTGGCAAGGTCGTCGTGGAGTCGACGGACGGGAATCAAGAGATCGCTGGCGACAAGATCCTGATAGCGACTGGGAGTAGCTCAGCGCCGCTTTCGGGTGTCGAGATCGACGGCGACCGCATTGGAACCAGCACCGAAGCGCTGTCGTACCCCGAAGTTCCCGAGCACCTCGTCGTGATCGGCGCGGGAGTAATCGGTTTGGAGTTGGGATCCGTCTGGGCGCGGTTAGGGTCTAAGGTTACTGTTCTCGAGTACCTCGATCGCATCCTACCTGGGATGGACGCCGACGTTGCCAAAGAAGCGCAGCGATTGTTCACGAAGCAGGGCTTCGAGTTCCGCCTGTCGTCGCGTGTGGTGGGGGCCTCCGCCAAGGATGGTGGGGCCGTCGTGCAAATTGACGGCGCGGAGCCGCTAACCTGCGATCGTGTGCTGCTTGCAGTGGGTCGCGTGCCGAATACGGAAGGCCTAGGTCTGGATGACGTGGGCGTTACTACGGGCAAACGCGGCGTCATCGAGGTGGGGCCGCACTTCGAGACCAACGTGCCCGGCATTTTCGCCATCGGAGACGTGATCAAGGGCCCGATGCTCGCCCACAAGGCGGAGGAAGAAGGCATCGCTTGCGTCGAGCACATGGTCACGGGTTACGGCCACGTGAACTATGATGCGATCCCGTCGGTCGTGTACACCCACCCCGAAATCGCCAGTGTCGGTAAGACGGAAGACGAGCTGAAGGAAGCGAACATTCCGTACAAGAAGGGCGTGTTCCCGTTCTTGGCGAACGGCAGGGCCAAGGCGCTCAATGCTACGGACGGCAGAGTCAAGATGCTGGCGCACGCTGAGACCGATCGCGTCTTGGGTGTGCACATCATCGGGCCTCGCGCGGGTGACCTGATCGCAGAGACCGCCGTAGCCATCGAGTTCGGCGCCAGTTCTGAAGACGTTGCTCGTGCTTGCCACGCGCACCCGACGTTGGCCGAGGCGGTAAAAGAAGCGGCTCTGGCGGTGGACTCCCGCGCGATTCACGTCTGAACGCGTCGAGTGTGGGTCGGTGTTCACTCCGAGGGGTGCGCCGCCGCGACGGATTGCGTGTCTGGAGTCCTGGTGGTGGACGAGGGCAGGGCTGTGTCGACTTTGGGGGGCTCTCCAGAGGCCAGCGCTTTGATGAAGAACGCGACGATCGCCAGCGCGCCCCAAAGCAGTGCCAGAACGACACCCGCGTCGATGATCCCGCGCCAAGGTTGCGGTAGGCGGCTGACGATCATCACCAGACAGACCACCATTACTACCGTGCCCCAGGCGACGATCAAACCGCGACGGGTCGCGTGGAAAAGCGACATACAGAAGGCGGGGGCGAGTAAAGCGTGGAGCAGGTTTGCACTTCTACCCGCGACGAGTGCCCTCGCCACGACGCGAGGAGAAAATCGGAGCTGGAACGCACGATAACCCTCGCCATAGAGTGAAAACGACACCCACATTGCCAGTGCAGCGGCCTGAACGGTCGTGAGATCGTGTGCGCTGACCTGTAGAGCGCGTTCGCCCAGTCGGAAAATCGCCTGCCCCAACAGCGCGAGGACGCCGACAACACCCCAGGATGCTACGAGTAGGCCTCGGGTCGTGAGCTTGCCAGCCATGGTCGGCGCGCAGAATGACAGAGCCATGCGACGTGGACAATGCTCGTTTTGATGGAGCCTATGTGGTTCGACTTTCGTTGCACGCTGCAAACTCAGGCTCGCGGTGCGCGCGCCGCGTGTCCAGAGTCGAGTCAGGCGCTGGAATTCTCGTGAAAACTAGCGCGGTGCAGCCGCGACTCGATTTCGGTGAGAAGTTCGTGCGCTTCTAGTCGATGGGCTCCAGGCTGGCCAGCGAGGGATTGCAGCCAGCGTCGCGCGCGCCTGGGAAGCGGGTCGGCGACGCCGCGCTGATCGAGCCGCTTTCTGATCAGGGAGATCAGACTATCTGGCGTCTGAGGGTTAGCGTTGTCCAAGACATGCGTCACGGTTGCGAACTCGTCATCGCTCGCCACAGTGCTGATGAGCGAAAGGAGCTGCTGTTCGTGGTGCAGCCACATGGCACGGACGCAGGCTGGTTGTGCGACGAGGCGTCGAGCGAGATGATGGGCCTGTTCGCCAGGGACGTATGCCATCGCAGCAGGCGGCCATCGATGTGGGTGTGGTCCAAAGCCGCCGTAGGCGACCAACTTGCCGAGCATTCGCTGCGACAATAGCTCGTAGGGCAAGCTTGCCAGGAACTCATGGTCGTTCTGAAGCAACGCATCCAGCGCGGCCTCTGGCATTCGCTCCCAGAAGGTTCGCCCTTGCTCGAAGTGTGGATGAAGAGGGCTCGGGCCACCAGGACACCCTGCAGAGAGCCACAACCTCCACACGGAATCCACCCACTGATCGGAATGGCCCCGAAGCTGGGTGAGCGTGCGGACCGCGTGCGAATTCAGCGCGGCAAAACACCTCCAACTGGGCTCGAGCAGCATGATGGGAACCGCGAGCAACGGGTGCAACCGTTGCTCGTCAGTCGCCTCGAGGCGCTGTTCACGCGACGCAGCTGCGTTCGCACTCGTCATCGCCGAGGCGTGGGAGGAGAACAGGCGTGTCAACATGGCGTTCGCGTTCGCGACGAACTCGACGTCGTTGCTCTTGGTGAGCGCTTCCATGGCGGCATCCAGGCTCACGAGGGGGATATCCTTGGGGTTATTCCACGGCGCGCAATCTCCTCGCCCTCGGCGGACTTCCAGTTGTTCGCTGATGGCCCAGCAGGCGATGAGCCAGTTGCCGCGACCGTTCAGGTCGTTCGCGGCGGAGAGTACGCGCGGCGCACTGGTCCCGTCTTCGAACACGACGACGAGCTCGGCTTGCTTTTGCCAGAGTGCTTCCAACTGCTCCCGATCGAACTCTTCGCCAGCGCAGATCGACAGCCCGACCAGTTCGAATGCCGTTTCCACGGCGACTGTCGTCGCGGCGCTCTCGTCGTCTTCCCCGTCCAACAAGGAGTCCAATAGACGACTGTTGTGGCTCGAGAGCTCGGTCTCGAGTCTTCGGCGCACGGCGACGGCTGCGTGCTGATGAAGCAGCGCCTCCCCCCAACGCTCGGGAGCTGAGGTGATGAGTGCCTCGAGCGCTGCCTGGTGTGCCCAGAGGCCCAGCCACCGCGGACCGAGCCGAAGCGCTTGGGAGCCTCGTAGCAACCCCGCCGCTTCGAGCCCCCGAATCAATGCGAATGCGGCTGGCGGGACACGCTCGAGGGCGCGCTCCAACTGAACGGCGTCGACGCGGACGCCGACCTTGTCGAACAGCGCCCGCGCCCAATGGGACGTTACGACACCATGAAACTGGTGAGGAACCAATTCGAGCCATGACTCCAGGTCACGTGGTGCGTCCCATGGTCGCGAGTCCCGTTCCAGCGTTTCTCCAACCAGGTTCACTAGCAGCGACAGAGTGTTGTCCGCGAGCCAGGTGGCTTCGCTGCGGTTTGCGATACTCGCCGTGCTGATACGCAGCTGGACGAAGTGCTCGGCCAGCTCTCCCCAGCTGGTCGACGGCGAGGTGGGCGCTTCGTCGAGCGCGGCAAGTAGCCCAATCGCGGCGTCGAACCCGTCGACGATGCCTCGTGCCCAGCCGCGTTCGAGCCAACTGATTGCGTCGACGCCAGATAGCAGGCCATCGCTGGGTTGCCGGGCTTTGAACCACGTCACCAGTGCGGGGATCTGCTGTGGAAATGCACTCGGCAACAACTCGAACCCGGGCGGAGGTTCGGCGTCGTCCATCACCACCGCACACACGGGGCCCGAGACGGGCCGCGTGCGAAGTTCGGTGGACGACTCGACGAAGCAAAACTGGGGGAGAGCTAGTGGGGTCGTCGTCAACCCCAGCGCATTGGGCCGCAGCTTCGATCCATTGCCTTGGGTCTGGGCGAGCCTGCGCACCTGCAGCCAATCACGAACGACCTCGAACTCGTGGCGGGTTGCGGGCCTCCAAAGCAGCCGCGACCATTCGTGTGGCTGCATCAACTCGCTGGGAAAGCCCGGGGGCAGGGGTTCGTCTTCGTGGATGAGGGGGCGGGCGGCCGCAGCGTCCTCGAATCGATGACGTCCTAACGACGTGTCTTCCAGCTCGAGTCGTGTGCTCAGCGGACGCAGCAGCGCACCCAGCGGGCACCCGAGCACGGCCGCCAGCACGTGTTGAACGTCGGGGCGGTCGTGAAGCCACTCGAGCTCCATCCCTCGGTCGAACTTACTGAAGAGTGCCGCCAGCGACGTGGGTTTGGGGAGGCTGTACTGAGGCCAGTCGTCGTGGGCCAGGCAGCTTCGGGCGAGAGCGCCGAAACTCAGGATTCGCGGCTCAGCGTTCTCCATGAGCTCGCGCAGCCAGGTCATCGCGACCCCTGGCGAGAACCCGGATCAGCCGCGTTGCGGTCGTACGTGATCTGCATGGTTACCGATTATGCGTGGATAATCGGAAAACATCGACATTCTCGCGTCAAACCTTCGAACACACCTCGCGCGGTGCGGCGATCGTGACGAAATCCCGGGCCGCGCGAGTGGATCACCCTGGTCACGAGCGCGCTGTCGCGGTGCGTCGCGGCCACGTGTGATATCGTGCGAGAGCAGCTCGGGGCGAGACCGGGGCCGGGTCCCCCAAACGGTACGTCGGCCAGCTGGGCCAGGTGTGGATCGTCAGTTGTCGGTGGGCGCGATGCTGGGCGGCTGCGGCTCTTGAGCGGACGCATCCTCACCGCCGAGGCACTGCAACAGGGCTTCCGCTGCGAGCACTACAACGGGCGGTAGCGCGACGTCACTTGCGCTGGGCGCGGCGCCTCCCGCTTGCTCGAGCAACGCTTCTGTAGCCGCGAACTCGGCGACGATCTCCCAGGCCTCTGCAGCGCAGCCGGCTCGAGTCGCGTCATGATGTAGCAGGTTGAAGACGAGAGACTTCATCTACGGAAGCTTTCAGTGATCGGCTGGGTTGCACAATGAGTTAACGGCCGAAGTTGGCCCCGCTTGAGCATTATTTCATGGCTGGCGTCCGTTCGGGCGGGAAACGAGGCGGCTCGGTGCCCCTAACTCGGTGGTTTTTCTGGGAGAAGTGCGGCCTTTCACCACCTGCACCTGGGGCTGGGTCTCACGGCCACCCAGGGTGGTCCGCGACGAGTTGCGCCATTCCTGCTTTTCCACGGTTACTCCATACTCCGCATCTTTGCTCCTCGCGCCCGCTGACTAAGCTGCCGCGATTCCAGAACCAGGAAGGAAGCGCATGTCAAATACCCGTGCCCATGCAGGAGTCAGTGCCGTCAGTGTCTACGTGCCTCGTTTGAGGGTCTCGCTAGAGAGCTGGTGCGCTTGGACGGACAACTCGTGGGACAAGATCCAAAACGTCGTCGGTCGCAGCTTCCGCGTCTGCAACCGTCACGAGAACGTCTACACCATGGCTGCCAACGCAGCGTTGAGGCTGATCCTCGACAACGACGTCGATCCTCAGCAAGTCGGGTTTCTCGGGCTGGGCACCGAGTCGTCCACCGACAACGCCGCGGGTGCGGTGATCGTCCGAGGCATGCTCGATCTCGCGCTGCGTAAGTTGGGCAAGCCCGCACTCTCTCGGCGTTTGGAAGTTCCCGAGTTCAAGCACGCGTGTTTGGGCGGGGTTTACGCACTCAAGAGTGCGCTGCGTTACGCACAATGTGACGCGCGGGGTCGTTTGGCGATTGTCGTCAGTTCGGACGTCGCCGAGTACGAGCGTGGCAGTACTGGGGAACAGACTCAGGGTGCAGGCGCGGTGGCGATGCTCGTGGAGTCGACACCCAAGCTGTTCGAGGTGGATCTAGTCAACGCAGCCAGTGCCTCAGATTACCGCGGGCCAGACTTTCGCAAGCCATTCGCTCGGCACTTCGAAGAGAGTTACGCTCCCAACACGGCTCGTCTCAGTGATTTCCCCGTTTTCAGCGGCAAGTACTCTACCTTCTCGTATCTCGACGAGACTGTGCACGCCGTCGAGGGAATGCTCGATAATCTCGGCGTATCCGCTGGCCAGTATTACGACCGCGTGCGAGCGTTGTTCTTCCACCGCCCGTACCACCTGATGCCAGTTCAAGCCATGAGCTTCCTGTACGCGCGCGGCCTGGCTCGGGGTGACAATCATCACGCGGAGCTCAGGGCGCTGTGCGAGCAGGCTGGGGTGGCCTTCGAGGACGTCATCTCCGAGACGGAGTCGATTCCCGATCTCTACGCACCCATTCTGCGCGGTGACATGCCAGAAAACCCGTACTCGGCAACGAGTGCCGTCGCTAGCGTGCTCAGAAAGCAGACGCGATTCGTGACGCTTCTCGACGAGAAGATGCGATTGGGGTCGGAGTGGGTGAAGGACCTGGGCAATCTGTACTCCGCGGCACTGCCCGCCTGGATCGCAGCTGGGTTCGAACAGGCGCTACACGAAGACGTAGAGCTCGCTGGCGAACCGATGGTAGCGGTCGGCTACGGCAGTGGCGACGCCGCCGAGGCCATCCCGTTCCGCGCGGTCGACGGTTGGAGGCAGGCCGCGAGCCAGATCGGGTTCATGAAGGCGTTGGGGAACGCCATCGATCTGAATCAGGCTCAATATGAAGCCATCCATGATGGCCGCGAAGCACGGCTCGACTACGAGCCTACCGAGGAGTTTCGAATCGCCCGAGTCGGCACCCAGTACGAACCGGCGTTCCAGGACCTAGGTGTTGAGTATTACGATTATGCCGTCTAGCCGGCCTGCTGTGTCCACGCACAAAAACCCGAGGGTCGAGGCGGTTTAGCCCGTTTGCGGCTTGCACCACATGGGGGGAGCGACCACCGTTAGGCACCCAAAATCGCTCGGCACCCAGCTGGCGGCCCATTCCACTCCACCCACGGACAGTCCGTGAGGGCGTGGGGTCCCCGGACGGAGCCCTACAAGCCTCGATCAGGCAAGCGCTACAGGCGACTGCGGAAACTTGGAACTCGTCTCTTCAAAACTGCACTGCTGCCTGCTAAGCGACCCCGTCCTTCCGTCCATGCTTGGGCACTTGAAGCCACGGGAGGTGCTACTACGCGCCTCCCTCCAGCTTTCGGCATCGCCCTGGATCGAGCCCGCGCTCGCGAGGCTCAGCCGAGAACATCATTCAGCAACGACTTCCAAGGCAATTAGCTGATCGCAAAGACGTCTAAATCGCCCCGACCATTGGGGCGGGATGCCGTGAGAACACCAGAGAGGATACTCGTGGGAACCAAAAAGTCGGACCGCGCAACGAAGTCAAGCTCCAGCCCCAAGGCATCAGCTCCGTCGAAGAGCTCGTCAAAGAGTAAGAGCAAAGCAGCGAAGGCCTCGAGCAAGACTGCGGCGTCGAAAGCGACCAGCAGCTCCAAAGCTGCAACGGGCAAGAGCAGCGAAGGCACAACCGCGCCAAAGCAGACGAAAGCGGCAACGAAGGCAGGAAAGTCAGCGGCGAAGGCAGGAAAAACTGCCAGCGCGACAGCCAAGCCATCGAAGGCCGCGGCGACCAAGCCCCCGAAAGCTGCCAAGGCGACGGCGGGCAAAGACGCGTCTTCCAAGAAACCTGCTCCCAAAGCCAAGTCGAAGCGCGCCAAGGACGACGAGCAGCTCGAGTCGGCGGAGCAAGTCGACGTGGATGAAGCGCTCGATTCGAGTGCGCTCGACTCGTCTGACGAGCCATCGAGTGAGGCTGAGTCGAGTGGGCCGAGCAGCGAAGGACGTGCCAACGGCCTCAGTCGTGAAGGCGCAGTAGTGGCCAAGTTGATTTCCAAGGGTAAGAGCAAAGGCTTTCTGACCTACGACGAAATCAACGACGCGATGGACGAAGACGTCAGCGCCAAACAGATGGACGACGTTCTCAGCGCCCTCGACAACGAGGACATCGAGATCACGAGCGGAGGTGCGCCAGCAGGTTCGTCGCGAGCGAGCACCCCTCCTCCGTCCGAGTCTGATGACGGGCCCGTATCCGCGGTTCCTGCCTCGACTCGTAGTCAGCGGGAACCTGCTGCCGATCCAGCGTACGGTCGGAGCAATGATCCCGTTCGCATGTATCTGCGCAAGATGGGGAGCGTCGCGCTACTCACGCGCGAGCGCGAGGTGGAGATCGCCAAACGCATCGAGGACGGCGAGCTGGCTGTGCTCGACGCGATCCTGGACAGTCCCATCGCGGTGCAGGAGATCACCTTGGTCGGGGAGAAGTTGCGCGTTCACAAGATCCGAATCAAGGACGTGATTCGCGATGGTGAAGACGACGAGCAAGAGTTCGACGAGGAGGAAGCCGATCGCGGCCTGATGCGTTTGATCGACAAGGTAAAGCGCATCGACAAGAAGCGCACCGCGGTCGAGAAGGAGCGCGCCGAGGCCAGTGGCGCTCAGCTCGAGCAACTCACGAAAGAGGGCGTTGCGCTGAAGGCAGAGCTCGTCAAGACGATGCAAGAGATGCGTCTGAGCAAGAAGATCGTCGAGCGTATGGTCAAGAAGCTCAAGCGAATCTACGAGCAGCTCGACAACAAGGACTACGTCGAGGAGCACCAAGTGAACGTGCAACAGGTTCGCTCCACCTTCGACGCCATCCGCCGTGGTGAGCGTAAGGCAGAGCGGGCGAAGGCCGAGCTGGTCGAAGCCAATCTGCGCTTGGTCGTTTCAATCGCCAAGAAGTACACCAATCGCGGCTTGCAGTTCCTCGACCTGATTCAAGAGGGGAACATCGGGTTGATGAAGGCGGTCGACAAGTTCGAGTACCGCCGTGGCTACAAGTTCAGCACCTACGGCACCTGGTGGATTCGCCAGGCGATCACGCGAGCGATTGCCGATCAAGCGCGTACGATTCGTATCCCCGTGCACATGATCGAGACCACGAACAAGCTGGTTCGCACCAGCCGTTACTTGGTGCAGGAACTCGGTCGTGAGCCGACGCCCGAAGAGATCGCTGAGAAGATGGAACTGCCGCTCGATCAGGTGCGCAAAGTCCTCAAGATCGCGAAGGAGCCGCTCAGTCTCGAGACGCCAATCGGTGAAGAGGGTGACAGCCATCTCGGTGACTTCATCGAAGACAAGAACGCCGTGTCGCCAGTCGACTCGGCGGTGAGCGGCAATCTCCGTGAGCAGACGCGCAAGGTGCTCAAGACGCTGACACCTCGTGAGGAGAAGGTGCTGCGCATGCGCTTCGGCATTGGCGAGAAGAGCGATCACACGCTCGAGGAAGTTGGCCAAGACTTCGAAGTCACTCGCGAGCGAATCCGTCAGATCGAGGCCAAGGCGCTGCGAAAATTGCAGCATCCGAGCCGCTCGAAAGAGCTCAAGAGCTTCATCTGAAGTGCAGCTGACCGAGGTGCGGCGTGCGGTGCGTCGCGCTGGTCTCGTTCGTGAGAGGGGCTTTGCCCGAGGCGGTTTCGCCGGCGGGGCAGGGCCCTCATTTTCGCGGCCGCAGCGTCGTCGTCTCCATCGACGACGGCATTCGAGGGCTCACGCACGTCCCGTAGCGTCGCGTCGACTGTTCACCTCCTGAGGTGGGAGAACAACGACATGGGTTGACCTTTCAGGCGAGGCGAACGCGCCAACTCGCTCCGTCTGCGTCAGGACTGATACCGGACTTTTGCGGGACGGTTTCGAGGCCCCCGGGCAGGAAAAAAGGCCCGAAGATCAGACGGGCGAGATCTGTTTCACCTCGATTTCGCGTCACGTGTCGGGCTTCCAAACCTGTGTCGCGGACGTTTCGGAGTGGTGCGTATGTTGCTGATTCGGTTTCCTGTTTGTTTTCGTTGTTGGTTGCTCCCACGACGAGTCAGGCGTCGCAGAAATTGTTTCGCGTTGGCAACCTTCAGAGCTGATTTCTCAAGTGCTTGAAGTGGTTTGCGCGGCGCGTACCTTGAGTCCGGAACCACCCAGCTGCGGCTGCGGTGACGTAAACCAAAGTAAGTGTCTCAGGGTAACAAGAGGTAACCGATGAACAGTGAGCTGCCCAACGATGGTCTCAAGGACCACACGGTCATGCTGCCGGATGCCAGGCAGCTGGACGCGCTCGAGAGCGTGCTGGTAGGGTTGGGAGCAATCACGGTCAAGTATCGCGTCTCGGGCGGGACGTCAGGCGCCCGCACGGTAGAGCGTTGGTTGGCTGAACTGACCGAGGGGGAATACGACGACGTGATCTTCGCGACCGGGCAGGGCGTCCACCTGCTCAGCGAGTTTGCGACCGCGCTCGGCAAGGAGAAGGAACTGCTCGTCGCCCTCAGGGCCGTTCGCGTGATCTCCGTCGGGCCGAAACCCGCCCGGGCGCTTGCCGAGCTGGGCGTGCCTGTGGCCGTGCGAGCGGGTGGACGAGGGGCAGAGAGCCTGATCGTCGCGCTGAGTGAACTAGACCTCCAGGGGCACGTCGTGGGCGTTCAACACTGGGGACCAGAGCACGATCCTCGTGTCACCGAGTACCTGGAGAGCGTAGGTGCGTCCCCGCGTGTGGTGTCCAACGCGCCCGTGGGGGATCACACCGCTGACGAACTGCTGAACCGACTGCTCACGACGGGCGGTGGATCCATCGTGTTCACCAACGTGAGCCAGCTCACTTGGTTGTTCGAAGCTGCCAGTACGTCTGGTCGCGAAGCTAGCCTGCTGGAGGCTTTGCGAGGACATCGAGTCGTTGCAACCGAGTCAGTCGCGGACGCGCTGCGAGCGCGTCACGTTCACGTCAACACTGCGCCTTCACGTGCGCTGATCGTGCTGCCTCAGCCCAAGGAAGTGGCGTCGTTGTTCGCCTCGAGCAGTGCGTCTGGTGCGGGCCGCGGGGCTCGCCTCGCGATGAGTTCCAGCGACGTCTCACGAAACGAGTCGGGGGCATCTCGCCGTCGAGTGATCGTCATCGGCAACGGCATGGTGGGCCACCGCTTGTGCGAGCGGCTGCTGCAATACGACGAAGCTGGTCAACTCGAAGTCACCACGTTCTGCGAAGAGCCCCGGCCCGCGTACGACCGAGTCCAGCTGACCAAGTACTTCGAGACTCGCGACCCGGGCACTTTGGCCATTGCACAGCCCGAGTGGTACGCAGAAAAGGGCGTCAATCTGTTGCTCGGGCAGCGAGCCATGCGCGTCGACCGTCGACGCAAGGTCGTCGTCTCGAGTAACGGTATCGAGTTACCGTACGACGTCGCGGTGCTGGCGACGGGTTCCGTTCCCTTCGTACCGCCCGTGCCGGGCATGGACAAGATCGGCGTGTTCGTCTACCGCACGATCGAAGATCTCGAAGCGATCATCGAGTACTCGGGGAAGTGCCGCAAGGCAGCGGTGTTGGGCGGTGGTTTGCTGGGCCTGGAAGCGGCCAAAGCCGTGTCCGATCTAGGTTTGGATACTCACGTCGTCGAGTTCGCTCCTCGTTTGATGCCCAGACAGTTGGATCAGGCTGGCGCATCCCTACTGGCGCGCAAAATCTCCGAGCTGGGAGTCCACGTCCACACCTCCAAGAACACCGCGCGAGTCATGGGTGAAGACGTGGTCACGGGACTACGTTTCGCTGACGGCGAGCGCCTCGACGTCGACATGGTAGTCGTGTCAGCTGGTATCCGTCCGCGAGACGACTTGGCGCGCGACGCAGGGCTGCGCGTCGGGGAGCGTGGCGGTATCGTCGTCGATGACCAGTTGCGCACGAACGATGCGAGCATTTTCGCTGTTGGCGAGTGTGCGCTCCACCGCGGAATGATCTTCGGCTTGGTGGGACCCGGCTACGAAATGGCTGACGTCGTCGCCCAGCAACTGTGCGGAAGGCACAGCGGTTTCACTGGCGCGGACATGTCGACCAAGCTCAAGCTGATGGGCGTCGACGTAGCGAGCTTCGGAGACGCCCTGTCGTCTACCGAACGATCGATCGTGTACGAAGACTTGGTCAAGGGCGTCTACAAGAAGCTCGTCATCAGTAGCGACGGGAAACGTCTGCTCGGCGGCAGTTTGGTTGGGGACGCCAGCGAGTATGCGCAGTTGCATCACATCGCGACCAGTGGCGCCGCGCTACCCGCCGCTCCAGAGGACCTGATCCTGGGGCAGCGCGGCGGAAGCAGCGTCAAAGCTGAGCTTCCCGACGAAGCTCAAGTTTGTTCGTGCAACAACGTCAGCAAGGGCGACATCTGCAAGGCGATTTCCGAACGTGGCTTGGTGGCTTTGGCGGACGTGAAGTCATGCACCAACGCGGGTACGGGTTGTGGGGGCTGCATGCCCATGGTCGCAGACATCTTGGCTGCGCAACTCGCTAAGGCGGGCACCGCGGTCAAACCCGTGTTGTGTGAACACTTCGACTTCACTCGGCAGGAACTCTTCCACATCGTCAAGGTGAAGAAGTTCCAGAGCTTCGAGCAGGTGCTGGCGGACTGTGGCAAGGGCGAAGGCTGCGAGATCTGCAAGCCCACGGTGGCGTCGATTCTCGCCAGCGTCGTGAACGATTTGATCGTCAACCACGACTACTTGCAGGATACCAACGACCGCTTCTTGGCGAACATTCAGCGGCAGGGGCTCTACTCGGTCGTGCCGAGGGTTCCTGGTGGTGAGATAACGCCTGACGCGCTGATTGCGCTGGGCGAAGTGGCCAAGAAGTACAACTTGTACACCAAGATCACGGGAGGACAGCGGGTCGACTTGTTCGGCGCGCGTGTCGACCAACTTCCCGACATCTGGGAAGACTTGGTCAATGCGGGATTCGAGTCGGGGCACGCGTATGGTAAGGCGCTGCGCACGGTAAAGAGCTGCGTGGGCAGTACGTGGTGCCGCTATGGCGTGCAAGATTCGGTCGGGATGGCCATTCGTCTCGAGAATCGCTACAAGGGCATCCGTTCACCCCACAAGCTGAAGTCCGCCGTGAGTGGCTGCGTGCGCGAGTGCGCCGAAGCACAGAGCAAGGACTTCAGTTTGATCGCGACGGACAAGGGCTACAACGTCTACGTGTGTGGCAACGGCGGTGCCAAACCACGCCACGCCGATCTACTGATCGCCGACGTCAGTGAGCAAGAGGCGATCCGCATTCTGGACCGCTTCATCATGTATTACATCCGCACGGCGGATAAGTTGATGCGCACCAGCGTGTGGCTCGAAAAACTGGAGGGCGGAATCGAGCAACTGCGCTCGGTCATTCTGGAGGATAGCCTCGGAATCTGCGCCGAGTTGGACGTCGAGATGAAGCACCTGATCGACACCTATCAGTGCGAGTGGACGTCAGTCGTGCGAAGTCCCGAATTGCGGCGCAAGTTCCGTCACTTCGTCAACAGTTCAGAAGGCGACGGGACCATCAGCTTGGTCTCTCAGCGCGGTCAGGAGCGTCCCGCCGATTGGAACGAAAGTGATACGCAGGTGGCTCCGCCGAAGCGCTTGCCCGTCGTTCAAACGTCCTGGGTCAAGGTGGCGCGCGTGGAAGACTTCCCCAAGGACGCGGGCATGACCATCAAGTACGGCGCTGCGCAGATCGCCGTGTTCAACTTCGCGTCGCGGGGTCAGTGGTACGCCGTGCAAAACCAGTGTCCACACAAGAAGGACATGGTGCTCTCACGGGGTATCATCGGTGACCAACAAGGGCACCCCAAGGTCGCCTGTCCGCTTCACAAGAAGACGTTCTCGCTAGAAGACGGCAAGTGCCTGAGCGGCGACAAGTACGAAGTGGTTACGTTCCCCGTGCGGATCTCCAATGGCGATGTTCTGCTGGAGCTTCCGCCAGTGGAGCAAACCGAGCAGCTGCTCGGCGCGGACAGCTTGACCGCACGGCGCAACTTGGCTGCAGCCGCCCCTCCAGCGGCGGAGTAGCGCTGCGAGTACCACGCCAGCTTGCGACACCCGGCTGGCGTGGCTGGCGCCCGTGAGCTAGCGTGCCCGGTCGTATGGACATCCGCTCACTGCTACTAGAGCGCCGCACCGTTCACGATTACCTCGACGCGCCGCTGCCCGCGGGCGCGCTGGACCGTGCGTTCGAAGCGGCGCTGGCCGCACCCAATCACCGAATGACCGAGCCGTGGCGCTTCACTCGCGTTGGGCCCGAGGGGCGTGAGATTCTGTGCGAGCTCTCGATCGCCCTCAAAGCTGGCGCGGAGCCTCCCCGCGAAGAGCTGGTGGAATCGACTCGACGCAAGATGCTGAGCCCCGCCGAGCTGATCGTCGTCAGTCGCGTTCGCGCTGGCGATGCCACAACAGAGCGCGAAGACTACGCGGCGATCGCGTGCGCGATTCAAAACCTGGCGCTCTCGTTGTGGTCGGAGGGGGTCGGGTCCAAGTGGAGCACGGGTGGTGTCACGCGTGCAGAAGCGACATACGAGGCGCTGAATATCGATGCCGACCTCGAGGAGATCGTTGGTTTCGTGTGGGCTGGAATTCCCAGCAAGGCAAAGCCCAAGGTCCCCCGCAAGTTGGGCGTCAGCGACGTGGTACGAAGCGTGCCATAGGTGAATCTCAGTGCCGGGTCAGAGGAGGTGAGATGAGTAGCTATACGTTCGTCAGGCGGGCCATCGATGTGGCACGCGAAGGCATGACCCGTCACCAATCCGGCCCGTTCGGCGCGGTGATCGTTCGCGATGGCGCGGTCGTTGCGGAGGCTTTCAACGAGGTGACTCGAACGCACGACCCCAGCGCGCACGCCGAGGTTCTGGCGATTCGCCGTGCCTGCGCGACGCTCGGAAACCACGTGCTTTCAGGATGTGAGATCTACTCGAGTTGTGAACCTTGCCCCATGTGTCTGGGGGCGATCTACTGGGCGCGTCTCGATCGCTTGGTTTATGCCGCGGGGCGACAAGACGCCAAACACATCGGCTTCGACGACGACCACATCTATCGCGAGTTCGAACTTCCACAGGAGCAGCGCGCCCTACCCACGGAACAAGCGCTTCGCGAGGAAGCGCAAGAGATGATGGCGGCTTGGCTGCAAGTGGACCCATCGCGTCGCTACTGATGCCTGCGCGACCTCGCAGGGCTCGATGCGACGTCATCCGCCCGAGAGCTCGCCCATGCTGCCTTCGTCGGGTGGCGTGGCATCGTCGAGATCGTCTAGGAACCCTTCGGGTAGGCTGACGCTTTGCGTGCCTGAACTCTTCCCTCGCGGGACTCGCATGGCCTCGGGCGGGAAGCGAACGTCTTTGGGCAGAGCGTTTGCGAGCGCGACCAGCTCCTCGTAGGTGTTGACTCGCATGAACTGTTGGCGCATCTGGGCACTGCCGCGGAAGCCCTTGGTGTACCAAGTAGTGTGGCGGCGGAACGCACGCATGGCCGCGCCTTCGCCGAACCAATCGCACAGGTGCCTGGCGTGGGTGAGCAGCACCTGAGCGATCTCGCCGAGCGTCGGGGGATCGGGAGGCGACTGCCCCGAGAACACTGCGGCCAGATCACGAAACAGCCACGGACGCCCCAGGCAACCGCGCCCCACGATCACGGCGTCACAACGCGTGTGGCGCATCATCCGCAAAGCGTCTTCGGCTTCCCAAATGTCGCCGTTACCCAGAACGGGGATTCTCAGCGCTGACTTGAGCTCGGCGATCGCGTCCCAGCGTGCCAGTCCGTCGTACAGCTGGGAGGCCGTTCGCGCGTGTAGTCCCACCGCAGCGCAGCCCTCTTCTTGAGCGATGCGCCCCGCCTGGGCGTCCGTGCGCAGCGAATCGTCGATACCCATGCGGAACTTGATGGTGACGGGGATATCTCCCGCGTTTCTCACTGCGGCGCCGACGATGCTCGCGAGCAAGCGTGGTTTCGCTGGGATTGCAGCACCACCGCCTTTGCGCGTCACCTTCCGAACGGGACACCCGAAGTTCATGTCGATGTGATCGACACTGCCCTCGGAGACCAGCCGCTTGACGGCTTCGCCGACGAAGTACGGGTCCGTGCCATACAGCTGCAGACTGCGCGGGGACTCGTCGGGTCCGAAGTCGGCGAGCTTGAGGGTCTTTTCGCGTCCTTCGACCAATGGTCGGGCAGTGATCATTTCACTGACGTAGAGACCCGCGCCAAACTCGCGGCACAGACGACGAAAAGGGTAGTTGGTGACGCCCGCCATTGGCGCGAGCACGACTGGCGGCCACACGCGCAGTCCGCCGAGTTTCAGCTCTTCGAACTCCCCTGGTGCTGCAGGGGAAACGTCACGGTTCAGCTCACTCTTGTAGATCGGGTCCATCGTTTACCGCGCGCACGACATACGGGCTCGCATCGCCCAGGCTGTCGAAAGGCCGACGCTGCGGCTCTTCACTTTGCCGTCCGCGTCGAGGAAGTAGTTGGTGGGGAACGCGCCGATACGATACTGCTTCAACAGCGACCTAGTCGCGCGGAGGATTGGGTATCGCAGCCCATGCGCATCGGCGAAGGTTCGTAGCTCGTCAACTTCGCCATCCGCGACGACACTGAGCAACACCGCGTCGTCTCCCAACGACTCTTGTAGCGTGTTGAGCATCGAAAATTCCTGGCGGCAGACGCCGCACCAGGTTGCCCAGAAGTGCAACAAGACAGGCTTGCCCTGGTAGTTGGAAAGGTGAACGGTTTCGCCCTCGAGCGTCTGGAGTTCGAACCTCGGTGCAGCTTGTCCGAGTGGCAACAGGTCAGACTGCTGCCATTGGCTGACCCCCACGAAAATCCCGATGAACACCGCGATGCGAACGGTCCAACCGAGCAGGCGTCGCCGTCCAGACGGCTTACGTGCTGGCCTGCCGTTTGCGTTTTGGTTCGACGAGTCACCGCCTGACGGGTCGCGAGTGGTCTCGTCACTCATTCTCGTCACTCATCCGTGTCGCGCGGAGGCGTCTCGCGGCGGGCGTTCAGCATGGCTTTCGCCAACTGTCCCGCGGTGAGCGGCATCGTTACGAGGCTCTTCGTGAGCTGAGCGGCGAGCTCGAGTGGCGAGTTACCACGCGCGACGACGGCCACCTGTTCTCCGCCCAGTTCGTCCTTCATGGCGCCACGCGCGACCGTGCGTGAACCGTCTGAGCGGATTTCGACCACCAGTCTGGCGACGACTGGCAGTTCTTTGTCCGCTTCCTCGAGCTCACTCGATGACTTTGGGACTGTCGTCAGCGACTCGGTTCGGGCGCTGACGCGAGCGCTCGCTTGGTCCAGCGTTTCTCGGACGCGACGAGTGACACGATTTTTCAGCGACTTGGCGCGGTCCTTCAACATCGAAGCCCATCCGTCAGTCTTGAGGGGCGCCGGGCAGCGCAGCCTTCGGTTTTTTCTCTTTCCACGGCGTCCAATCGGGGGAGGTGAGCGCCGCGTTGCACGGCGGACTGTTCGCGACCCCATGGTAGCGTGCCCGCCCCTCGGCGTCCGCTTCGAGCACGAGGATTGTCTCGTGCTCGTCGAGGAACAGGCACTGCTTAGGCCCCCCGGCGCCAAAAACACTCGGCCAGGCGTAGAGCAGAAAACGCCGTTCAGCGGACTCCGCGTCGATCATCGACGCTTCGGGATTGGTGGCGAAGCTGCCGTCCTTCAGAGGCAGACACAATTTGTAGAGGTACGCCCCGTCGCGAACCATCGCGCCTTCAGGTGAGGAGACCAACTGATCCCCTCGCAAGAAGAGCGGACTCGGGGATAGCGTTGAGCCATCAGGCAAGGGTCGCAACCCAGCCAGCTCCAGGAGGTTCAGCGCCGACCCAATGCCGTCTCCGTCAGGGTCGTGCGCGGCCGTTCGTCGAACGTGGTCTTGTGCCGTGATCAGTGAACGAGCGAAAGCCAAACCGTGTTTGGTTGCGGCTGCTTGGCCCCCGGCGATCACACCCGGGATGGCTTCATCGATCACGAAGCGAAAAAAGCCCCACGTCGAGAGCACTGCGGCGAGCCCGATACCCGCGTGTGCGAGGCGCCGTGCCTTGGACTCGAGTTTCGGTAGGGCCAACCCCGCGACCAGCGTGAGAAAGCCCGCAGCGGGAGCCAGTTTCGTCCAGATCACCGAGGCGGCCGCTAGGAGTAACAGGCTGCCAATACGTAGGCGTTGACTGCTCAGGAACTCGTTCATCGTCGAAATCGGGCGGCCGCCGGCTGGCAACGCGTGCATAGGTCGGCGCGGGGCGTATATGTAAGCACAATCGCACGGCAGCCAGTCCCCACCGCCGTCGTTTTTTCGCACATCAGTGGAGCGCTGAGCCCGGGGTGCCCAGATGCTTTCGGTGATTTCGAATCAAGCCAAGCCTGATTCGGACCGGCGTTCGGGGCGTGCGCCCAGGCAACGGACCGATAGCGTCCCGCATTTGGGTCTGGGCGCTGGACGTGGGAGACTGCCCACGTGGTCGGGAGTTGGAGGAACACTCCATGAGTGATTCGTCGGAGAAGGCTCGCGAGGAATTCCTGTCGGAAGCGCAGGAGCTGATCGAGGCGCTTTCGCGCAGCTGTTTGGCATTGGACGAACTGCAGAGCAGTGGCGGGGAGGACCCCGCTCTGATCAACGAAACATTTCGTGTCGTTCATACGCTGAAGGGGCTGTCAGGAATTTTTTCTGCGAAGTCCATCGGGACGTTGGCCCATCGAGTCGAGGATGCGTTGGACTCGTTGCGTCTCGGCAAGTTGCGTTTGACTGCCGAGCTGGTCGACGTGTTGTTTCGCACGGTCGAGCTGTTTTGGCAGTTGCTGGCGCACGAGAAAGACGGCGCCGAACCGCCCGACGTGCAGCCCACGATGGCGCGCCTGCGTGCCCTTGGTGCCGATCCCGAAGGAGAGGCAGACGTCGTCGACTTCGAGTTCGATCCGTCGTTGCTTGCGGTCTTGACGGAGTACGAGGAACACCGCCTGCGCACCTGTGTGGAGCGGGGGTTGCGCCTGTTCAAGATTCGCGTCTTGTTCGGTCTCTCCACCTTGGACAAGGAGCTGGAAGGGATCAAATCCAGTCTGAGTCCCTTGGGGGAGGTCATCACCTACCTCCCGACGGGTGAGGCCGCCAGCGGCGACACCATCGAACTGGACCTGTTGTTGGCGTCGGCATCCGCCAAGGACGACATCGTGAAGGCCGTGGGTGGCCCGAACGTGCGCGTGGAGGAAATCGAACGTAGCTCGCCCCGGGCAGTAGCCGAACCCACCATCAAGCCGAAGCCGACGTCGGTCGCGGTGAGTGAGGCGGGCCAGGTCACGCCTGCATCGATGCGTCCCGAGAGTGAACTCGCAGGAGCGGGGGCGATCCGCTCGGTCTCACAAACCGTGAGGGTCGACATTCGCAAGCTGGACGTGCTCATGAACACGGTGGGCGAACTCGCGATCGTACGGAGCGCGCTCGGCAGGGTTTCCGAGCGACTGCGGGTCGATGGTGAGCGTCAGTTGGCCAGTGAATTACACCGACTGCACCGCAGCTTCGATCGGCGGCTGGGAGAGCTCCAAGGCGGGATCTTGGAGGTGCGCATGGTGCCTCTGTCTCAAGTTTTCGATCGCTTGTCCCGTATCGTACGACAGATCAGTCGGGACATGAACAAGCAGGTTCGCCTCGTCGTGACGGGGGCTGATACGGAGATAGACAAACTGATCGTCGAGGAGCTCAGCGACCCGCTGATGCACATCGTACGCAACGCGATCGACCATGGCATCGAGGACGCCCAGCGACGTGCGAGCATGGGTAAACCGGACGTCGGGATCATCGCTCTGAACGCCTTCCAGAAAGGCAATCACGTCGTTCTCGAGGTCGAGGACGACGGTGGTGGCATCAACGAAGAAACCCTGATCAGCAAAGCCGTACTGGCGGGCCATCTCGAGGGGAGTCAAGCGGGTGAACTGACGAGAGACGAAGCCATGAACCTGATCTTCCTTCCCGGGGTCACTACCCGCATGGAGGCGGGAGACTACAGCGGTCGCGGTGTGGGCATGGATGTCGTCAAGACGAACATCTCGAAGTTGGGCGGTGTGATCGACCTTCACAGTGAGCGCAACATCGGGACCAAGATCACCGTAACGCTGCCCATCACCCTCGCCATCGTGAGTGCTCTCTTGGTTCGGTGCGCGGGGCATACGTTCGCCTTACCTCTCACGAGCGTGTCGGAGGCATTGTCCCTCGACCCCAGCAACGTCAAAGTCATCGATCACCGCGAGGTCTATTCGCTGCGCGGAGCATCATTGCCTCTGTGCAGACTGGAAGAATTGCTCAACCTCGGCGTCCATGAGCCGACCATCACCATGGTCGAAGCTCCGAGTGACATGGACCCCGCGGTGGTGGCTCTCGGCAGTTCTCGACGTCGCTTCGTCGTGGTGGCGACGGTGGGCAATCGAAGGTTGGGGCTGGTCACCGACGAGTTGTTGGGTCAAGAAGACATCGTGATCAAGAGCTTGGGGCGATCTCTAGCGAACGTTCGAGGGTTTTCGGGGGCGACTGAATTGGCGGACCAACGCGTCGCATTGGTGCTCGATGTCGCTGCAGTGATCGAGGAAGTGCTGCAGGGGGGCGAAGGCCGGGAGCTGATGGGAAGCCTGCATGCCTGACCTCATCGAGCGCAAACAGTCGAGCGTCGGGACGGGGCTGTTGTCTCGCGGCGTTCGGGAGTTTCTCATGTTCTCCCTTGCGGGCGAGCGGTACGCAGTCGAGTTGGCCCGCGTTCGCGAGATCCTGCGGCCCCCCGTACTCACACCCGTGCCTCGCGCGCCTGCGGACGTGCTCGGAGTGTGCAGCGTGCGTGGACTGCTCGTGACGGTCATCGACTTGCGACGCCGCTTGCGCGTCATCGTCAGCGACGCTGGACGAAGTTCTCGCATCTTGCTCTCGAGCACGGCAAAAGACGAGGTCATCGGACTCTACGTCGATGAAGTTCATCACGTGGTCCGCCTCGAGGGGAGTGAGATTGAGTCTGCACAAGCTGTGCTCGGTGGAGACTCTCCTGACCACGTGTTGGGCGTCGGGCGAACAGGTGGGGAAATCATCGTCGTGCTCGACTTGGAAGGCATGGTCGGCTGACATGCGAAGGGCCAAGAACATAGCGGACCCCTCGCGCAGTCTGGTCGGATTCAGCGTGGGTGACATCAAGTATGCCGTTCCCATCCAACTGGTGCGGGAGGTCACCAATCCCGTACCAGTCACGGAACTGCCAAACTCACCGCCCGCGGTTCTCGGCGTCACGGATCACCGTGGGCAAGTCATCACCATCGTCGACCTGAGGAAGCATTTTGGTGTCACCGTGCCCAGCACCGCGAAACGTGCCAAGTGGATCCTGCTCGAGACCGCGGCGGAACCCATTGGACTAGCCGTTGACGGCGTCTCGGGCGTGTTTGGGGCTGAGGGTGAGCAGCTCAGGGACACGCCACAACTTTCTGGCGTGGAAGAACAGGGCCTGTTGGGAGTGTTGGCCACGAAGGCGGGGCTGATATTCGTCATCGACGTGGAGCGTTTCGTCAGCTTGGTCAGCGTTGGGCGTAAACACTCGGTTCCCGTTTTGGAGGCTCCCCGGTGAGTGGGGGGCGCGTCGATCCAGAGACGCCTCTGCTGCACCTGCCCGACTTCGACAAGATCCGCGGTTTGTTCGCAGACCGAGTCGGGCTCTCGTTCACCGAAGCCTCACGGCTGACGTTCGAGCGCCGCTTGGGTGAGCGCCTGAGGCTGCTGGGGATGAACAGCTTTCGCGAGTACCATCAGTTCCTGCTTCGTGAGATGCCGTCCAGTCCAGAGTTTCAGCAGGCGCTGGAAGCGGTGACCACTGCCGAGACGTACTTCTTCCGTCAGGAGCAGCAGCTGAACTCGTTTACGTCGGAGGTGATGCCGCGCCTGCAGCGTGATCTCCGCGAGCAGCGGCGACTGTCCATTTGGAGTGCAGGTTGCTCGACAGGCGAGGAGACCTACACCCTTGCAATCCTCGTGAAAGCCAGCGGGTTGTTCGACGACTGGGAGGTCCGAGTCGTTGGCAGTGACCTGTGTCGAACGCGGATCGACGTCGCGCGGGCAGCGACGTATCGCGAGGCTAGCTTCCGGGTAACCCCGGATGAGCTGCGTCGTCGCTACTTCGAGCAGCACGACGAAAGCTGGCGGGTTTGCTCCGAAGTCCGCGACATTTGCCAGTTCAACCAGCTCAACATTCTCGAGGACAGCGCGTTGGTCGGTCGTGTGCACGTGGTGTTCTGTCGAAACGTACTGATCTACTTCGGGGAGGCCGCTCGCACGCAGGTCGTCGAAAATCTGCACCGCCGACTGACGCCTGGTGGGTATCTCTTCCTGGGGCATTCCGAATCGCTGGTCAACGCGGAAACCGAGTTCACCTTGTTGCACCTCGAAGGTGACTTGGCGTACCGCAAAGCTGTGCCCGGGGTGAGGCTCAAATGACGTTGTTGCGTGTGATGGTCGTGGATGACTCGGTCACCAGGCGGCAGCAGATCAGCGCGCTGGTCGAGGCAACACGCCTAGCTACGGTGTGTGGGGTCGCGAATAACGGAGCGACCGCAATTCGCGCATTGCGATCATTGGAGCCCGACGTGATCACGTTGGACTTGGAGATGCCTGGCGTGGATGGATTTGCGTTCTTGCGTTTGATGATGTCGACGCGGCCCACGCCCGTCATCGTCGTGTCGTCGAACGACAAGCGTGAGAACGTGTTCAAGGCTCTCGAACTGGGGGCGTCGGACTTCATCTCCGCGCCCCAAGGCAGCATTGACGAAGCCGTACAGACGACGCTGTCGCAGAAATTACTGTCGATGCGAGCGGTGCGCAGCGAGCACTTGTCGATCGCGCCCGCGCAAACCTTACTGCCCGAACTCCGCCGCTTGCCGCCGAGCGAAGTCCGACGCCCCAAATTCTTGGTGGCGCTAGGTGCGTCGACAGGGGGCCCGAGTGCCATCACCAACGTGCTGTCGCGGCTACCCGCCACACTGGATTGCGCTGTACTGATCGCTCAGCACATGCCCGGCACTTTCACGGGAACGTTCGCGGAACGTCTCGACCGCTACAGTCGTCTCGACGTCAGGGAGGCGGACGACGGTGATCCAGTCGGCGCGGGTATGGCGCTCATCTGTCCTGGGAGTCGTTCGATGGAGGTCAGCGACATCGGCGGACAGCTACGGGTTCGCGTGCGCCCGCCGCGCCCCGAAGAACGCTACACGCCCAGCGTGACCCGCTTGATGTCGAGCGTGGCGAAGGCATACGGCGCGCGAGCGATCGGTGTCGTGATGACGGGAATGGGTGATGACGGCTCCGAGGGCGCGCGACGGATCGTCAAGGCTGGCGGGAAGGTTTTCGTGGAGGGCGAATCCACCGCGATCGTATACGGAATGCCCCGGGCCGCCTTAGCGGTCGCGCCGCAGAGCATCACGGTCGCGCTGGACGCGATTGCCAGCGCGATTGAACGCGCTGTGGCCCATTGACCGAACGACGCGTCGGTCAGAGCTGGCTTACGCTCCCCAGCTGAGCGACGTTCGGGAATCAAACGTCTCGGTGGTCGGTTGCCCGCTCGATCCTTTACGCGAACCTTGCCGCACTCGCGGCATGGATGACTGGGAAGTTCGACCCATCGAACAGGAGTCACCCCGAAATGAATTTCACGAAAGTCACTCGCTTGTTGGCCGCTGCGGTCGCGATGCCCCTCATGCTGGTCTACGCGCCCGCAGCCTGCTCTGGCGGCAGTCGCGTGATGTCCTCCGCCGAGGATCCTGCTCAGGAAACCGACGTCGCGACGCCAAGTCAGGTGCGCGGTACAGGCTCGCGATCGGTCTTGCCCCATCCCGCCTTCGCGTTTGCGGGGCCGGAGTCGAGCGCTGCCAGTGTCGCGGACATCGCAGAACGGGTGACACCGAGCGTGGTGAGCATCGCCCTAGAGCGAGAGGTCAAGCGCAGCAACCACCCACTCTTTCCGTTCCCATTCATGCCGCCGGGGTTCGGACCCCACGGTCAGCCAGAGTTGCAGCAAGGTCTCGGCTCTGGCGTGATCATCAGCGCCGACGGAACGATCCTGACGAACCATCACGTCGTGGAGCAAGCGACGGACATATCCGTCACGACTGCGGACGGTCAGGAGTACGATGCGGAAGTCATCGGCACTGACGAGAAGTCAGACCTCGCGGTGATCAAGTTGAAGGGAGACGTCAAGAATCTTCAACCGCTCACGTTTGGCGACAGCTCTCAGTTGCGGTTGGGCGATATCGTGCTGGCGATTGGTAACCCCTTTGGCGTCGGGCAAACGGTGACCATGGGCATCGTTTCTGCCAAAGGTCGCGCCGACGTGGGGATTGTCGACTACGAAGACTTCATCCAGACGGATGCCGCGATCAACCCAGGTAACTCGGGGGGAGCACTAGTGAACATGCGCGGTGAACTCGTAGGAATCAACACGGCGATTCTTTCGCGCAGCGGCGGCTATCAGGGTATCGGCTTTGCGATCCCGACCACGATGGTCGAACCAATCATGCAGAGTCTCGTGGAGCATGGGCGCGTCGTGCGTGGCTTCCTCGGGATCGGCATCCAGGATCTGGACGCGGGTCTGGTTCACGCCTTCGGTCTGAAAGACAGGAAAGGTGTATTGGTCACGGACGTTCACCCGGGCAGTGGTGCCGCGAAGGCAGGGTTGCAGCGTGGCGATGTCGTGCTGAAAGTAGACGGTCAGCCTGCTGAGAGCACGGGCCGACTCAGAAACCTGATCGCAGCCAAGGGTGCGAACGCAGGGGTCACCCTCGAGATTCTGAGAAACGGCCAGAAGCGAGAAGTGAAGGTGACGCTGGCCGAGTTACCCGACGCCATCGAGCCGTCAAAAGACAAGCCAAACTCGGCCGAGCCGACGCTGGGCATGCAGCTGGCGCCATTGGATGGGAGATTGCGACAGCAGTTCGGGCTCGACGCCGATGAGTCCGGTCAAGTAGTCGTGGTCGGTATCAAGCGTGGGAGCCGCGCGGCCAAGGCAGGATTGCGACCGGGTGACGTCATTTTGGAAATCGACAAGAAAGCCATCTCGAGCGTCGAGTCTGCGAAGCACGCTCTGCAGGGCAAAGAAGCCAAAATCCTAATCGCGATTCGTCGTCGGGGCGCAGTTCGTTACCTTGTCGTCGAATGACCCAGCGCGGGCCAGGAATTTGACCGCAGGCCCAATCCGAGGCTAGCAGGGGGCATGGCATCTTCGATGACCCTGCTGCGGGCCTTGCGCGTATTGGCAGTGGGTGTGTTCGCGGTGGGCGCGGCGTCCGCCACGCCTGCAGGGCCCGGCCAGGGCGGTGGCGAAAGGTCCGTCCCCGCGAAGACCGACAAGCCGACCACCAAGGCGAGCTCGAGCAAGGCTAAACGCAAGCCCACGACTCACAAGGTTGGACGCGCGCCCAAGGAGCCTGCCGCACGCTTACCCAAAGGCGCACCAACTCAACCCGTCGACGAACAGGCGCGGCGCAACATTCGGGGTGATGCCGACCTGGGTGGTCGCGCCACCGATCCCCAACTCAGCGCGCTGCGCGAGGCTGACCGCGTGCTCTTTCCGAAGCCCCTGATCGGCTTTCGTCCTGGCTGGAGTTGGGGCGATTCCGATCCCACGGTGCAGGCGGACGGCTTGCCACCCGTCGTGCAAGCGCTACCCAGTGCCACTGTCTCCGAGGCTGCGGATGCGGAGTGGATTCGTAGCCTGGCGATGCCCGACTTCCCGATTCGCATGCACCCGCGGGTCGTGGAGTACCTGCGCTTCTATCGCGACGACAAGGCAGGTAAGGCCATCGCCGCGGTATGGGCGCGCAAAGTCGGTCGTTATACCGCTGCGATGCAGACTGAACTGGCGAAGGCGGGTCTTCCCAAGGATCTGGTCTGGCTCAGCCTGATCGAAAGTGGTCACAATCCGACCATCGCTTCGCCTGCTGGCGCAGCGGGGCTGTGGCAGTTCATTCCAGACACTGCACGTCTCTATGGCCTGACGGTCGATCGCTGGGTGGACGAACGTCTCGATCCTCAACGCTCGACCCAAGGCGCGGCGGCGTACCTCGGTGACCTCTACCAACGCTTCGGTACTTGGGAGCTTGCGATGGCGGCTTACAACATGGGCCACGGCGGGCTCATGCGCGCAGTCCGCAAGTACAACACCAACGACTTCCACAAGCTCGCTCAATATGAAGCGGGCCTCCCGTGGGAAACGACGCTCTACGTTCCCAAGGTGTTCGCCATCGCGATCGTGATGAACAATCGTAGAGCGTTCGGCTTGGGGGATATCGAACTCGACCCTCCAGTCACCTTCGACACGGTCTACGTTCGCCCGGGAGTTGCGCTGGACGACGTAGCCAAGGCGTCGGGGATCCCCATCGAGTCGCTTCGGTCGATGAACCCGCAATATCAGGGAGCGCGCACGCCGCCTGCCCCGAAGTCCGAGAAAGGCGAGCGACGCTGGGCGCTGCGCGTCCCTCGAGGCAAGGGCGCTGAAACTGCGCAGAAGCTCGGTGAGGGTAGCCCAGGTAGGTACGCCGTTTATGTCTTGAGGTTCGGCGACACGCTCGGGTCCGTCGCACAACGTGCTGGCATGCAGCCCCAAGAGCTCGGTGACATCAATGGGCTGCTAGCAGGTACAGAGCTGCCCGCGGGAGCCGTGCTGCTCGTCCCCGAGTCCGCCAAGCTAGATGCTCCCGACGCGGAAGACGTCGTCGTGGTACCGCAAGATAGCCGACAAGTCCCGGGTCGCATGCGAGTGTTCTACCGAGTGCTGGGTGGAGATACGCTCGAATCGATCGCTAGTCGGTTCGGGGTAACACGCGAAGAGCTGGTGGTGTGGAACGATCTGGATGGTCGCGCCAAGTTGCTTTCGGACATGACGTTGCAGGTCTTCGTTCCCAAACACGCGCAGCTGCAAGACGTGCGCGTCGTGTCCCCGAAGCAGACCCGGGTGCTGGAAGTGGGAACGCGCGAGTTTCTCGACCACGCGGAAGCTTTGAACGGGCGCAAACGCATTCTCGTGACCATCAAGAAGGGTGATACGCTTGCCAAGGTCGGGCGACGTTACGGACTGAGCGTCGGAATGATGGAACGCATCAATCGATTTCCGAGAACCCGTGAGCTCGTGCCAGGAGAGCGAGTGATCGTCTACGCGAAGGGTAAGGGTGAGTCGCCGCATGCCGAATCGCCCAAACCCCTGGCCAAGATCGAAGCCCCCGTTCCCCAAGCGCTGCCGGACGTCGGTCGATGAACGAGTTGAAGTCGACAGCGGTCGTGCTCGCGGGAGGCGCGGGAACCCGCATGCGCAGCCGCCGTTCCAAGGTACTACATGAGCTCGCAGGCCGCCCGCTGATTCACTATCCAGTGCTCGCCGCGGCGGGCGCAGGAGCCAGCAAGGTGGTAGTCGTCGCGAGCCCGCACAACCGTGAGGACATCGAGGGCTGCTTGGCGCTGCTCTCTGACGTGCCAGTGAGCATCGTAGTTCAAGAACGTCCGCTCGGAACAGGGGATGCCGTACGCGCGGCCTTGCCTGCGCTCGACTCGGGGCCGGTCATGATCTTGTGTGGAGACGTTCCCCTGGTCGAGGCCAGCGACTTGCGCGCGCTGCAGACCGCATACTCCGAGCAATCGGCGGCGCTGGCGATCGCCAGCTGTGAGCTCGCCGATCCCACGGGTTACGGTCGCATTCTGCGCGACGACTCGGCGCGAGTAGTCGCGATCCGTGAACATCGGGATCTGCAAGGTGACGCACAGCGTACGATCAAAGAGGTCAACTCGGGCATCTACTTGATCGACGCGGAACCTCTGCGCGAGGCCCTCTCGACGCTGAATGACGACAACTCCCAGGGTGAGTACTACCTGACGGACATCGTGGAACACCTGGCACGGACGCAACTGGTCGTGGCCGCCTTGGGGGACCCGGCGGTGATGCAAGGGGTGAACGATCGGGCTCAGCTAGCTGCGCTCGAGGGTCAACTCCTGCAGCGCATTGCAGATCGGCACCGCCGCGCTGGGGTCACGGTGCAGCAGGGTGCGTGGATCGCGGATACCGTCGAGATAGGGTCGGATTCCCACGTGGGTGCGGGCGCTGTGTTACGAGGCGCTTCCCGGGTTGGCTCGGGCGTTCGCATCGACCACGGTTGCGTCATCACTGACTCCGTCATCGAAGACGACGCGGCGCTCTTGCCGTACACGGTCATCACCGAAAGCCACGTCGGACCTGGGTGCAAGTTGGGCCCGTTCGCGCATCTGCGGCCGGGGTCGCACCTCCAAGCTGAAGTCCACATCGGCAATTTCGTCGAGACGAAGAAGACGACGCTGCGTCGAGGTGCCAAAGCCAACCACCTCTCCTATTTGGGTGACGGCGATGTGGGCGCTGGGTCGAACATCGGCGCGGGTACGATCTTCTGCAACTACGATGGGTTTTCGAAAGCGCGAACGTCGATCGGCGAAGGGGTGTTCGTCGGTAGCGACTCGCAACTCGTGGCTCCAGTGAGCATCGGCGATGGGGCATACGTTGGAACTGGCACTACCGTTACCGAAGACGTCCCCGCGGGAGCGCTAGCGCTCGGCCGTGTGCGTCAAGTAAACAAGCTGGGGTACGCCGAGCCGCTGAGAGAAAAATTGCGCAAACGATCCACCGCCTCGAAGGGCGGGGGCTGAGTAGAAGCCCAGACTCGCCGCACGGCTGGCGGAGCGCCTGGCTCATCGCGTCCGGTTCAGCTCGCAGCTTGGCAAGTCTCCCGTCGCCAGCTCGGCGGGGCAGGTACAGCTGCGTCGTCGGCTCAGCTCTCGAGACGGGCTAGCGGGCGTGGGGGCCAGGCGTACAGAGGTCGAGTAAGGCCGACTCGAGAATTGCCTTCGGAGGTCGCTTGCTACCACCCTTCAGGTCGAGGTCGACGTCGCGCAATCTCACGAGCCAAGCCTCGAGATTCGCGCGGCCGAAACGACGCACCTGCTGTTCGAGGTCGCGTGCGCGGAAAGGAGGGGCACCTGCAGCCTTGGCAGCATCCGCGCCGCGTAGTCCTTGGGAGAGGCTGGCCTCGAATCGCAACATCTGACGCGCCGACCACGCCAGCGCCCCGAGTAATCGCAAACCGCGGTCCTGTGGATCGTAAACCTTGTGCAGGAGTCCGAGTACCGCACCGCGATCTTTGCGTCCGATCGCGTCCATCAGCTGCCAGGTGGTCGCAGGGCGTACCACGGGGATCAGTTCACCCACGGTATCTTCCGTGATCTCGCCGCCTTCGCCGACGTACAAGCTCAACCGTTCGATGATGTCGTCGAGGGTCGCGAGATCACTCCCGCCGACGTCGGCGATCAGCTCTGCCGCGCTGGATGTCAGCGGGTTACCGCGGCGTTTGGCCGCGGCATGCAGCCAGCGCGGCAAGGCGTTGCGTGCGAGTGGCTCGCATTGAACGAGGAATCCGCGCTTCTTCGCCAAAGTGACCAGCTTGCGCTTGCCGTTGAGCTTGCTAGCACACAACACCAGCGTCGTCGTGGACGACGGATTTGCCGCGTATTCCGCCAGCACGTCCAACGGACTTTGAGATTTGGCTTTGGGGTCGTCGTCGCTGCTGGCTTTGGCTTCCAGTCGTTCCAGGTCGCGTAACAACACCCAGCGACGCTGGGCCATCATCGGTAGTGTCCTCGCCGCACCCACGACAGAACCCATGGCACTTTCGCCTGCCGTGAACTCGTCCTCGTTGAAACCCGGGACGGCTCCTGCGGTGACCGCAGCCTTGAGTGCGTCGAGCACGCGGTTGCGCAGCAGACGCTCTTCCCCCAAGAGCAAGTACACTGGCTCGAGTGTGCCGCTTCGGGCTTGTTCTATCGCCTGATCCGGGGTCATACCGAGCTTTCGTGATTGCGATAGTGCTGCGATCTCGGCGCGTCTGGACTGTCGCTGCTTCGGGTCTTATTCCTTGTGCGCGGAAGACGCAAGCGAGCAGCGGCATGTCTCATTGGCCCCTTCGCGACGGTGTAGTAAAGGGGCCCGAGTGAGCGCCCCAGAAGCCAGAAGAGTACCGCCCGCGTCGCTGTTGGCGATCGGCAACTTCGATGGGGTGCATCTCGGGCATCAAGCGCTGTTGCGAGTGGTTGCCGAGCGCGCAAAGCAGGCCGGCCTTTTGCCGAAGGTGCTCACCTTCTCTCCTCACCCCTCCGAGGTCTTGGGCAGAGGCAAGCTACCCGTGCTGACGCGTGTTGCCACCAAGGTGGCGTTGCTGGAGAGTTGTGTCGAAGGACTCGGCGTGGAGGTCGAGCGGTTCGACCTCCAGCTTGCAGCGATGACACCGAGCGATTTCGCCGAAGAAGTGCTGAAGCGGCGGCACGCTGCTGCGCACGTGGTGGTTGGCGCCAACTTTCGCTTTGGGAAAGGGCGCGTCGGCGACCTCGCGACGTTGACGGAACTGGGTCAGCGCTTGGGTTTTCGGGCGGAGGCGCTGGAGCTGGTGACGGATGCGTCGGGGCCGATCTCCAGCAGTCGGATTCGTGAGCTGATCGCCGAGGGGCATGTTGAGCAAGCCAGTGTGCTACTCGGCCGACCCCATCGATTGTTGGGAGGAATCGTCGAGGGAGACCGTGTGGGGCGTCGCCTCGGGTTTCCCACCGCGAACCTCGCTGAGGTCGAAGAAGTGTTGCCGTGCCACGGCGTCTACGCATGCCGCGCCGTACTGGGGGGTGAAGGGGAAGAGCGCCCAGCGATTTGCAACATCGGTACGCGTCCGACGCTCGGCGGTACCAGCGCGCGTGTCGAGGTTCACCTGTTGGACTATTCTGGCGATCTCTACGGTCGTGAGTTGCAGGTTTCCCTCGTGCGCCGCTTGCGGGGGGAACGACGTTTCGAAAGCACCGACGCACTGCGTGCCCAGATCGCCGAAGACGTGGAAGTAGCAGCGCGCTTGCTGCGCAGCCCCGAAAGCTGATCATCGGTTGATCGGACCGCGTCGTGGACTTTGGGCTGCCCGCGCGTGAAAGTGGCCCATGCGCCGCTTTCGCGCTTTGCGGTTACGGGCATGGCCGATCCGCTGTAAAAGGCGGTTGATGGTGCGCGACCACAGACCCGCTGCGATCCCCAGGCACGAGCTGCTTGCTGCGGCATTGCAGCTCGGCATTGCCCATCCTGAATCCCTTTCGGAGACGGAGCTGGCCAATCGCATTCGCGAAGTCAGTGAGAGTGAAGGCCAGACAGCGTCGAGCAGCGCGCTCGGCTCCACGGGTTGGCTCGCGGTCGCGCGCCACTTGGTCACCAGTATCGTCGAGCAAGGGTTGAATCTGCCGACAGCTGCGCGCGCCCTGCGCGAGTCGATGCGGCCGCGCAGTGGTGCGCCGCAGCGGCCGCCGCTACCGACAGTCACCTTGGCGCAGATTTACATGAGCCAAGGCCATGACTCGCGGGCGCGTGAGGTGCTCGAACAGGTGCTCGAGCGGGTGCCCAATCACGCTAAGGCTCGCGTGCTGCTCGACAGGTTGAACGCTTCCGCCTCACCCGAGGAGGTTGCGGCCGTCGAAGCTGCGGCTCAGGACGCGTTAGTCGTACTCCAGACGAGTGATCGGACCTTGCTGTATTGGGAACTCGGCGTGCGCGCTGAACGAGCGCGGCGACGCGGCGAAGCCTTGGAGCTGGACATCGCGACTTTCCTGCCCCGACGTTCAGGTGCGGTGATGGATCGGCAGCGTGTCGACATCGCGAGCTCCCCGGGTTCGTACGAGTTGTCATGTGACCCAGGGGTGGTCGTACGAGCAGCGCTAGGCAGCGCCGTGGGTGACAAATTTCGCGTCTTGTCCGTGGCCAGCGCGCACTTTCTGGGCCCGAACTCCGAGCAACCGAGTTGCAGCTTTCGTCCACGCAAGGGATTGCGGGATGCGGACGTCGTGGAGCGGGCTCGCGCTTTGCTCACCTCGCGCACCGACTGACGTATTTTTCGCAACCACGTGAGGCGGCGGACGACTTCGGCCGCATGCGCCAAACCACAGTCTCCATCCTTGTGTTGTGTCTCAGCTCCAGCGCGCCCGCCGCGGCGCTGGATGTCGATCTCTCCGCTTACGGCGAAAGCGCGGAAGGCTACGTAGGATACGGCGCACTGTTGCAAGTCAGGATCCCCCTCGATCGATTCGCTGGAGCGCGCACGTCGGCGCCGCTGGAACTGTCGGACGTGACACCGTTCGCTTGGAACGCTGGGTTCGTCTCCTGGGACGACAGGTTCGGCGTCGACGAAGATGACGCGATCGCAAACTTCGACATCGATCGGAGCGGCTTGTCCCAAGCCGTGCCCAGCGAAGAGCCGAGAGCCACCCCGTCGTCGGACTCGGCGGCACCCGAGTCTGCCACGGTGCCCGCCCGACGATCGCTTGCTCCAGCGTCGCAATCAGACGGGGCGCGGCCCGCTGCCCCCAGCCCGCGTGACGACTCGACTACCACGCTTCCCGAGCACGTGGGCGTCACGCCCGCGTTCGTGCGCAAGTTGATCGTCGTGTCGCTCGGCGAGTTCGACCGCACGGAGCGGCGCCTTTCGAGCGTCGAGAGCCGCGCTCGAACTTCGGCGTGGCTACCCGATTTGCGTTTGCGCGGAGGACGCAGTGTCGATCAAACGCTGCGCCTCACGCCGACACTCGACGATCCCGATCGCTGGCAGCTCACGGGTGGCGCGGATCTGCGGCTCGAAGCTCAGCTGCATTGGCGTTTCTCGCGCTTAGTGTTCGCGGATGAGGAGTTACCCGTGGAACGCGCACGGCAGAGTGCAGCACAGAGACGGGCCAGACGAGTGGACGAGGTCTTGAGCTGGCTGTTCAAGTGGCAAGAAGCCCAACTGCGCGCCGCCGACCCGCTGCGCGAGCCCCAGCAGCAGCTGGCCGCCCAACTCGAGGAGCTGCAGGCGCGCACTGCCCTAGATGTCATCAGCGACGGCTGGTTCAGTCGCCACGTGGGTCGCTGAGCGCGCTACTGAACGTCGGGCCGGGGATGGCCTCTGGTGGATCTGGTGCGGCGCAAGCGAAGGGGCTACAGACCGCCCCATGCTGTCCGAAACGAAAGCATTGCTGTCCGACCTCCAAAGGCGTGTTGCTGCGCTAAGGGGGCATCTTTGACGTCCCTCAACTAGAGCGAACCGTCGAAGAACTCGATCAACTATCCAGTGAGCCCGGGTTTTGGGACGACCAAAACAAGGCGCAGTCGCTGCTTCGCAAGCGTGCGATCGCCACCGAGAAGCTCACGCTGGTCAAGAAGCTCGAACAAGACGCCACGGACGCGGCGGAGTATCTCGAACTCGCCGCTGAAGAAAACGACGAAGCCGCACTGCAAGAAGCGGAAGAACAAGCCAAGTCGCTCGACGAACGTGTGCGCCGGGCCGAACTGCAGCGCATGTTGAGCGGCCCCGTCGATCACGCGGGCGCCATCGTCAGCATCCACCCAGGGGCGGGCGGCACCGAAGCCAAAGACTGGGCGGACATGATGCTGCGTATGTACATGCGCTGGTGCGAACGTCGTGGCTTCAAGACCGATCTGATCGACCATCAGCCAGGTGATGAGGCTGGCATCGAAGGTGCGTCGTTCACCGTTCAGGGTACGGATGCCTACGGCTACTTGCGTGCGGAAAAAGGCGTGCATCGCCTGGTACGAATCAGTCCGTATGACGCCAACGCGCGTCGTCACACGTCGTTTGCCGCCGTCGAGGTCACGCCCGACATCGAGGATGAAATCGACATCGAAGTCGACGAAAATGATCTCGAAGTCACCACGATGCGCGCGGGTGGCAAGGGTGGCCAGAACGTGAACAAGGTGGAAACCGCCGTGCGCATGCGTCACTTGCCGAGTGGCTTGATGGTGGTGTGCCGCGCTGAACGCAGCCAGCTCCAAAACCGCCGCATGGCGCTCAAGATGCTCAAGGCCAAACTGTACGAAATAGAGCTGGCCAAACGCGAACAAGAGCGAGCGGACTACGAGGCAGGCAAAGAGAACATCGAATGGGGTAGCCAGATCCGCAGCTACGTTCTGCAGCCGTATCAACTGGTCAAAGATCTGCGCACCGAATACGAAACGGGTGACGTCGATTCCGTTCTCGATGGGGACTTGGACCGCTTCATCGAAGAGTACTTGATGATGAACGCCGACCAGCGGTCGGGTGGATCGAACTGACGTCGTGTCAGCAAGCGGTTACGCAGGAGTGGTTCGAGTAAACGCCTGCTTGGCAGGGCTCGAGGGCGGCGTCCCCGGAGGTCGAGGAACAACAGATGAGTGACGAACAGCAGCCGAGCGGCGCGCAAGACAGCCACAAGACCGAAACTGCTCTGATCGAGGCACGGCGCGGCAAGGCTGAACAAGTGCGCGCGCGTGGTGAAAACCCCTTCGCCAACGACGCCAAGACCGACGATCGAAGTTTGCTCGGACCCTTGCGTCAGCGTTTCGAGTCGGCGCTGACCGTCGATGAGCAAGGACAGCCGCGTTACGACGCCGCACAGGTCGAAGCGATCAGCGAAGGTGTCAGCGTTCACGTTTTCGGTCGCATGATGGCCCGTCGCGGATTCGGCAAGGTGTCGTTTCTCAAGTTGCGCGACAGCACGGGAGAGATCCAGCTGTTCGCCAAGGCGGACGAAATGGGCGAGAGTTTCGCCGCGCTCAAAGACATCGACATGGCGGACCACATCGAGGTGTCGGGGCCGCTGATGGTCACCAAGACGGGTGAGCTGTCGGTGATGGTCAAATCGCTGCGTTTGCTCACCAAGGCGCTGCGACCACTGCCGGACAAGTGGCATGGCTTGGCGGATGTCGAGCAGCGCTACCGCAGGCGTTACGTCGACGCCGTGGCCAATCCCGAGGTCGCGCATGTCTTTCGCGCGCGCTCGCTGATCGTTCAGGGCTTGCGTGATTACCTCGATCGCCGCGGGTTTCTCGAAGTCGAGACGCCGACGCTCAATTCGCTGATCGGCGGCGCAGCGGCGCACCCATTCGAGACTCACCACAACGCGCTCGACATGGATCTATTCTTGCGCATCGCGCCCGAGCTGTACTTGAAGCGGCTGCTGGTGGGCGGCTTCGAACGGGTTTACGAACTCGGGCGTTGTTATCGCAACGAAGGCATCAGCACGCGCCACAATCCCGAGTTCACGATCCTCGAGTATTACATGGCGTACGCGACGTATCAGACCTTGATGCCGATGGCCGAAGAGATGTTTCGTCACGTCTCCGACTACTTGCATCGCGGCATGACGGATCTGGGGCAAGCGGCCATCTCGGAGCGTTGGCGCGCAGAGCGTAGTTTCACCCTCGACGAGCCCTTCGCACGCGTGCCCATGCGGCATGCCATCGAACACTCACTCGACGCCGCTGGTCTCGACCCCGCGGAAATCGTCGACAGCTTGCAAGCCATCGCCGTCGGGGGCGACGAGGCCGCCGTCTCCAAGGTCGGGGTTTGGGCCAAATCGAGCGAGCGCGCTCGTCGCATCGACTGGGGTAACCTGCGCAAGGGACTTGCCGGCTGCGAAAACGACGGGGAGCGCATCTTCGCCGCCTACGAATACTTCGCGGAGCCTTTTTTGGCGGACGACCACCGCAGCCAAGACGGCAGCAAGAGCCTGCCCGTATTCATCTTGGACTATCCCGCCGAAGTGTCGCCGTTAGCCCGGCGCCGCGACGACGATCCGTCACTCACGGAACGTTTCGAGCTGTTCGTAGATGGTATCGAACGCTGCAACGCTTTTTCGGAACTCAACGACCCCGACGATCAAGCTCAGCGCTTCCGCGAGCAAGTCGCGAAGAAAGCCCGAGGCGCTGCCGAAACCATGGACTACGACGCTGACTACATTCGCGCGCTCGAGCACGGCATGCCGCCAGCGGCAGGATTCGGGCTCGGCGTCGATCGATTCGTGATGATGCTCACCGGGCAACAGTCGATCCGCGACGTGATCGCGTTCCCGCAGTTGCGCCCGCAGCAGGGGGCAAGCTAGTGGGCGAGGAAGTGTCTGCACCCGGCGCCTGGCAATCGCTGCTCGCCAAGGCACTGGAAGCCTGGGTTGCACTCGGCGTCGGCATGAAGATCGCGCTGATCGGCGGCGTTCTGCTGCTGGTCGGTTGGGGCGTCGTCAAGTTGTTGATCCGAATCGGTCGACGTGGGCGCCGTACGATGCTCGTCTTCGGCACGAGTTACAGCCTGCTCGCCGCGGTCGTGCTCGGAGTGATCGCGCTGCGCTTGCCCGAACCCGTGGGCACGCAGTTCGTGCTCTGGCATCAGCTGGTGCGTGTGGGCGCGGCGATTCACGCCACCCTGAGCGTGCTCGGCGGTATGGCGCTGGCGTTGCCACTGCTGCTCAACAGTTTGGAAGGGCAGGGCGCCGTCGGGTTCGTCGCCGCACGTCACGTACGCGCCAGCAAGAGCGGCTTTCTCACCGTGATCAGCATGCTCTCGATCGCGGGGGTTGCCGTCAGTTGCATCGCTTTGGTCGTCGTGATCAGCGTGATGGGCGGTTTCGGATCGGATCTCAAACGCAAGATCCAAGGCAACAACGCGCACATCACCATCGACCGTGGCAACTCGGGCGGGTTCGAGCACTGGGACATCCCGCTCGAGCAAGTGCGGCAGACCAAAGGCGTCGAGGCCGCCACCGCAATGATCACGGGGGAGGCGATGGCCTCCAGTAGCTCGAACACGGGCGGCGTGATCATCCGCGGAGTCGATATCGACACCGTCGGCAACGTGATCGACCTGGTCGACAACGTGGAGGTGGGCGACTTCGAGTACCTGCGCTACCCCGAGACGCTGCTCGACTTGCCGCCCGACACAGTGATCGGCCACGGCCCGGGCGGCCAGCGTTACACCAAGGGGCCGAGCTTGCCCAAGCCGGGCATCGACAAGAACCCTCTCGATCCCGACGTCGAGGAAGTGACGAAAGGCGTGCGACCCCCCCCGGGCGTGATCGTCGGGCGCGAACTCGCCAAGAGTCTGCACGTGTTCGTCGGCGACGAGCTCACGCTCGTCGCGCCACTCGGTGATCTCGGGCCCATGGGCGTGATGCCGCGCACTCGCAAGTTCCGCGTCGCGGGCATCTTCTACAGCGGCATGTACGAATACGACGCCAGTCACGTCTACACCAAGCTCGACGTCGCGCAGGAGTTTCTCGATTTACCAGGACGCATCACCAGCATCGAGGCGACAGTCGATGACCCCGACGCAGTGACGCCCGTGCGAGACACGTTGGCGGCCGCCATGTCGTCGCGCGAGCTGCGCGTGCGCGACTGGCAAGAGATGAACCGCAACTTGTTCAACGCGCTCAAGCTCGAAAAGATCGCGACCTTCGTCATCTTGATCCTGGCCGTGCTCGTGGCGTGCTTTTGCATCATCTGCACCCTGCTGCTTATGGTCACCGAGAAGAGCAAAGAGATCGCCATCATCAAGGCACTCGGCGCGAGTGACGGCATGGTGCTGCGGATCTTCATGGCGGAAGGCACCGTGATCGGGGCGATGGGCACGTTCTTCGGCGTGATCACCGGCTGGGTGATGTGCCTGGGGCTCAAGCGTTTTGGCGTACGGCTCGATCCCGAGGTGTATTACGTCGACCGTCTGCCGATCGAAGTGAACCTGCTCGACTACGGCCTGATCGCAGCTTGCGCCCTCGCGATCACCGTGCTCGCGACGTTATATCCTGCACTTTCGGCCAGCCGCTTGCGCCCCGTCGATGGAATCAGATACGAGTGATGGGCCCGAGTGTGCTCGCGCCGTGACCGCCTGAGAGTAACCATGAACCAAGCCGAAAAAAACCGCAGTGAACCGCTCGTCGTCGTCGAGGAGCTCAAAAAAGAGTTCATGCACATGGGCAATCGCCTCGAAGTGCTGCGCGGCATCGATCTCGAGATCAAACAGGGCGAGGTGATGAGCATCGTCGGCGCGTCGGGTGCAGGCAAGAGCACGCTCTTGCATTGCATCGGCACGTTGGATCTGCCGTCGAGTGGCCGCTTGCGCCTGGGCGGCGAAGAGCTGACCAAACTCTCTGGAAGTAAGCTCGCTGCCGTGCGCAATCGCATGGTCGGCTTCGTGTTTCAGTTTCACCACCTGCTGCCCGAGTTCACGGCAGTCGAAAACGTGATGATGCCCGGTTTGATTGGCGGCCGCTCCAAGAGCGAGATGCGCAAGCGCGCCCACGAGCTACTCGAAACCGTGGGCCTTTCACATCGCGAAACTCATCGCCCTGGCGAACTTTCTGGCGGTGAGCAACAGCGGGTGGCCGTGGCGCGTGCGCTGGCGCTTTCTCCCAATCTGCTGCTCGCGGATGAACCCACGGGTAATCTCGACAGCGCCACGGGTGATGCTGTTCACGATCTCTTCTTTCACATCAACCGTGAATACGGCACCACCATCGTGGTCGTCACGCACAACCCCGGCTTCGCACAACGCATGCCGCGCGTCGTTCAAATGCGCGACGGTTTGATCGTCGGCGACGGCCCAGGGCGCCTAGTCGGTAAACCCCCGAGCGCCGACCTCAGCGCAGCCCCAAGCAGCGAAATCGCCAGCTGACGCGGATTTCAGACTCGGAGCCTACCTCGTGGGGCAAGGCGCTCTCTCAGGCCTGCTCGCACACCTGAACGCAAGTCAAGTAATCGGATTACTCGATTTGACCGCGAGGCAAAATGAGTAATCGGATTTGTCCGTTTGACCGCGAGGCAAACCGAGTAATCGGATTTGTCCGTTTGACCACGAGGCAAACCGAGTAATCGGATTTGTCTCGAGTTGCCCGCGAGGCAGCCGCAAACAAATCGGATTTGTCTGAAGCTGACCGCGAGGCAACCTGGGAGTAATCGGATTTGTCTGAAGCTGCCCGCGAGGCAACTTGGGAGTAATCGGATTTGTCTGCGGCGGCCGACGGGCACCGCGCGCAGTAATCGGATTAGTCGGTTTTGCCTCGCCGCTGGGCCAGGCTGTATTCGAGGTTCTGCGGGCTGGACTGAGTCGCAGAGCTGGCCTGAGTCGCAGAGCTGGCCTGAGTCGCTGGGTCTCCGCCAGCGTTCGCTCATTGCACCCAGCGCAGCCCTCTTGGCGCGCCTCACGGCATCGGAACGGCGGCGAGTTCCTCGCCCGACGCGGCTCCCAGCCGAGATAACACGTCTGCCTCGACGATCATCTGGTCGTCATCGACGACGGCGCGCGTCGAGATCGCGCGCACATACGGCGCCGCATCCGTCAGGCGCGCGACTAGCACCGCTTTCGCGGTCTCCGAAGCGGCGGCCGCTCCCGCGACCGCCTGCAGGCGCATGAAGTTGCGAACGACGCTCACTTCGTCGGTCTTGGCAACGAAGTGTGGCCCGCCGTCGAACGGATCGACGCGTTTGGCGTAGCGAAAGCCGATGCGCTGCAGCATTTTCTCGACGCCCTTCGTGGGGTGGCCCACTTGACCGATCACGGCCTGCGCCGCTTCGCTCAGCAAGCTGGCGTACACGGGGCCGCTCGGGAACAGATCGCGAATGAAGTCTTTGTTCTCGTGCGACAGCCGATCAGCGTGGCGATAGGTCATGTTGGTGAAGCGTCGCCCCAGCGCGTTCCACAAATGACTCGTGCCGTCGGGTTCGAGTGGTGGCAGCAGCTCCGCCAGCAAGTAGTTCTGAAAACGTTCGCGGTAAGCCGCGACGAACAGCATGCGCACGTACGATACCGCCAGACCCAGCCGCCCTGGTTGGCGACGATACGCGGGGTCGACGACCAGGCCCGCGAGTTCAGTGGGGCCGTCGTAAGAGAAGCCCAAGCGCAACAACGTGTGGTCGAGGTGCAACTTCAAGTCGCGTGAGTACTTCTCTTCGTTACTCACGTCGAAGTAGATGTACGGAGCATCGGGGCGTCCCAGCTGCGCGACCAGGCTCGACGTGCCCACCGCTCGCCCGTTCGACTCGTCGCGAAGGATGAACACGTAGGTGCGGTGTTCGAGGGGCAGCTGCTCAGCGAAGCTCTGCTCCGACCGATCCAAGATCCTTTCGATGGCCCCGCGGTCTGCAGGCAGGTTCACGGAGTCCAAGTGCCGCGCCAAGGCAAGCAGATCGTCGACGTCGTGCGGAAGTGCAGCTCGGATTTCGAAGTGAGTCATGAGGGTAGCCGATGGGCATCCAATATAGCTGTTGCTCGTCAGCGTTGGCGACAGCTCCCAGAGGTCAGCCAGCTTCGGCGTTCAACTTGCTGCGCACGGGATCGGGGAGCACCCCGTAGCTGTCAGCGAGTGAGACCAACGTCGAGTTGTCGGTCAGCGCGGTCAGAAAGGGGCGCGCGTACCCCGTGCGTGACATCCCCTCCAGGCGTTTCTCGAGCGGTGCCATCGCCTGTTCGATCGCGTGGCGAGCGAGTGTCGGCTGACCGAGTTGTGCGTACGCGTCGTGCAGCGCCAGGTACACGGGCGATTCGTTGAGCAAGCTCGGCGCGCCCGATTCCAAAGACTCTGCGGCGGCTTTGGCCAAGTCGAGCGCAGTGGAGGCGTTACCACACGAGAGCTCCGCGCGTGCCCACATGCCGAGCGCCACTGGCAGCAAGTCGCGGTTCTTGGTGGCGCGGTACGCTTCGGCGGATAGCTGAAGCAACGCTCGCGCATTTTCACGTTGGGTAGGACCGGTACTGCCGAGCAGCTCGAGTCCGCGATAGAACAGCACGCCGAGATTCTCTCGCGCGGGAGCGGTCCACGTGCCCGCGGCGGCCGCGTCGGCTTCGGCTCGCATGTCCGCCAGCTGCGCGTCGAGTTCTTGATCGCTGCCGAAACTGGCGGACCAACCCAAGAGCAGCATGTGTGCGTGGCGGCGCGCACCCTGGCTACCGATCGCTTCGGCAAGGTGTAAACCACCGAACAGCATCTCACGACTCTCACGACGGGCGCCCAGCGTGGTCAGCGCGAAACCGAGGTTCGTCGTCAGCACGGACTCGCGCTCTCGTAGCTCGGCTTCGCGCGCGGCCGCGGCTGCGTTTCGCCGTGCTTCGAGCGCGGCCGCCAGTTCACCGCGGCTCTGATGAACGATGGCAAGCGTCTGCCACGCGTCGACGGCCGCTGCACGCAGCTCGCGAGCTTCAGCCAGCGAAAGCAGACGCGCCGCCTCGCGTTCCGCATCGTCGAAACGTCCAGCGAACGCCAGACGCGCGGCGAGCTCGGCGCTGCAGCGCACTTCTTCGTCGCGTAGCCCGAGCTGATTGGCGGCGTCGCGAGCTTCGGCCAAGCGAGCGTCCACGTCGACCCCCTGACCGCGGGCAGCATCGTAACGCGCGCGGGCTCCGAGAGCGTAGGTTCGGCTGGCCTCGTCGTAGGTGTGTTCTTCCAACGCGGACACCGCCGTCTCTCGATCGCTGCCTCGCGCGTCGAGACGAGACCAGGCTTGGTCTAGGATCTGTGCACGTGCGAAGCCCTGCCGATCATTCTGGGAGAACGCCAGCGCGCGTTCGGCCATGTTGAGCGCGTCGCCGAGCGCGTTGGTCGTGAGCGCGTGGGTCGCGGCCACGGCCCAGAACTCTGCAGCGCGTTCTGGTCGTTGGGCGAGATCGTAGTGCCGCGCGATCACGGTTGCATCCTCGCCAATGCGTTCGAGCCAGCCTGCGGCAGCATCGTGCAACTGGCGACGATGGTCTTCGTTGAGCGTGTCGTATACCACGTCGCGCACCAGGCCGTGTTTGAACTGCCATTCAGGCACTCCCGCGAAGCGCAATGGGTCGTTGGGTATGAGTACACCCGCGGCGTACAACTCTTGCAACACCTGGTCGGCATCTGCGAAGCCGAGGGCGCCGAGCGCTGCATCGCGGCCCGTTTGGCCCAGCACACTCAGGTAGCCCAGCGCGTCGCGTTGCGGTTGCGAGAGCGCATCGAGACTGACCTGGATCGCCGCTTCGATCGTCGGGGCGTGGGTCACCTTGGTGCCGATCAGCGCCAGACGCGACAGCTCTTCTGCGAACAGCGGCGAGCCACCAGCCTGACGGACGATGCTTTCGACTGCTGCCTCGGTGAGTTTCCCGTCCGTGACACTCGCCGTGATCTGACGAGCCGCCTGACTGGAGATGGGATGCAGCGCCAACTTGACGTGAGTGCGTCCAGAAAAACGGTTTGGGTTCTCGAGCCAAAACTCAGGGCGAGAAGTGACCAGTAAGAACAAAGGTAGGTTCGAAGCACGTCCGAGTAAGTGGTCGAGCCATTCGACACTCTCTGGATCCGCCCACTGCAGATCTTCCGTGACGATCGCGATTGGACCATGGGCGAGCTGTTGTTCGACGGCATTGGTCATGAACAACCACAACAGATCGCGCAGGCCACGGGTGGCAGCCTCAGCGTCGAACTGTTGTTGGGCGAGCAGCCGTGCGAACGTCGGGATGCGCGCCTGCAGGTGCGCGTCGAGTCCCGGGGCGAGTGCTCGCTCGATCACGGCATGCGCCTCGATTTCGTCGTCACCTTTCTGGATGCCGAGCAGTGAGCGCATGATGTCGAGCGCGGCGCCCAGCGCGCGCTTCTTGCCGTAGGCGTCGCTACGCTGCCCCACGCGCCTGACGTCGACGCCGCGCGTCTGCAGGCGAGACATCGCCTCGCGCTGCAAACGTGTCTTGCCGATTCCAGGCGCTCCCGAAATCGAGACGACGACCGCGCGCGAGCCTTCTGCGGCGCGTTCGTACGCCGTGGCGATGCGTGCCAGCTCGGTGTCACGACCGACGAACGGAGTCCGCACTTCGCCTGGTAACCGCGAGCGCTGACGTCGAGCGCCGACTTCCAGGTGCCCGACTCCCGCAGGTTTGAAATCGTAGTGTTGGCGTCCGAGCTCGCAGGTGGTCTCGTCTGCCAGTACTTGGCCGTGGTTTGCACTGCGCGACAGTGCCGTCGCGCGATCGACCACCTCGCCGATCGCTTGGATGGGCCGAGTCAGGTCCATGATCGGGATGAACGCGCGACCCGTTGCGACTCCGACGGCAGCGTTCGACTTCGATAGCTTGCGCCCGAGTCGTAGCGCGCCTTCCGCTTCGTTGCCCAGGCTTCGGCGTGCGCCGAAGTGGGCGACGAGCGAGTCCTGCCCCAGGGCCACTGCCTCGGTTCCCAACGAGCGCAAGTGAGCCAAGGCTTCGTCGCGTTGGTCACGTTCGGAGAAGCCTCTGGCTACGAGGGTCGTCAGTAGCCGTGAGGCGCTCGAACCGAGACGCATCGAGCGTGGTTCGGCGTCGGCGATCGAACCGCGTGTGACACTGGAGATGATCTCACTCAGCTCCTCGATGACTTCCGCCATGTCCGCTGGGCGAAGATCAGGTTGCGTCGCGATCATGCGGTGAACCAGTTCGTCCAGCGCTGGAGGAGTCTCCCGAGCGATCTCGAGCAAGCGCCGCGGGCGCGCCGTGGTCACCCGAGCCAGCGTAGCGAGGTAACTCGAACCCTGGTGTGGCGGGTGCCCCGCGATCAGCTCGTAGAGCGTTGCGCCTAGTGAATAGATGTCCGAGCGTTGATCAACCGCGCTGTCACCGCGCACCTGTTCGGGCGACATGTACGCGGGCGTGCCGATGATGGCGCCATCGGCGGTGTGGGCGCTGGCAACCTGTATGGCCGCTCCGAAATCGAGCAGTTTCGGCGCGGGGTTGGCATCGTCGCCCGACGATAGCAAGAATATGTTCGCGGGCTTGATGTCGCGATGAACGATACCCGCTGCGTGGGCGGCCTGTAGTCCTTCTGCCACGCGAACCATCAAGCGCAGCGCGGGGATCAGCTTGAGTGGGGCGCGGGCCTGCCGCTGACTCAAGTCTTCACCATCCAGCCACTGCATTGCGATGAAGGGTTTGTCGCCGGGTAATACTCCCGAGGCGACGATGCGAACTATCGCTGGGTGATCCAGTGAGGTCAGCAGCTGGGCTTCCGCGAGTTGTGCCTTGGGATCCGTCGCGATGCTCGCGTCGAGCAACTTCAGTGCAACGGGCTCCGACGTTGCGCGACGTTGCGCGCGGTAGACGACACCGCTCGTCCCCCGACCCACCTCTTCGCGGATGATGTACTCATTTGCCGAAACGACGCTGTGAGACATGGCCCAAAGCAAAGCTTGGCCTGCGTTGGGCGCCGAGCGCAAGCCAAACCACGGGAAGTGAGCCGCGGTAGCGGGGTTCGTCGCCTGGGCATCGACGACAGCCGGGAGCGCTCCCAGCGTCGCGCTTGGCCTCATCCGAGTCGTGACACTAGCTGTGATGCCGCGAGCGACGGGGTGGCCTCGTGCGCCGTCGTGGGGGAACGGAGACTCGCGCTGGGCTTCGGGGCTCGGATTCGGACCGCTCCGACATGGTGGGCTCGAGCGGTGATACGTCGCTGCCCGCGGCGCGCAGTGCGTCGACGGTGACCAGAGGTCCCTCGGCTAGCTCCGCAGCCCGCTCGACGACGTCACTCAGTTGACGTTCGTTGCCGGGCCAAGGAGCATCCATCAGCGTCTGCAACGCGCGCCGATCGATACCCTTCGGTTCCGAGCTGGGCACGCGAGCAAGGGCGTCGAGAATCAGGGCTCTCAAGTCCTCTGCGCGTTCGGCGAGAGTCGGCAACGTGATCGCATCGTCGCCGAGCACCGAAGCCAGAGCGGGGTGGGCGGTTCCTTGGCGAATGAGATCGGTGACGGGAGTTCGGCACGCGACGATCAAGCGCGGTACGTTGCGTTCAGACTCGGTCAGCGCCGTGACCAATCGAGTCTGGACGTCCAGTGGTACTAAGTGAAGGTCGCTGATGAACAATGTGCCCCCAGCCGCCAGCGCTAGCGGTGACTGATCGGCGTCCGCCCAATTGATCGCGGTGGCGTCCGAGTTGGACGACGGATCCACACAAAGCAGCGGACCATGACAGTTCGGAGTGGCCAGATGCGCCACGGCAGCCCACGCATTCGCAGGAACCCCCAGAGGTGCAATCATCACGATGGGGCGCTGAGTCGTTGCCGCGTGTTCGATTCGCGTGATGGCCAGCCGCATCGCGGGACTGTAGGCAGCCGTGAGTAGCGGCCTGGCGATACTACGAGCGAGGCGTTGCTGCCGAAGTGCTTCTCCCGCCAACACACGCTCCGCGGTTTCCGCACGCCGCTGCCAGCGTTCGGCGCTTTGTCGGGCTTCGGACTCGCGTCCACGTGAGCGGGCCAGCGCCGAGGTGACGGCCAATAAACCGCTGATTCTGTCGGCCAGTTGCCGGGCGGCGCGGGCCTCTTCCAGACTCATTTGCGTGGTGCGGTCGCCTCGAGGAAGCAGCAGAAAGCCCAGTGGACCGTCGTCGTCCAGGATGATCGTCGCGCTGAACGCCGAACGCACCGAAAACCACCCGAGCAGAGGCCTCACTTCTGGGCGCCGCACCTGCAGCGCGCTCAGTGTTTCCATGCGCAAAGTGCGCTCGGGTTCCTGAAGGCCCAAAGCGCACAAGCCTTCGGGCAGCTCAGCGGGTTTCTCATGAAGGTAACCTGCTACGTCCACGTCCATCACGGCAGGCGGGTCTAGTCGCCAGAGCTGTGGGATGGCGTCGGGCTGTTTGCTCGCTCGTTTGAGCGCACGTAACGTCTCGACGATTGCAGAACGCGGTTCAGGCACCAGTGCGCGTTCACTTGCTTCGGCGATGGCCATCAGCCAACGGGATTGTTCTGGCCCCAGCGGGCGGGCCACGTTGCGTGCGATCAAGCCCACGAGCACCGAGGCTGCACACCCCAGCAGCGCGATCACCGCGCCATAACGTTCCGCTTGCGCGGCCAGCACCGCGACCATCAATGCGGTCGGCACGCCGAGCAGCATCACCGCGACCGTCGCGCGCATCACGATCGAAACGCGCGCTGGATCGGGTTGAAGCACCGCCCACAGGCAGCTCGCGGAAGCGACAATCAGCCCTGCGGGCAACACGCGATCGGGTGGGGCCACGTCGATCGCCGCCAATGGCACGGCGACCGCTAGGGCCGTCACGCTCAGCGCGATCGCGGCATCCGCGCGGTCTGGCACGCCGAGCTCCAGTTGCCGCAACACCCGCACGCGCCAACAGGCGGAGATGAGCACGAGCAGGCTTCCGATACTGGCCGCCGTCGTGGCGTAGTCCAGCGTCAGCGGTCCGAGCTTGTGAGCCAGGTCGTCGGCGAGGAATCGACTGACTGCGACTACGAAGGCGACACTCCACAACAGAGCAGTGAACGCCGCGGCGTCCACCGAGCGTGCCGCCTTGTGAGGGGGCATCAAACCCGGGACGGGCGCGATCCTGGCCAGGCCAAACGCCGCCGCCACGGCACTCGACCCCGCGGCGATGGTTGCGGCCAGCTCCAGGGCTGCGTGACCAGCTGCTCCGTATCTGGCCAGCATCCAGATCCAAGTCGCGGCGGCAGCCAAACGTGCGGCCTTCAACGCTGACGACTCCACAGTGGAGGGGGCCGTCGAGGGTAACGTGCGGCGCCACACCCAGGCCAAAGCCAGCGGGCCAAGCCCTATCAAGACCAGCGCCACCCACGTTGGACCACCACTTTGGAGGCTTGCGGCCCCCACGTAGGCGGCGAAGGCGATGGCCATCCAGTATGATCTGTCCAAGGCGTGCACGGCGTCGCACTGTAACCCTCCACTCTTCAGCTGACAAACACCTGAAATTGATGCTCGTTCCCGCGCTTTCGCGACTCTTGGACTCGGCGCTATTGCGTGCGGAACGAGAAATCGCTCTGATCTCTCGCTGCCGTCCTCGCAATGCCGTGGCGGAGCAGGAGCGCTTGCTCGAACGCTGGCGTCGGGGCGATCCCGCGCTGCCGCGTTGGTCCTACGAGCGCGTCCCCGAAATGGGGGGGCTGCGCGACGAACTCCGTCAGATCGTCGAAACGTTGGATGTGCAGGAGCCAGTCATGCGGTTGTACGCAGAACGCGCGCGTGAGTTGGAACTCGAGACGCGTTTGGTGGAGTTGGTGGGGACGAAGCAGCTTCGAAGCCTTGCCGAACTTCGCTTCAGCCAGGGGAGTCCCAGGGACGCCGAGGCTGCACTACGCCAGAGCGAGCGCTGGTTACGACTACCGCCGCCCGAGGCGCAGCGTGAAGTGAGCAGTGACGACGAATCGAGCCCAGACAGCTTGATAACCGCGATGCGACGGGCAGTGGGTGAGCTGCGACTGCCAGTTGCGGTCAAACTGAGTGACACGCTGACCGCAGTGGCAGCGACGGGCGAACGGGTGATCCTGGTGGCGCGAGGCCGTAAGCTGCGCTGCAACGACGTGTCGCGCATCGTGCTCCACGAGGTGGCAGGGCACGCGCTCCCCCGTCATCGAGCGTCACGACATTCGCTCGGGCTTTTTGCGGTAGGCTCGAGGCGCGGCAACGACGAACAGGAGGGCTACGCCCTTTACTTGGAGCACGGCGCGGGGTTGATGGACGGCGCGCGCAAGATCGAGCTGGCGTATCGGCACCACGCAGCGCTGATGGTTCGAGATGGAGCGGACTGGGTGCAGACCACGCGGCAACTGGTGGCGCGAGGCGCTCCCGTCGAGCAGGCCGCGGCGATTGCCTCCCGGGTCCATCGGGCTCGAGGACTCGCGCGCGAGATCGTCTATCTACCAGCGTTATGTCGCGTACGTCGTGCCATTACCAAGGACCGACACACGGAGCAATGGCTGGCACAGGGACGCCTGAGCCTGGACGCCATTGCTGAACTCAGACGTATCGACTTTCAGTTGGAAGTGAACGACTAGAGTTCGTTTCAGGTTCAGTCCGCGAATTCGGCGACCACTGGGATGTGGTCGGATGGTTTGTCTTTCCGACGCTCCTCGACGTCCATTTCGACGTTGGTACATCGCGCAGCAAGCTCTCGGCTTGCGAATACGTAGTCGATGCGCATGCCCTGGTCTCGTTGGAACGCGCCTGCGCGGTAGTCCCACCAACTGAACTTGCCTCCCTCCTGATGATGCAAGCGGTAGGTGTCCGTCAGGCCAAAGTCACGGACGTGTTTCAGGGCCGCGTGTTCGCGCGGATGGAAGTGCGTCTGCCCCTCGAACAACGACACGTCGAACACGTCGCGTTCGTCCGTCGCGATGTTGAAGTCGCCGCAGACCACGACGCGTTTTTCGGGATCCGCCCGTTCGTCGAGAGTGGCACGCAAGCCTTCGAGCCAGCGCAATTTGTACTCGAAATCCGGGTGATCGAGGCTCTTGCCATTCGGCACGTAACAGCAGAAGATCTGGGTCTTGCCCACGGTCGCGCTGATCAGGCGGCTGTCATCGCCCGACTTGGCGTGCAACAGCCCAATTTTTACTCCGCGGATGAGTTTACGCGCGGCGATGGCGACGCCGTTGTACGACTTCTGCCCCGCCATCACGACGCCATACCCAAGGCGCTGAAACTCGTCCGTCGGAAACTCTCCATCCGTGACTTTCGTCTCCTGTAGACACAGGACGTCCGGCTGCTTTTCTCGTAACCAGGCGAGCACGTGGTCGTGCCGAGCGCGCAAGGAGTTGACGTTCCAGCTCGCGATTCGCATGCCCGGACCTGTATCCAATCCATAGCAACGGGCTCAAGCAGCAAGCGTGGGGTCGGCCACCGGGTTTTATTGACGCACGCCAGTCGGCTTCCCCCGTCGTCACGTCAGGACAAATGCGTCGCACCCTGTTTGCTGGGGCTTGTCGGCGCGCGTCCAGCGCGTTAGCCCCTGTGTCGAATGTTTGCGCGAGGCCTGGGGCAACTATCGACGGACGCTTCGAGTCGGCGAGGGGCACTTGCTCGGCGACCCATCTCACATTCCGCGCTGGTGAATCTGACGTTTCTGATCTGGTCGGGGATCGCCTCTGCTCAGGGTACGGCGTCGCCGCCGTCATCCAGCGTGGAGGTCGAGGGCTCGGCGGAAGTGGAGGTCGAGGACTCGACAGAAGGTACGGCCGCTGAGCAACCAACCCCCGCCGCACCCGTCATCGTCCGCCCCCAGCTCGTTTACTTTCATGATGCTGCGTACCCGCCGCAGGCGCTTGCCGCGGGCTTGGAGGCAGACGTCGTCTTGAAGCTGGTCGTGGGGGTCGACGGCTCCGTTCAGTCGGCAGAGGTAGTCGAACCAGTTGGAAACGGCTTCGACGAAGCTGCGGTCGCCGCAGCGCAACAGTTCGTGTTCACGCCCGCACAGCGCGACGGGCAGCCGATCGCCGTGGCGATTGAATACGTCTATCGATTCACGGCGCCCGAAGTGGAAACGGTCGTCCAAGATGCCGCGCCACCCACCACTGGTAACCTGGAAGGGCAGGTGCTGATCGCTGGAGCCGAGGTTCCCCTCGCGGGCGCGACGATTCGCATCGACGCCGCGGGAGCTCCCGCTGAGGGCGCGCAGGCCCCAACGCCTCCGCTCGAGGTGGGCGCCGACGCCGATGGGCGATGGGCCCTGCCCGAGCTGCCTCCCGGGGACTATCGCGTAACCATCAGTGCGCCCGGTTTCTCTCCGATCGAGTCCGTGGAGACTGTCGTCGTTGGGGAGGCAACGGAGCTGACGTTCCGCCTGTCGGAGGCGAGCGAAGGAATCGAGGTCATCGTTCAAGGTGAGCGACCTCCTCGCGAAGTCACGCGTCGCACGCTGCAACGTCGGGAGATCAGCAAAGTTCCTGGCACGGGCGGTGATGCGTTGCGTTCGATCCAGAGCTTACCCGGGGTGGCGCGTCCGCCTGGTTTGGCGGGGCTGTTGATCGTGCGTGGCTCCGGGCCGCAGGACACCAACACGTACATCGATGGCGCGTTGGTCCCCATCATCTATCACTTCGGGGGGCTCAGCAGCGTGGTCCCCACGGAGTTGCTCGACAAGATCGACTTCTATCCAGGTAACTTCGGCACACGTTACGGTCGCGTGATGGGTGGTATCGTGGACGTTGGCCTGCGTTCACCTGATACAGAGTGTACCGACTCCAAAGGCAACCTGACGGGGGAGAGCGACTGTTATCACGGTCTTGCCCAAGTAGACTTGATCGATGCGCGTGCGTTGTTGCAGGGACCGATAACCGACGATTGGTCGTTCGCGCTCGCGGGGCGACGCAGTTGGGTCGACGCGTGGTTGAAGCCCGTTCTGGAAGAAGCTGGCGCTGGAGTTACGACCGCGCCAGTTTACTTCGATTACCAAGCCATCGTCGAGCACAAGCCCAGCCCCACCCAGAAGTTCAAGGTTCAGGCGTACGGGTCTGACGACGCGCTCGAGATCATCATCAACAACCCCTCCGCGCAGGAACCCGGATTCGGTGGTCAGCTCGGATTCTCGACAGCGTTCTATCGGCTGCAAGCGATCTACGAACAACAACTGTCCAATGATTGGAACCTCTACTCGACCGTCGCGGTGGGGCGCGACGTGTTGCGTCTCGGCTTGGGTTCCGTCAAGTTTTCGATTGATGCCAAGCCTATCGAAGCGCGCTCGGAGCTATCCTGGAACGCGTTTCCCGGTCTGAAGATCAACGGCGGGCTCGATTTTCTCGTGGTACCCGTCGACGTTCAGGTTCGCCTCCCTGAGCCGCCTCGAGACGGCGAGGCCGATCCGGGGCCGTTCACCTTGCGGCGAATCTTGGAGTCCAACACCAAGACCACCGTATTTCGTCCAGCCTGGTATGCGGACGCGGAGATCCAACCGTCTGAGCGGCTGTTGCTAGTGCCTGGCTTCCGTGTCGACTACGCGCGCGACACGGGGCACGCGGATTTCGATCCGCGGATCAGTGGGCGTTATACATTGTTCGGTGCGGACTCCGACGCGGGAGCCGATGGGCAGACGCCCCGCAAGACCACGCTGAAGGGTGGAGTCGGCGTTTACAGTCAGGCGCCCCAGTTTCAGGAGACGGACAAGGTGTTCGGTACCCCAGGGATCGAGAGCAATCGCTCTACTCACCTCTCCTTGGGGCTGGAACAAGAACTCACCGACCAGATCGAGGTGAGCGTAGAGGGTTACTATAAGTTCCTGTACAACCTCGTCTCGCGGACGCCGTCTCTGGCGGGGGGCTTCGTTTACAACAACGAGGGTGACGGCGCGGTGGTGGGCTTGGAGACTTTGGTTCGCTACAACGCCGACGAGCGGTTCTTCGGCTGGCTGGCGTACACCTTGTCGCGAAGCACGCGTCGTGACGGTCCGGACCTCGACGAGTACTTGTTTCAGTTCGATCAGACGCACATCCTGACGGCGCTCGGCAGTTATCGCCTCGGTGGCGGTTGGGAAATCGGTGGTCGGTACCGACTGGTTTCAGGCAACATGACTACCCCCGTTCGGAGCTATCCGGATCTTCCTGCTCTGTTCGCCGCCGACGCGGGCGCGTACGCCCCATTGCAGGGCGAACCTTTCTCGAAACGCTTGCCGCTGGTGCACCAGCTCGACATTCGTTTGGAGCGCACCTGGCGCTTCCAAGACTGGCGTTTGCTCGCCTACTTGGATGTGTGGAATGCCTACAACAACGCAGTGATCGAAGCGACCACCTACAACTTCAACTACAGCCGCCGCGCCCCACAATCGGGCCTGCCCATCATTCCAAGCCTAGGCATTCGAGGTGAGTTTTGACACGCGTCACATCACACACCACTGCAAGCACGAGGTATGCGAAGCGCTCGCTGGGGGGGGCTTTGTTCACTGTCCTACTCGCCACGGGGTGCGGGGCAGAGTTCGACTCGGTGTCGCAGATCGAGGGCTTGCGCATCTTGGGTGTGCAAAAGAGCGACCCCTACGCGCAGCCGGGGGACACCGTGGAAATGCGGATGCTCCTCCACGATACGGGTGAACGTGATACCGACGAGGCTGAAGGGGAGCCGCGCGACATTTCCCTGTTCTGGTTGGCAGGCTGCCACAACCCTCCAGCGGACTTGTACTCCTTGTGTTTGGAAGTGTTCAGCGAAGCGCTGACCGGCTTCGAAACTGACGGCTCTTTCGAAGACTTGGACCCAGAACGACTCGTCGAGTTGTTCGCCAGCTTGAATGAGCGAGGTATCAGCTTCGGTACCGAAGAGCAGTTTTCCTTTCGGGTTCCCCACGACATCGTCTCATCGCGACCTCCTCCAGCTGACCCGAGTATCCAGCCCTATGGGCTCAGCTTCGTGTTTTTCGCCGCGTGTGCTGGCGAGCTGCGAATGGAAACCGACGAGGAAGGCGAATTCCCCCTGGCGTGTTACGACGATGACGGCGTCCGTGTCGACTCGGAGCGGTTCGTTGCGGGCTACTCTCAGGTGTTCACCTACGAGGGGCTTTCCAACGACAATCCGAGAATCGAGGGCATCGTGGTGGATGGTCGGCGCTTGGATGACGCTCAGTACTGTGTCGGCGAGGCGTGTGAAACGCTCCCGCCCGATCCTGAGCGTGACTGCCTCGAGGACGTTCCCCGCGTCGAGGTATGTGAGGACGAAGACTCTGGCGACTGCGACAGCTTCGAGTTTCACGTCGTCGTGGACGACAGCTCGGTCGAACGCGACGATGTGCTTTCTTCGTCAGAGGAGGACGATATCGACGAGCAGATGTGGGTCAACTATCACACCGATCGTGGGGGTATGAAGTTCGACGTGGCGTTGGTGAACGACGCCACGGCTGGCTTCAACGAGCGACCGTTCACCGAGTACACGGCGCCCGAAGTGCCGGGTCCCGCGCACATCTGGGCGGTCGTGCGCGACAATCGCGGCGGGAGCAACTGGGCGCGCTTTCAAGTCTGCGTCGAGGACGACTGACGGACGGGTGGCGGCACGGCGAACATTCGCGTGCGCGTTCGAGCCGTTTGTCCCAGGCTGGCCACGTCGGGGTTCGGGCCTCACGAGTTTTCGAGGGGTGGGCCTGGCGACTCAACCCGCGTCAGGGGTTGTGAGCTCAGTGACCACCACACGATTGCCGTAGGCTGGGGGAGGAGCAACGAGGGGTTTCTTTCGCTTGTCGTCCTCGTCGACGGACTTACTAGCCCGCTTCTCCGCAGCGGCGGGAGGCTTTTGGACCGAGTGCGTAGCGCAGCCCACCAGTGTCAGCATGACGAGACTGACGGTGAACCTGACTAGCTGCATCGTTTAAATATACGGCTGGATCAGAATGATGCCAGCCCTGACCCAACTTCGACCGACTGAGTCGTCGGTTCTGGCGCCTTTCCCCAGCTAGCGGGGGCCAAATTGTCGATCTTTCCGTGTCAGGTGAACGTGTCGCGCGGCGATTTGAACCGTCGCTGTTCCACTCTGCCTCGGTGCGAGCGCCCGCCGCAAACCCCACCGCGCGACTCGGTCGCCCGGAGACGAAGCTGCCCAACACCTTGCTCTGGGTATCACGCACTACATGTAGGCCTAGGTGCACCAGGCTGGCCCAGGGTTCGGCGACAGGTAACTTCGTGAAGTCGTCGGCGATTGCACAATCGCGGTAAATCGACGACGCTCAAACCCCTCACTTATGGGGGACTTGGCAGACTCCCCCGGTTTCGGATGACTCCCTCCAAAAGCAAGCCCCCGCTCAGTCACGGGACGGTCGTCAACGACCGATACGAATTGCGTGAAAGCCTCGGCAAAGGCGGCATGGGCGAGGTGTTTGCCGCGCACGACAAGTTGGCGGGGCAGTTGGTCGCGCTCAAGGTGGTGCGTGAAGACAGTCGCATGCCCGGGGACGACGAGGCCTTGCGTCAGGAGCTGCTGCTTGCGCGCTCCGTCAGTCATCCGAACGTGTGTCGGGTTCACGACCTGACCCCAAGCCCGTGGGGACCCATCCTGGTGATGGAGCACATCGAAGGCCAAACGCTGCACACGCACATTCGCAGAAAGCGCGCGCAGGGAGGCTACTCGTCCGACGAGTTCCGACAGATTGCGGGTGAGACCGCTGCGGGTTTGGCCGCCATCCACGGACAAGGGCTCGTGCACGGAGATCTGAAGCCAGGCAACGTGATGGTCACGCCCGATCGCGCGGTGATTCTCGACTTCGGCTTTGCTCAGGAACGCGCGCGCTTGAGCGCGAAACGCCCCGGCGCTCCGCCCGATGGCGGCACCCCGAACTACATGTCGCCCGAACGTTTGCGATCCGGCGGGGCGAGCATGGAGGACGATATCTATGCACTCGGGTTGACACTGCTCGAGATGTGGACCTGCCGCGTTCCAGACCCCGGGTACCGCCCCCGTTCGAAGCCGATGCGCTCGCAGATCATGTTCGACGTGCCTTCGGGGCTTTCGATTGACGAAGTAAAGCAGATCTACCGATCGATGGCGGACGACGCCCGCCTGCGACCGAGGGCTCGGCGTTTTCGTTTCTTCAACCCGATGGCACTGACCACGAGTCAGGCTCAAATCCCGCGCGAGCGCATTACACCAGGGCCGCCGCTGGGGCGGGCCGTAGCCCAGACCTTCACACCCGGAGCCCAGTCGCTGCTCGTCTCGTTCGCCAGCAACGCCGCTGAGCTTGCTGGGCAGTTGTTTTTGCTCGACCGCGAGGAAATGACGCTCGGGCGACGCGCGGATCAGGACATCTGCTTGGCGGAGCCGACTGTTTCAGGTGAACATGCGATCTTGCGCTGGCAGTCAGGTTCTTGGCAGATCGAGGATCGCGGGAGCACCAACGGAACGTACGCCGACCACAGCTACGAAAGAAAACAGTCCGTCACGCTGCTTCATGGCGGTGAGGTTCAGCTCGGCGAGTGCCGCGTCAAGCTCGTCAGCTTCGATGCAGACTCGCCGCAGCACGCGCGTGCTCAAGACTACCTATCGCGTCGAGATGGTTTGACGGGCTTGCTCGTGCCTGACGAGTTTCAGGCGGCGACGCGTGAGGAAATCAGTTTCTCGGAGTGGAACGGCGTGCCCGTGCACCTCGCGATATACGAAATTCGCAGCTCGGGACAGGTCACCTCAGACCGTCCTACCATTCTCGAGATGTTGGCGCTGCGCCGCGCCGCGCAGCGTGTGATGGAACTGACGGAGGTGCTGCTATTGAGCATCATTCCCGTCACCGCGGGCCAGACTGGTCCGTTGAGCTTCGGCATCGTGATGACGGGTCCTAGTACTGACGAAGTGCGTCACGTCGTCGAGCAGGTCGTCTCTCAGGTGCAGGGCTCAATGCCAAGCTCCCTGAAACTGGTCGCTAGAATCGCTCAAGGGCAACCCGGCATGTCGGCCGAAGCCCTGTTGGGCGCTTGACGTGACCTCGGGTCCGCATCCCGCGGACACCTCCTTCGAAGAACCTCCGCGCAGCGGACGCGTCCCCGATGGCATCATCGAAACCCTCCTTCCCCGCTCCGAGCGAACCGAACCTGAAACGGCTCGGTGTCGGCGGCGGTGGTGGCGATCGTCCGATCCGTGCCCAGCTCGTGGTTGCAGGCGTGGCCCTCCTCGTGATCATCGCGCTGCCACTGTACATACTGCGCCGTCCGACGATGGATGCAGGAGACGGGCAGCCCGATGCCGGCAGCGCCATGTCGCAGCGCGCGTTGATTCGCACCGAACTCGATGCGGGCCAGCCCAAAGGTGAGGTCAAGTTGGGTCGTGTTCAACGCGTGCAGTGTAGCGCAGCGCCCAACCGCCAAGGTAACGAGGGCAACCTGTGCGATCGGCTCCCGCCGTTGGAGCAAGCCCTGGCGCGGGCCATAAAGACGACCATCGATTGTGCCCCCAAGACTGGCAAGGTCGGTACCATCAACTACGTGCTGACCGTGAACTTCTCGCGCAAGCGCTTGAACGTATTTCCGGGCAAGAGTGGACAGTGGAAGGGGCCTCAGGCGAAAGCTGCGGCCAAGTGCGTGCTCAAGGCGATGCCCGAGGTGCAGTGGGACGAGTTACCGCATCGCTATCGTTACTACATGTTGGCGATCATGGCGGAGTACCCTGCGCCCGATCCGCTCGAGGTTCTTCCCGAGTTCGAGTGATGGTTCGCCTCTGCGCATCGGCAACCTGGGAGTCGCGGATCGAAGGGGGAGCCCCACCATCCGTTACTTGGGCAGGACCTGTACGGTCCTGAAGCTCACCGTGCGTTCGGCATCGCCGATGCGCTGCATGAAGAGGCCCGTGAAAGTGCTGAACAACGCGCTCCCAGGCGCTGCCGTGCTGCTGCGTGAAGGGCGGCTCACCCAACGCTTGAGCTTCTTGAGTAGTTCGTCGCCGATCGGGTTGATTCTCACTGTCGCGGCCAGATAGAGAACCCGCCCGCGGCTGACTTGTTCGGAGTCGGCGACCAGCAGTCGATTGGACTCCGCGCAACGACGCAACACGCCGCCAATGCTCGGCGTCCAGTGTCTACGCCCCTTCGACTGGTTGGCTCGCGTGATGTCGACGCGATACATTTCTTCCCAGACGTGCCACGTGATCTTACAAGTCTGAAACGTGGTCGACAGCGGGTTTGGTGAGTCGGACGCGTAAACCAGCGCGGTCAATACGATCTCGGTGGGCAAACCCCGAGATAACTTGCCGCGGATGCGTGCGTCCAAGGCGTCGCGAAACGCGAAGTCAGCGAGCAGCCCGCTCCCCGACTTGTCCCAGTACAGTTTGACACTTCGGTGCTCCTTGATCTCCACGACAGACTGCGCGCGAGCGCTACGAGCCATCAAGCTCAACGCCAGCACGAGACAAATTGTGGATCCGGCAAGCGCCAAGATCCGGCGCTTGTCGAACGTCAAGGCTCGCCCCCCATGGGAATGAAGCCGAGCACGTTCGAGAACGAGAAGGCGAACCCCCCCAGGTTCGTGTCCATGCGGAAGCCCAACCCACCCGTCAGGTCGACGGGGATGCGCGCCGCGCCAGACTTGTTTTCGGGGGGCTGTTGCAGCTCACGCTGATTCGCGAGGAAGTACGCGCCGAGGTTCACGAAGAAATCGATGCCGAACACCGAACGATGCCCGCGATACAGCGGGATGCGGTACTCTGCGTTTACCTTGGACGAGTAGTTTCCGTGACGAACCTCCGCGATACTGGTTCGCAAGAAGTTGGGGGCTGGGCGGTCGTCGAAGGCCAGGCCGAGCACGCGCCCGGGACGAAAGTCGCTCAGATCTCCGATGTAGTACTGTTCGAAGAAGGGCGCTCGCCCGGAAATGAGCCCGAGCGATGCCTCCAGCTTGAGCACATGTTCGTTTTGAAGGCGCAGCCAACGTGCTGCGTGGAGATCCAACTTCTGGAAGGTGTAGTCGCTTCCCAGGACGAACGAGCTGACGTCGGCGGACGCGGTCGCGAGCCAGCCCGTGTTGGTGAGCCAAGGTTCGTCTCGGGTATCGTGAGTGAGCGTCGCTCGCAGGGTGGAGAGCAGACTTCTCCCGGGCAATACGTGGAAGTCGATCGGTTCCGTTCGACCGCCGTACTCGTGGGAAGCGGCGTTGGGAACGTGAGCATCGATGCTCTCGACCCGGTAGTTGAACCAAACGGTCGTGGGGACCGACAGGTCAGTGCCGACGCCGAGTGTGGTGCCGATGCGTTCGTAGGTGACGACGGCCTGGCGGGGTACGTCGGTCAGTTGTTGGGGATCGTCCCAACGAACGGCTGAATTCCCAAAGAACCCGAGGCCATCGTTGTACAGGATCTCGCTACTGAGCATCCAACGCGACGAGACGAATGACGGGTCCAAGAAGCGGACGGATAGGGCCCATTGATCTTTCGAGAATGCCGTAGCCGTGCCTAGTGTGATGCCACTCCCGAACAGGTTCGTTTCAGCGCCGTCGACTCCCGCAAAGGTCGACAGAAACCGCTCGTCGCCCTCCGTGTCGGCGCTCGCTGCGAGTCCCATCCACAGGTCGTTGAGGACCAGGGTGTTGCGTTCGATGACGGTCACGACGAGCACGACGTGTCCGCGCTGCTTGCCGCGTTCGAGTGAGAGGGTGACGTCCTTGAAGAAGCCAGTCCCCAGCAGGCGGTATTGAGTCAGTTTCAGTTTCGGATCGTCGACATCCAGGATATCGCCCGCATTGAACGGCACGAAACGTTCGATGACCTTGCTGCTAGTTCGGGTGTTGCCGACGATCTGAATTCCGTCGAGCGCGTAGCGCAGCGCAGAGCCGCCGACGACATCTCCGTCTGGCGGTACCGTTTTCGGCGGCCGCAGATTGGTAGTGACGGAGGCGTCGAATTTCGTGGTGGTCTGCGGGCTCGGGCTGGCGTCCGTGGGAGCGGTGCTCGACGCTGGTGCTGCAGGTTGCGGAGCCGACTCGAAGTCTCGAAATTCCGTGGTGTCACTCACGGGGCTTGTGGATTGGGCCAATCCGCGCCCCGACTGAAGCCAGACGACCAGCAGCGTGACGACGGCCAGACCAACGACGGTACAGCGGTGGGCAGAATCCTCCAGCGAGAGGGGCACGGAGTCACCTTACACCGCGCTGCCCGAAAGTTGGTTCGCGTTTTGCTCCCACTCGAATCGGCGTTCGCACGTGACATTGCGGGAAGAGGTCCCCCTCACCACCAACGAGTGCGGAGCAGTTTGTCGCGTGAGCGGCTTTGTCGCGTGCGGGCGCAGCTACAGCCTCAACTTGGAATCGAATAGGCCCTTGTGACTGTGGCTCTGCTTCTGCACACTCTGCGAATGCACCCTCGAAGCTCAATCCTGCTGTTCTGTCTCTCGCTCGTTGCTTGTAACAAGACGCCCCCAGAGCCAGAGTCGACGAAGGTATCGCAGCCTGCCCAGGGTGAGGCGCCTGCGGAACCCGCCAGCAAGCCACCTTCGACCGCCGCAAATCCACATGCTGCAAATCCACATGCTGCAAATCCACATGCTGCGAGTCCACATGGCAGTACCGCACCCGTCGCCGCGCGTGGGGACAGCAAGTTGGGCATCGAGTGGAAGGACCCAGAGGGCTGGACTCGGCAGCCCAATACCAGCGCCATGCGTAAAGCAACACTGGCCATTCCCCCCGCCAAGGGTGACAAAGAGGCGGGGGAACTCGCTGTCTTCTACTTCGGGGAACAGATGGGGGGCGACGTGGAGCAAAACATCCAGCGTTGGATCGACCAATTCAGCAACGTCGCAGAGGGCACGACGAAACGTAGCGAACGCAAAGCTGGAGCGCTCCAGCAGTATGTCGTCGAGATCGAAGCCGGGACCTATTCGGGGTCGATGATGGGAGGTCCGTCAAAACCCGACTACGGCATGCTCGGCGCCGTGGTGGTTGCGCCCACTGGCAAGTATTTCTTCAAGCTCACGGGGCCGAAGGCCACCGTCGCCAGTGCGCGCGAAGGGTTCGATGCATTGCTGGCGAGCATGAAGCCCGCGTCCCCTTGAGTGATGATCGTGACACTAGCTAAGGCGTCTGATGGGTTTTGACGTCGGCAACATCGCTCTTACCCGCGGCGCGAGGGGGCAAGCGTAGCCAATGCCCGAGCTACCCGACGTCGAAGTATACGTCGAGTGTTTGAGGCGGAGGTTCGTGGGGCAGCCGCTGACGGCGTTGCGGATCAAGAGTCCGTTCTTGCTTCGCAGTACCGAAGTTAGGCCGTCGGAGCTTCACGATCGAGAGTTGCTCGGCGTGCGGCGTTTGGGCAAGCGCCTGGTCTTCGAGTTTTCGGACGCGTACTTCGCGGTCGTTCACTTGATGATCGCAGGGCGGTGGCAGCTGAAAAAGGTGAACGCACCCATCGTCGGCAGGATTGGGCTCGCTTCCTTCGACTTTCCGAAGGAGTCACTACAACTCACCGAGGCGTCTACGCAGAAGCGTGCCAGCCTCCACCTCGGGGTAGGCGAGCAGTTCCTGACCCAGTTCGATCGCGGTGGTTTGGAGCCGCTCGCAATCGACCTCACCGCGTTTCGAGCCAGGTTGCTCAGTGAGAATCGGACGCTGAAGCGAGCCCTGACGGATCCGCGATTGTTCAGCGGAATTGGTAACGCCTATTCCGACGAGATCCTCCACCGTGCTGGGTTATCACCCGTAAAGCGCACGTCCGGGCTCTCGAAAGAGGAAACTCGAGAGCTGTATCGCGCGACCCAAGACGTACTCGTGGCGTGGCTCGATCGACTGCGTGCTGCAAGCGAAGGCTCGTTTCCAGGCAAGGTGACCGCGTTTCATCCAGAGATGGCCGTCCACGGACGATACGGTCAGCCCTGCCCCGTATGTCAGACCAAGGTGGCGCGCATTCGTCATGCGAACAACGAAGTGAACTACTGCCCGCGCTGTCAGACAGGGGGCAAGTTGCTTGCGGATCGCGCCTTGTCCCGTTTGCTGAAGGCTGACTGGCCTCGGACGCCCGAAGAGTTGGAGGAGCTGAAGGATACGGCGCGTCAGCCGCGACGGTGACATGAGAGCGCTCACCATCAGCCGCCGCGCGCCTGCCGCAGCTTTGGGCCATGCGGCTTTTGCGCGTGCGGATTCTTGGGTATGCTGACTCGTCTCTCGCCCAATGGCTGTTGTCGTCATGCCCGTAGAAGAACTTGCGCGCCGAATGTTCTGGGTTGGTGTGGGTGGTGCAAGTGGCGCGTTGGCCAGATTTCTCGTCAGCAACTGGACGGTTCGGGTTTGGGGCTCGGGTTATCCTTGGGGAACGACTGTCGTCAACCTCGCGGGGTCGCTCTTGTTCGGTCTGATCTGGGCGTACGTGGACCAGCGTGATGGCTCGGCGTTGTGGCGCGTGCTGTTGCTGACGGGGTTTCTCGGTTCGTTCACGACGTTTTCGACGTTCATGTTCGAATCCGTGAAGCTGTTCGAGTCCGAACGCCCGAGTTTGGCGGTGGCGAACCTCGGGCTTCAGACGTTCGTTGGACTCGGCTGCATCGTCGCTGGGCTTTGGCTCGGGCGGCTGATGGTTGGTGGTCGGTGAGTTTGGATGCCTAGTCGCGTCTTCATCGTACGGACTCGGGCGTCTGACGTAGACGCGGTCTCGGACCTCTTGCGTGGCGCTGGGTTCGGAGACATCGTGGAAAATGAGCGACGAGGCTGCGTGGAGCTGTCTACCGCACTTGCCTCGGATGCCTCCGAGGCGCGCGCACAGAGCGAGTTCGTTGCCCGATGCGATGGTGGTGGGTTTGAGGTACACACATGCTGGGAGGAACTCGACGACGACTGGCAACTGGCGTGGACTCGTCAGCTGGAGCCCGTGCAGATTACACCATCGCTCAGGCTCGTTCCGGGGCTGCCAAGCGGCGTTCGCAAACGAGGTGAGATCTACCTGGAGCCCGCGCTCACGTTCGGCTTTGGTGAACATCCGACGACGCGCATGGCGTTGCGCTTCTTGAGCAGTCGGGTTCGACCCCACAGCACAGTGCTCGACGTAGGAACGGGCAGTGGTGTGCTCGCACTTTCAGCTGCCTACTTGGGTGCACGCCATGCCACGGGAATCGACATAGACGCCGTCAGCGTTGCCGCGGCGAGACGCAACGCTGTGACGAACGACCTCGCGGCGCGCTGCACCTTCTCCTCGGCACAGCTTGGCAGTGTGGAGTCTGAATTCAGTGTCGTGGTCGCGAACATCGATGCGCAGACGTTGCGTGGGATGGCCCAGGACTTGAGCACACGTGTAGGACCGGGTGGTTGTATCGGGATAACGGGCGTGCTCGACGAGCAGCAGACCGATGTCATCGAGGCGTTCAGCGACGCGGGAATCGAGCTGAAACGCATAGATGCAGAAGGTGACTGGGTTTTACTGGGTGCGAACATCTGAGGGCATGTGCGCTCATGTCGAGATGAGCCTTCATGTGAGGTCCATGGATGGCTGCGGGCACACATGCTGAATACTTGACAGGTTCTGAGCAAACGTTCACAAAGGGGGCCTACGCTAGCTGGAGGGGAAACAGCTGATGGAACGGAGCTTGCAAACATCGGAACCCGATACCCGAACGACGGCTCAGTCGAAGCCCCCGAGTGACGCGGGGCAAGACCCATGGCCAGCGCGGGATTCAGTGTCTCGTAAACCGCTCATGTCCACCATACGTCCCAAAAAGCAAAGCCTCGCTGACAGCGGTTCGTGGAACTCGCCGAGTATTAACCCAACAGCACCATCTGCCGAGCGACTGCTTTGGATCGGATATGATAGGGCGACGACCATCACGGACGCGCGTTGGGCTCGTCAATCTGCTGCGATTGAAGTTCAGGTCGTTAGGACGATCGAACAAGCGTTGAGCGCTTGCGACAAAGCCGTCCCGCTGGGAGTGGTCGTCGAGTTCGAACTCGGCGAAGCCGAAAACGGCGTGCTGGCTTTGGAAAGTCTGCGTGCCCGAGGCGTCAGGGTCCCAGCGGTGATCATCTCACCGACGCCCGAGCTGGCGATCGCCACGCTGGAGGGCTCACGCTTGCGAGAGACGATCCCGGTTTTTGGTCGTTCGGAACGTTACGACCGTCTGCGAGATTGGCTCGAGCAACTGCGCATGTGCTTGGCGATGCTGGCGTGACCGATGGTCTGATCAAGGGATCTCGATCAGCTCCATCTCCTTGCTCACGCGTTTTCCGTCGCGTAGCAGCCAGACTGAGACCTTGGTGCCCGCCTCGAACCGATCGAGCACGTTGTACAGATCATCGTAATCTCTGACGGGCTCGTCGTTGATGCCGACGATGACGTCGCCCAACGAGATGCCGCGACCCGACGCCTGAATACCGTTCAATCCAGCGCGTTCTGCGGGGCTGCCCGCGATCACTTGCAGCACGATCACGCCCACCCGACCCAGTCGACGTTCCAAGCGCTGGGAGGGGTCGATCTGAACACCGAGGCCGATTTGTTTTGGTTTTCCGGTTTCGATGATTTGGGGAACGACGCGACGGATGGCTGCTGCAGGGACGGCAAACCCGATGCCCGCTGAAGAGCCACTGCGACTGAAGATCATCGTGTTCATCCCGATCAGGTGCCCGGAAGAGTCCAGCAGTGGGCCGCCAGAGTTTCCAGGGTTGATGGCTGCATCGGTCTGCACCATGTCGCGGATCGTCACGCCGCCGATACCTTGCACTTGACGCCCGAGTGCACTGACGATGCCCGTCGTCATCGTGTGGTCCAACCCAAACGGGTTGCCGATGGCGATCGTCTTTTGCCCTACCTCCAGCTTGGCGGCGTTTGGAGCAACGCGAATGGGAGTCAGCTTCACCCCTGGGGCGTCCAACTTGAGCACCGCTATGTCTTTGCGAGGTTCGGCGCCCACTACCTTGGCGGGGAACTGACTCTGATCGTCGAGGCTCACCGTGAGCGTCTGCGCACCGCGGATCACGTGGTAGTTCGTGACCACGTGACCAGCCGTGTCCCAAAGGAAGCCAGAGCCGCTACCCGCAGGAACTTCCGTCGCGGTGCCGAACAGCGGATGCACCACGAGTTTGCTCTGAGTCACGAACACCGTGGACGGCGAAGCGATACGAAACACGTCGACGGAGTTGCGTTCGTCTTCGGTTCGAGTGTTGGGGGACAGTGGGGTTATGTCGCTGTCACCCTGAGCGGCTGTCGATGTGGCTTTGGCGGGGGTGGTCGACTTGTCGGGCTCCGCGGAGGGCGGGGGAGACGGCATCAAGCGAGCGTCTTCGCGCAGGTCACATGCCGTGGCGTAAAGACCCGAGGTTGCCCAACAAACGAGTACGACCGCACGCGCGATGAGTCGATGCATCGTTCGAGCTTACACCTCTCGTTCGCCAGCGAAAGCCCCCACGTGGGGACTGTCCAGCGCGATACGACGGCGCCCGTCACCGCGGGTGATCAGTCAGGGGGCTGCGGGCTGGATTGCTGGCCGAGAGCGTTCCACCAACGATCTCTTCCCGTTGCTGGTTCGCGCGTTGCTCCGTCCGGGCTTCTGAAATACAGTCTGCGACGATGGCCGATAAGCAATATCTCGTGCTCAGCGCAGTCGGCAGTGATCGACCCGGGCTGGTCGAGCGCATCTCGACGATGATCCACCGCTGTGGCGCCAACCTAGAGGACAGCCGTATGGCGATCCTGGGTGGCGAGTTTGCGTTGATCTTGCTCATCAGTGGGGCCTCGGACGCTCTGGCTGCCGTGGAGCAAAGTGGCCCAGAGGTCGCCGAAGAACTCGACTTGCGGCTATCCTTCAAGCCGACCGCGCGCAAAGCCAGCACGGCCGACTATCTGCCATATCGCCTCAAGGTCAGCGGCATCGATCGGCCTGGTATCGTCGCGCGGGTTTCTGGAGTGCTTGCGAAACGTTCGATCAACGTGGCGGCGTTCGACTCGCGTCTGACGTTTGCGCCGCTGAGTGGAACCCCGCTGTTTCAGCTCCATGCGCGTTTGCAGGTTCCGTCCCAGGTCGCGCTAGCGTCCCTACGAGCCGACGTCGCCGGGATGTGTGAGGAAGAAAACCTCGACTTTCAGTTCGAGAGCGACGACTCCGACTGACCCGAGCAGCGGCGACCGCGCTGCGACCGTCCTCGAACCTCGTAGGTGCCGATCGCGAGATTCGGAGGCTCTGGTGCGTAGCCGACTCGATGCCGGTCGTAGGCGCTGGCATCGCCACCGCGCAGCGTGTAAAGAAGCGTTCCGAAATTCGAGCCTGCCCGGCCGCACGTAGCGGGGCCCAGGATGGTCGCTCGAACGCTCGAGTCGAGTCTATGTTGAACGCCCCTTCCAACCAGAGCGCAGAGCTCACCCAGCGAGGTCACGATGACTAGTCGCGCGTCAGTGCCGAACGTACTGGCCGAGCGATACGCCAGCTCGGCGATGGCAGAGTTGTGGTCACCACACAACAAGATCGTGCTCGAGCGCCGCCTGTGGCTCGCCGTCATGGAGGCCCAGAAACAGCTCGGCGTAGATGTGCCCGCAGAGGCTCTCGACGCGTATCGCTCCGTCCTGGAGCGGGTGGACCTGGACTCGATTCGAAAGCGAGAGGCGGAGCTCAGGCATGACGTCAAGGCGCGCATCGAAGAGTTTTGCGCGTTAGCCGGGCACGAGCACATCCACAAGGGCATGACCTCGCGTGACCTCACGGAAAACGTCGAGCAGATGCAGATCCGCTCCTCACTCGTGCTGATCCGCGATCGGGCCATCAAGGCACTGGCAGACATGGCAACGCGTGCTGCAGAGCACACCACCACGGTGATGGCTGGGCGCAGCCACAACGTCCCCGCGCAGACGACGACTCTCGGCAAGCGCTTTGCCAACGCTGGCGAAGAGTTGCTCTGCGCTGTCGAGCGTTTGGAGGAGTTGATCGCTCGTTATCCGCTCCGCGGGATCAAAGGTCCCGTGGGTACGCAGCAAGATCAGCTGGACCTCCTTGGCGACTCGAAGCGAATGCAGCAGCTCGATCGGCACGTTGCCGACCACCTGGGTTTTTCCGCCACGTTGAGTAACGTTGGTCAGGTGTACCCGCGTTCACTCGACTTCGACGTCGTGGGTGCGCTAGTCCAGCTCGCCTCAGGTCCAGCCAACCTCGCCAAGACCATCCGCTTGATGGCGGGGCAAGAACTGGCGACCGAGGGATTCAAACCCGGGCAGGTGGGCTCTTCCGCCATGCCCCACAAGATGAACTCACGCTCTTGTGAACGGATCAACGGCTTCCTCACGATCTTGAACGGTCACATGACGATGGCTGGCGGCTTACTTGGCGACCAGTGGAACGAGGGCGATGTGAGTTGTTCCGTCGTCAGGCGCGTGGTGATGCCTGACGCGTTTTTCGCCATCGACGGCTTGTTCCAAACCTTCTTCGCAGTACTCGGAGAGTTTGGGGCATACCCTGCCGTCATTCGCAACGAGCTGGAGCGCTACTTGCCGTTCTTGGCCACCACCAAAGTGCTGATGGCGTGCGTGCGCAGCGGGATGGGACGAGAGGCCGCCCACCAGCTCATCAAGCGGTACGCCGTGGAGGTTGCGCTCAGGATGCGCAACGAAGGTAGCCGCGACAATGATCTGCTCGCGAGGCTCGGGGCGGAGAGTGCCATTCCTTTGGACGAGCCCCAGCTGAAAGCGTTGGTGGCTGAGCCTCTGAAGTTTACTGGCCTGGCTCAGGCTCAGGTAGGGGCATTCGTGGCAAGAGTGAACACGCTCGTCGAGCGCTATCCGAACGCGGTTGCCTACCAGGCCGAGGCGATTCTCTGAATCGTTTCGGCCCCGAGAGCGCATGAAAAGCGCCTCGCTATTCGGGCGTCTTGCAGCCCAGTGTGGTTGCCCAAAGCTCGTTGTTGGTGCCATTGCGTACCAAGTACGCGACGACCAAGTGCGGGCCAGCTTTGGCCAACGTCCCGTCGTATGCGTCTTTTCCTTCGGGCGATATCGAAATGATGTCTTCTTGCGGACGCAAGTCGGCGTCGAGTATCTGCGCGACTACTCGCTGCTTGCCCAGTTCGCCCTCGGTGTACTGCAGCAGGTAACCACCGTCCAAGCCTACGATCCCTGGGGACTCCATACCTTCTTTGGTCGAGCGTACCAAAGTTGCTTTCTGAGGAAGCTCGGGCGCTTTGGCGCTTGCCACGTAGATGCTCTTGGTCGTGCTGTCGCGGCTGATCCCCGCGAACGTCACGAGCACTTCGTCGTCCGTCACGGCAGCTGCGGGTAGGCCGATCTTGTAAGCCTTGTGCTCGAGGGCAAACGGCTTGTTCTCGAGTTTTCCCGAGCCGTCCAGAGTGAGCTGCAGCAGATCACCGCGTTCTCCTCCAGCCCTCAAGATGACACCGAAGAGATCCGACCCGAGCTGGACGACGGTCGGGACGTTGATTGTTTCCCACTCCCGCTTGTGAATCACGACGTCGCCTTGTTGCAGGTCGTGGCGCACGGCCAGTCCACCGCTGCTCAACCCGAAGGCATATGGGCGCTTCGCGGGGACGAAAACTGCGCTCTGCAAAGTGGATGCCGCGCGACTCTCCAAAAACTCCAGCTGTTGTCCCATCGCCGAGGTCACGGGAGCTACGCTCAGAAGTGGGCTGTTTTGATGGTTCGAGAAACGCTTATCGGCGCCCAGCGTTTTTGGATCGATTACCAATCCGACGCTGAGTTTGCTGGTTTGGGCGTAACCTAGCGCGAGCTGGTGTTCACCTGGCGCTGCGTGGAAGATGGGCTTTACGCTAGGCAGCGCCCAGCCCGCGATTGCTACAGGTGTCGTGGTGATCTCACACGCGGGGATTTTGGGTTCGACCTTCGGCGGCTCGGGTTTCGCCGTGACGATGGGTGCGGGAGCGGGGGCAGGTGGCGGGTCGCTTCCGAGTAGCGCGTACGCGGCGCCAGCAGCACCCACGCCGAGTAATACAGTCACCACCCACGGCCACTTGCGCGACTGTTGCAACTGTGGCGGGAGAGAGCTGGGGAACGGGGGAGGGGGCTGGGATAGCGCCGCAGGCGGCCGACTTGCGAGGGCTGGTGGCGGAAAGCTGCTGCGACTGTCGAGAGTGGGTCTAGATGCTGGGGGTGCTCCGAATGGAGGAGGAACTGTGTGCGGTGGAGAAACGGCTTGGGAAGCGGGTGCGCCGGGTGCGGGTGTAGGGGCGTTCGCGGGCGCGGGGGTCGCGTTGGCCTCGACCGGCGCTGGGGCGGGTGAAGGCACTTCGCGTTCACCCAAGTCGTCGCTCGAGGGGGCTGGAGGTCGACTCGAAAGCAATGACAACGCAAGGCGTGGGCCGCCGTTCTGCTTCGCGCCTGCTGGTCTTGGTGCGGCGGGCGGCGGACTAGACGGCTTGGGATTACGCGCCGCGGATGGTGGCGACGGGCTCGGCTGCGCCGACTCAGGGGCAGTCCTGATTCGTTCGAAGGCGTAGTCGAGAGCTTCGGGATCGATTTGGAGTGTGGGTTCATCCGACTCGGCCTCCGAAAACAGCGGATGACGTGCGCGAAGTGCTTCAGCGGCCAGAGGCTGACTATCCGTCGCTTTCTGCGCGCGGATGTTGGGTAGTGAGAGCGCGGACTCGGAAGCGGGGTCTATCTTGCCGCGCGCGATGTCGCGAGCGCGCTTCTTGACCCCTGGGTACTGCGCGAGCGGCGGCGCAGGCTTGTCTCCCGATTCGGGAGTGCGGGCGTTGTCGGAACGCCCCGCGGGCAGCGCCCACTGAAGCTCGGCAACCTGCATCGCGGGCAGCCACTGACCCCAGCCCGACTTGTGGACGAGGATGTGTGGTGGCAACTCTTCGGACGACAGTGCAAACGTGAGTTCGCTCTCGTCGACGGCGTGCTCCGTGCCGTCCTCTGCAACCCAGGACCATTCCTGGTTATGCTCTGCCACTGGATCTCCTTCTAAAGGCAAGTCGGCGCGCACATACGGTTGCGATTTCGCTCCCTTGCAAGCGATGCAACCGTCGCGGCGGGACATTCTGCCGTGCACCACGAGGCGGCTCAACTGCTTTGGGGACGAACTCGACATTCAGTCGGCACTCGTGCCGCCATTCGTCCGGCGGGTAGATGTCGCTCTTTCGACCACACAACTCTGCGTCGGGCCGCAGGCCGTTGATCGCGCGAGCACGGGCCACAGCCGAACCCGTGTGTTGGTAGAGGATCATGGTGGTGGTCCCCCGTAACGGGAGTTGCCCGAGTGCATTTGGACATGCTTGCGCGTCGCGGCGAACAAGAGGTTGCGCGCAGGCCGCGAATTCGCTTAGCTTCTGGCAAGGGTCTGGCGCTCGCCGGTCGCTCGGCTGACGGTGCACTGAGAACATCTCACATGGGTTTCGCGGTCAAGTTTTGGGGAGTCAGGGGCAGCATCGCCTGTCCGTCGCCGCGACACGTCGGGTTCGGTGGCAACACCAGCTGCGTGGAAGTCATCGCGGGATCGCAACGCGTCGTGCTCGACGCTGGGACTGGCATCCGGGGCCTTGGACATGACTTTTTGGAGAAAGACGTCCGGTCGGCGCACTTGCTCCTGACCCACACGCATTGGGATCACATCAACGGGTTCCCCTTTTTCGGTCCAGCGTTTCAGCGCCAGCGTCACTTCAAGATCATGGCGGGTAACTTGCAAGACGCGGGAGGCGTGCGCGCCGTGTTTGCCGGGCAAATGGCGCAGCCAACGTTCCCCGTGCCGCTCGAGGCGATGAGCGGGCAGCTCGAGTTCGAGGATTTTCGCGCAGGCGACTCCTTCCAGTTGGGGCCCGACGTGCGTGTCAAGACCACGCCACTCAACCATCCCAGCGGTGCGACCGCGTATCGCATCGAACACGCAGGCAAAGCCTTCTGCTACGTCACGGATACCGAACACGTGATTGGCGCTCCAGATCAGAATGTCCTTGGACTCATCGAAGGCGCTGATCTGGTGATCTACGACAGCACCTATACCGACGAAGAGTTCCCCGAAAAGATCAGTTGGGGGCACTCGACCTGGCAGGAGGGCGTGCGCCTGTGTACTGCGGCAAACGTCGGCAAGTTAGCGATCTTCCACCATGATCCGGACCACGAAGATCCCTTCATGGAGCAGGTCGAAGTGGACGCGAAAGCCATGTGGGATGGCGCTTTCGTTTCTCGAGAAACGATGTTGATTCAGTTGGCTTGAGCCCTACTGCATCGTTCCGAACTTTCTCGTTCAGGCCACCTACGTCTCCAACTTCGCCAGGCTCCGACGCTCGCGACGCTTCGGTGGCGCAGCCCCGCAGGCGTCCGAATCTCACCCTTCTGAAACCGACCGTTCTGCTGTAGACGCGTCCGAGGGTTCGCGCCTCGTCGGCGGCGGCCAAGCTTCACGATCATGAACCTCCAAAAGACCATCTCGAATCGCCGCACCTTCGCGATCATCTCGCACCCAGATGCAGGCAAGACCACTCTGACCGAGAAGCTCTTGCTGTTCGGCGGGGCGATCCAAGCTGCAGGAGCAGTCAAGGCGCGAGGTGAAGCGCGTCGAGCTCGCTCGGACTGGATGAAAGTCGAACAAGAACGCGGAATCAGCGTCAGCGCTTCGGCGATGACTTACGAGTGGCAAGGCATCACCTTCAACCTGCTCGACACGCCCGGTCACGAAGACTTCAGCGAAGACACCTACCGCACGCTGACGGCGGTCGACTCGGCTATCATGGTGCTCGACGCAGCAAAGGGCATCGAGCCTCAGACGCTCAAGCTGTTCGAAGTCTGCCGCTTGCGCGATGTCCCCGTGCTCACGTTCATCAACAAGATGGATCGCGAGGCGCGGGACTGTTTCGAGTTACTCGACGAGATCGAACAGAAGCTCGCCCTCGACGTGACCCCCGCGAGCTGGCCGATCGGCATGGGGCAGAGTTTTTTGGGGTGTTACGACTTGTTCGAACAACGCCTCGTCCTGCTCGACAAGAAACAACGCGACACGCGTTCGGAAGGCATCGAATGCAAGGGGTTGGATGATCCGAAGCTGGAGCAGTTGCTGCCTGCCAACGCACTCGCGACCCTTCGGGAAGAGGTCGAAATGGCGAGCGGTCTCTGCCCCAAGTTCGAACACCAGTCCTACTTGGAAGGACACATGACGCCGGTCTTCTTCGGCAGCGCCCTCAACAACTTCGGCGTAGCGGAACTCATCGCGGGGCTCGCGCGTTACGCGCCGTCACCTCGCAGCAGACAAGCAACCGAACGACTCGTGAAGCCCGAGGAAAAGTCTGTCAGCGGCTTCGTGTTCAAGATCCAGGCGAACATGGATCCGAAGCACCGAGATCGTGTGGCGTTCGTCCGGCTCATCTCGGGTCACTTCGAGCGCGGCCAAAAGCTGACTCACGTCCCCAGCGGAGCTCAGCTCAAGGTCGTCAGTCCGCTGTTGTTCTTGGCTCAGGACAGGGAGGTCGCCGAGGAAGCGTTTGCAGGCGACATCATCGGGCTCCCGAATCACGGCAAGCTGCGGGTGGGGGATACGCTCACCGAAGGCGAGAAGTTGCACTTCACGGGTATTCCTAGCTTCGCCCCAGAGCTCATTCAAACCGTCAGATCCGTGGATCCGATGAAGACGAAACACCTGGAGAAGGCTTTGGTACAGCTGGCGGAGGAAGGTGCGGCCAGCTGTTTCAAGGCCCGTTTGGGTTCCACGTGGTTGGTGGGTGTGGTTGGTTCATTGCAGTTCGACGTGCTCGCCGATCGAATTCGGACAGAGTATTCGATCGACGTTCGCTTCGAAGGCACCGAGTTGCAGACGGCGCGTTGGGTGGTGTCGGATGACTCCGCTGAGCTCAAGAGCTTCGAAGCCACCAACGCTTCTGCGCTGGCCGACGACCACTCGGGTCGCTTGGTGTTTCTAGCTCGCAACACTTGGCACTTGGAGCGTACTGAAAAGGATTACCCCAAGCTGCGGTTTCACAAGACGCGCGAGCTGTAAACGTGTGAACGATACCTCGTCGTTGCCGCGACTTCGACCTGATGTCGAACGGTTTCGCGGGACGAATCTCGACGTTCCACAGCGGAGCAAGCGCGCAGAGTTGGGGTCGACACTCAGTGTGCCGAATCCGAAGTTCGTAACCGCACCCCATTGATTCGGCACACTCCTGCTGCATTCGTCGCGAACTTTCGTTCGCTACGCTAGATGGCATGAGCGCTCACGTCGACGACAGTGCGCGCGGCAAGTGTCGTCCCCCTTGACGCACTTGCGTTTGCATGTAATTCAAGCGCGAGGCGAGCCGTTGCATTGAAAGCCTCAGCGGTCGCGCGCCCACAGTCGCACTCATCGGATAGCTGATGGCTGCGATCGGCATCTACGTCCACCCACGAGCGGCGACAGTCAATCGTTCGAGTCTTTGCAGTTAGATGGCGTAGGATAATGCCGACGGCTCATACTGCAGGCATCGTCTGGTGCCTCCGCCGAACCCGAGCAAGACAGCGACGAGCCGAAGTCGAGGCGTTCGTCGAGCAAACCCAGGATAGGAAAACACCAGTGATGGAGCAGGTCAGGTTGCCGTTGGGATCGACGGTCATCGTTCTTCAGAAGGTTCAAGGCGGCGTATGGCGCGAGGCTGGCCGAACGGGGCTTTGTCCCACTCCGCAATGGCTGCGCGAGCGCTTCGGGGAAGCCGAGTTCGAGTTGCGCTTGAAGCGTGGCAACCGCGTGCTTTGCATGGTCGCCGTGGACGCCCGAAAGGGCTCCCCGGCCATGCAGGCAGCAAGCTGACGGCTTCGGATAACGCGCGCACGTCTCGCTGCCCCTCGACGCGACGTTCAACCTACGCTACAGAGCCCGCCCATGGGTTTTTCGTGTGGCATCGTCGGCCTGCCGAACGTCGGCAAGAGCACGCTCTTCAATTCCTTGTCTTCAGCCAAGGCTGAGGCGGCCAACTTCCCGTTCTGTACGGTCGAGCCCAACGTGGGCGTGGTCCCCGTGCCCGACGAGCGTCTCGACAAGGTTGCCGCACTTTACAAGCCGAAGTCTACGGTCCCCGCAAGCATTCGCTTCGTCGACATTGCAGGGCTCGTCAAGGGCGCGTCGAAGGGTGAGGGGCTTGGTAACCAGTTTTTGGCGAACATCCGTGAGGTGGACGCGATCGCGCACGTCGTGCGTTGCTTCGAGGACGACAACGTCACCCACGTCGATGGACGTGTGAACCCGGTGTCCGACGTGGAGACGATCAACACCGAACTCTGCTTGCGTGACGTAGACTCGGTGGCCAAGCGTCTGGACCGCGCACGCAAACAAAGCAAGGGCGGGGATCCGAAAGAAAAAGCGGCAGTGGGGCTTTGCGAACGCATGCTCGCACACCTCGACACTGGTAGCCCCCTTCGTTCATTTACTGCCGACACTGAGCTCGAAGAGCAGCTCGTCCACGAGATGCAGCTGTTGACCACGAAGCGAACGTTTTACGTCGCGAATGTCGACGAAGGCAGCCTGGCCGATCTCGACGCCAACCCGCACTATCAGGCTCTGAAGAAACTCGCGGAGAGTGAGGGAGCAAAGGTCGTGCCCATTTGTGCTGCCCTCGAAGAACAGATCGCCGAGCTGGAACCCGCGGATCGGCCAGACTTCTTGCAAAGTGCTGGCCTTTCGGAGCCCGGCCTGCACAGTGTGATCCGCACGGGGTACGAACTACTGGGTTTGGAGACGTATCTGACTGCGGGGGACAAGGAGTGCCGCGCGTGGACGATACCCAAGGGGTCGACCGCACCTGAAGCCGCGGGCGTGATTCACACGGATTTTCAGCGCGGGTTCATCAAAGCCGAAGTCATCTGGTGGGAAGATCTGCTCGCGTACGGTAGCGAGGCCAAATGCCGTGAAGCGGGCAAGGTACGGATCGAGGGCAAGGAATACCGCGTCAAGGACGGCGACGTGATTCACTTCCGATTCAACGTGTGAGAGCGAAGACCACGGTCAGAAGTCCACGCCGCTGCGCACGCTGACGGGACCGCCCAGCAGACCACAAAATCTCGCGATCCACACCACCAGCAGGCTCGCGGCTAGCGCTCCCCACAGCCAGTTTTCTGGCACGCGTAGCGCTTGCTGCAATCGTGCGGACCAGCGCATGTTTCGAGCGAGCAGGTAGCTTGCCGAGCCCTCCAGGACGGCAAACGCCAGCACGGGTAAACACACGACGATCAGCGGGTGCAGGGTTAGCGCGCCCTTCACATCTCCCTGCAGCAGTGCCAGCGTCGCCCGAGTCAGTCCGCATCCGGGGCAGGGGTGGCCCGTGATGTTGGCGAACGGGCACAACGTGAATTCGCTGATTACGACCAACGCGCCGAGCCCCAGCGTGGACACGAGAAGCAGAACCCTACGGCCCATCTTCGTACCTGTGGTGGGAGCAGCGGTTGCGCTCGCTTGCGTGAGATGAGGGGGCGGGTTCACGAGCTAAAACACCTCCAACGAGCGCTCCCGTCACGACTGCAGCGGCGCCAGTCGCGTCGGCGCCGTTGGAGCTCGGCCTAGTGCACCGGGTTTACAGCTCGTTGATGCTGCTTTGCAGCATCGCCATACCGATGGGACCGAGGAAAATCAGCAACACCATGCTCTTGGCCGTGCTGACTTGCCCGCGCGAAACGTGCTCCAACCCTTGGCACCACTTGTAGACCCAGATCAACCCGAGAATGGGGACGAGCAAGTGCCACCAGGGGCCGATTTCTGCACCCTTGGCTTCCATCTCTTCGCCCGTGCCCTTGTACCAGAACAAGGCATAGATGCCGCAAGTGACCATGGTGAATAAGAAAACCATGAAGGGGGAGCGCTGTGTAAACCCCGCGCCGCCCGTGGCGACCATCGCTCCAGGAGCTCCCGCTGGTGGACCTGGCTGCCCGCCCATCGGCACCATTGCTGGTGCTCCCGTGGCTGGTGGCGCGCCAAATCCAGCTCCCGGTTGCGCTGCTTCCACGTTCGGAGCACTGGCGCCGGGCTCGGTCGGTCGAGGATCTGTCGGTCGGGGTTGAGTTTCAGGAACACCACCGACAGCGCCCGCAGCCGCCATTGCTGCCGCAGCCGCCATGTCGGGCGCGGGACCAGCGGCAGGCTGCCCGAAATCGCTTGGACCTCCACCCGGAAACTGCGCGGGCTGAACGTGCCCAGGACTGACGCCCACCGAACCCATGCCGCCCGCCTGTGGAGGCGCACCTGCATCAGGCGAGACTGGTGAAACTTGCGTCGGCGAGATCTGCCCAGGCGTCCCGAACCCCGCGGGAGGTGCGGCTGGCTCAGGGGCAGTGGCTCCCAGCGACGGAGGGGCAACGCCGATCATGGTGCCCTTCAACTTGGAATTGGGCTGCGCTGGGCCAGGGCGCGGGATGGCGGGTTTCTGAGCGTCCGCCGCCGTTGGCATGGGCGGCGTGAGTCCTGGATTCGGCGCGCCCGGGACCGCCCCTGGATTCGCGTTCATCATCAGCATCGTGCCCTTGAATTTAGGCGATGCCGTACCCTTGATGTTGAACCCGCACTTCTGGCAGGTCGTGGCGTCGTCTGCATTGGGTGCACCGCAATTAGGGCAAAACACTCGCTAAACCTCCAAGCTTGATCGCTCGTCGCAGCCTAGCCGTGGGCCACCCAAAGCACAACAGGCGTCTTCTGCAGCGAGGTGGAGGGGCTGCTCGCTGCGGACGACACTCAGAGGTCCAAAGAGAATACCACTGTCGGCCTGTCAGCCCCGATCATCACAGGCGAGTAGCTCAGCTGCGCTGCCCGCAGATCGTCGGGCACGTCGAACGTGACCCAACCGGATGCTTGCTGCCCGCTATTGACTCGAGTGGCCTGCAGAACGGGCGTGCAGCCCGCCAGAGTCGCCTCGAAACGTTTTCCGTCTTCGGCCTCGAGCATGGCGTAAAACGGGTTCACGGGCACCTGTGTGTCCGAAAGCCCGGTGATTTCGAGCTCGATGCCCAGCTTGCGCACACCCGTGGGAGGTTGGAAGTGAGGTTCGACGCTGCACGTTTTGGCATTCTTGACGCTGAGCTCGAAGTGCGGACTGCGCGCCGTTTCGCCGAGTTCGTGGACCTTGGCTTGGGGGGACACGACTTGTGCTGCAGGCTGAGCCTGGTCGGCGTCGGGTGGTGGCTGCGTTTCCTTACTGCACGCGCCGCATAGGATCGCGCTCGCGCCGACAGCACAGGCTAGCTGCCATGCAGAACATGTCAGGGCCTCGTGCGTTACGCTCGGCATCAACTCATCCTAGTGTGCCCGATCCAGGGTTCGTAGCAGAATTGCTGCAAACCAGGCATGAGGGGCGTGGCAGGCTCTGCGCCGCGCCGCTCGTTTTTTTTCGGCATCGCGGTCACGCGGGTGAAGTACTCGTTCGCGAGGGGATGGGCAAACGCGTCCGGCCAGTGTCCCAGTCGCTGGCGGAAGAGCAGCGGATGTGATGGCAGCAGTGGAGTCTCATTTTGAGTTGCTCGGGTCGTCGTCCTAAGTTCGCCGACCATGCGTCGTTCGATTTCTCTGTTCGTGATCGTGCTGGCTTGTTGCGCCGCTGCGTGCACCAAGAAGAAGGGGTCGGATTCAAACCCGACCGGGGAGACTTCTGCTCCCAGTGACACGAACGTCTCATCCCAGCCCGCGGACACCAGTGAGAAACGTGATCCGGCGGGAAGCGCCGATCCCAACGTTCCCTACGCAGGCCCGACTGGGACGGTAGCGGGTGTGGTCAAGATGAAGGGCGACAAGTCACCCCCGCTCGAACTCGGCGACGCGAAAATTCCCGTCGGGACCTGTTTCGAAGCGCACGAGATGTACAAGTCGTTGTTCCGCGAGGGACCGAACCGCACGCTGGCGGACGTGTTAGTCGCGGTGACAGGGTACGACGCAACGCTGCCCGCGCCTCCGAAGACCGTACAGATCGAGGCCAAGGGGTGTGCATTCGAAACCCGCACCGTGGGCCTCATGCTCGGTCAGGGCCTGAGCGTGCTGAACAAGGGACCCAAAGCCGTGACCCCGCAGTTGCTCGGTGCGCGTAGTCAAGCACTGCTCATTGCGATCCCGGGGGGTGAACCCATCGAGGTGCACCCACAGAAGGTCGGACTACACAAGCTGATCGATCGCTCTCACGAGTTTGCGTTCGCCGAAGTGTACGTCGTGCCGTACTCGACCACCTCAGTGACCGGGCTCGATGGCAGGTTCGAAATTTCTGGTGTCCCGGTGGGCTCAGTCAAGGTGAACGCGTTGTTGCCAGCGCTCGGCAAGACCGCAGAGCGTGACGTCACGGTCGTTGCGGGGAAGACCGTTGAAGTCGAGTTGGAGATGGAATTCGACGCCGCCAAGGATCTGAGGGAGCCCGCTTCGCCGAGTGCGACTCCGTGATGGCGTATCGAACGCCTTAGTGAACGCGTTGCTCAGTCTGTGGGGGATATGGCTCGGGTGGACTGCGCGGGCTCGGTTGGCGCACCGCGCGCGGCTTCGAGGCCTTCCAAGAAGGCCGCAGCCGTCTCTTCGTCTGCCAACTCGCGCACCAGGTTGGCTAGTGCGACGACCGCACGATCGGATAGGGCTTCGCGGGGCTCAGGCATCCGTTCCAGCTGTTGCCTGAACCCCGACCGCGTTCCAGCTTGGTGGTGGGCCGCCAACGCCACGATGGCGGCCTCGACGTCGTCGGGGTTGGCGCCGAGGATGAGTTCGGCTTGTTGAGCGGCGCGTCTGGGTTGGCCTGCATCCAACGCTAACCACGCGAGATCGATCGCGGAGATTCCGTGTTCGACGGCGAGAGGGCGTGCAGCATCGAGTCCACTCGTGCGAAGCACCCCCGCAACCAGCGCAAGGGCATCATCGGGCGCTGGCGCCAGCTCTGGCCGACCATCAGCGAGGGCCAGACGTGCCCTGCGTGCCCAGGCCATGTCGTTTTGACGCCGCGCGGTCAGCGCGAGCTCTCGCCACGCCGCCCGACTGTGCGGGTGGAGCGTGACGTAGGCGACGAGCTGACGGATCGCCAGTTCCGGCTCTTTGCGGGCTTCGTGCACGGCTGCTACAGCAGAGGTTGCGGGTAGGCTGGATGGAGCACAGCGAACCGCTCGCTTGGCCATGCGCAGTGCGCGTGTAAGGTTACCACGGCGCAGTTCGCACAGCGCCCATTCGCGCCATGCGCCTTCGTAGTTCGCGTCGAGCTCGATGGCGTCCTCGAAGGGCTCCCGCGCAGCGCTGGGGTGCAGTTGGCACGTCAATTTTGCTATTCTGCTCTGAATCTCGACACTGCTCGAGTCGCGACTCCTCGCGAGTTCATAGGCTTGCAGAGCGGCTCTGGCCTCCCCACGTGCTTCGAGCTGCGCCGCGCCGAGATAGGCAGCGTATGCGTCAGGTGAAATCGCCCGCCCCTCGATGCGTTCACCTTCTACGATTCGAACGGTGTGTGTGTAGCCGCCACAACCGCTGAGCGCGAGCGCGAGTAGCGCGCCGCTGAGGCGCGAGCCTCGAGAGCTCCTGAGGCTGTTGCGCGCCATCGTCCCGCGTTCCATCAGCAGAATTTCAGGTACAGCGCAGCCGTTCGAGGATGCGTACGGCCTGTTCCAGCGTAACTCGACCGAGGCGACTCAGCTCAGACGCGACGGCCTCCACCTCGCTGCCCACCGCTCCAGCTGCTGTAGCCACGCTACGAGCGTGCAGTGACATGTGGCCCCGCTGAATGCCTTCCGTGGCGAGTGCGCGCAAGGCGGCGAGGTTGGAGGCCAAGCCCGCGGCCGCTGCGATCTGTGACAGCTCCGCGGCGGTACTGACGCCCGCCAACTCCAGCGCCAGTTTTGCCGTTGGATGCACGCGCAACGTGCCGCCCACGATGCCCAACGAGAGCGGCATTTCCAGTTCACCGATCAACGTGTCCCCGTCGCGCTTCCATTGCGAAAGTGGCTGATAGCGACCGCTGGTCGCCGCGTAGGCGTGGGCGCCTGCTTCGACCGCGCGAGTGTCGTTGCCCGTGGCCATCACCACGGAGTCGACGCCGTTCATGATACCTTTGTTGTGGGTAGCGGCGCGATACGGATCCAGTGCGGCGAAGCGGGACGCTCGTACGATGCCATCGGCGACGGTGATGCCGTCATCGCGTGGCACCTCGGGAGCCCAAGAAGTGTGCACTCCTCGAGGTTGCCCCATGACCAGTTCTTTGGTGGGGATGCGGGCTTGAATCCTCACCCGCCGTTGATCGCACAGGTTAGTGAGAATTCTGAGTCCGAGTTTCCCTCCGCACAGTTCACGTAAGCGTGGTGCGAGTGCTTCGGCCACCGTGTTCACTAGGTTCGCGCCCATCGCGTCGCGGCAGTCGACGCTCACGTGAATCACGACGAGCCCTTCGCCGAGATCTCGCACCTCGAGATCCGTCGGACCTCCTCCACGTTTGACCAGGTTTGGCACTGCCTCAGCGCCTTGTTCCAAAAGCGACCCTTTGGCTGCGTCGACAGCCTTCGCGGCGCGATCGGGGTGTGGAACGTCCCACAGCTGCACCTGGCCAATCATGCTGCTGCCGATGTTTTGCGCGGAGAAGCCGCCGCCCGCGCGTATCATGCGCGCGGCATTCGACGCGGCCGCGATCACGCTCGGCTCTTCGACGACCATCGGCACCAACCGATCCTTGCCGTTGATGGTGAAGTTTAGGGCAACGCCGAAAGGTAAACCGTAAACCCCCAGCACGTTCTCGACGACCTTGTCAGCGGCTTCCGGATCGAGGCCGCCATCGTGCGTCGCGGCTCGGACTCGTTCCAGGGAGATCCCGGTTCGTTTGCTGATCTCTTCCTGACGTTGCGAGAGCTGTAGCTTGTAGAAACCCGGGATGCGGGATGAGTCGGTCATTTCACGTCTAGGTAGTATGTGCACACGTCGCCGCGCAACCTGTCGGCGCAGACCGCTGAAGATTACGGCGCTTTTTCGCCTGGGCGCTGCGCGGAGCCAGCCCAGCCGATCGACGTGCTGGCGGAGCGACGTCGATCAAGAGGCGCCTGCAGCCTCGGCCACGCCTGGGGCGCCGAGGGACAGCTGTAGGGTCGACAGCCCGACCCCCTGAGCGATCGAGAGCACCTCACGGGCGTCGATCCCCGATTTCCGAACGAACAGACTGACATCGCCGCCCCCAGCGCCCGCGGGCAGCACGCAGCCACCCAACCCTCGGGCTGCCGCATCGGCTTTCGATACCGCGTCAGTCACGATCGGAATGGCAGCGCTGTTGCCGAGCACGTTCAGGAGTTCTGCTTGGCGTGTCAGGGCGTCGATGAACGTCGATGTGTCGTCCATCGAACAGGCTTCACACGCGAGTGTCGCAGCGTCGGTCGCGCCGCGCAGCCAAGCGTCGAAGTCACCCGCAGCCCGCCGTTTCCAGTCGTAGACGCGCGTCAAGAACTCGCTGGTCGACGCGGCTTGCGGGCTGCTGAGCACACTGATCTCCACGTGGCGTGGGAGTCGAATCGCCTGAACGCTCGCAGCAGGCCACGGCCCACTCGATGTGCCTCCACTGGTCGTGGCCCGCAGCGGCGCTCGGAGTTGGAAGCGCAGATGCCCACCGTACACACTAGCGGCCACGTCGATTCCGCTGCCGCCGCCTTGAGCGTGGCGATGTGCCGTCAGCGCCCGTTGAAACAGGGTGTCGCGCTGTGCGGAGTCTGCCAGCTCCACGTCGGGATGCGTTGCCAACGTCGCAACGAGGATGGCAGCGCTCGACCCGAGCCCGAGCTTGCGGTCATCTGCTCGCAACTGGCTGGCGTCGAAGTGCGGATACGGCCCTTCGCCAGCCGCGCGCATTTCGTCGGTGACGAACTCGGCCGCGCGCGTGCCGTCCGCGACCACGTAACGATCCACGGCCGTCACGATGGCGGGTGCTCCTTCGAGCACCGCGTATGCACCCGACAGTACGAGTTTGCCTGGCACGCGCACCTTCATGGCAGCTTGGTGACGCGGGCGTCGGGTCCCAGGCGACAGTGAATCGTGCGGAGCACGCCTGGGGTGGCGTCCAGCTCTCGACGCACGACCTCGGCGTCGGCGCTCGAGGTGACGACCTTGACGTGCGGGCCCGCATCCATCGTGAAATAGGCGGAGAGTTTCCGCGTCTGCAGTTCGCGGACGCGCGCGATCACCGCCAGGGTGCCGCCCGTAAAATAGATGAGCGGCGGCGTGGCGCCCCACATCGACGCGTGCATCAGCAGCGCGCTCTGCTCAATCAAGGGTCCCAATGTGGGTAAATCCCCAGCGCGCAGAGCGAGCTCCGTGCGTTTCGCATGTTCGGGAGCTTGTGCCACCCACGCCGGGTAGTACGGGCTGGTTCGCTGGGTCAGCTGCATGCCTTGCGTCGAGCCGATGTCTTTCGGTCCTTCGTGAATCACCGCCACGACGAGCTCCAGATCGAATGGCACGTCGGGGGTGATTCGCCGCGCGGCGTCGGCGCCGAGATCGAGCGCGACGTAGCCGCCGTAAACCGAGCGCGCCGCAGAGGCAGACGCCTGACGCGCCACCGAACTAGCCGCTCGTAAGTCTTCGCCGAGGCCCGCGGCGCAGCGTGCGGCGAGTGCGAGCGCAGCGAAACCCGACGCGCTCGACGCCAGGCCCGACGCCGTGGGGAAGTCGTTGGTGCTGGTGATGGTCGCGAAATCGGACCGCTTGGCTTCCGCGCGTACTCGATCGAGCAAAGCGGTTGCGCGCGCCAGTGGTTTTCCCGTTTGCGGTGAGCCGTTGAGGGTGAGTTGGTCACGCGAAAGCGATGCGTCGAAGCGCACTTCGGTTCGCGTCGTGAGACCGTCGAGAGTCATCGAAATGCTGGGGACCGCAGGATGATTGCTCTCTGCGTTTGCCTTGCCCCAGTACTTCGCGAGCGCGATGTTCGCGTGGGCAGTTGCTGCTGCAGCACTCATTTTCGGTCAGCTCCTGCGTGTTGAGGATGGGCGTGGGGTGAATCTGTCAGCGCGCTGTCGAAACACTCGAACCCGGCTGCTCTCCAGGCCTGCAGAATCGGTTCGGTACCCGAGTCCGACGCGACGGCGATCACGCAGCCGCCCCCTCCTGCGCCCGTGAGCTTCGCGCCGCGTGCGCCCGCCCCGCGCGCGAGCCGGCAACACTCTTCTATCTCTGGCGTCGAGAGGAACCAACCCGACAGCAACATCTGATTGAAATCCAGTAGCTGGCCCAGGGCGTCCAAGTTGCCATCCGAGAGACAGCGCTGCGCGTTGTTCACCAGCGCCGTGATCGCCTCCAGCGTCTTCGTAAACTCGGCGGGCTTGCGTTGCTTCAGGCGCGTGACGGATTCGACCATCTCTTTGGTGGACGACGGAGGACCAGCCACGGCAATCGCCAGCGGCAGGGGCCCCGCGACTTCGATGGGGGTGGCTCCGACGCCGCGTTGAAAGCGAATGCAGCCGCCGTGAAGCGCGCAGGCGGCATCGATGCCCGAAGGGTTACCATGGAACTCTCGTTCCCAAGCGTCTGCGCCCGCCAGCGCTCGGGTCGTCTCGTCATCCGCTCTTGTCGGGGTCAATTCGAGAATCGATTTGGCGATCGCGACGCCGATCGCGGCCGACGCTCCGAGCCCAACTCCAGTCGGGATTTGGACCTCGACGTCCACTCGGCAGGGTTTTCGATGCATCGCGCTGAGCAGCGCTGAGAAGGCTCGGCCGGTCACGCTGTCGTGCAAAATGCGCTGCGCGCCGATGTGCAGCTCGGGCGCTCCGCTCGGGCTGGCGTGAGCTATCGCGCCGCGTGCCAGACCATAGGCCAGAGCTGGCGCGCCGTGTACTACGGCATGTTCACCACTCAGGATCACCTTGCCAAAGGCTTGCGCCATGTCCTCGGGCTCAATTCTGCCGATCGCTCAGCGCGCTGACGGCGCCCGTCAGCAGTTCACGGCCGCGAGCGGTCAACGTCATTTTCTTCAAGTTGCGAACCGACGTTGCACGGAGCTGGTCGATGCGCTTTTCACACGCTTCCCGAGAGCCCGTGTCCCCGAGTGCCGAGAGCGCTCCTTCCAGCGTTTTCTTGGCTACCTTCGACTTGCCGAATGCGGCCGAAATTGCACGACGCTGTGCTGGGGTGCCGTGCTCCAACGCGTGCTGAACGATGTACGTCCACTTGCCCTGAAGAATGTCACCTCCGCGCGGCTTACCGGTCACCTGTGTGCTGCCAAACGCTCCAATCAGATCGTCACGCAGCTGAAAAGCCACGCCGAGAGGCTTACTGAAGGCGGCCAGCTGAGTCAGCGTGGAGCGTGAGGCTCCCGCGAGCAGTGCGCCGAGCTGAAGCGGGCCCGTAACGGTGTAGCTTGCGGTCTTCAGTTCGTAGATGCGCTCGGCGTTCCTCGTCTGCCCGATCACGTCGAGCTGTTGACCGACGACAGCGGCTAGCTGCATCTCGGCGAACACTTCGAGCAGGCTTGGCAACTTGGCGTGGCGTTTGGCGGCGCGGGTGAGCTCCAAAGTGGCCAACCCGACCAGGTAGTCACCCGCGAGGATGGCTGCCGCCGCTCCCGTGTGCTTCGACTTGAAGTTGCGTGAGAGCGCCGCGTGAACGGCGGGACCTCCACGCCTGACGTCGTCCTGGTCCATCCAATCGTCGTGGATCAAGAAGTAGGCCTGCAGTAGCTCGACGGCGACCCCGCATTCGAGCGCGGTCTCCCAACTCGCTGGACGGCTTTTCTCGAATGCTTTCAGGCCAGCCACGACGAGTGCCGCGCGCAAGCGTTTCCCGCCGCGACTGCACAACGCTCGCGCCGCTTCGAGGGTGTGCGTCACCTCGTGACCCGTGTCTGCGTGGCGCGCGAGTTCGGACTGAAGCAGCGCGTCGAGGCGGCGGTCTACGTCGGGCTTGACCTCACGCACGAGAGCGACGAAGGGATTGACTTCCAGCGTCTTGGCTTTGGTTCGGCCGCGTGTGTCGCGCTTCCGCGTCGAGCGCGATCCTGCTTTCTTGGCCGCCATGGTTTGCGCCTGTGGTAGTGCCAGCAGTCGTGCAATGCAAGCCTTACCCCATCAGCGGTGCAGCCTCTGAAGTGCACCCCTGACAAACCGGTCGAGCCTGCGACGAACGCGGCCATCGTTCAAATCATCGCGCCCTAGCGTTCGCCAGGCCACTGCCCAGGGGGCAGGATCTGGGTAGGCGCGAGCGGCGCCCGCCAAGTCCCACAGCTCGAGGTCTTGCACGCATTCGCCCGACGCCCGCTGGTACTCGTCGAGGAAAACGTCAGGCGAGTCGCCGCCCATCAGTAGCGCCAGATCGGCGCGGCAGTAGCCGACCTCCGCCTCACAGCATCCAAGTCCGGCTTCGCCCCAGTCGACGATGCCAGTCAGCTGGCCCTCCGCGAACAAGGCGTTACCCAAGTGGAAGTCACCATGGGTCAAGCATGTTGCGTGCGTTTTCAGGCGTAGCCGTCGGTCTTCGAGGGCGACGAACACTGCCTGCCAGATTGCGGCGTCGAGCGGGCTGCCAGCATCCACTTTGGAAGGGGCGTTGGAGTCGGTTTCGCCACTGGCGGGTGGCAACGAAGTGCCGTCTGGGATTGTCGCCTGGTGGATTGACGCCAGCACTCGCGCCAACTGGCGCACTCTGTCGTTGACCCCGTGTCGTCCGAAAGCGTCAGACCGTCCAGCGGCATCGTGTTGTGCACTTCGTGCGGCTATGTCGGGGCGGCCAGCGAGACGTGTCGTGAGCAAGCTGGGGCGTCCCGCGTGATTTCCGTGAGGGTCGACCGCCACCAGTTCGGGGATCGGTGGAAGTCCGCGGCACTTGCGCAGCACCGTCAGCACCTCAGCTTCGTGCTCGGAGCGACTTGCGGCGTCGCTTCCAGGCCTTTCGAACGGACAGCGGATCACGAAGCTTTGACCGCCGTCGGTTTCTAGCTCCATCGTCAGCGCATCCAGCCCCCCTCGCAGGAGTTCCGTGGAGAGGATTTTTCCTGCTCCCAGCTGCTCCAGCACGTGCTGACACCAGCGACGCGTCCTCGCGTCGAGCGCCGTTGCAGCCGCCGTCGCGCGGGTTTCATCGGAGCTGTCGTCGGGAGAGTGGGGCACGTGGCGATTCTGGCTCGGTCGTCTGCGGTTGCAATGAGTTACCGATTCTTCCTAGGCTCCGTGTCCCCCAACATTCGAGCTCCGTGACGACTGCGGCACCTGCGACGACCAGGGCTGCGGCCCAGACTCAGCCAGCTTTCCCTCGGCCGCCAGCCATGCCCGACATCAAATCCAGAAAGACCGACCACCTCGACCTAGCTGCGCGTGGTGACGTCGCGTTCAAGGACAAGACGACGCTGTTCGAGTGTGTGCACTTAGTGCACGACGCGCTCCCCGAGGCGAGCTTGGACGACATCGATCTGTCGCTGACCGTACTCGGCAAGCGTCTGCGCGCGCCGCTTCTGATCGCTGGAATGACGGGCGGCACCGAGCGAGCGGGTGAGATCAATCGCGCCCTGGCCAAGATCGCCGAAGCTGGCGGCTACGCTTTTGGACTAGGGAGTCAACGCCCCATGTTGCGCGACCCGGCTGCCACGGGCAGCTACCGCGTGCGCGACGTGGCACCTGGGGTGTTGTTGCTCGGAAACATCGCTGCGGTGCAGGCCGCGCAAACCCCGAGCGCGCAGCTGCAGTCGTTGGTCGACGACGTGGGCGCAGATGCCTTGTGTGTTCATTTGAATCCCGCCATGGAGGTGGTTCAGCCCGAAGGCGATCGCAGTTTCGTAGGTTGTTTGGATGCGCTTCAGCGTTTGGCGCGGGAGCTGAAACAGCCAGTGGTCGCCAAGGAAACGGGCTGTGGGATTTCGCGTTCGGTGGCGGAGCGTTTGCGCGCGGCTGGCGTCGAACACGTCGATGTTTCTGGCTCTGGTGGAACCTCGTGGGTGGCGGTCGAGACCCAGCGGGCATCCGACGGACAACGTCAACTGGGCAATCTGTTTTGGGATTGGGGGATCCCGACTGCCGCCAGTGTGATGGCGGTGTCCGCTGGCGCGTTTCGCACGATCTTCGCGACGGGCGGGATGACCAACGGCCTCGAGGTAGCCAAGGCGATCATGCTCGGGGCACACGTGGTCGGCATCGCGCGCCCCGTGCTTCAGGCGTACGATCGCGGTGGTGCCGAGGGCGCTGCCGCTTATTTGCGCGGCGTCGAAGAGCAACTGCGCACGGCCATGTTGCTGGTCGGTGCGCGCAACCTGCGCCAGCTCTGCGACACACCTCGATTCATCGATGGTCGGCTGGAGCGATGGCAGCGGATGTGGCAAACGCAGGGAGCGCGTTGATTTGCGCGCCTAGAGTCATGTCCGTTGTCGTCAAGATTTGCGGCGTCACGACGCCGCGTGATGCCGAGTTGGTCGTGGAAGCTGGAGCCGACATGGTCGGCTTGAACTTCGTGCCCAGCTCGAAGCGCTACATCGACGTCGCTCAGGCGCGTTCGATCGTCGCGGCTATCGCGGGGCGAATCGAAACGGTGGCCGTGGTTGCAGATCGCAACGTCGATGAGCTGAAAGATCTCAGAGACGCGACGGGGGTGGACACGCTGCAGCTTCACGGTGACGAAGCGCCACAGTCACTCGAATCGCTGCCACCCAGAGACTTCAAAGCGGTGCGAATCGCGACGGCCGCTGACGTCGAATTCGCCGCACGGTTTCGGGGACCACGTCTGTTGGTCGACGCGAAAGTGGTGGACGAGAAGGGCGCGACGCTACTCGGCGGGACCGGACATCGTTTCGACTGGACGTTGATCACGGATCTGGTTGCGCAGCGTGAGCTGATTCTCGCCGGGGGGTTGAATCCAAGCAACGTGGCGACTGCCGTCAGCAGCGTACGGCCATGGGGCGTAGATGTAGCGAGCGGCGTCGAGGCCAGCGCGCGCGTCAAAGATCCGAACCTCGTGGAGCGCTTCGTACGCGCCGCGAAGCTCTCCTGAAGACCCGGCGAGCGCGCCCAGTTGCACGCCCAAACGTTGCGCTGTGGCCTTCTTGTCGCACCGCGAACGCCCACGCTGTGGCATCCGGAACGAAGAAATTTCTGACTCGACCCCGACGTAGATACAGTGCAGGCTTCACGCCTGAAGGGGTGCGGAAGTGGTATCGTCCGCACCTGCAGATCGGTGCGGCCCTTCGGGCGTCGGACCGATGCGCCAACCCTGGCCTACTTGCTTAAACACTGGAGATCTTTGACATGACTCAGCGATTCATCTCGTTATTGCCCGCCTATTGTCTCTCTGCGGCGTTTGCCTTTGGCCTGACCCTGGCGCCCGAGGCCCAAGCTCAACTCAGCGCTTGTGGGAACATCGAGGTCGAGGCGGAAGCTGAATGTGAAGTCAAGACCTCTGGCGGCTGCAAGGTGGACGGCTGCCAAGAGGCGAGTTTCGAGTTGGCGTGCGAGGGCCAAGCCCGCGCCGACTGTGACAACAGCGAGTGTGCGGTCGAGATTGACGCCGACTGTTCGGCGATGTGCGAAGGCGAATGCCAAGCCGAGTGTGAAGTCGACCCCGGGTCTCTCGACTGCGAGGGGCAGTGCCGAGGTGGTTGCACGGTCGACTGCGAGGCGAAGTGTGACGCGCACGTCGAAGGTGAGTGTGAAGCTGCAGACAACATGGCCAGCTGTGAAGCCGAGGCACGCGCCCAATGTGAAGGCGCGTGCGAAGCGACCTGCGAAGGCGAGTGCAGCGCCAGCTGCGAGGGCACGCCGCCATCAGCCGAGTGCGAAGGCAAGTGCGAGGCGTCTTGCGAAGGTCATTGCAAGGTGGACGCGAGCGCCGAGTGCCGCATCGATTGTCGTGCAGAGCTCGAAGGTCAGTGCGAGGCCGAGCTGAAGAGTGATTGTGAGATCGCATGTGAAGCCCCCGAAGGCGCGATTTTTTGCGACGGACAGTACGTCGACCACGGCAACAATCTCGAAAACTGCATCGCGGCGCTCAACGCCGTGCTGACGGTGAATGTCGAAGCGTCGGGTTCTGCAGACGCTGAATGTTCGGGCAACAGCTGCGAAGCGAGTGCCGAGGGCGAAGTCAGCTCGTCGTGTGCCACGGCCGCACCCGGGCGTAGCACGCACGGTTTCGGAGTTTTGGGATTGCTAGGGCTCGCTTGGCTCGCGCGCCGCAGGCGCTGACCGCTGCGTCCCGTAGATTACCCGTCGCCCGCCCCGCGCGCCCATCAGCGTTGCAGGTTACGCGGCGGGTGACTCAAAGTAGCTTCTTCGCCTTCAATTGACGGATGAGTCGCGATCTCGTCTCGATCACTCGCCAAGTGCCCTTGCCCGGCTGACACCAGCGCTTCTTGCGCGCGTTGTTTCGACCTTGGTAACTCGCGAGCCAGCGTTCGAAACGCGCGCTGCCTGTCTTCTTCTTGCAGAACTTGCGGTTGCGAGTGATCATCTCGGCCATCATGCGGATGTTCTCGACCGGGTCGAGCAGCATCGCGTGAACCTCTTTGCAGGCCTTGCGTGGTGCCTTGACTGGGTTCGGGTCCTTCTTGCACGCGCCAACATAGCGGGCTCGGATTTGAGCCAGGCCAAAGTCCTCACCACTTCGAGACACGGCTTTGGCGTTGAAACGACTCTCGTGCGTGATGATCGCAACGCCCGTGAGCGGGTCGAAGTCGTGGGCTTGGGCCTGGGTTTGAAGTGCCTTTGCGATGACTTCGGCTTCTGCTGCCGGGAGCTCTGGTTGGCTCATGCCGATCGCAGCGATGATGACGGGGAGTGTTCGCAACATGGGGCCGCGGGCGACCCTAGCATCGTAGGTGCGTGGGGGCGAATGCTTGCACTACTTCGTCTGACTCGCGTGAGTTCGCGACGGGCGATCTCCGACGTTTAGTGCCCGAAAAGACGCCTGGGTCGACGGCGGAATCGTCGTTCTGTCTCGTGGGATCACCGTGGCGTAGTGCCCCAGGCATAACACTCGAGCTGGTACCCGCGGTGGAGTCCGAGCCTCGCAGTCCTGTGTGAATCATGCTTGCGTCCACCCTGCCCGCCAGCTTCAGTCCAGGCGCGAAAGAGATACCACCGAGAGCTTCCGCCGTCTGCGGCATCCATCCGCCGCTCATTGTCATCGCCATGAGTTCACGTTGATCGGTCCGTCGTTGCCACCCGTTCAAGAACACGGCTTGACTCGGATCGCTCGCCACGATCTCCGCGTGATGTCGTCGTCGGGCTTCGGACAGGAGCGCGATCAGCTCGTGAGCTGGAACGCCATTGAGCACCTCGATGGTTGCGGCATCGAACCCGTCGCTGCTGGGCATTGGGTGCCCCGCCGAGTGAAGGGCCTCTTTGATCCGTTGCCACGCCAGCGCGTTACTTCCCCAGAACCAATCACCGACCACCAACGCTACTCCCGGGTCGTCGAGTTGGTCGGCTTTGGACGTTTTCCAAATCGACGCGGCTATGCTCTTCGCGTGTGCCGGCGACAGGTTTTCGAAGGCTTCGGTCGTGGGCGCGAGCCCAGCCACGCCTGCACTCCTTCGAAACGTCCGCTCCGTGATTCCGAAGTTGGTGCGCCCCCCGCGATCAAAGCGATTCAGGGGCTGTGCTTCCCAGCCACGCAAGGTGCCTTCGAAGCGTCGAGTCGTGGACCACCACGCGTCGAAGGTGAGAGCTCGCTGACTGGGTTGCGCTCGCCCCGCGGCGCTGGGGGCACTCGTCTCATGCTGACTCGTAATTGAACTCGGGGATTCGAGATGGGAGGCGAAACGATTCTTGGCAGCCGCGGCATGTCGCCCCGGAGACGCCCCGTGATGGGTCGCGATGACGGGAGTGGGGCTGCTGACTACGGGCATGCAAGCCGAGTCGGCATGAGCCAGCGGTGGGTTGAGCACTTTTTTCGCTCCGTACCTTGGGCAGCCAGCCAAGCATCGATGCGCAAAGGGGTTTCGTGTTATCAGCGCAAAATGGGCTTCAGACTATTGTTCGGGTTGGCTGCTCTCGGGGTAGCCGGGTTGGGGTGTTCCAGTCGAGTGGAGGCGCCAGAGGGTCCGAGTTGTGAGGAGCGTCATGAGCTGTTGCAGCGAGTGGTGACTCAGCTGCCAACCGAGGGCATGACGGCTTCGGTCTCGGTGGGACTGCCTACCTCGACGCTGAGTGGGGCGTACGGTCGCGGGCCGGTCTTGGAGATTTCCGATCGTCCCATGACGCTCGATGGTCAGCCGATTCCTGGCGGTACTCACGACGAACAGCTCGCGTCGTTGCGTAGTATGTTGGAACAGCGTGGGCCCGGGCCAGCCGCTGAAGCCGCAGAGCACAGCATCTATCTCGCTGTGGCTTCCACCACGGACGTGCGCACACTTCACTCGATCTTGTTGGCGCTGCCCACGGATCTCGAGATCAAGCTGTTGTTCGCGAGGCCGCCGCTTCCCCCCGATCCCCACGAGCAGGACACCAGCTCCCAGGGCCAGCGTCTCGCAGAACGAGTGCTCGCAGAACGCGATCCAAGCGTGCGCCACGAGCTGGCGGCTGAAGGTTACGCGCAGTTCTCCAACTGCGCAGCCGTCGACGCGGCGGCAGCATCCGTTCGCACACTCGGTTCCGAGGAGCGCTGGCCGCGGCTGCGGCAAGCCATGCTCGATGCGATCCCGAAGTGTCAGTGTGACGATCTCGACGCGGACGCGCTCAGACAACTGCTGGTCGCAGAACAACGCGCAGGTGCCGTTGCGCTCGGGGCCGTGACCATTTCGTTCTTGCGCGACGAACGTTGCAACGCCAGCATGCCGCTGGACTCGATGCAGCAGCTCCTCGACGAGATCGACGAGTTCGACGCGGAGTTCTCAGGCGACTGGAAGGAAGACGCGCTCGTGTTCGAGCAAGTCGTGACCGACGAACGACTGCTCAACTACCTGTGTGTCGCGCTGCCGGGAGAGACACTGGCCGCGTTGCAACGCAAGTCTGCCACGGTGTATTTCCGCGCCGAAGGCAGCGCGAGCTGCCAAGGCTGGCGCTTCGAGCAGCTCTCGCGTGGCGCGCCGATGGGCACCTGGCGCCGTGTGAACCCCGAGTTACCCCCCCTCGCCATTCACTATCGGCAAGGCGCCGAAGAGATTCGCTTGTTCGGTCCCGCTGCCGCTGGAACCACGCCGACCGACGAAGGGCCGTGGGTGTGCAACCAAGACGTCAAGATGGAGGGCATAGACCCGCACAGCATTCAGCTGCAGGGCGGGGGTACGTGGTTCCTCGATGAGGCGGCGTGCAAAGCTGCCTCCGCGTCGAGTGCGATGTCGGGCTGCATCGGGAAGTTGGTCGCGGGGTTACCCGTGCCCGCTACACCTTCCGACGCCAGTGCGGAAACGGATCCGAGTGCCGCCGCTGGTTCACCCCCGAGCACCGCGCCGGGGAGCGCGAGTGGTGTCGGCAACGAGCCGGCATCTGCGCCGCCCGCGTCTGGAGCGCCTGCAGCGTCCGTGCCTGGCTCGGCGAGTGGTAGCAGCAAGTGAGCTTCGACTCGAGCGTCGCTAGCTGGTCAAAGGTGAACGCGCAAGCTGGTCAAGAGCCGTGAACGGCGGCGCGCCGCACGACGCTGCGGTAGCCGATCCAGTGCTCTTGACCGTCGTTGCCTCGGCGGGGCTCGTGCTGCTGCTGTTCTTAATCATCGGCAAGCGCATGCACGCGTTCGTCGCGCTGCTGTTGGTCAGCTTGCTCATCGGCTTGGCTGCACAGTGGCCGCGCTTCGAACCCGATCTCGTGCTGCGCGCGATGCAAGAGGGTATGGGGGGCACGCTCGGCTTCGTCGCCGTGGTGGTTGGGCTCGGGGCGATTTTCGGGCGATTGCTCGAAGTGTCTGGCGGTGCGAGGGTGTTGGCGGACGGGCTATTGGCTAGCTTCCGCATGGAGCGCGCGGGTTGGGCGCTCGGCATCGCTGGCTTCTTGATTTCAATCCCAGTTTTTTTCGACGTGGCTTTGGTCGTGTTGGTGCCGATGCTCTACGGGCTCGCGCGCAGGTCGGGGGCACCCTTGATGCGCTTTGCGCTGCCCCTGTTGGCGGGCATGGTCGTCACTCACGCGTTCGTCCCACCCACACCCGGGCCGATTGGGGTTGCAGCAATCGTGAATGCCGAACTCGGGTTGGTGATCGTGTTTGGGATCGTTGCGGGACTACCCGGGATGATGTTGGCGGGACCTTTGCTGGCCAAAGTGATCGACGACCGCATCCCCGGGCGGTTACCCGAGACGGTCACATCGCTCGAGGGCGGCGCGCCTCCCATGCCACGAGAGCCAGCGGGGGTAGCAGAGCCCGAGCGACCACCGAGCTTTGGGTTGGTGCTGGGACTGCTCGCCTCGCCCATCTTCCTAATCTTGTCGAGCACGCTCGCCCACGCCTGGTTCGGCGGTTCGGAAGGCGGTAAATTCCTTGGACTGCTCGCGTTGGTTGGGCACCCGTTCGTCGCTCTCATGATCACCACGTTGGTGAGCTTTCGGGTGCTCGGAGCACGTCGTGGACTTTCCGCCGAGCAGGTGCGGGACTTGGCGACTGGTGCTTTGGAGCCAGCCGGGATCATCATTCTGGTCACAGGTGCTGGCGGTGTGTTGAAGCAAGTGATGATCCAGTCACAGGTCGGCAGCGTGTTGGCGGATCAGCTCAGCGCACTCGGCGTCGCGCCTTTGTTGCTCGCGTTCTTGCTCGCGTGGGTGGTCAGGGTGATGCAGGGTTCTGCGACGGTTGCGATGCTGACTGCTGCAGGACTGATCGTTCCGCTCATCGAACCCCTGTCGCCAAGCGAGGTCACCCGCGCACTGGTCGTAATATCGATTGCGTCGGGGGCGACGTGCACCTCGCATGTGAACGACTCGGGATTCTGGTTGGTGAGTCGCTACCTGGGGCTGACGACCCACGAGACGCTTCGCAGCTGGACGCTCATGACGACGTTGGTCGGGTTGGTTGGGCTGGTGGTGGTTCTGCTGCTCGGGTGGGTGTGGGGGTAAGACCTGAGCCACCTGCTCTCCAGTCTCGAAGCGCGTCGGGCCGCCCGGCCGATGTTACATGGAGTTCGCGCGCGCGGGCTCAGCGTTGCGCTGTCACGCAACGAATGCCGCCTTCGGAGTGGAGGGGGGGCGGGGTGGCCCCAAATAGTGATCACGCTGGCGATTTGCGGGCCTTGTTTGTTTGCCTCACTGAGCTCAGTGAGTGCGAGCGACACCTTCAGGACGAGTTGCTCACTCTATCGAGAAAGGAAACGGAAAGCCCCGACCAGTCAACGCGCGACCAGTCTAACGAAAGACCAGTCAAACGAAAGAAGTCCAATGAGCGCCCAACAGTCGCACCCCGGCCGCGACGCATTCGATTGCCCTAGGCCCCCGCCTGTCATCCTCGCGGGACGTCGCAGAGGAGCCAGTAATGCTCCTCTGGACCGGGATGAAACGGCGCTTACTGTAAACTTCTCGCAGCCCTCCAGCTTCGCGCAGGGTGGTTGCTGCTGCTTTCCCCGTGGAGTACACCATGTCATCCGTCCCGATCACAGCAGGCCCGCTGGGCCGTGAATTCTTCGCTCATGAGCCCGCGCGAACAGCGACTCACCAAGCTGGTCAAGCAGCATCTCGGTTTCGTCGAACGAGTCCTCAGGAACTTGGGGGTGCCCGACGCGGATCTGGACGACGCCGTCCAGCGCACGTTCATCGTGGTGGCCAATCGACTGGACGACATCGTCGTAGGGGCGGAGCGCAGCTTCCTGTTCCGCTCGGCGAAACACATGGCGTCTCACGTACGTCGGAGCGCACAGCGGCACCAACGGTTGGAGCCGCTCGACGATACGCTGCCAGCGGTTCAAGAGTCGCCAGAGCAACTAATTACGCAGAAGAACGCCAGAGAATTATTGGATCGGCTACTAGAGCGGATGCCAGAGGATATTCGAGTCGTGTTCACGCTTTACGAGTTCGAGGGGCTGAAGATGCCTGAGATTGCGGAGCTGCTCGAAATCCCGACGGGGACCGTGGCTTCTCGGCTGCGCCGCGCGCGAAAATACTTTCAAGCGGACGTTCAGCGCTTCGAGGCTGCGGCGCGCCACAACCAGACGAGGAAGGTGGGGTCATGACCGAACCCGTTCGTCTGATCGATGAGACTCAGAGCGAGTTCGAGCGCGCTTTGCTCAGAGCTGGCGTCGAGTGTCCGAGCGACGGGATGCGACAGGCCCGAGTCCTCGCCGCGATCGGTGTAGGCGCCACCATAGCGGTCACGAGCAAGACCTCCGTGGCGGCAGCGCTGACGTGGAAGAAGGCGGTAGCGGGAGTCGCGCTCGCAGCGACGGGCGTTGGCGGGGTCGTCACGTACCAAGCCATCACGCCCCGAGCTGAGATGGTGATGCCGGCACAACAACCTCAGGAGCGGTTGGCGAATCAGGAGCGGCTGGCAGAAGCGCGTCAGCAGGCAGTAGACGTTGCGGAAGCACCCGAGCCCGTCGACGAGGAGTCGGTGTTACCCGTCGTCGAGTTGGACGTTGCGGAATTCGAGGACCTTGCGGAAGATCCGCCATCGGGGTCAGTGACGCGCACCCCCCGGGTCGCGCGCGCCAAGCGCGCCGCAAAGCCTCAAGCGGTGGCACCCACGGCGTCGGATCTGCAGGAGGAAGTGGCGTACCTCGATCAGGCGCGCGCGGCCTTGCGTGCGGGCCGTCCGTCGAGCACTTTGAGCCAGCTCGGCGAGTACCGCTCGAAGTTTCCACGGGGTAGCCTTGGGCAGGAAGCTGAGCTGCTGCGGATCGAGGCATTGTCGGCGTCTGGCCAAAAAACGGAAGCATCGCGACGAGCGGCACGTTTGCTGGAGCGTAGTCCGAACAGCGTGCTCGCGGCGCGCTTGCGACGCTTCGTCCAAGACTGAGCTCGAGGCAGCGCTCGCATGAGGGCGACGCGCGCCCCCGTGCTACGCTTCGGCTACCGTCGAAACCGATTCGGCGACGGGTCTGTGTGATCAAGCAGTGAGTGTGATGAAGGAACGACCGACACCAGTCGTGGCTCGAATCACGGGTGCACCGAGTGCTCTTCGTGGCGCCCTGATCGCGTCGCTCGCCGTGGCTGGCGTCTTCGTCGCGTGCAGTGTCCAAGAGAACTACCTCGGTTTCGATACCCCGCTTCGCGTCGAAGCTGGGCCCGCTCTCCCCGTGATCGATGCGGGACAGCGCCCTAGACCTGGCACTGGGGGACAGCGTCCCGGCGTAGGCGAGGTCGAGCAGGAAGCTGGGATCGCGGACGATGACCTAGGTGCCACCGACGACGTGACTCTCCCGGTCGTCGAAGCGGGGAGCACCCCGACCTCGACCTCGACCTCCACCTCGTCCTCCGACGAACCCATCCTACCCGAGGATGTGTCGGACGCATCCGTCCCAGACATGCCGTCCGAACCCAGCGCGTTCGAGGTCGTTCTAGACGTCCCGCCGGAGCAGGTTCGGGCTCGCGTGATGCTTGCGTATGAAGCGCTGTTCCATGGCGATCCAGATACGCAATCGATCTACTACGAACTCGATGACGAGCGAGCGTACGTGTTCGACGTCCTTCACGACGACACGCGACTGGACGCTTTGGGTTACGGGATGATGATCACGGTTCAGCTCGACCGTCGTGATGAGTTCGACAAGTTGTGGCGTTTCACGAAGGAGACGTTTCAGTACGCAGAGGGACCGTATGAAGGTTACTTTCGGATGATCTGCCAGCCGAGTGGTGAAGACTGCGACGAAGGCGCCGGGGTTTTCGGCGCATTGTACGTCACCACCGCGCTGCTGTTCGCTGAGTCTCGTTGGGGCAATGCCGACGGGATTTTCGATTATGGAGCGCAAGCGCGAGACCTGCTCGACGTCATGCTCAACAAAGAAGAACGGAGCGGCGGAGTAGTGGAGGGCGTGACGAACCTTTTCGATCGGGATGCGGCGCTACCGAAGTCCGCCCCTGAGGAGGAAATGGACGGACAGGTGACGGTCGGCAGTGTCGTGCCTGCGTTTTTTCAAGTTTGGGCGGACGCCACGGGAGAGCCGTTCTGGGCGGAGGCAGCAGAAAGGGGGCGCGACTTCCTGCAGCAGACGGCGCACGAGGAGACGGGGCTAGCGCCAGCCCGTGCCGACTTCGATGGGGTTCCGCTGGAGGAGCATCTGGTTTTCAACGAGAGCTCATACCCCATCGGTTTGGCCATCGCGCTCGATCACCTCTGGTACGGGGTAGAAGCGGGCCAGGTAGAGCTGGCTGATAGGTTGATCACGTTCTTCGCGACTTATCCGAGAAAACCGTACCCATCGATTTTCGCGACGGACGGTACGGCGTTGAATGAGATCCCGTCGGGCGCATTGGTCGCGCTCAACGGAGCCACGTGCGCGATCGCCACGGTGCCTGCGTGTGAGCAGATGATTCGCACGATATGGGAGACGCCGATGCCTCAGGGGCTGTATCGGTTCTTCGACGGTATCAACCATATGCAGGCGTTGTTGATTCTGGGGGGGTACTTTCGGGTTCACTGAGTGGACCGCGCGGTGTTTTCCCTGCACGCGTTTCGCCACTGCACTACACCGCGCGACGCCGTGTAGGCGGTGGGTTCAGAGATCGTAACTGAGGCCGGCAGCAACCCAGGGCACGAGCGATGGCGTTTGTGCGACCTGCTCGCGCTCCGCTGGGCTGAGTCCCTGTGTGTAGCTTTGGGGTGCGAACGGCAGGTGTGCCGCCAGATCCAGCTGAAGCGCGACAGACTCTGAAATCACGTAGCCGACTTCGACAGCCAGCGCGGCGCTGACCCACACCCGACTGCTGCTTTCGGGGTTACTCACGTTGTGTCCCCGCGCCCGCAGCGTCCCAAGCTGCCCACCGATACAGGGCCGAATTCGAATTGGGGATGAGTCCGCGTGGAGCACACACGCGCGGGCTAACGCCGTCAGCAGGGTGAAGCGCGCTGGCGAATCGCTGCCGAAGGGCGCGCTCTGTAGCAGGGCCACGCCACCGCGCAACACTGGAGCCCACGCTCCACCCGATTGATTGTGGGCTGCGATCGACGCGGCGATTCCCCAGCTCGCGTCCGAATCGACGACCTGCGCACCTACGATCTGGGTCGCCAAAGCGGAGCGCCAATCCGACGGGCGAGTCCAACGTGCGGGCTGAAGCGTGAATTCAGGAAGCGGCTCCATGGTCGTGGGGGGAGGTGTAGGCTCAGGGCGACGGGTGAGCGCTCCAGGATCGATACCCAATGCGGCAGTCAGGGCCAGCGCGTGAATGACGCCATTGCAGTCGTCGGCCTCGACATAACGGGGTTCGGTTGCCAATCCGTCGCGCACGATCTCTAGGCGGCCCAGGACGCCAGCGCCGCTCGTCGCGAGGTCCACCCGCAGTAGCACGTCAGCCGAAGAGCCCGTTGCCTGTTGAACTCGTTGAGTCCGGGTGGCCAGGGCGTCCCAAAACGCTTCCCTCGTCGGGCACGTGGTTGGACCGCGATAGTCGAGTGCCACCGACATCGTCTGGGCTGCCGCCTCTCGAGTGAAGCCGACGAGCGCCAAGGCCGCGCAAACAACGGCCAGGGTCGCCGAACGCACGACGGAAGCGTCTCGTATTCAGAGCGTTCGTGCAAGCTGCTCGTTGGCTGGTCCGCACGATTTGGCTGTGGGCATGCGGCTACTACGCCCGTCGCCGTGCGAGTGGTGCGCGTAACGACACTCGTGGCGGTCGTTTTGGAGATCGAATTCGATACGGGTCAACAGCACTAGTTCAGTTGGCACCGAGTCAGCACTATCGCGTCAGCGGCACTGATACGAGGCACAGCCGACCTCGTCCGACCCATCCAGACAATCGTCGACCTGATCACACTGCCAGTCCAGGGGCAGTTGTTCGCCGGTCACGTCACACTCGAAGAACTCGCAATCCACCTCATCAGACCCATCCAGGCAATCCGCTTCGCCATCGCACTCGTACCATGCGGGGTAGATCTCACCAGAACCGCAGGTGAACGCATCGCAACCGAGTTCGTCGGAGCCGTCCACACAGTCTTCCTGGAAGTCGCACACGTAGGCCTGGATTAACGTTTCGCCGGAACCACACTCGAACTCGACGCAACCGTCCTCGTCTGAACCGTCGCCACAGTCGGGCGTCCCGTCACACTGCCAGTTCAACGAGATTAGGCTTCCGTCGCCACACTCGAAGCTGAAGCACTTGCTCAAGCAGCGCTCGAGTGGGGCCGGGACCAGGCCGCTGCAGGCGTTGTCCGATAGGATGTTGCAGCTGGCGAGAGTCAGGCACTCGAAGGCACAGGCTTCCTGGTCCGAGCTTGGGTCTTCACATTGGAAGTCGCCATCGCTGAGCACCTGGCAGTCTTGGAGCTTGTCTTGGTAGCCGTCACAGTCCGGGTTGTAGTCGGAGGCTAGCTCGATCTCGCCACGGTCATCGCCATCGGGTTCGTCCGAGTGCGATGTATCGTCGTCGGTTTCGTCCGACTCAGCGCGGGCGTCGTCCGAGTCGGCAGGCTCGGCGTCGTCATCGGTCGTCGTGCTAGTGGCAGGGAGCACGTTTTCGTCCCCAGAACAGCTCGACTGCGTGCTCGCCCCAGCGCTCAGAAGCAAGAACCACCAGCTCAGGTTGACGAGTATCGAGCGAGTCGTTGGGGGTGAATGCATCACGCACTAGTTAGAGCAGATTCCACGCGGATCCGCGACCCCCACGCTCGGAACGCGACGACACGCTCCACTTTCGAGCTGAGCGCCGTCGATTCGACGAGAAAAAAAGGGCGGCACCCCGTTGGGTACCGCCCTTCATCGCGCTCGTTGCGCCAGGCGTGTCCTGCTCTATTGCGTCAATCTGCGGGCCACGGATCTTCCGGAATTTCCACGAACTCGGGGTCGGGCTCGGGGACGTCGTTCTGGAGCATGACTACGATCAGCTCTTCCACGAGTTCGATGTCGTAGTCGATATCGACGTCCTCGACTTCTTCATTGTAGTCCTCCAAAGCAGCGAGCAGCGCCGTGAGCTCAGCCACCGACTGGGTCGGATCCATGAAGTTCTCATGATAGGCGGCTACTGCTTGCTCGATGCCGACGAAGACATTCAACATGACGAAACTCTTCGTCACGACCGTCACGTCATCGCTGTCGCTATTGGCGTTCTCGAAGAAGCCGCTGGACGGCGTTTCCCAAGGTGCGTGTGGGTAGTTCACGACCACCGTGTCGGAGACGATTTCGTCGCTGCCGGGCTCGCGGAACTCGACGTCGATCACTGCGATGTCAGCACTCTCCTGGCCTTCTTCCATCGCATCGACGCGCAGTCGCGGCATCAACTCGAGGAGCAGGGCTGACCCACCACCACGACGGCCGCCGTCTTCGGTGACGTCTTCGTCTGACTCGCGGTGTGCGATGAACACACTGGGCACCTCCAAGCTGCCACCGCCATCATTGTTCTCCCACAACGGAGAGCCCACAGCGCGCCCGAACTCGTAGTCTTCACCCGCTCGGACGTCGAGTTTGAGGTCGAAGGCGATCGGGACCGTGAAGAAACTGAGCTCTTCGTCGAACACCTCGCTGACGGCGCCTGCGCTTTCCAGGAAGTAGAAGTTGCCGTCTGCCTTCAGCGCCAAGTCGCGCATCAGATCGAAGTTGAACGACGTGCCGAGCCCGATCGTCGTCAGGCCCACGCCATCCGAGTTGTAGCCTTCACTCATGGTGAGGATTTGATCGGGGTCCGTGACGCCAACCGTCGGGTTTCCGTCGGACAGCAAGATCACGCGGTTTTGACGGCCACTGTCGTAGTTGCTGAAGACTTCTCGATAACCTTCCTCCAGGCCGTCGTACAGGTTCGTGCTGCCGTTGGCTTCCAGGTTTCTGACCAGGTCGCGAATTGCGGAGCGGTTCATGTCGACGTCCGCCATCTCGAACAAGGTATCGACGTTTGTGTCGTAGGTGATCAACGCGAAGCGGTCGCCGTCGCGCAACCCATCGATCAGCATCTCCAAGCCATCCCGCACGAACTGGATCTGGTTGTCGTTGTTCATCGACCCCGAGGTGTCGACGACCACCGCTAGGCTCAGTGGCGGCCTTGCGGACGGATCCGCAGCGATCGGCGAGTTCAGCCCCAGCTGCAACATGGTGCAGTTCTGACCATTGAGCAGATTGCCCATCACGCCGACCATGGCTTGCAGACACACCTGCTCGCCGCAGTTCGGCGTCGGCAAACGCGTATGGTGCTCCGCGAAAAAGCCCGCCGCGTCGAAGCTACCCGGCTGGGGCACCTGGCCGCTTGCGAGTTGCTGTCTGAAGAAGCCGAAGTCCTGTGAACCTCCGAGACTTACGTTCGTGTTCGCGACGGGATCAGCGGGGGCTCCCGCCGACTCGTCTGAAGGTTCGCTTTCGAAGTCGTTGGACGCGTCGTCTGAGGCGCCATCGTCACCGAAGGCCTCGTCGTCGCCAAAGTCACTCGTGTCATCACTGATCGGGATGTCACCTGGCGTACCCGCACCTTGACTGGCTCCGGGCATGGCGCTGCTTCCGCCCGTGTTCGGGCTGCCTCCCGCTGTGGTGCTCGTCCCTGACGAGGCTGCGCCCGTTCCCCCGACGCCGTCGCTCGAACCCGCTTGCTGGTTGCCCCCGCTGGAGTCATCGTCCGACGCCGAGTCGTCGTCACTTTCATCATTGCGGCTGTTGCTACTGCCGCCGCCACTGGTTTCTCCATCCGCGGCTTGCTGGTCCTCTCCCGCTGCACTCGAGCTGCCGCCGCACGCGGTGAGTGTTCCAAGCAGTAAACCTAGTCCAAGTAGTTCAATTCGCATCGTTGCCATCGTTTCCTGTCTCCTCTGTGTCCCGCCCGAGGCACGAGCTCGGACAACCGCGGTGCCACTTGAAGCAACCACTGTGCCACGTCACGGAGTCGACTGATTCTCGGGGGTTGCGCTTTGCCAACTGTGACCGCTTCAGGGCCTCGCGGTGCGGATGGCGAGCGCTGGCGCAGTGTGGCACAGCCGTGGCCCAGCCCGCGGACGCCTCGGTTTCCCCGTGCAACCACGCCAGAGGTCACTAGAGTCGGCGCCCCATGAACGACACAGCCACTCACCCGGGGAAAACGACCCCCGATGCCGAGGTTACCGACATCAGCTGGCGGGATGCACCCCGCATCATCGCGAGCGGAGCGTGCATGGGGACGGCTGATCTAGTGCCGGGCGTGTCGGGTGGAACGATGGCTGTTGCGCTCGGGATCTATCGGGAGTTTCTCGCAGCGATCACTTCCGTGAACGTGGAGTCGGGCAGAGCGCTGCTGCACTTCCGATTCAGTCGATTGCTGGAGGTCATCCACTGGCGCTTCATCGCCTGTTTGGGGAGCGGGATCTTGTTCGCCCTTGTGCTGATGGGGAAGATTGTCGGATTGCCGCAATTGGTTAACACCCACCCGAAACCCGTGTACGCCGTGTTCTTCGGTTTGGTGTTGGCGTCGGTATTCGTGTTGGCCAAACGGGTGGGGCGCTGGAGTGCGGGCGCGGTTGCTGCGCTGCCCATCGGCACGGTCGCTGGGTTCGTGACCGTTCAACTCGTTCCCGTTCAAACCCCAGAGAGTGCTCCGTTCATCTTCTTGTGTGGCATGATCGCGATCACAGCGATGATTCTGCCTGGTATCAGCGGCTCCTTCATGCTGCTCGTACTCGGCAAGTACGAGTTCATCCTCACCGCGGTGTTGGCGCTGCAGCTGGGAGTTGCGGTCCCTTTCGCGCTCGGGTGTCTGGTTGGCATCATGGTGTTTTCTCGCGTGCTTGGGTGGTTGCTCGACAAGTTTCACGACGTCATGGTCTCGGGGCTCACGGGCTTGCTCGTGGGGAGTCTCATCCGTATTTGGCCTTACCAACACACGAAGACGGAGATCATCCGGGACAAACCCCGCGTGGTGTCTGCGGAGGCTTTCTTCCCCGACACCTTCGAGGTCACTACGATCGGGCTGATGTGCTTCGGCTTGGTACTGGTGCTCGGGATCGAAGCCCTAGCGGCTCGCAGAGCACAAACTTGAAGTGTGCGTGACGATCTCGCGAGGTCGCTCATAATGACGAGCGTGCGGCACATTCACACTCTCGTCACGGCCGCTTCGGTGATGGCGTTCGTTGCATGTGAGACCGTGCGTTGGGAGTTCGAGCAGTCGGGCCTCGACGGCCTCTCGAACGTGGATGGCGTGAGCGACCGTTCGGAAGCTGGAACCGAACCCAGCGACTCGGAAGACGGGGGCGAGCTGCTGGCATTCGTCGCGGGACCGCCCTGTCCCGAGTTGCCGCTGTACTGCGATGTGGGGACGCAGAAGTGCACGCTGGTGGATGACGAGGCAAGCGACGGGCTGCGAACGAGTTGCGTCGTCGAACGTGCGCAGCGAGGAATCGACGAGAGCTGCACTCGCAGGCAACGCGGCGACGACGACTGTGCGGCAGGTGGTTTCTGTACGCCTTTGGGGCTCGGCAGCATCGAAGAAGGACCGATGGTGTGCCGCCCGCTATGCATCGAGTCAGACGAGTGTGATGAACGCTGCTTGGCGCTGGAGCGCGGCAACTTCGGCTTGTGTGTTTCCGAGTGCTCGATCTTCGCGGATGATTGCGACGGCGACCAGATTCGCTGCGCGGCGGGGGCGGACGTCAGCGGCGCGTACTTCGGGTATTGTGCTCGTTACGGAGACGGGGACGATGGTGAGGATTGTGAGAGTGACGCGGACTGCAACGCGGCGGCGATCTGTCAGCAGTCCGATGGCATTTGTCGCGCGATGTGCGACGCCGAGCATCCGTGTGATGGCGAGCTGCGATGCATCCCGCTAGGACTAGGCGATCCGCAAAGTCCGCGGGTGTGCATTCCCTAAGTCGAAGGGTTGGGTGTCTTGGCAGCACGAATTGAGACGATGCTCAAGTCGCCTCAGCGAGCCACGCGAACGGCTTCCGTCCAGTATTCGGCCTCGATGTACAGGTTCGCATCGGGGTTCTCTGCCAGTAACTGGCACGCTGCGGGACACGGTACGAGCCACGTCCCTTGCTCGTCGGAGGTCAGCTGCCAGCCGATCGCATCCTGTGTGCACTCGTCGACGGGAAGCCAACTCTGGCCGACGAACGTCGCACTGATGTCGCCGAAGATCAGCTCGCTGTCGGCAACGTCGAGCCACACCTGGCAGACCCCACCATCACCCACGATGTCTCTCGCCGCGACCGTATGCGTGAGTATCGAAGGCGGCTTTTCTTCTGGGTCGGTGGTCGAGGGTAACTCGACGAAGGCGTCGTCGGCGCCAGCACTTCGGTTTGCCGAATCCGCCGGGCTGGAAGCGAAGGTGGTCTGGGGAGTGCTGCCACCTGTGCCGGCCTGTGGAGCCCCCGTTTCTGAGTTGCTCGCCGCTTGAGCGTTGCGTGATGCTGCGGCCCCGAGCGATTCCTGAGAGTTCACTTGTTGCGTTGAGGGGGCAGCGCCAGCCATGTCCCGCGCAAAGTCCGTGTCGTCCACGCGCCCACCACAGGAAGCGATACCAACCACCAACGCGACGACGCACGGCAATCGGATGGCGCCGTCCGTCGTCCCACACGCAAGCGGGCCAGCGAGGTTTCGTGAACTGCGCATGCGGGCAAAGCGTAACATCATTTGATTCGGTGGGACACTCGAGCTAGCGAGCGACATCGACCCACGCGATGCGGAAGATCACCGCTGGACGAACGTGAGGTACGTTTGCGGTTCTACTCGTCGTGCCCGAGGGGCGTGTTTCATCGATGGGTAACTCGCGGTGATTCCAGTCGATCTGAGCGGCCAGTTGAGGACGCAGTGGGCCACTTCCGATCTGCCACTGGGCTCCGACAGTTCCACCGATGAATCCACAGCTACCTGACCGCCCAGCAAACTGACAGGGACCGCCGTTCGGAGTGAGGGCTCGGCCCTCGGGGGCTTCAACCAGGACCAGCCCCGCGCCAACAGAAGCATAGACGGAGATTTCCGCCATCAGGTCCAGCGCCGCTCCTGCTCGGAACTCCGCCAGGCGCAACGTGTAGTCCTCTATCGGAGTGACCACCTGCTGCGCTGACGCTTCCGCTAATAGCGCCAATCTTGGGCGCAGGTGAATCGAGGCGCCGAGCTGGACGCCGAGCGCAACATCGTCCGCGAGCATTGAAGTGGGCAAACCAGCTCGCACTGACCACCGTGGTCCGGGTTCAGTGGCCTGCGCTGGGTGTACGTGTTCTTCTTGCGCAGGGCTGGCTGCGCTCGGCTGTTCGTGGGGCGCGGCTGGGATGGCGGGTGGTGCGCCAGCCTCCTCGCCAGCGGGCGTCGTGTCACTCGCCTCGGGCGTAGGGGCCGTAGCGGCGTCGTCCGAGACCGTGCTCGCAGCGGGGGGCGCTACTTCGGGCGGCTCGTCTGCGGGCTCGTCGGGAGCGTCGACGACAGGCACATCTGTCGTGGGTGAGGACGCTGGACGCTCTCCCAGCAGTTCGGCGAGGGCCTCCATCAAGACGTGTTCGTCCAAGCCTTGCATTGGCAACTCGATGCTGCGAGACGCACCAGCACTCGGCGTCCAGAGCAGTTTGGCCTCAGACCCACAGGTCAACGCTACGCTTCCGTCGAGGTCACGAACCGCAAGCTCCGCTCGGGTACGGGCCTCGAACGCGGCGCGCGAGTCGGGATGCAACGCACGGCATTCCACATGAACGTCGAGTGCTGGCGCCGCCACGCCCAGTCGGGGCCCGGCGACCACCGACACCGCAATCAGCCAGTGCACGAGGCTCGGCCTCTTGTTCAGTCGCGCGCGCAACTCCATAACCAGAACCGTTTCTTAGTCGTTGAGTAGGGCTTTGGGCCGGAAAAAGAGCCTCTGCGCGCGCGGACCGCGTGGCAGGATGCTCAGCGCTGAACGCGGCGGGCACCAAACCTTTCGATACGGATCATGACCAACCCCACGTTGCCGGCTGCTCTGGGTCAACAAGCCTCGGGCGACGAGCTCCAGGGGGTACCCCAGGAGCAGATTTTCGATCTGGTTTATCGCCAGATGCGGGCACTCGTGGGCGGTCGCGAACGAGACTTCGACGATTTGGTGCAGGACGCGATGGAACAAGCTTTGCGATCTCTTTCCGCTTTCGAGGGGCGCTGCAAGCTCTCGACCTGGACCTACCAGATTTGTTACCGCACGGTGCTCAAGCGTCGTCGTTGGTACGGTCGTTGGCTCAAGCGCTTCACGCTCACCCACAGCGGTGAATTGCCCGAGCAAGTGACGCAGCAGGAGCAACCGTCCCGGCGCATCGATCGCGCCGAACGCAACGAGCGTTTGTCGCAGGCTCTCGCGAAACTCAGCCCCAAGAAGCGCCTGGTGGTCACTCTGCACGACATGGAGGGTCTGGCCAGCGAAGAGATATCCGAAATCATCGGGGTCAAACTCGGTACGGTCCGCTCGCGGCTGCGCGATGGGCGCAAGGAGCTGCTCTCGTTGCTGACGGACGATCCGTACTTCGGAGAGCAGGTAGCATCATGAGGACGCTTTCGGAATCCGAACGACTACAGCGCATGCGAGATGCCTGGCAAGAGGGGGCACCTTCCGACGCCGAAGTGACGGCGGCACGTCAGCGCACGTTACGCCGCATTCGCATGGCGAGTGGTGGGCGAGCACCGTCGAAGTTTGCTGGGCTGCACCTGGATTTGGCGCTGGGCATGCTGGGCGCGACCGCGTTGATCGTCGTCGTCACCAGTTCGATTGGGACTCAGGGCGACTCAGTCGAGACAGTCGCCATTGACTCTACGACATCGAGTCCATCGCTCGCGGACGTTCGGTCAGACGACGGAACGAGAGAAACGCCGACTTCGCGGCAGCTTTCCGAAGCGGAAGCTACCTCGGAGTTGGCCCACACACCTCCGCGAATCGAACGTGACGGTGTGGCGATTGAGGTAACCCCAGGCATGGAGTTCGAAGTGGCTGAGGGAAAGAGTGTCACTGTCGTGATGGGCGAGGAGCGAACGACGGTTGCCGGGCCAAGGCTCATCGAGTTTTCTTTCGAGGCGGACCGCGCGAGTGGTTTTCGTATGCACCTTTCTTCACCGCCACGTCCCGCGGGTTCGGATACCGCTGGCGCGGCTCATGGGGCTCGGACCCGAGACACGGCGAAGGATTCGAAGAAGCCAGCGGCGCGCGCGAAAGCCCGGGAAGGTGCCGCTGCCCAGCGCGAGATCAGCGCTTGGCGTCGCGCAGCGGAAGCCATGCGCGAAGGCGACGATGCAGAGGCTGAACGTGCCCTCGGTGACCTGACTCGCAGTTCGAGTGTTGCCAACCGTGACGCCGCGGCACTGGCGCTAGCGCAATTGCACTTGGCTGCGGGGCGAATCGAGCAGGCGCGGCCAGAGCTCGAGCGTCTCAGCCGTGACGGCTCCACGCGATTGGTACGTCGCCGCGCACGTGAGCTACTCAGGCGCTGAGTCCGCGAAATTCGCGTTTTGCTGCCACGGCTCGCGGCAAAGGTTGTAATACTGGCGCCGTAGAGCGGGCCCCAGCAGACGGGCTCGCGCATGGTTGGAGGCAGTATGCGTTGTTGGGTCGTCGGTCTGTTGGTGTGTTTTCTCGGTTGGACGAGTGTGGCCGAGGCCAGACCAGAAAACTGCGACGATCCCCGAAGCGCTGCCGACATGGTGTTCTACTGGCAGCAGCCTGGCACGACGGATCTAGTCAAGGCGTCTGCTTGCCTGGAACGTGCGGGGCGTACCACGACCCAAATGAAACACCTGGCGACGACCGTGAAGTCGCTGTTCGACACGCGCGGACTGTTCGTCGACATGGACTCCATCAGCGATCAGCCTGACTACGTCTCTGACGAGCGCATTCACCGTGCGGTGGTTCACCCAGGCATGCCAGACATCGTGATCGAGCGAAACGCGGCGGGCAAGTGGCTCTGGACCGCCGAGTCACTGAGTCTGATCGAGCGACGCCACGCTGACGAGGCGGGGTTGTTGCAACCGCTTTTGGATCGAGTGCCCAAATCGCTCAAGCAGAGCATCTTCGGAGTTCAGCTGTGGCAGTACCTGGGCTTGGTCGGCTTGATACTGCTGGCGATGATCCTGCGCTCAGTGGTTCGCGTGATGATCGCCAGTCGTGTGAGGAAGCTCGCCGAAACGCTGGGACAAGAGTGGGCATCCAACCTGGCCCAAACTACCGCGGGCCCGCTCTCGACGCTGGTGATGGCGCTGCTGCTCAGAGTCACCTACCCGATGCTGATGCTGCCGATCAGTGTCGCGGTGGTCCTGGCAGTCGCCGTGCGCATCTTGATGGTGCTCGCGATCGTTTGGGGGCTGTATCGCTTGGTCGACCTGTTGGCGGCGCGGATGGACGCGCGTGCGGCGGAAACGGACACCAAACTCGACGACCAGCTGGTGCCGCTGGTTCGAAAGTCGCTCAAGATTTTCGTCGCCGTCGGGGGCGTGTTGTTCGTTCTGCAAAACCTGCAAGTCGACGTCGGCTCGCTGCTGACCGGGCTCGGTATCGGCGGTTTGGCGTTCGCGCTCGCCGCGAAGGAGACGCTGGCGAACTTTTTCGGCAGCGTCATGATCTTCGTCGACCGGCCCTTTCAGATCGGCGATTGGATCGTCGTGGGCGGCGCAGAGGGAATCGTCGAGGAGGTTGGCTTCCGGTCGACGCGCATCCGCACGTTCTACAATTCGCTCATCACCGTTCCCAACGCCACCTTCACGGACGCTCAGATCGACAACTACGGGCAGCGCGAATATCGACGTACGTTCACGACGCTCAACCTCACGTACGACACGACGCCCGAGCAAATGCAGGCCTTCTGCGAGGGGATTCGCGCGATCATCGCGGCCAACCCCCACACGCGCAAAGACTACTACGAAGTGCACATGTCAGCCTTCGGCGCGCACTCGCTGGATGTGATGGTCTACTTTTTCTTCAAGGTGGCCAGCTGGACGCAGGAGTTGGAACAGCGCCACAACGTGTACTTGGAGATCATGCGTCTAGCTCGCGAACTCGGCGTGGAGTTCGCCTTCCCCACGCAGACGCTGCATCTCGACTCTGTTGCCGAGCCGGGTCGTGCACGGCAGGTCCAAAGTCCCAAGGAGCCGCCTCAGCTTGCCGAAGTCGTACAGGGGTTCGGCCCGAGTGGCCAGTTGGCGCGCCCGGGGGGACCACGCATCGTCCGCGGCGGGTTTACGGCTGAGTCGAGGGCCGCGGGCAGCGAGAACGGCGAGTAATCGTCTGACGAGCCGGGCTCCTACAACCCACGGCACTGCAAGCTGCTCGGGGTTATGCGTCCGATTCCACGGGCGCGGGCGCTTCCTGCATTTCTATCAGCGTGTCCAACGCCTCGAGTGTGCGTTTCGTCTGGATCTCGCGCTGACGCAGCTTCTTTTGCTCGGCCAGAACCTTGCGTTGTTCGTTTTCGAGATCGCGCAGTGAGGTTTTGAGCGTTTCGCGCTCTGCTTTTAGCGATGCAACGTCGATGGCCAAGTGTCCGTCTCCTCGTCCCGGTGGGGCTCCGAGCATAGTCGCGCAATGCCGCTGAGTGCAAAGGAGCCAGGTCGAAATTGTTCGTTCGAGCGGCGCTGCATCCCCGTTGGCGGCGTTGCTGGTCGTTCGAACGTTGCAGATGCTAGCTCACCGCTCCGTCGTGGGATCGGCCTTCAGACCAGCGCTCGAGACTCACTCTGGGATTTCGGAGCCGCCGCGGTCGCTACCGGGTTCTTCACCCATTGAGCGCGTTCGTTCGTCGTCCAGCGGATCTTGTGGGGCCTGGGCGGCGTCTGCTGGTTGGAGGTGGCCACGCTTCCCGACGCGGAAATAACTTCGCTGACTGTGCCAGCGCGCGCGCAGCGATTCCCGTCGCAGATAGCTCAACGGGTCTTCTGTGCGCTCTCGAATCGGGCGCGTACGTACACGCATCAGCCAAGTGCCTATCGGGAGCTCGAGCTCGGCGCGGGTCTGCCACACGATTCCTGGTGGAGCGTCCTCGCGGTGCAGCTGTGCATCTGGAAAGTCCCTGACCGAGCACCAGCGTCCAGCGTCGAACAGCCACCAAGTGGTCTTGGACACGCCATGAGCGACGATGGCCTCGCAGGCTCGTAGCTCGACGGGGACCTTCACGGCGCTGCAGGCGCGGGCGCGGGGGCACCCGCAGGCGCGGGCGTCTCTGCTGGGGCTCCAGCTGGCGGAGGTGAGCCTGATGGATCCGTAGCGGCTGCGTCGTCGTCGCTGGGCGAGCCTTCGGGCTCCGTTACGGGCGGTTCATCCGCGGTCCCTTCTTCCGGGTCCTCGGAGACGGGCTCAGATGGCGGGTTGGCGGGGGGAGTGGCGCTCGGAGCCGCACTCACCAGCCCAGCTTTGGTGAACGTTGGCGGTGTGGTTGAAGTACACCCCGCTTGAAAGCCAGTCGCATCGAACTCCAACTCCGCTTCACCCTGGTTTTCCGAGCCGTCACCTTCGCGTTGGGTGACGCGCACCAGCAGTGTGCGTTTGCCCGCGCGAGACGGCGAGCAATAGGCCACCAGGTAGTAGCGTTTGTAGTCGTCTTCGACCAACCGCGCGACCTCAGCCAAGCTCAGCTCGAGATTCTCGAACAAACTCGCCTGGTGGTAACCCGCTGGTCCAATCTTCTCTGCGAGACTGGTGTCGTCTTCGCTACCCACGGTCACGGCATACACGTGACGCCGCGTATTGCGCAAAGCGTCGAGCATCTGCGATTCGCTCGTCCGCGCTGCCAGGTCTGGGCCGCGCGCGATGATCACCATCGTACCAACACTGACGGGCTTGTCCTGTTTGAGGAGCTCCAGCTCCAAGTGGTGCAGGCCTGAAACGACGGCGCCATGCAGGTTACTGGACGGATCCTGCTGCTGATACTGTGCAACCGCAATCAGATCCGTTTGCGTCAGCGTAGGGACGTCGGTTTTACCCATCAAGCGGGGAAAGCTTCCGAGAGCCGTGAGCTTGTCGGACCCGTCGAAACCATAGAGGCTGACGTTGTGATCGACACGCAGGCGCTCGATGAACGGAGCCAGCTGCTTGGCTAGCAGCGGGAGCGCTCCTTGTTCCTCTGCTGGGCCACTGAGATCGACCAACACCAGCACGTGGTGCGCGGTGCTCTGCTCTTTCGGGAGCAGCGTCAAGCCAACCTGGTTCCGGTCGAGTTCCAGACCGTTCTCGAGCACGGTGAAGTCGCTGTCGTGCAGGTCCGTGACTGGCCCATCGCTGCCCTCGACCTTAACGTAAACGGCGACGTTACTCGGCTTCTGTACGGAGGAGGCGACGGACTCGACTTCCATACCTCCCAGCAGCTGGCAGCCCCAGAGGAGCGCACCAGCGAACAGACAAACCAGCTTCTCAAGACCCATCGGCACTCGCGAATCTCTCTTCATGGCTTCAACAATTCCTACGTCGTGGGTTGCACGAACCGCCACAGCAAACCGCCTCGGGCAACGAGGCCGCCCGACGATACAGCACGGCGCTCATCAGTGAAAGTGAGCGCGTTGCAGTCCGTCACTCCCACACGACCTGCTTCATCATCGCGTTGCCGAGCATGTCTGTCATCTCGTGGGAAAGCACTGCGGGTAACTCACTCTCTTCGAACAGCTTCACATCGGTGATTTCGAGCGGATTGCGCGGTGCGGTCAAGGGCTCTGTGACCTTGGCTTCGATGACGACCGTGACTGCATGAAAGCGAAAGTCGCGGTCGGGCCTCGAGTACACGCCGAACAACTGCCCGAGGGAGATGACCTCGACGCCTGCTTCTTCAGCCAACTCTCGGCGGATGCAACCCTCTAGGGTTTCGCCCCACTCGATGGTGCCGCCTGGCAACGCCCATTGTCCCGTATCACTGCGCTGGATCAAGACGACGCGCCCGTCGTGCACTCGCGCCAAGGCGGCCACGGCGACGACAGGCCTTCGCAGCACGTGACGCGCGGCTTCTTTGGCGATCGCCCACGCTGCCTGCGGTACCCTCATCAGCGAGATCCCTTCAATTCTCGGAAATGTGAGGTTGATGAGCATGGGCATTGCGGCATATGCAACCTCGTGCCGTGTCTTCCTCCGCGTTGCAAGCCGTTCGGGGCTTGGGGTTCCCTCCAGCTTCCAGTCGCGGTGTTTTGCGCCCTAACTTCGTCGTTGGCTTCGGCTTGTAGTCGAGGCCAGCCACCCGGCGCGACCACCGAGAAGCGTGAACTGACCGTTTCGCTCGGGGCTGAGCGACTGCCCGAGACCACGCGCGACGTGGACGTGTCCGCACGAGGACCCCGAGTCGAATATGGCTCGCCCGAGGACAATCTGCCGTTTCAGCCGACGGGAGAGAAGTTGGCGAGCATTGCGTGGCGCACCTGGATTTACACGGACGTCGGACCCAAACGCACGAGATACGGGACGCTGCGCGCAGGAGCCATCGTCGACCGCCGCGGTCCGCCCATCTACAACGACGGCTGTCGTGGGGGCTGGTATCGGATCAACCCTCGTGGCTTCGTTTGCGTCGGCAAAGGGGCGACGCTCGACCTCGATCACCCGGTCGTCGTGGCCAGTCAGCGTCGCCCGACGCGCCGCGACGGCTTGCCTTATCACTACGTGCTCTCGGATCAGCAAGCGCCGCACTTGTACTTTCGCCTGCCTTCGGATTCCCAGATGCGTGACGTGGAAGGGGCATATCGCGGGCGAGCTACGCGTTGGCTGGAGGCGCGGCAGGTTCGACAGCAGCTCGACTTGCTCGGCTACTCGGCGCAGCCCCCCGCGTTTTTGGAGACGGGGCCCCTCACCAAACCGTACGGAACCGAGATGGGGCTGCGCCGTCTCGTCCACGCGGGGAGAGCCTCTTCGGACAGCGGGTTTGCGCTGTCTTCGTCATTCCTGTGGGAGGGGCGAGTGTTCGGCCTCACCACGGAGCTCGACTTGATCCCGCTAGATCGCACTTCGGTGGTTGTACCGAGTGAACTGACGGGTGTCGTCCTCAGCGAGGACGAAGACTTGCCAGTCGCCATCGTCACGGACGGACAGCTCGCGTATTACGAAGTGACCGACAACGGGGAACTCGACAAGGTTGGGGTTCATCCCAAGCGAACCCTTCTCAACATCCGTGCGGAGAAGAAGCGGCTCGGTGGAGTGGGTTACTGGGAAACGAGTGAGGGGTACCTGCTCCCCGCCGCGGGCGTGAAGGTCATCGAACGTCGAACGAGCTTCCCCAGCGTGGCCACGGGCAGTCGCAAGTGGATTGACGTTTCGATCAACGAGCAGACCCTGGTGGCATACACGGGTGAGAAAGCGGAGTTTGCGACGCTGGTGAGCACGGGCGCTGGCGGTCTCGGAGATCCGGAAAAGGTGCCGTCGACGATTCAGGGCACGTTCATGATTCACGACAAGCACGTATCCACCACGATGGACGGCGATGACGACAAGAGTGATTCGTTCAATCTCCAGGATGTGCCCTTCGTACAATACTTCCACAAGGGGTATGCGCTGCACGGCACCTACTGGCACGACGACTTCGGACGTCCGCGCAGTCATGGCTGCGTGAACCTGTCGCCCAAGGACGCAGCGTGGTTGTTCGAGTGGACTGACCCTCACGTGCCCGACGACTGGCACACGGTCTTGAACAAGGAGCGCGGGACCGTGGTGAACGTTCACCCGTGAACTGTTTCAGTGGCGCGTGCGTTGGGCTAGAGGTGCTCGTATAGATCGGTGACGATTTCGAGAGTCTCGGCTATTCGACCGTCGGGGTTGTCTGTGTCCAACTTGGCGACCACACGACGCCCTTGCTCGGGAGGGAACGTGCCCGGGAGCTTCATCACCGCTTCGGCGATCACCAGCGGCGGCGGCGCCACGGGATTGCGGTAGTCGAACACTCGATCGAGCGCTCGCACGGCGAGCCCCGCACGTTCGATCGGTTTGCTGCTGGAGTTGTATACACACGCCGCGACGTCACGCACGCGCCCCCCGTCGCTCCATTGCCAGTCGCAACTGATGAGATCGCTCTGAGTGGCCAGTACACGGTCGAGGTACGGCCCCTCGCTCTCGCGAAGTGCTTTGCGTAGCTCGAGCGCTCCTGCTTTTGCGCGTTGATCGCCCAGGTAGGCCAACATCATCGCGCCGTGTAAACGCACGGGTCGATGATTGGCCCGCAGCAATTCTGCGAAGGCTTCCACGCCTGCGAGCTCTTTCTCGTCTTCGGGCAGCACTTGGGCCAAAGGATTCGAGACGCTGAAGCTCGTGCCGCGGGCTTGCACATGCCATTTGATCGCTTGAGCTGGGCGCAGCGGAGCGCCGTAGTGCAGGGGGCGATCTTTGGTCAGCCGTTTCTCCCCGCCTTCGCCCTCGTAGAAGTGCACCATCAGGTTGACCTCGTCGAGCGTGGTATTGCCGTTGTTGATCACCGCAAGTTCAATCTCGAGATGCTGATGCTCCTTGTGTGGGCGATTGCGCTGCTCGATGAGCAGAGTACTCAGGCGTGGAAACTGTAGGCTCCAGAGCGCCGAGTCCGAGCGCTCACACTCGCAGGGTTCACCCGCGACGATGGTGCCTTCTGCCTCTGGTGTTGGCTCGGGCTCGGGTTCGGGGTTTGCGGTTGGGGGTTGGGTCGCGGCGGGCGTAGGCTCGGTCGGGATGGTGTTCGCCGCCGTCGAGTCGGACGCCGCGACGGGCGGTGGTTCGGGACGGGTCGTCGCTTCGCGCTCGACTTCGGGAGCCGTCAACAGCCAGTTCGAAGTGAGTACGGCGCCCAGAGTCATCGCACTGAATACGATGACGATCGCGAAGGTCGAGCGCGGTAGCAGCCGAATCAAGTCGACCCACTCGAAGCGTTCGTCGGGATCTCGCTGTCGCGATGCGCCCACGATGACTGGCTTGGGACGGTGGAACTTCAGCTCGCTCAGGAACGCGTCGCGCACCTGACGACTGTTCGGGCCGCCCGCGCTCAACCAATGGTCGACGAACAGTCCCGCGCCGAGCACGATTAGAGCCGCGCCCGCGCCGACGACCAAAGCAGTGACTTGGCTCGATGCACCCGACCAGCGTGGCCAATGGGCTCCCACCGACAGTGCGCTCGCGAGCATCAGAGCGGCCGTGGCCAGGCGCACGATGCGTCGGCGTTTGAGCAGCTCGACTGCGGGAGGCGCCGAGTCGTCTCCAAACCGCGTCAGGCAGAGTCGATTGTGTGGCGTCACATCGGGCGCCAAGACGATCAAGATGTGTTCGGGCGTCGCGCGGACCTCCTGCACGGCGACCCACGGTGCGAGCACTTGCGTGTTTCGAGCAATAGCCGCGGGGGCGTAACCATCGGCGTAGGAAGCGACGCCAAGGTACGCGATCACGAGCCCCGCTGGGGTGCACTCGAGCTCGACGCTACCCACGGCATTGCTTTCGTTGCTCGGGGCAGCGATCGCGCGGATCCGCATCGGGCAGGGATTACAGCGCCTGGAGGTTACTCGCAACCGCAACCCGCGAGATGTGGACTCTTCGCACGAAAAAGGCCGATACCTTCGAGGTATCGGCCCGTTTCGTCACGCCGTGAGGCGTGTGCCGTAGCCTGTCGAACGACGACGCCGCCTTGCAGCAGCGCCGTCGCGCGGGACTCAGCTCTCTGAGGACGCCAGCTTGGCTTCTTTCACGCCAGTGGCTTCCTCGCTGTCGGGTCCAGTGCCCACGGCAGGACCGCGACGACCGAAGTCGTAGCCGTGGCTGCCGTGCTCGCCGTAGTCCAGGCCTTCGCGCTCTTCTTCTTCGGAGACGCGCAATCCCATGACCGCCTTCACTGCGAAGAACAGGATACCCGCAGACACCAGGGTGAATGCTGCGTAGGCCAATACGCCCACCAGCTGGGTGCCGAGAGAGTGCTCTTCGTTGGTTGAGAAGATGCCGACCGCGAGCGTGCCCCAGATACCGCACACCAAGTGAACGGAGATAGCGCCGACCGGATCGTCGATCTTGACCTTGTCGAAGGTGATGACGGAGCCGACGACCAAGCCACCAGCGATCAGCCCGATGATGATCGCGCTGATCGGCGTGACCGTGTCAGCTCCAGCGGTGATACCGACCAAACCTGCGAGAATGCCGTTGAGGGCCATCGAGAGGTCGGGCTTCGGGGACACGAAGCTGTAGGCGATCATCGCGCCTATGGCGCCGCCCGCTGCAGCCAGACACGTCGTGACCAGCGCCAGTGACGTCAAGCCGGGATCGGCAGAGAGCACCGAGCCGCCGTTGAAGCCGAACCAACCGAGCCACAACAAGAACACGCCGATGGCTGCTAAGGGCATGTTGCTGCCGGGGATCGGCGTGATGCGTCCGCCCTTACCGTACTTGCCCATGCGCGGCCCGAGCATGGCTGCGCCAACCAGGGCACCCCAGCCGCCGACGGAGTGAACGAGCGTCGAACCTGCGAAGTCGTAGAAGCCCATCTCGTCGAGCCAGCCGCCGCCCCATTTCCAGGAGCCGGCAATGGGGTAAGCGAACGCCACGAACAGCGTCGCGAACACCATGAAGCTGGTCAGCTTGATGCGCTCTGCAACCGCACCCGACACGATGGTGGCTGCGGTTGCAGCGAACATCGCCTGAAACAGGAAGTCGGTGTAGTAGGTGTAACCGCCGTCCGCGTACGCTGGGGTGTTACCATCAGCCGGCAAGTCGAGGCCGACACCCGCGAAACCGAGGTAGCCGTTCCAGTCGTCGGGCACATCGCCGGGGTACATCAGATTGAAGCCGACCAGGAAGTAGGTCAGGATGCCAATCGAGATGATGAACGTATTCTTGAACAGAATGTTGATGACGTTCTTCGATTGAGTCAGGCCCGACTCCAGGGTGGCGAAGCCCAAGTGCATGATGAAGACCAGTCCGGCACACACCATCATCCACACGTTGTTCGCCCAAAACTGTCCGTCAGTAATACCTGCCTCTTCGGCGAGGGCGACGCTCGGGGCGAGTAAAAGGCCCAAGACGGACAAAATCCAAAGGGTCTTCCGATTCATGAATCTCTCCAGAGTCGGCTGGGGAACTCCAACCGGGTTACTGGGTGGTCGTCATGACCACCCGAAATCAAACTTTGGTCATCGATCCGGTCACCGTTGGGTGTCCGGCGAGTAGGAGTGTTCCAGGCCCGTGTTTCGCCCCCATTTCGTCTACGTTCGAGAAACCCTTCGTTTCGGAGTTTTCGGACGGGCTAGTCAGGAGGCCCTCGGAAATGTCGACGAAACAATTGTGGCGCAGGTGTTCAGAACAATTTGCGCTGCGGGTTGTCGTTAACCTTCTGAAATCCGAGGTGTTCGTACGCCTTGGGATTGGCGACTCGTCCGCGCTGCGTGCGACCGAGGAACCCCTGTTGCAGCAGGTACGGTTCGTAGACGTCTTCGATGGTATCACGAGGTTCGGCCAGAGCAGCCGCCAGCGTGTCGACTCCAACAGGGCCACCGTCGTAGTGCTCGATGATGATGGTCAGCAGACGCCGATCCATCTCGTCGAGGCCCGCGGAGTCGACTTCGAGTCGTTCGCACGTCAATTCGACGATTTGTTTCGTCATCTCCCCCGTGCCGTGAACCTGAGCGAAGTCGCGCACGCGACGCACCAAGCGATTGGCGATTCGCGGAGTGCCGCGGCAGCGACGGGATAATTCAGCCGCGCCCACTACTTCATACGGCATTCCCAGCAGTCGCGCGCTGCGCTCGATTATCTTTTGCAGATCTTCGGGTGGGTAGAAATCGAGGCGGATGGTGACTCCGAAACGTTCACGCAAAGGCTTCGTCAGTAACCCGGCACGCGTCGTCGCACCGATCAAAGTGAACGGCTTGATGTCCATCGTGATGCTTTCGGCATACGGTCCGTCACCCGTCATCACGTCGACACGAAAGTCTTCGATCGCGGGATACAGTCCCTCTTCGACGGGAGCGCTGAGACGATGGATCTCGTCGATGAACACGACATCACCGCGGTTGCAGCGAGTCAGCACGCCGACGAGCGCACCCTTGTGATCGATGGCGGGGCCACTCGTGACCTGCACCTGGACCTGCATCTCCTTGGCCAAAATGTGCGCGAGCGTGGTCTTGCCGAGCCCTGGGGGCCCCGCGAGCAGGATGTGGTCGAGCGGTTCCCTGCGGCGACGCGCCGCTTCTACGTAAACCCGTAGGTTGTCTTTGTGGCGCGCCTGTCCGACGAAGTCGTCGAGCGACTGCGGACGAAATAGCCGATCGAACTGCTCGTCATCCAGTTGTTGCTGGTTGTCTAGCGGTGACTCCGAGCGAGGATCATCGACCATGGCTTGTATTAGAGCGGGAGGCAGTGGCGAGCAACAGCTCAGTCGGACGAGCTAGGATCGGACTCGTCCGTTGGCTCGGCGGGATCTTGCGTGGGACGCGACTGGTCGGGCTGCGACTGCTCTGCAGGGACTGGCGGCGCGGGCGTCCGATCTTTCGGTTTTGGGGGAGCCTTGACCGAAAGCGGCGCAGGGGTCGCGTCGGGTGTGAGCGCCCTGCTGGGAACGGCCTGGGTGGAAACTGGCGTCTGGTGTCGGGTGGGTGTCGTTTTAGTGCTCGGGTAAAACGAACTGGAACGCAACACGGGGGGAGGCGGGATGGACGCCGGGCTATCGTCCTCGCGCAGTTCAGGCGAGCTGGGAGGTTTCCACGAACCCGGAGGTGCGCTCGACGGAACTAGCGGCGGCGGTGGGGCAGATCCCACGCGTGGCCTAGCCGATGACGGAGGGCCATCGCTTTTGCCTGGTGCCGAGCCACTCAACTGAGAGCTCCATGCCGCGTCGGCTTGAAGCTCTGGCGGCATGGGGGGCGGGGGGATCGAGTGCAGCGGAGCGCTTGCCGCGGGGATGGGTTCGGACACCGTCGGGATCTTGACGCAGAACATCGCCCCTTTCTTACCTCGGTCGACCACGCGCACGGAGCCTCCGCGGTGCAGCTTCACGACAGATCTCGCCAAGCGTAAACCCAGTGCCAGTCCTCTGTGTTCGCGCTGTTCGTCCTCGTGTCCGGGTGAGAGCATCCGCTCCAGTTGCTCTGGCGTGTGAACGGGGTGGGGGACGTCGATGTCGATGCGCATCGAGCTTTCGTCTTCGCGCTCGGCTCGAATCCACATCTTGCCGCCTTCGTTGCTGCGTACGCTGTAGGCGATCAGCGTCGCCAAGGCGCGCACGACGCGGATTCGGTCGACGAGCAGCGGTGGGATGCCGTCTTCGATCTCTTCGAAGATCTTCGGCTTGAAGCCGCTACTCAGCTGCAAAGCCTTGTCGATGGCGGCTTCGTGCAACTCTTTGAACTCGACTTCGTCGGTCACCAAAGACAGCTGACCTTCCTCGACGCGTGCGGCGTCCAGGATCGTTTCGATCAACGCAAGCAGTTCTCGCGCGCGCGTTTCGATCGCCTCGACGCTCTCTTGTTGACCCGGGCTGAGGGGTTGCATGCTGACCAACTGAATGAACCCCAGGATCGAGTTGAGCGGGCTCTTGAGATCATGACTGACGCTGGCGAAGAACAACCCACGGGCGCGAACTGCGGTGGAGCGAGCACGAATGGCGCCTTCTTGCGCTTGCGCGAACACGCCGAAGCGCCCCGTGAGCGCGTCGATCGCTGCCGCCAACTCGGCGATCAATCGCAGCCGCGGAGGTCGCAGCACCCCCGTGTGTTGATGCATCGCAGCCGAACTCGCTCCCAGCATGCGTACGCCCCGGGTGGCGAAGTACAGGTCCATACTGAGCACGTTGCCCAGCAAGAATCCCAAAATCGCCGCCGACAGCGCGGCGAGCAAACTCACGATGGCAGGCGCGACGCCCACGATTCCAACCGTCGAGGCATTGAAGCGAACGACCGTGCTACCCGTATCGTTGGGCACTCGCAACGTCGCGATCGCTCCCTGCTCGAATGCGAGCCCATGAGCGGTGCTCCGCGCCTCGAGTTCGACGGGAAACCCCAAGGCTGCGGCGCGTGCCGTCGCCGCCTGCAAGCTGGCCTGTTCACCAGGTTTGTGATCCAGCACCCCCTGAGCGAGCATTCGCGCGGTCTCCTCGCGACTCGACTCGTCGTCGAGGCGCAGGTGCGCGTTGACGATCAACGCGGAACCCAGGGCCACGAAGATCACGGGTGTGGTCACCGCGATCACGATACGGCGGTTGATGCGACCGCGCGTCGTGTTGCGTTGCGCGAATTGTCCGATCACGCGGCGCATCAACTCGACGGGCGCGCGTTCCACGACGTCGAGCACGTCTCGACGCACCATCACGTGCATGGGCAGCGAGGCCGTCGCCAGCATGACGGCGGCCAGTAGAAAAACGGCCACCGCGCCCAGTACACCGAGTGCATCTGGGCGAAGTGGTCCGAGCACCAGCGACAGTGCCAAGGTGTGCGGGAGCAACCACCCACGCGTGAGCCGACTCGGCTCCGTCGCCAGTTGGATCATCTGGTCCACACTGGCTGTATCCAGCTTGGTCGCGGTCAGACTGGCCGAATCCTTGGAGGCCAGTTTGGTCAGCAAAGGGCGATGCCGTCGTAAGTGCTGCCAAGTCCACAGCGTTGCAGCAACGGTTCCTAGCAAGCTGAGGCCGAACAATACACCGCTGAGCTGCCAACGCGTAGGCGATCGAATCAACAGCAGTGGCGGCACCGTCCACGCGATCAAGGTGGCCGTCGCCAGCGAGGCCCCGAGTTGCCATGCGTGAACACGACGCTCCAGCTTGCTCGGTGTAGTCACCGTGACGGCTCCCGCGCTGAGTCGTAGCGCTCACTGATGGAGCTCGGGCGAGACTTGCGGTCGGCTTGGCCGAACGGGCCGCTCGGTAGCCAGATGGTGAACTTGGCGCCCTTGCCGATCTGGCTTTCGAGCGATACGCGGCCGCCGTGCATGCGCACGAGTCGACGTGTGATGGCGAGGCCCAGCCCCGTGCCTGCGCCTCGCGCTTTCAAATCGCCCACTTGAGAGAAATCTTCGAAGATCGCGCCTTGATCGCCACGTGCGATACCCGGGCCCGTATCTTCCACGGTGATCATCGCGTCGTCGCCGTCGCGACCCACGCGAACCTCGACGAAACCTTTCTGAGTGAATTTGACGGCGTTGCTGACCAAGTTGCCGATGATCTGTCTGACGCGAATCGGATCCGACCAAGCGATGGCAGACTCGCCTTCGAGTCTCAGCTCGAGTTGTTTGGCGCTGGCCGTCATCTTGTGTTCACTCAACACGTTGCTGGCGATCACGTAGACGTTGGTCAAACCGCGGGTCAGGGTCAATTCACCCGATTCGAGCGCAGACAGGTCCAGGATGTCTTTGATCAGGGCCTTGAGGTGTGTTCCCGAGTCTCTGAGCGTCGAGAGGCTTTCTCGGGCGTCATCGTTGAGCGGGCCCTCGACTTCCGCGAGCAACACGTCGGCAAACCCCAAAATCACGTTCAAGGGCGTCTTGAGTTCGTGACTGAGCGCGGCCAAGAACGCGCTCTTGTCGCGTTCGATACTGACGGCCAGGCTCAGGTCGTCGCGGTAGCTGCGCTCGGCGGCCGTGAAGCGCTGCACGAGTTCGTTGAAGGAGTGTGTCATGGCGCCCACTTCGTCGAGCGTCCGCAGTGGCACGGGTTCTCCAGCTGGGCCCACCTCTTCTTTGGCCATTTGACGGATGCGTTGCGTCAGGTACGTCACGTCAGCACGCACGTCGCGTGATAGTGCGAGCGCAACCAGCGCCGCCAGCATTAGCAGTAGAAAACTGTACGCGCCAACTGAACGAACCAACGAGTCGGTCGCCAACGGTGTGCGCGGCGCCGAGACGAAACTGATGACGTAGAGGTCGTCGCGGGGCGCGCGCAATCGGGTCGTGAAGAACCGCGCACGGCCGAGCCGCGTCTCCGTTTCGCCACTGCCGACCCGAAGGAGCTGTACGATGCCTGGCTGCGGTGGTGGGTGAACGGTGCCGTCGACGATCACTTCTCCACCCGCGTTTGCCAGTAGCAGTTCCGCACTGGACCGCGAAGCGGTGCGCTCGATGATTCGTTCGAAGGTGTCTGGCGCTGCGACGCTCAACCGCTCAGCCAACGTTTCGGACAGGAGCTGGCAGCGCAATGCCGAGCGTTGGTCGCTCTGTACCTCCAGCTGACTCAAGCCGATGACGACGATTGCCACGGTCGCCATGAGCCCGCACACCACGACGATCGCGGAGAGCAGCGATGCGAAGGGCATCTTGCCCTGGCGCAACCACGCAGGGCGAAGCGACCGAGGTTTCAAGCGGCTTGCCACGGGCGTTCGTCGGTCGATAGCAGGCTGAAGACGGCGTGATCGAGCCAGCGTGAGCTGACCAACTCGGCTTGGCGTGAGACGCCTTCGGGCTTGAACCCGAGGCGCGCAATGACGGCGAGGCTGCGAGCGTTGTCAGTGGCGGCGGCACAACGAATGCGATGCAGCAACACCTCTGAGAAAGCGAAGTCGATGCAAAGTCGCGCGGCCTCCGTCATCAGGCCGTGCCCGGTTGCGTTCGTGCTGAGCCAATACCCCAACTCGCAGTTGCGGTGCACGTGCACGCAGTTGTCGAGGCCTACGACACCAAGCAGTGAGCCATCGCGGGCGTCGCGCAAGCCAAAGCGAATCGCTCGCCCGGCATCCCAATCGGACGCGCAGTTTTCGGCGTAGCGTTGGCTCGCGACCTGGCTGTTGTTGAACGGAACCCAGGGCAGCCAGCGCGAGAGATGCTCTCGCGAAGCTTCTACGACCTGCCACAACTCGGGACCATCGGCGGGTTCGATCGGAGTGAGCACGAGTCTCGTTCCGCGTAGCGGTCGGTTGCGCACTCTGCTGCGGGATGGAATTTGAAGCCGCTGCGGTACGGGTAGCGCATTGGGCGGCGTGCGGCTTTTCATGGTGACCACTCACGAACTCTAGCGCGGGCGACCTCAGGGCGAATCACAGTCGATTCGGGCCACGAACGGTTCCTGGGTAGCGGTCTCGTAGGTGAGCCACGAGACGTACCATCGGTCGTCGTGGTTCGGATCGCCGACGATGCTGGGCGGCGGTTGATTCAACACGCCAGCGACGCGACCGATCACGCTGGGCTTCGCGGGACCCGACGCAGACAGCGGGGCGACTAGAACGCGCTTGTCCTCGTACCAGGACAACACCGCGCGGCCATCGCGGACGGCGATGTTGGGGCGCGAGGTGGCGCTGCCGAGACTGCGCGTCCAAGTGAGGGTTCCGTCGGCCTGCATCAACGCCAGGTGAGCCGCACTCTGCGCGTCGTCCCATGCGATGAAACATCCTGCTTTCCCGCAGCGGACCGTACTTTGGTCGTGATTGTTCGGTTTTTCGCTCACCATCACGGCCTGACCGAGAAAGCGGTCGCTTTCTTCGTCACCTGCAGCTTGGGCAGGGCCAACAGGCTTGACGCCAGGACCTGAAGTGGCCTTGTCCGTGGGAATTCGCAGGACCATCACTTGCTGCTTGTTGCCCTGGCGCAGTGTGTAGCTGATGACCAACAGGTTTTCCAATGCGGCGATCGATGGCCGTGCGGTTTGCGTCTTACCTCGGGTCGGGGTGGCGTAACCCGTCACCGCGACGGGGTCCGATATGGGTTCGAGCTTTGCGTTCAACTTCCGCACGTACAGGTCGAACACACGGTCCCGAGAGGGCTCAACCCACACCGTCCAATAGCCTCCGTCGGGCGCTTTCGTCAGCTCTGGGTAGAACGGGTGCCGTTTGGCGTCGCTGCTGAGCCGCACGGGCGCACCGACGAGCTTGCCTTCGCCATCGAGTAGGCGGGCGTACGCGCCAGCGCCAGTGCCCTCGAAGTCCCAGTACAACAGACCCACCTGATCACTCGCGACGAACAACTCGGGGTCACGCGCCAGGGTTGCTTCGGGGGTCACTTCGCTCAGCGTGCCGACTCGGCGCAAGGCGCCGTCCAGATGGGTTACGCGCGCCTGCGTCGCGCTCTGGCCCGAGGTTTGGTCGGCCCAAGTTGCCAGTATCGCTTCAGGAGTGGCCAGCAGGTCCAGCTTCGAACTCTCGGACTTGCTGTCGAAGGGTCTCGGGTGACCGATTCCGCGAAGTTTACAGTCTCCCGTGGGCCCATCTTTGACCGCCGACAGGTGCGACAGCAACGAGCGCACGGCCTTGTCACTAGTTTGCTCGAAACTCGTCTCCAACAACTTCAAGCTTTGATCCAAGGCCCCCTCGGTGAGCAGCTGTTGTGCTTCAGCGACGGTTTCTGCTCCCGGCCCAGCTTCCGCCAGCTGTCCACCACTGCGAGCGCTCACGCCGCCCAGCTGTGCGAGCATGAACCAGCCCGCGATGCCACCACCGATGACGAACGCGCTCGAGGCAAGCATCCAACGACGACGCGTGTGCCGCGGCGTGGCTTCGACCGGAGGCAGCGGAGGTGGGGCGACTGCAGGAGCGGGCGCCTGCGGGTGCGAGATCCCGCTGGTTTCCTGTCGATCCCCGGGGACCGCGGCCAGGTTGGGAAAACTGGCACTGGTTTCGTCCGCTGGCGCCAAGCGCATCGGGGGTGTACCTGGCGGAGTGAGTGCGGCCTGCAATGACGTAGCGAACTCGTCAGCCGTCTGGAAACGTTGATTCACGTCGCGCGCCAGGGCTTTGCTGAACCAGGCCTCGAAGGTTGGCGGTAAATCGGGGCGATACTTTCTGATCTGGGGAAGGTCCGATTTGGCGATCTGCGCCAAGATCATCGCCACACCTTGATCCAAATCCCACACGGTGCGTCCAGTGAGCATCTCGAACACGATGCAGCCCAGCGCCCACAGGTCCGAGCGCTGGTCTACGTCGCCCATGCCTTTGGCCTGCTCGGGACTCATGTATGCAGGAGTTCCGAACAGAGCGCCTTCTTTGGTCAGCCGCGCGGCGCTCTGGTCGTGGCTCGGTTCGTAGAACTTCGCGAGCCCGAAGTCGACGAGCTTGGTATGAACACCGCCATCGTCTCCCGTCGTTAGGAAGATGTTTTCAGGCTTCAGGTCGCGATGTACGACGTTGATCTCGTGGGCTCGCTTGAGGCCTTTCGCAGTCTGCACGGCGATTCGCGCCGTGTCCATCGGCGTCAGTTGTCGTTCGCGTGACAGCTTGTCGTAGAGGCTTTCACCTTCCAAGAGCTCCATCACGATGAAGGGACGCCCCTGGTAAGTTCCTACATCGTAAACCTCACAGATGTAGGGGCTCTGGATCTTGGCGGCGGCTCTCGCTTCGCGCAGGAACCGTTCGTTGACGGTTCGGCTGGTGGTCAGCTCTTCCGACAAGATCTTCACTGCGACGGGCTTGCCGATGCCGATGTTCTCCGCCGAGTAAACGGCAGCCATGCCCCCGCGACCGATTTCCTTGGTGACACGGAACTTGCCGTCGAGGATCTCTCCGACGGGTGCGGCAAAATTGGTGCTGGCCATGAGGGAGTACTGGGCTGCGCAGCGGGCGCGGCGTGTGGCGTGAAGTTACCTTGCTTGGGGTGCCTCGGGGGAGCGCAGATCGGAGTTCGTGGTGAGAAGTCGACGTAGGTCGTCGGGTAGCTGTTCGGTGGTCGGAGCGCCTTGCAGCAAAGGTTCGAGCGGAGTTGCCGACAGTGTGTGCCAGTACAAAGTCACCTCCCGACGCTGCCCCAAGAGGCGCAGGCTCGCGGCGAAGGCCTTGGCGGTGTAAGTCGGATCGAGGACTAGACCTGCGATTGCAGCGCGAGCGCTGGCTGCTTCACCAGCGGCGGTCGGCTTGCCATACGCTCCTCCGTGTTGATCGGTGATGATTTCCAAGCGGCGAGCGTACTGCACGGGGGAAAGGCCTAGCCCGCGCCGCCGACCGAGGGCCACCGCCTGAGCCAGAATACTCGACCGAGCGGCCGGGTTGGGGCTGCTCAGCACGCCGACCAGCTTCGTCTCGGCGTAGGGACATGGGGATTCCGCGAGTCCCACGAGCAGGCCCGCTGCGGTACTTCCCGAGCCGACTGCGATCACGATGCGCGCGGGCACGGGCATGTGGCAAGTCGAGCGCTGCTGTTCGAATTCCAACATCGCGTTTGCGTACTCCGCACTTCCCAGCGGGCCGATCGCACCAGGACCAATCCACGCGTCGTGGGGGCCGAGAATGCTGCGGAGCGTGCGGCGCAGGCCTCTCGTCGACGCGAGCGGGATGGCTTCGACACCCTGGGCGAGAGCCGCGCGGAACGTGCGCTCGGCGTGAGGAGTATGCAGTTGTGGCACGTACAGCGCGGTCACGCGCAGCCCGGCTGCGTGTCCGTAAAGTGTCGTGGCCAGCACGTGGTGACTCCCCGCGGCTCCGAACGTCACGAGGCGGCGCACGCGTTTGCGTTTCGCGGCCAGCAAGATCGGAGCGAGTTTGCGCAACTTGTTGCCGCCGTATGTGCTCCCCGTGAGCCCATCGTTCTTGCACCACAAGAGTTCGAACTCGGCTCCCAGGGCGTTCAGCTGCACGAGCGGAGTCGGCGCAGAAGCAGCGAGCTCGTCCGCGAGAGAAACACGCCCGTGCTGCGCACAAACCGGCTCGCCGCTAGCGTCAGCCCTCGGTCCTGTCGTCCTGCCCATCGAATTGCTCTGGATTTTGGAGTATCCGCCGATAGGCTCGGCGAACTGCGAAAGGCAAAACAATGGAGCGACGACGCATAGCGGTCAACACTGGTGGGGGCGATGCCCCTGGTCTGAACGCGGTGATTCGCGCCGTGGCGCTCAGCGCTCGGGTGCGCGGTTGGGAGGTGCTCGGTATCCGACACGGGTATCGTGGCCTCATCGAAGACGACCCCGAGGGCATCGTGGTGCTGGACCGCAACGCGGTTCGCGGCATCACACACTTGGGGGGAACGATCTTGGGGAGTACCAACCGCGGCGACCCGTTCCGCTATCCCGTCGAAGAGAACGGCAAGAAAGTACCGAAAGACGTTTCCGGCAAGGTGGTGGAGCGCTTCAAGGAGCTGGGGATCGACACCCTGGTGGCTCTCGGTGGTGACGGTTCCATCAAGCTCGCCAAGCGTTTGTTGGAGGCGGGATTGCCGCGGGTGATCGCCGTACCGAAGACCATCGACAACGACCTACCTGGTACCGATGTCACTTTCGGCTTCGAGACGGCTGTTGCGACGGCCACCGAAGCGCTCGACAAGCTGCACTCTACCGCTCAAGCGCACGAACGTGTGATGGTCGTCGAGGTGATGGGCCGTCATGCGGGTTGGATCGCGCTACACGCGGGCATCGCGGGTAGCGCCGACGTGATCTTGATTCCTGAGATTCCGTTCAATCTGTCGGCGGTGTGTGAAAAAATCATGCGCCGCGAGCGTCGCGGGCGGCGTTTCTCGATCGTCGTCGTGGCAGAAGGCGCGAAGATGGATGGCGAGAACGTAACGCGCGGTGAGGCCGACGAGTTTTCGCGTCACGTCAGGCTCGGCGGCATCGCGCAAGTGGTTGCCGACGAGATTGCCAAACGCACGGGCAAGGACACCCGCAGCCTGGTGCTCGGGCACCTGCAGCGTGGTGGTAGCCCGGTAACCTCCGACCGCTTGCTGTCGCTGCGCTTGGGGACGGCGGCCACGCGCTTCCTAGCGGAAACCACCGAGAGCGGCATGGTGGCCGTTCGCAACAACGAGATCGAACTGGTGTCCCTCGACATCGCTGCGGGTGACATTCGGACCGTGCCAGCGGACTCGCCCGTCGTGCGTACTGGACGGGATTTGGGCATGTGCTTCGGCGACGAGCCTGCGGGCACGTTCCTCAGCGACCACATTTACCCGACACCTTGAGCCGCGCCTGCGCGGGATTCTGAAGCGAACGGGGCAATTTTGCCCCGTTCGCGCTTTGTCGCAGAGTTTCCAAGAGCTGGACTATTCACGAGTTTTCTCCGCGACTCGGCGAAAGATCGGGTCCTGGTACGCACGTTTCCCCGACGTAACGGGTGGCGTGGCGAACGAGCGTTGAACTAGTCCGGAAAGAGAAACATTTTGGAAACCTGTGTCCCGTTAGTCGAATTGTCACGCCATGGGGCGTCGCGGGCGCAATCAGCGTCCGAGTGATCTTCCGGATCCGCGAAAGAAGCGGGCCCGATACATCAAGCCCTCTGCCCAAACAGCGAAGGATCGAAAATCATGAAGAAGGTCGAAGCGATCATCAAGCCGTTCAAGTTGGACGAAGTCAAAGACGCACTTTCCGAGGTCGGCGTTCAAGGCATGACCGTCACCGAGGTCAAGGGCTTCGGTCGTACGGGCGGCAAAAAGGAAGTCTATCGAGGCTCCGCCTACGTGGTGGACTTCGTGCCGAAGGTCAAAATCGAGGTCGTCGTGGCAGACAGCCAAGCGCAGTCGGTTCTCGACGCCGTCGAGAAGAGCGCCAAGACGGGTCGCATCGGAGACGGCAAGATCTTCGTCTCGTCCGTAGACCAAGCCGTCCGTATCCGCACGGGTGAGCAGGGCGACGACGCGATCTGAAGACGGCCGGACGGGACCTCGCGCGGGCATTCTCGCGAGGCACCCAGAGGTTCGGTTTCGCGGAGGGGGAGCAAGAGTCTTCCGCCCCACGACGACAAACGAAAAAAGGCAGCGCCACTCGAGCGCTGCCTTTTTCGTTCTCGTGAAGAATACTCAGAACGCTGCGGCGAGTTCTTCGGCGCGGTCCGTCTGCTCCCAGGGGAACTCTGGCCGTCCGAAATGGCCGTACGCCGCCGTCGGACGGTAGATGGGTCGCAACAGATCCAATTGTTCGATGATCGCGCGGGGGCGCATGTCGAAGTTCTTTTGGACGTAGCGGGCGAGCTTCTGCTCGTCGACCTTGCTCGTACCGAAGGTGTCGATGAACACGCCCATCGGCTGCGCAACGCCAATGGCGTAGGCTAGCTGCACTTCCACGCGCCTCGCGAGCTTTGCCGCGACGATGTTCTTGGCGACGTAGCGCGCGTAGTAGGCAGCCGAACGATCGACCTTCGACGGGTCCTTGCCGCTGAACGCGCCGCCGCCGTGACGGCCCATGCCGCCATAGGTGTCGACGATGATCTTGCGACCCGTGAGCCCGGCGTCGCCGACGGGGCCACCCACCACGAAACGACCCGTGGGGTTGATGTAGTACTTGGTCTTTGCGTCGAGCAGTTTTGCGGGCAGTGCCTTCTTGATCACGCGCTCCATGATGGTCTCGCGCAGCTGCTTGTTCTTCACGTCGGGGCTGTGTTGGGTGGAGACGACCACCGTGGCGATGCGTGTCGGCCTGCCGTCTTCGTACTCCATCGTGACTTGGCTCTTGGCGTCGGGGCGCAAGAAGTTCACGTCCTTGCTGCGACGCACCTTGGCCGTCTGACGCATCAACGCGTGAGAGTACATGATCGGGGCTGGCATCAGTTCGGGCGTCTCGTCGCAAGCGAAGCCGAACATCAAGCCTTGGTCGCCTGCGCCTTGCTCTTTGTATTGGCCCTCGCCTTCCGTCACGCCCTGCGAGATGTCGGGCGACTGTTGTTCGATGGCGGTCAATACGCCGCAGGTGTCGGCGTCGAAGCCCATGTCGGAGCCGACGTAGCCGATTTCGCGAACGGCTTTACGCACCAGGCCCGCGTAATCGACGCTGGCCTTGCTGGTGATTTCGCCTCCAATGACGACGAACCCTGTTTTGCAGAAGGTTTCGCAGGCAACGCGGCTGTTGGGATCTTGTTCGAGTAGCGCGTCGAGAATCGTGTCTGAGACGGCATCACAGAGCTTGTCGGGATGTCCTTCGCCTACGGATTCCGAGGTGAACAGGGTAGTGACCATGAAGCGGTTTCCTCCTATGGGGGGTGAATAGCTGGGGCTAAAAAGGGGTAGGGGTGCGAGTTCGGGCGGGGACACTACCAGACTCGATAGGTTTGACTAGCCCCACCCAGGGCGAGCAGCCGTGCGCCCTGCGCGTTCCCCCGAGAGCTTCTTGACTCGCACCGCTTGCTGCGTAAACTCCGCGGACTTTTGTTGCCAACTTAGCTCAGTCGGTAGAGCAACGGTTTCGTAAACCGTAGGTCACCAGTTCGATTCTGGTAGTTGGCTCCACGCGAAACAGCCCAAAACCCCTGGTTTTGTAGGCTCTGAGGGGGATCGAGGTCATGAGCGGCAAGATACCAAAACCGCCGTTACAGGACACTACGGGACGTGAAACCCCCCAATTTTGGAAACCTCGCTTGGTAACCAACCCGCGCAGGTACCCCTGGGGTTTCGGGGGGTTGGGCTCGATCGGGCCCTGGGCCTTGGAAACCTAGGCTCGGGTGGGGGACTCGGGAGGTGCTGGCGAGGCCCGGTGCAGTCTCCGAAACTCCACCGGGTGCTCTCCCTCGGCATCGACGAACCTGCCTTGAAGAACGTCGGGAGCGACCTTCGACAGCACGAGGGTCGAGTCCTTCGAGTTCTTGTCCTTCAGCGGAAGGGCAAGCTCGGTGCCATCGCTGTAGACAGATCGAGTGACGTATGCGATTGCCCCAACAAGCAGGCGGTTCTTGTCGTTCGCTCTGACGGTAACGGGGGGATCGTCTGTTGTCGTAGAGGCCATTTCCCAGGGTTGGGAGCCGAAGATGCTGAGCAACCCCTCTTTGGCGTCGTACCACTCTTCAACTGGGATGGGCTTCAGGTCTTCGGCGACGTTCACTTCCGACAGGACTCCGACTCGTTTGTATTCGACGCGATAGAGCCTGGGCTCGGGTTCTTCTGGAGGTTGGTACCCCTCGACACCGACGTATCGATTTGGGGAAAGTGCGTACAAGCAGATGTATCGAGTGGGCTCGGGGCCAGACTGCTGAAACGAAATGCTTCCGTCCACGTTGAAGGTTAGGTTGGTGAGGTGCCATGACGATCCATTCTCGACTTGGTAGAGCCCGACGTCGTCAATCGTGGCCAGCTCTTCCCTGTCCGGATTCGTGGCGTCGAGTAGTTGCGTGGCGGGCCAGCGCTTCTCCCAGAGCCCCTGAAGCAGCGTGCCAAGCGGGTCGGGTACCCGGGAGTAGTTCGCCACCATGCCAAGAGGGTACCGCTTCATCTTGCCGAAGAGCCGCTCTGCTTGTCGATGAACTTCCTCTGCCAAGGACAGTTCCTCCGACTGCCCCTTGCTCACTTCAGGCACGCTCCGCCCTGCCAAGAGTCGTCGAACGTTGGCTCGTTCGGACTCCAGGTCCTTCATGTGGCGCTTGTCCGCTTCAACGAGATCGTTGCGTGCCCTCTCCACCTGACCCCGGAGCTCGGCCTCACTGTCCTCTTTGGCCTTGGCGATCTTGTCCACCTCGGCTTCCATCTTCGTCTGCAAGGATTCGAGCGCCTGTTGGTGCGCTGCCTTGAGGGACTCGGTTGACTCTTGGTGTTCGGCTTTCAGAGCCTTCACCACGTGCTCGTGCTCGGCCTTCATTGACCCGATCGACGCCTCGTGCTCTTTCTTCGAGGATTCGAGCTCGGTTGTGACCTCGTTGAGCTCAACCTGAAGCTTGCGCCCTCCTTCTTCGAACTGCTTTGCAGTGTCTTTCGCCTGTGCCAGCTGTTGAGCAGTCGTGGCAGCCTGGTCGCTAGTCGCTCTGTAGTTCGACTCGTAACGATCCCGATCCCCTTCGGCCCTGGTCAATGACTCTTCGAGCTGTTGGATACGCTTCTCGTACCGGTCAAGTGTCCCCAACCTGTAATAGCGATTCGGCCGTTTCGCAGCGTCCCTCCCATCGAAGAAGTCCTTGATGGCGTTGACGCCCAGAGTTGAACCACCTCCGAGAGCGGGGAGCAGGAACGTCAGTATGAGGGCCGCTCCGCCAGGGTACCAGAGCAGCGTTTCCCACGAGTGGTCGAGACCCTGCGTGACGTACGTCAGCTTGTCTTTGAAGCCACCCGGCAGCTTGTCCTCTGAGAGGACGAACGTGGCGTACAGCGTCTTCCAGTTGAACGCTGCCCACGAAAGAACGAACGAGCCCACGAAAGGGTTTCGGATTCGATCGCCGAGTGCAGAGAAGCCAGACTCGATTGCCCCCAGGAAGCTCACGGCCGCAGGCTATCCCGGGGGCGGGGTGGGGGGCAACCTGTGGCGTTCGGTAGTGACGCTAACTTGGGGAATTGATGAAGTGCAAATGGGGAAGATAGAGTGAGATTTCGGGAGGCAGCGGAGTCGATGCCGACGCGTCCACTGCTTGTTGATTGGCGGCGAGTCCGCCAACGAGTTCAAAACTTCTGGTCCCAGTTGGCCCCTTGTACGCAGCAAACACGAAGACGTCGCTTGGCTTCCAAGCATCCTTGTCCGATGCTCCACGCTTCTGAGCAACCCGGAGGGCCATACGAGTTACTCCCCTGTGCTGAAACTCATTTCGCACGTCCTGGCCATCGAGAAGCTTCAAGTTGTCCGAGGAAAGGAAGTATTGCTCACAAGACCATTTGTACGGTGCTTCGTGCTGATTCCACCCCTTGTGGTCAGGTAACGTCCCTAGGTAGCGTGCACGCTTGCTGCCGTTGTCACTTCGGTAGTCAAATTCGATTTGCCCCCACAAGTCTGTTCCGTCTGACTTCCGCCCTGGAGCAGTACGAACGAAGCACAGGAGGCCCAAGAAGTCGCATGACGCCGGGTCCCAGACGCTCCTTTCTGGTATTGCGACCGTGGTGCGGTTCGGAAAATCAAGTAGATGGTTGAGGTTGTGCGACGCTCGCATCAGTGACAGCGCTGGCCTGCCCCCCCGCAATTCGTGTGAGATCAGGAAGAACGTTCCAGCTTTCCATCCGTCTTTCCGGTGCCCGCCACGCTCAAGAAGGCGTAGTTGGATTTCTGTCGGATAGATGCAGTCTCGCATATTACCAGTGCCGCTGAGTCTTTCGAAGCCATCGGCTCTCAACCAGTAGTATTCGCAAGTCTGGTCTTCGAATCCATGGTGCCTGTGGATGTGTGGTGGTGGTTCAAACTGATCTCCGGGATAGTTCGTAAGAACGGATCGAAAGCGACTTATCAGTCCAGAGTTGTCGCGTGCCGACACCTCGACGGCAACAGTCGCATCTGTTCCCCATGCAGGCTTACCCGCAGCTGTAGACAGCAATAGGTGATATCCCTCTAGCGTTGTGGTCATCCTACCGTTACCTCCGTCTAGTGATTATATTCGGCTGACAAACCGATTGCACACACCGAACAACAAAAAAGATCTTGCGCCGTTGTGGCAACGAGGCACAATCCGAGCACACAGATAACGTAACCACATACGGAGGGGCCCTACAGACAAAGGGTCTCGCTGATCGTCCCGTGTGCCCGGTCCCAGCTGCCGGAGGATTGTCGCTCAGTCGTTGTCCGGATTTCCAAGAGAGGAGGTCCGCCGTGCACGATTCAACGACGGACATCGATCAAAAATCCGAATTAAGAACCCCAGAAGAACTGGCCCCCCAGTACCTCTGCCACCCCGAGACCATCCGGCGATGGGCCAGGCAGGGCTGCCCTCATCGTCGGATTGGGCGGCGCAGAGTGTTGCTCTGTCGAGCTGCTATCGATCGATGGCTGCAGGATCAGCATGAGCAGCAGAGCAGTGCTCATGGAGGTCAGCCATGATCGCCCAGCACGTCGCTGGTCGCATCGACACCCTGTTCAGGCAGCTGGTCCCCAGGGAGGGGCCCGCCCCAACAGTCGAGGGCGAGATGGTCCGTGCGATCTGCTGTTTGGGCCATCAATTCGAGAACAACGGGGACAGGTTCTGGGACCCATTTTCGCAATCGAGATGGGCGAAAGAGTGGCTCGTCAAAAGTTCACCCGTAGCCGAGCTTCTGAAGCCGCTCCTGAAGGCTGGACGCCCACGAAAAGCCAACCGTGAGTATGCTGCGATGATCGAGACTGCTGCAGTGCTCGTTGCTGATTACGTCGAGTCTCGTGGCGGCAAATACATGCCTCTCGTGAACGCTTGACGACAACAATCGGCCCCACCTCTCACGTCATCAGCAAAGACGCCCAGAGAGGTGGGGCTGTTGGTTCGTAGGAGAGGGGGGCGACGTCTAGGCCGACACTCGCGCTGGCATCTCATCCCACGTGCGGCCTTCGAGGAGACGTCCAGCCTTTTTCTTGTTGCGGCCGCCCCACTGCTTGAAGAAGAACGGTACTCCGGCGGCGTTGCACTGATCCCGGATATCGAAGACCCAGTCGGGGTCCAGCGGGCGAGACATGAGGCCCGACTCACCACCCACGATCGCCCAGTGGATGCCTTCAAGCCTCATATTCGGCAATGGGCCAAGAAGAGGCTCAAGGGAGAGGAACTTCACTTGAGCGCCCGTTCGACGAAGCAAATCGATTCGGTGAAGGTACTTCTCGCTTTCCACGCTGACCCCCATCCAAATATTGGGCTGCCAGTCGAGTCTATCGTCCAGTTCGAGCAGCCTATCTGCCCTCTTTGTTAACACTTGGAACCGATGCCAGTGTGCCCGCCGCATGACATCGAATACTTGTTGGATGTACTCGATGGGAACGTCCTGGTGGAACAAGTCACTCATCGAGTTCACGAAGATCGTCTGTGGTCGCTTCCACCTCAACGGAAGCTCCAGCATGTGGGGCTGCAAGGTCAGAGCGAAGCCGTTCTGGTAGTTTCGCTGCCCCATCGCCTTGAGGCGTTTGGCCATGGTCTCGGCGTAACAGTGCTTGCAACCGGGGCTGACTTTGCTGCAGCCGGTTACCGGGTTCCACGTGCTCTCGGTCCACTCGATTCCTGATCCTGCACCCATGGCTCACCTGCGTGGGAAAACGGCGACGAGGTTGTCAGCGAACCCGCGGTTCGACTTGCGACCCCTGGTGGCAATCTGTCCCTCGTCTTCTAGCTTTCGCAAAACCACCTTGTAGTTCGTGGCAAGGTACGGCCTGTCCACCGAGTGCTGCTCGTAGATTTGTCTCATCGTTACTGCCTGGCCAGCGTACTCTTCCAAGAGCATTCCCGCCAGATCGTCCAGCGGACGGTTCAGCTCAAACAACAGCGCCTGACCTTTACTATCTGCCGGGCAGTACGTGAAGCTGGGTACCCCCTGCTCATGTTTCGTGCTGCTCTTCGCCATGATGTCCTTCATGACCTCGTACGCCTTGAAGTGTTTTGAAACGAGAATCAGGTGGTGTTTGGTTCGAGTTCCAGCGTCGTTCTTGAAGCAGAAGGGTAGGACGTAATCGTGGCCGTGGTCCTTCAACGCTTGGGCCAGAGCTTCAACGATCGTAGCCTCTCGTTCTGGAGGCTTCATGCGCTTGAGCTTCGGCGTCAGTTCCGTGGCTCGCTCCTCTCCGAAGAGGTTGCACATGTGTGGCCAAACCGCCTTGTTACTCAACCCCATGTTGATTCGGTTGTAGTTGAAGAAGAAGATGCAGTCGCACCCCCAGTCTTTGAGGAAGGCGTTCACGAGTCGAAGAGACAGCCCCTTGTAGCCCCAAGGGTCGATGAACGCCAGGATCGGAATCGTCGTCATCCCTTCGAACGCCTCCGCTATCTTGTCTCCGACTTCCTCGTTCCAGAGCTGGGGCTTGTGCTTCAACGTTTCGACCCCAGGTAGAGCGTTGATCTCCTGCTCAAGCGTTCTGACGTTCGCTTCGTCCTTGTCGTTGAACGTCGTGACGAGGCGTTCAGCATAGTCCGGCTTGGCGATCGCCTTCTGGAGCACCTTCAGTGGAGTCGACTCAGAGTTGTCCTTGTATCGACCAGGGCCGGCGAACAAGTCGATGTAGCCGATCTTGTTGCCCAGCCCAGTCCGCTTCTGCGTTCCAATGATGATCCCAGCCCACGCGTCGAAATACTTCTCGATGATCGTGGCCTTGACCACGGATTGCTCCTTGGTCACGTCGAAGAAACTGTCGGTCGCGTTCACGTGCTGCCCCCCTTCTGTGGAACTCTCCCACAGTTCACGTCGTTTGAACGGCAACGGCCAAGAATCGAGCATTCTATGGCGTAGCATAACACTGCACAGGGGAACAGTGCCTTGTGGCTACTCCTGGACATGGGGCCGATCGTCGATCGTTACCACTAGGTGACAACAACCCTCGGAGCAGCCGCGGTGGGCGCCTATTCGTCGCTCATCAGTTGTTCACGGATCGTGTACAACGCCGAGGATGAGTCCAACGCTCCACTCCTATACCAGTTGACCCACTCGTCGAGGAGCTTGGTTGCTTCGGCGGAGAGCTTGTACTCGGTAGCGTCGTGGGTCTGGTGGTGGTTGCCGATAGGTTGGATATGGTCGAGCCTGACGACCGACTGACCAGCGCCTTTGAGAGGCAGTTCGTCGAGCATGTATTGGGGGTACTCGGCATTGCCGATCCGTCGTACGAGTTTTTCGTTCCAGCCAGCTCGTGTCGGCGTGATCTCGGCGCCATACGCTGGGGCAACCAGCAAGGTCGGAGCCGTCTGCCACTTGCTACCGCCTCGTTCCGCCTTGACAACCTGCCCACCGCCGTCTGCCACCACGATACAAGGGCGGATCTTCGCTCGCTGAACGATCCACCGTTCCCCATCCCTCTGAGGCAGTGCGGCCACTGGCAACTGGTTAGGTTGTACACGCTCGGTGATTCGGCACTGGGCGATGGTAACCTTGGCCGTCTTGTGCTCCGTTGCACTGGAGCGTTCTTCGGGGATCAAGGCGTACGGGATCTGGTCCACATGAGGGACGAAAGCCCAGACTAGTCGTCCTTTGGCGACCGGCTCCCCCCTGTCGCATGTCTCCCACCACGAAGAGTTGATCAGGTCACGAACGCTAATCTCGCTCATCGCTTCTCGGCCCCCCCAGCCAAACACTGTCGTCGAACTGGACCTCGACCTGACCTGCCTCTGGCGAGGACCCAGCCAAACTGTCGAGCCACTTAGTACCTTCTTCGAAGACTTCATCGTACCGTGGTTCGACGAACTCCCCTGTTTCAGGAGGGGAGGCGTTTCCCGCGAGCCGCCGACTGACTTCTGCCTTTGCAGCCTCGATGCGCTTCAGCTGCTTCTTGGTGAGCGCCCGCTTTTTCCCCCGAATTTCAGACAACGAACGAGGGGCTGCCGATTCTCTGACGACGAATCGTAGAAGATCACCGGGCTTGGCGTTCAGCATCGGTGGTGTTGCGTAGACGTAGTGCAACAGCTCGTATGTGTCCGTCCCGAAGTCTCGAATGGCCCGTTTGATTGCGCTTATGGCACGATGTGGAAGGGAGACTTGGAGTCTTTCGTACAGTTCGTCATCGAACCACTTCCACCTAGTGGCGTCCGAATCGTACTGGCTCTGAAAGACTCGTTTCTCTGCACGTTCGAGCGCTGGATCGATCCGGTTGAACACCGCTGTCGACCAAGGCCCGAAGTGATGGAAGCGCCAGTCTGCATCCGTGAGGGTCTTCCCGTCCTGCTCGGCGACCTTCAGATCAGCTAGGTAGAGATGCTTCACGATGTGGATCGGACCCAGCTCTCGCCGCTGCCAGTCTTCGGACCGCCCCGCGTGCAGGACGGCAAACTGGATGAGCTGATCGACGAGCTTGGTTTCCACGGCAGGTTTCAACCCTAGGTTCTGCAACCCGAGGGGCTTGCGTTACGCTCATACGCGCTGTCAGAGATCAAGATAACCACAATTAGCTGTCGTTCAATTCGAGGCGGAGTGGCTTTCTGTCGCTGCCTCGTGGGTACAAGGACGAAACACCGGTTCCTCTTCGAGTTTGGTGAATCCAAGCCGTGTGCGTGACGATCCAAAAAGAAACAGCGGTCAGTTGCCGGCCATTGGGCCGGTGCGCGTGTTCTTCAAAAGTGGGTCCGTCCGCACATCGCTACGCCAAGCAGATTAACCACATACCAACACCGCGGTCGCAAGCGACCGCGAGGGAGCCTTCGGCCCATGTCGAGGTTCGGATCCGGGCGTGATCGTGAACGACCAAGAAAGACGTCGATGAGGGATGACCGTCGATCTGACGGAGAGGGTTGCCGATGGCTCTCTTTTCTACTGGAGAGGATCTTGGCTCGCCCAGGACATCTGTCTGTTGAGGATCTCTCCGATCATTCGTCTGACCACCACTGGATCTGCTGGTGAGGGTATTGCCACGATCTGCGGATCGACTGCGTCTGCTTCTGCTGTTGAGGATCGTGCTGCTGCTGCTCGAACTGCCATTGAGGTGACTGCTGTCATCACTACTACCTGTTGGATCACCTGCGGCTGCACTACTTGGATCTGCTGAACTACCACTGAGGAGATCGTTATTGCTACTATCACTACTCGGACAACTACCAGCTGCGCTATCTGCTGCTGAGGGATTACTGTTGAGGTGACTCACACAATTTGTTGCTGCTGAACTGCTACTATTCGTACCGACACTACTACGATCTGCTGAGGGACTCGAACTACTGCTTGGAGGACTACTACGAGAACGATTGCTGTGATGACTGCTACTGGTAGGAGGACTACTTGCTGAACTTGAAGAGGGAGAGAGAATGGAGGAGGTAGTAGGGAGATCAGATTTGGGCAGAGTAGGAGAGATCTAGAGGATCTGAGAAATCCCGAAGGATGGAGGTCAGATCGTGATCCAGAGAGATCATGGTCTGGTAGGTCTTCATCGCTTCCGTCTGCTTACTTGGTTCCATGAGCTGTTTCTATTTGGGTACCTTCACCCTCACCAGCTTGATCCCTCTTGGAGGGAATCGGATACGAGTCCTCCGTGGAGGGCTCCCTGATCATCCGGTGATATGGATACATCCAGATGGTGTGCCGGTCAAATGGTAACAGCTGGTATCGGCAGACCCTCTCAGGCGGTCGAGTCTCCTGGGGGCCGCGGTGGTGGGTTGCTGTTTATCCAGCACACGCAACACAATGAAACGTTGGCCGCTCGAGGGAACATCACGCACGACAGACACGGCGTGTGGAAGCCAAACCTCTTCAGACGGAAGCCGAAGGCTCCGGCAACCTCACCAGCAGATCGATGCTCTGCTGCGCCCTCAGTGACTCTGTGATGGCCGTTCGCCACTTAGTGGCTACCGAGGGGCCTTGACAGGGCAAGAGCGTTCAGAGCCCGGCTGAGGCGCGTTGGGGATGGTCTGTGGTTAATGTGCGTGGTGTGCCTCAACTGGGGCCAATCGGCACGTCGCCCTCGATGTCTTGCGTGGCCAGCCTCGCGAAGCACTCTTCGGGCGTCCCAACCAGCGCGATTGGGTTCACGGCATCCACCGGTGAGGCCACGACTTTCCACCGGGCAAGGTGGCTCACAACCCTCACAAGTCGTTCGTGAGAAACGCCAAAATGGTGGGCGAGGTCCTGTGGCTTCGTTACGCCACCGTCGATTGCGGTGACCAATTCTCGTAGTGTGTTTTTCATGCGTCCATGATCGGCGACTGCAGGTAGTTATGGGAAGAGCGGGTCCGGCCCGAGGTTCGACCTCGTTCAAAGCGGGTGTTTGACGTCGGTATTACCCAGGAGTAATATTACTCGTGAGTAATGACCTGGGAAGTGGAATTCACCGACGAGTTCGAGGCCTGGTGGGCAGCGCTCTCGGAAGACGAGCAAGAGTCGGTTGCCGCTTCCGTTGGTCTAGTCGAAAAGCACGGACCCAGCCTCGGCTTCCCTCACAGCTCCCAGATCAAGGGTTCAAGACACGGCAACATGCGAGAGCTACGAGTCCAGCACAGTGGGGAGCCCTACCGGGTCTTCTACGCGTTCGACCCTAGGCGAGCGGTCATGCTGCTCATTGGCGGCAACAAGACGGGGGACGACCGCTTCTACGAGCGGATGGTTCCTGAAGCAGACAGAATCTACGACCAACACCTACGAGAAATCGGCCATGGCAAAGAAGTTCGCTGAACTACGCAACAAGATGAGTCCCGAGCGGCAGGCTCGAAGCAAGGCAAGGACTGACCAGATGCTTCTGGAGTTGTCGTTGAAGGAGATCCGACAGCAAATGTCCGACCTGAGCCAGGACGACGTGGCGGAACTTTTGGAAGTGACCCAAGGTTACGTGTCCCGAATTGAACGGCAGAAGGACCTCTCGGTTCGACGCCTGTACGAGTACGTCGCCACGTTGGGTGGTGAGGTCGAGATCCTGGCGAGGTTTCCCGAAGGCCGTGAAGTGAAGGTCAGCCAATTCGACAAACTCGATAGCCTTCAAGAGCAGCTCGAACAGAAAGAAGGATGACAGATGGACGACATGTTCGGAGCACTACGGGCAATCGAGGCGTTCACCAAGCCCATTCGAGAAGCTGAAAGGCTCTTGGGACCTGTGCGTGAGTTGGAGCGGCAGCTCCAACTCACCAACGCCGTTATGGGCTACGAGAACAGTGCTGTGGCTAGTCTTACCAAGAACACAAGTGCCATAGCCGAGCTGACCAAGGCATACGACGAAAGCGCGATCGGGAGGTTGCAAGCGAGTGTCAATCCCCTGCTCGACGCTGGTCTGCCACCTATGCAGGACACAGAAGCGCTGTATGCGCCGTACAGCAAAGTTCAGGCTGCGGTTCTGGAAGCGTCGTCTTGGTTCTGCCCGTCTCCGGCCTCGGTAGTGTTGGGACAAGTGCTGAACAGCTCTCTCCTGGAAGCCTTGCAGTCACCGTATGCACAGGCGATTCAGGACTGGCAGCCGTGTGACGTTGTTCCGACGTTCGCCGATTTCGTCGATCCTTCCAGCGCCCCAAGCGGGGAGACACACCCCGCTCACCCAACTGACCTGGGCGATGTTCAAGACTCGCCATCGACTTCACCACAGCCGATCTTCCTCTACTGCATTCAGTGTGGGGACGAGATGGCCGTGTTCGACGTCAAAGTCGTGGTTGTCGATGGGCAACCACGAACGCAAGCGATGGGCGCACCTGCATGCAAGGGCTGCCTTCAAGAATTGCATGCAGGCGGGCGCTCCAAGGTCATTCACTGAACACGGCTCATTTAGAGAGGTAGCTCAACATGTATCGTCTGATCTCGTGCGGCGTGGACTCCCCGCCAGGGGGAACTCCCCTTCGATTTGCAGAGCAGGACGCTCTGAACGTCGCGAACACATTCACCAGCAGCATCGGCCCTCTTCAGCCCGAAGACGTCGTTCTTCTTCGGGGGCACGTGGCTACGGCGGATCAGCTACTTGCAGCGTTTCTCTCGGCAGGGCAGCCCGAACACTTGGTGTTCTACTTCTCCGGCCATGGCGGGCCTCACGGGTTAGCGTTAGCTGATGGTCAGTTGAGCTACGAGAATCTATCGGCCCTGATCGGCTTGGCCGATGCAACGAACGTGTTCGTGATCCTGGACTCGTGCAGTGCGGGTTCGGCGCTGGGACAGTTCAAGGAGGCGAGCGTAGGCGGAGTTGGCATGCCTCCTCACTGGGCAGAAGTTCTGGCCAACGCCACGCCCGGCACTCGACTCGTATTCTCGACAGGAGCGGGGCGGGCTGCCGGAGAGAGTTCGGAGCTTCGAGGTGGAGTGTTCACCCACTACTTCTTGAGGGCCCTGCGGCAAAGTCCGGCAGACTTGTCCCACAGAGGCTATCAGTGGGTTTCAGATGCGAATGCATGCAGGCTCGCTGCTGGCTTCATGGAGGTCATGGAACATGATCAGCTCCCCGAGTACCACGGACTCACCGGGGATTTTCCGATGACACTCAGTCAGTACAACACGACGATCGGCGAAGCGGCTTTCCTCGGGCACAAATTCGCCTTCAACACGTTGAACGTGGACGTTGCAATGAGACAGCGACAGGGCTTGTGCACAGTCCTTGCGTGGTCCGTCAGCAACGGTAGAGGTATGCAGCTCGATGCAGGCACCCTCACCACCACTGGGACCTACTCCGATTTCACACTGACAGTTCCGTACCCTGAAGAAAGTATCGAGGACGATCCGTACACGAGATGGAACCTGCAGATGGGGGGTATGGCCTCATTGTGGTGGGACCTGGAGATCAGGGACGAGTTCAATCGGGTACTTCGTCGAGGCCGAATCTCAGGCGCCATCAGACGCACGTGAACGGTACCTGGGCGACAAACTACACCCCAAAAATAAACAGGGCCCCCGACCAGCCGGGGAGCAAGAGTCGAGGGCCCTGCCGCTTATGCGTAAGCCCTCATAGTGTCGGTCGTGGGTGAGGGCAGGGCAACTGGGGCGGAAATGTCTGACCAGACCTTGTGTTAGGGATCTTGGGCTATTGGAGTCTCGGCGATACCATGGAAATCGGGGAACAGATTCCAACGGGGGCTACGCCAGAGCAGTCTTGCGTTGGCACCACGTTCCTTTATTCGAGCTTTGAGCACTTCGATTGAAGAGAGGCCAAGAGCCGGGAGCACCTTCTCTGCGAACACTCTACTTCGGCAGCGTGCGAGAAACCCTGGTACTCGTTGACTAACGAGCAGCGTCGTCCAGCCCCTCCAGATCTGGGAGCTTGGAAAGCTCACCATGGGGCTCACGTCGGGTGGAAGCTCTGCTCGAAGCAGTGCAAGCATGTCTGCATCAGCGAACGAGGTTATCGGGGACACGGCAGCCAGGGGACCCTCGGAATGTCGTTCTTTCAAGAGGTCAAGGTGGATGAGCGCCCGCTGTTTGCTCTCTGGTAGGCGGCGGTTTCTTTGATCGAGCAGGTCCAGGTACGGCGAGAATGCCCAAAACCCCTCTATCTGTTTGCCCTCGCGGGTTCGGCCGTCAAACGGGTGGTTGAACACGGATGCAATCAGATCAAACTGATGGTCTCGAAGAAGCGGAGCGACCAGCATCACGAAGCACTCGTGACCCAAAAAGTCGAAGAACTCCCAACTGCTCTGGTAGTTGAATCCCTCGAAGGGGCGACTCTCGCTCCAACACAAACGCTCCAAGAACATGACGAGCTGGGAGACCAAGTCCTCGGCACCCATTCCTGCCACGACGTTGCAGATACGGGCGTAGTCGACCAACGGCTCCTGAGTCGTCTCCAACGCCTCGACGAGGGCGTCGTCTGGGAAACGTCGAGTACCGTCCTCTCGGGGCGGTGGGTTTAGGGGCGGACGTAGATCCTCCAACGTGGTGAGCAACCCGTCGAGGTACCGCTCCAGGAGAACGCCAGCTTTCTTCTGTTCGTTCTCGACTGCTGTGATCACTTGGTCGACGAGAGGCGGCGCACTATCACTCTCAGAGCGGGCTCGAACCTCTAGGCGGACCGTGGCCAACCTTTGCTGAAGTCGCTCGTTCTCGTTCTCTAGGTCGAAAATGGCCTGGCTTGGCCCACCACGAACCCACCCGGGTCGAGGATCAGTGTCGAGAGCGCTGTGGAGGGCTTGCAGAACTCGGGTAACCAGGTTGTCGGCGTTGGTCCACTGCTCCTGGGCGGTAAGGTGTCTCGACTGCAGTTTCGTTTTGAACGCTTCCAGCTTCGCCCTCTTGTCCGGGTCCTGTTCGACGTTCTTCTCACCGACGATCGAGGCAGGGTCCCGAACGAAGTGGAGCACGGGGACGCCATTGCTGAGCGCGTATTCGTATTCTCGCTCCGTCCAACTCACCCCGCCCTCCACGGACCCGTATTTTCCACCCACGATCAAGACGTAGTAGTCGCTGTGATCGATGGTGCTTTGAATGATCTCCCAACCTCGGTCGTTCTGGCTGGGGAAAGTTTCCATACCCGTTGGGATGAACTTCCCGCCCTTCTGGAGCTCCCAAATCAGCCTTTCCCGCTCGTCTCGGAGGTCGGTGAACGTGCTTGACACGAAGACCTGGTACTTCATGCCAGCACGTGATTGCTCGGGTGTAGTGCGTACCGTTGGGGGCCGCCATTCGAGGGCACTCTTGCCCTCTTCGGTGAAGGACCACGTATCGTCGTGGTCGTTGTGATCAGCCCAGCCAGCCTCTTGCATCCGAACGAGGTAGGGTCTCACGTAGGCCTCTGGGATCCCCGTTCGAGAGGCGCAAATGACTGTCTGGAAATCTGCCCCGTCGATGATGAGCTGCCTCAGACCACGCAGTAGATCCTCGGGAATACTTTCAACCTTCAAACCACATCCTCCTGGCTCCCTACCAGCTCCACACCAGCCTCTACGCCATCCAAGTCACCACGAGCCTCGAACACCGTCATAGCCTCCGTAGCGACAGCGCCCAGGAGCTTGTACGCGGCCCCAAGACGGCCCTGACCCAGCCGTGCTCCGAGCAGCCCGATGTCGGTCGGACCGATCGAATCGACAGGGGTGGGCCCCGCCTGCCACTTGCCCTCACTGTCTCTCGTGAGGGTGACGGGCACGGTCATGATGTTCTCGCTCAGGTCAGGGCCTGCAATCGAAAGCTGCACGACGACAGTGCCGTTGTCGGACACGTCGTCGACCCATGCTCGGAGCGTGCGTGGTTCCATCTGTGGTGGCGGGGAGGTTACCACAGCCCCGCCTCACGAGTCTGGTCACATACTGTGTGTAGTAGCTGGCGAGAGATGAGCGTGGCTACATCGTGAGCATGAGAGCTCCGACCAAAAATGACGTCCGACTGCACCAGCTCACGTTGGAGTTCGCAGAGCGTCGTCACGTTCGAGAGGTGGCGTACCGGGTATTCACTTTGGTGGTCGTGATCGTGGTCACCACGATCCTCGGACCCCAGCACTTGGGGTGGCTGAGCTACGCAATCGATTGCGCGTCGAGGTGAGGGCGTTTTCTGTCCGAACTCGATGGCCTGTTTGCTCGCATGGCGAGAGCCTCAAAAGCACCGATTTGTCTTGGAAATCCGTAGGGTGGGGGGCCCTACACGCGAGAGAGGATGACCATCTTCATGGCCACTTTGCTTTGCTAAGCGGCCATACGTGACCTAATTTCTGACTGTACCCCGGACGTCGTGCGCCGCCGTCCGAACACACACCTTTCCGAGGACGACCGATGGCCAACCAGAAAGTACCGATTACGGGTTCGGTCCTGCAGTGGGCGATCGAGCAGTCAGGTCTCTCCGACGAGGAAGTGGCAAAGAAATGTGGCGTGAAGGTCGAGACCCTGCAGGCGTGGATCGGTGGGGCCGAAAAACCTGGCGTCACGAACTTCAAGAAGCTGGGCCAGGTGCTCAAACGGCCCCCCTCGACGTTTCTTCTGCCTAACCCACCAGACGTTCAACCGGCCGCCGTCCAATTTCGGCATCCACCAGACCATGAGCACAGGGGCCTGAACCCGAAGGAACGTCTACGACTGCGAGAAGCAACACGTCTGCAGCGGGGCCTGCACTGGGTCCTGGAAGGCCTTGGGGACCGTGAGGTCGAGCTACCGACGTGCAAGACAACTACCCCGCCTGAGAAGTGTGCAGCCCGCCTTCGGAAGGTCTTGGGCGTGTCAGTCACGACCCAGAAGGATTGGAAGAACGAGTACGAGGCGGCTCGGGAGTGGCGCCGCGTTCTCGAAGAGCTGGGGATCACCGTGCTCTTCCTGCCAATGGGCGACAAGTCGTCACGAGGATTCTCCATCTGGGATCCTCTTGCCCCCGTAATTGCGGTCAACACAGCTTGGAACGTCAAGGCTCGCATCTTCACGATGTTCCACGAGCTTGGGCATCTCGTGACCAAGACGAGCTCTGTTTGCGACGTGACAACCTACCGCCACAGCCACCATGCCGACGAAGTCGAACGGTGGTGTGAGGCGTTCGCCGCAGCTGTTCTCCTGCCGTGGAACGACGTCGAGGAATTTCTGATCGAGAAGGGGTGGGACGGAACATCGAAGTTCACTTCGGTCAGTACCGCAACAAGCATCTCCAACAAGTTCAAGGTCAGCCTCAAGGCAGCTGCACTTCGACTGATCAACGGGGACGTGGCGGGGTGGGACCTCTATCGTCAGATCCCGAAAACGAGTGACGTCAAGTCGGGCGGTGGTGGTGGCGGTGATGGTCGAACTCGACCGATGGTGCGCCTGGACGAGTATGGCCATCGAACTGCACGTGTAATGCTCAGGGGGATGTCCAAGGACGTTCTGTCGAGGGACGATGTCTTGAGCTTCATGAACCTTGGCGATCTGGACCTTGACTACGTAGAGCAAGAGGCTGTCTAGCTGGATACTCGATGGGGGAAGAGCAGGCGACACCATCCGAGGTCTGGGTCATCGACACGTGCAGCGTGATTCACGTCCGTCGAATTGTGCAAACTGGACGACAGCCGGCCGTGTACAACAAACTGACCGAGATGGTCGAGGCAGGAAGCCTGGTCTTTCCTACCCAGGTCTTTGACGAACTCCATCGGAACGCGGGTAGCGGCAAGGAAGACCGTCCATTCGATTGGGCAAAGCGGAACAAGGCACAGGCTTGCACGCATGGCACGGACTATCAGAAGGCGGCTTTCGTGCTGTCGGAGGTTCCAGAGGTCCTCGACCCGGACAAACCGAGTGGTCAAGACGAAGCAGACCCCTACGTGCTCGCCCTAGCGTTGCAGTTGCAGGAGGACGGCATGGACGTGACGGTGATCACCGAGGAACGCAACGACAAGCCGAAGAAACTGTCCCTCAATACCGCTTGCGGACTTCTAAAAATTCCCTGCGTTCCGATCGCTCCGTTCCTTGGACGTCGGGGAATCTGGAAGCCCCCGCCCCCAAAGTAGCGAGGCTCCTGGGATGAACGACGAAGAACGACGAACGCACAACCCTCTGGAACCCTCACCGAGTCTGGCGGCCTGGTGCTCTGAGTGTAAGCAGCACGTGGACGGCAAGGAACACGGTTGGTTCGAGGAAGAGGACGATTACGGAAACGGAGTGACCCGGTACACCCTCCTAGAGTGCCCAAGATGTTCTTCAGCCCTTCTCGCTCGCCACTTGGCTCGCTACACCTACCATCAAGCGGACTACCAGCAGGGCGGTCCGTGGAGTGCCACCCGAACTCTGTATCCTGGGGAACCAGCCCAACCGTTTGGCGCGTCCGTTCCCAGAGCAATAATCACAAGCTACCAGGAGGCGCACGACGTCTTCCACAAGGCCCGCTCGAACACGGCAGCAGCGATCATGTGCAGGCGGACCCTGGAGGGCATCTGCGCTCACTTCGGTACGAAGAGCAGGGACAAGCTCCCCAACAAACTGCAGAAGCTCAAGACCGAGGGCGTGATCGACGAGAAAATGTTCAATTGGGCCGATCAGGTTCTACGTGAGCTCGGCAATGACGCTGCTCACGACGTCGGTCAAACGATCTCCCGTGAAGATGCTCAAGCAGCACTCGACTTCACGCGAGCTCTGATCGAACAGCTGTTCGTGATTCAACCCGCTCTCGATAGATTCCTCGAACGCCGGAAGAACAAGCCAGACCCCAAATGAGCCACGGCTCCTCGACCCCGACACCCCCTGCCAGAGCCGAGGAGGTGTCGATTCACTCGGCGCCTGCGTCAGTGTCCGACGATCGACTGGCAGGTGCACCTGCGTCAGCCTCAGCCATCTCGGTGGCGTCGTCTGTCTCGTCTTTCGCTGGCGGATACAGGCTGGCTCCGGGCTTGCCGATCGCTGGTCCCCCAGGCTCCAAAACCACCGTGGGAGGCGGGGGACCGGATGGCATGGGAGCTCTCCATCTGTTTGACAGCCCTAGTAGGTCACGTTCAAATGCTTTGCAATCGCTCAGTTCCATGCTTCCCATGTGTGCGATTATTTCGATTAATCGGTTAGCATCCAGTTCGAGGCTTTCCCGGTACCCCAGTACCCGATTGTAGAAGTACCCAGAGTCACCCTTCCGGAAGATCGACCATTCATGCATCCTAGGCTCCTGTTCCGTGGGGTCATTCGCGTTTGGGAGGAGCACTACTAGCTCCTCACCGACCGAAACATGGACTGAGTACTCCTCCATTCGATACATCTGGTCCCCGGCACCTGTCCACCAACTCCCACCAGGAAAGAAGAACTTGGACGCCTTGCCCTCAACTCCTTCGACGGCGACGTACGTTACCGCTTTGGTCCAAGCTTTGCCTGGGATCGCTTTTTCAGACGATACCAAGGAGTTCACGGTGACTAGTTCCGCGCCGGAGTTGTAAGCTGGGCCAGGCGTGCGTAGGTGGATTACATCACACAACGCTCTGCCGTCCGGACCTCTCATGGCCCCTCCCCCTCCTACGGAGTGGTGCACTTGATCGGGGTGGAGAGGGTACTTGTCCCGCAGGTCCGTTTCGTCGGGTTCTGCTGTTTCAAGTGACGCCCTAACTGCGTGAGGCGGGTCGAAAGATTCGCTAGGGCTTGAGGTCTGACAGCCGAAGGCAGCTACCAGTCCCAGCCAGTAAGACTGAGTGCGTGTAGTGTACATGTTCAATACTCGTTGAAAAAAAGGTATGCTTCGTCGTGCGTGGCTGACGCTCCGAGGGACGGGCGTGCGCCTACGAAATAGGGGGTCATGGTGGAGAAAGTCCCCGTCGGGGGCGCTGTGGAGCCACCATGCAGAGCTGAGAACCCGAAGCGAGCGTCGGCCTGCAGGTAGTTCCAGTGTCTGACGGCTGCCCATGTCTCACTGGAGCCTCCTCTGACTCCAACGTCGCCTCCTGCTGCAAAGAGATTACTGACCTGTGCATTGGATCCCCAGGTGATCACGCCGCCATGTGTCGTCGTGAACTGCTGCATTACGGTGTAGGGGTAGAGCGTGTCTCCCGAGGTCCACGCCAGGGTACATTCACTGTTGCTACACGCCACACTTGGTGGGGAGGTGGTGTAGACTCCCGTGTCGATCGGTGCATTGTAGAGATTCCCGCTCATGTTGGTGCTGATTGCCAACATGACGTGCCCGTCAGAGCCACCGCCACCACCCCAGGCTGGCCCATCGGGGTCGTAAACTCGGGACTGATACGCAACGATCCACCGACCCAGTGTGGGATGCCATGCGATTGATGGGGTTAGGTTTGTCGAACCTGGGAGCGTAACCTGGTGAAGGCTACTGCTGAAGGCGTCGCTTGACCAAAAGAGTTCGGGGCTCGATGGCCCACCCGCTGTGAAATCGCACGACGTTGCTGCGTAGTCACAGGTCCCTAGATTGTACTGGTAACCAGCGCCCGCAATTATCCATCTATCCACGATACCTGGGTGGTTACGCGCGTCGATGTCCGGGGCACCGAGGAAGGCAGTATCCGTACTGAGTGTTTTGCGATTCCAGCTGCCGCTGCCGATCGGAAACGCGGTCCTATGTACACGAGACTTCTGAAAGTCGCCGCGGAGCGACGTTACCATGACGTAGCTGTCCGTACCGCTGTCGAATCGTTCACCGATTGCTGCACGCGATTCTGGTTGGTCCAATGAGATCCAGTCAGTTGGACCCGCTTCCGCCGTTGCCCAGCCGGAACCAGTCATTTCTCGGAAGTTTGCTTCGGTTCCTCGGCGGTCAGCGCTCACGCCAAATCCGGGCCTTCCTGGAGCCCAGGCTGCTCGGAGTCCGAGAATGTCGTCCGGAGTAGGATAGCGACTGTGGAATTGGTTGCACCAACCAGGGGCAAGACTTCCACGCATGATCGACTGGTCGACGTTGGACCCGTCAGGTATCACGTCGAGCAGGCCCAACAAATGCCCAATCTCGTGCACCAGGATGGATGGTACATCAAAGTGCGGCCAGTCCCCAAACTGACAGTTGTCCCCACCATTGGGACCCACCTCGGACATTTTCCACGTGTATGTCTTTAGCCCACCCCCCACCAGATCATTCGGGGGGCAGATGAAGAGGTTCGCGTCGTTGAGGTCGTTCCCGATCGGGAAACTTCTTACACCCGCCAACGGGGTGGTGGGGCAGACCTGTTCAGTGACAGCGATCGTGTTCTTATTGTCGGCCTGGTCGAACTCCCAGGATATCGACGGGACGAGCGTTATCGTGAGATCGATGTCGGCTTTTTGAAGCCATTGCTCGAACGCCCACGCGATCCACTTCTCGATGACCCAATCGGGGCAACCGGCACATACTGCTCCAGAAAGCTCCCCAGGCCAACTCGTTTGCCTGAAGCTGTCGTAGTCAACCTCCATCGTAATTGTAGTGTCTTCGAACCGGACTGGGGCTAGGTCGAAAGCCGACGCCTCATCCGCCACGAATCCGGCACCCACGGTGACAGCGGTGAAACATGCCGTCCTGATCCACCCACCGAACTTCTCACGAACCAACATAGTTGAGCAGATAACCCAGGATAGCCTGGAATGGCTAGCGCTTTGTTGGTCTAAGTGGCACCCTTGTGTGGATGAGGACGAGGATGAAGATGCACACGACTAAGAATCAGATAATTTTCGCGCTTCTCGTTGCTGTTGTTCACATGGGTTGTGGCTCCGAGGCTGACCCAGGTTCGGCTACTTCCGCTGTCTCAATTGACGGTGGTCCATCGGATTGCCAGGATGGTTGGTACAAGGATGGCGAAGCCGTCATTATCAGTGGCCATGACGAGTTTTCGAAGTGCGAAGCTGAGATGCTTGACCGTGCACTCTCCTCGTCTTCTCAGGAGTGCGAGATCGATTGGGTAGTCGAGCAGATTTTTGGGGCGGACTCCGTCCAGTGCCCTGAAGGGCCTAAGGCCGCGAGGCCAGACGCTTGTCTCCGCAGCGCAGTCGAGGCCGGGGTGGGGGCGTTCTACGTCTCCAACTCGCTCGGCAACGAAACGTCCACCAGATATTGGCGAGGCGTGACTCGTTTGGGTGAGAGCGCAACAGTGACCCGGACGATGGGTGCGGAAGAGGGTAGGATTTGGGTCGACGCGTGCTCGCAACCCACGGAGTGGCCCGCGTCCACTGAGTGTGAGACTACGTCTGGCACTGTTTGCTTTCGCGGCTACCGAACGATGGGGGTCTGCGAAGCGGGCGCAGGGTTGGCTAAGTGTCCGTCATGAGCTAGATTGAACGCTGAGGGACCGAGGTACGATGAGGTGGCCGTCCTGGACGCACGGTCAGCACGACATCGCTCGAATCGGTGGTGATGGTGGGCCAACCGCGGGTACGCAAGAGTAGTCCTCATACCAACCACAAGAAGCAGAAGGCCCCCATCCCAGACCAGGGCGGGGGCCTTTCGCATTCCATGATCGACATCTGACGATCAAACGAACGGATTGTCCGCGACGTTGCACTCGTTTGCGCCGGCACAGGCCTCAAGGATCAAATCCTCGTCGAGCTCTGCGAATTCCGGCCTCGATGATTGCGCAGGGGCAGTAGTAGGGGGTCTGGCTTTGGAGGGTTCGGCTCTGCCGTTTACCTTGGGGGGCTTGGTGTTGTTGTTGTTGTTGTTGGGCTTGGCAGGGACGTCAGCGAAGTAGACGGTATCTACGGCCTGCTCGACCAGCTTCGTGATCGACGAGTCCTCCATGGCAGCCCGTACCTTCAATTGCCTGACTCTATCGTCCGTTAGTCTGATGTGGACCATGCGGGTCTTGTGCGTTGTGTTTGACATGTTAACTCCTGTGTGTGGAGGGAAGGTGAACGTTATGCCGGGGTGATCAGGTAGCACGGCTGATTGTTGGTGGCGAATGATCATTTTTACTGGCGGGGCGACCGAAATGGAGTTACGCAATGTGTACTTGATACAAACACTCTGAATCGGAGACTCCCAATGGCCGCAAGAAAAAGCAGAACAATCGAAATCCCCTACACGACCACCGACATGTACTTGGCCGCATATCTCGTCACGAGTGGCCACCGACTCGAAAGACTGACGTCCAGCAATGGCCAAGTGACGTTCGAATTTCCATCCGCAGCTCGGACGGACGCAGACCACTACCCCCTAAGCACGGTGAGCACGCTGCAATACGTTTCAATCGTCAAGGCGTTGAAATCTGCGATAGCGGCAAAACTGGCCCCACCACCTCCACCCATGGGGCGTGGGGAAAAGGCAGGCAGTTTCTCGACTTCGGGGGAGGGGGCAGCATGAGGTTCCTCATTGCTGCAGCACTGCTCCTACTCCCGGCGTGCACCGTCAGAATCGTCGAGCCCCACGTCCACGATCACGGCTGCGTCCACCAGGACTTTGGTCACTGCGCAGTCTGGAACCCAGCGACGGGGGCATGCGTGCCCAAGACGAGGAGGTTGGCCCATGCCCAATGAAATCATGGGGGATTGCAATAACTGCAACACCTACGACCTGAATGGGATACCTGTCAGAACCACGGTGCTCAACGGCCAGAGGGTCTACGCTCTCGTCGATCTCGCCGCTGCATTCGGACTAGCTCGTAGCAGTGTCCACCGTAGGGCAGACCAACTCCCAGAGGCCGAGCAGGGTGTTGCCGTTTTTGCATCAGCTGGGGGACGGCAGCGAACACGGGTCGTTACTGCGGCCGGCCTCTCACGGATCGTGTCCCGACTGCGACTCTCCATGGAGTCTGCGAGACGGCTCCAGAATTGGTTCGCCGAGGTCAATGGCGAAGTGATGTCGACTGGGCAGTACGTTGCACCAGGACTCCCTGCCGAACAGCCAAACCCCTCGACGGCGATTGCTCCAGCTGCACAACCATCTAGCAACGACATCGACTCGATGATCACCCTCGCACAGCAGCAGGTGCAGTCACTGCAGCTAGCCCGGGAGCAGCAACGCACCCTCGATCTCCACGACGAGCAAATCCGGATTCTAAACGAGAACTCGGAAACCCTCGCAGGAGCAATCCGTGAGGTCGAGTCCCGTGCTCAGCAGGTCGTGGCCGGCGCAATCGAGCAGGCCAACAGGCTGCGTGCGGATTTTTCAGAGTGGGCCGACAGAGATGAGAACATTCCGTACCCAGAGTGCACGACTAGAACGACTGCGTTGGTCAAACGGCATGCAGCCTTGCTCGGCGACCACGAGTTCCGAAAGGCGTGGGAAGGCGTGTATGAGCTTTTTCGAGTCGAGACGGGACGTGATCTGAAGAAGATGGCATTGGACTACAACCGACGGAACAAGGTCCGAACAACCGTCGTGCGGGTCGCGGAAGTGAAAGGGTACGCTAGGGAACTACTCCGGTCCGTCAGACATACCCTTGGACGGCAGTTGGAAAACTATGACCGGGAGATGGCGGCTCTCCGAGACTCCTACAGGCTCGACGACGAAATCTATGAGCTGATCGAGGAGGACACATGGCACTGACCTCAGCCGCCAAAAATCTCGAGGACGACGACTACTCGGACTGCTGGGACCTCTTGGCACCCCAACCACCAGATCCCGAACCGCCCAAGACGAAGGCGCCCAACATCTACAAAGTGACCGACGCTCATGTGAACATCGGTGGTCACCCAGCAGACTCGTACACGTACCCGCTGGCCATCGATCAGGAACCAGGACGGTTACGAGGTCAGCGGTACCTCTTAGACCGACGTATCATGATCAACGGCGCCGAGTATTTGATCGTGAGTGTGGACGTCGAGGATGTCCACGTACCCATGGACTCAGACAGGCGCGGAAACCTCTGCCAGCAAGAGCTAACGATCAGAGCACGAAGGATCTGAGCAATGAGCGGCAACCCCCCACGACAACTGCACCCGCAGGCCCTGCTCGGAATCTACTTCGCTTCCGACCAGACCCTCGGTGAGAAGTCCAACTTCGGACCAATGTTCGATCGGCTGGAGACATACGGCACTGAACGCCGTGGTCTTTGCCGCAGATGCAGTGGGTCGGGAGTGGCGAACACAAAAGCCCTCGTGGAATGGCTCAAGCTTAAGCAAGCGTACGAGACCTCGTGGCCCAACTCCCCAACCCCCTACGAAAAGCTGAATCCGCCTCCAGGTGGTGGCATGGACTGCAGACGTTGTGCAGGCACGGGTTACGTCATCGTACGGAAGCCAGGATGGGACCCAGACCAAATCAGTGTGCGACCAACTGGAGGCAGCAAAGAGGGTGGGGTGTTCTATCAGCCGGACTTCGATGGGATGATGGTGCTCGCCACAGCTTCACGAGCAATGATTCACCTGGGTCGACAGAACACCCTCCACCGCAAAGCGATCGAAGCGTACTACGGCAAAGCAGGGGATTGGGCAGAGGGGAAGTTCGGATCACGATTGTTTGCCGTTCTGATGTGTTTGCCCAAAGTGAAAGCAGGCTTGATCGACCTCAACGTCGAACAGGCCATGAAGAAGTTGAAAGCGTTGCAGACCCACCCGGAGCACGCTGACGAATTTCAACGACTAGAACT
>CBFGUG010000001.1:0-205067 GCA_965651905.1 uncultured bacterium | reverse complement strand
TCGAAACTCAGGGGGGGCGTGTGTGGGTTGAGTCGACCCTGGGCGAAGGCGCTACGTTCCATTTCACGTGGCCGAAGGCGCCGTTGTCGAGCAGCGAAAAGCCGAGCGTGGATGCATGAAACGCGCGCGAGAGGTACACGTGTTGCTCGTCGACGATGACGTCGTCGACGTCAAGGCCGTCAAACGCGCGTTTGCCAAACATGGCCTCGAGAATCCCATGACCATCGCGAAGGATGGACAAGAGGCGTTACACATTTTGCGCGGTGAGGCGGGGCGCCCTCGCCTCGAAGCGCCGTACGTGATTCTGCTCGACTTGAACATGCCCCGCATGAACGGTCTGGAACTTCTCGACGTGCTGCGCAGCGACGTGTCCCTCCGACGCGCGGTCGTGTTCGTGCTGACGACATCTGCCCACGACCAAGACAAGCTCGCCGCGTACGACCGAAACGTCGCGGGTTACGTGCTCAAGAGTCAGGTGGGATCTGATGGTTGCAGGTTGGCAGCCATGTTGAGGGCCTACTGCGAATTGGTGTCTCTGCCGTGAACGGCTGCGCGTCGAGGCAACAGTGATCGCAGCTTGTCGAAGTCGAGGGGCTTGTACAGAATTGGCGCCGAAGTTCGGTGCAGCAGTTCGTTGGTGGCCTCGTCCAGCGCGCCACCTGTACAGAACACGAACGGGGGGCAGTCCGTTCGCTGCTGGGCTAGATGGTACAGATTAACGCCGTTCAGTCCTGGCATGACTACGTCGCAGATCACGGCGTCGAAGAAGGGCTGCCCTAGCAGTGTCAATCCACGTGAAGGGTCCGATTCCAACGTCAGTTGGTATTCGCGGCCAAGCACGCGCTCATATGCATGTAACACGTCCGGATCGTCATCTATGATCAGAACCCGAGGAAGCGAGCGCAACACCCGGCGGGATGGTACGCCCGACGGTGCAAGATCGACGACTTTCAAGCCGTTGTCCAATGGCAGCGTTACCCGTAACAGCGCTCCACCCAGTGCGGACGCGTCGATGGCGATTTTGCCGCGGTGGTGTTCGACGTAGCTGGCGCATAGGGCGAGACCCAGGCCCATGTTCTTACTGTCGGTCTTGGTGGTGAAGAACGGATCGAACACGCGATCTCTAATCTCTTCGGGAACTCCGACGCCACTGTCTTCGACTTCCAACACCACGCTGTCTTCGTCTTGTCGAGTGGACAGCAGCACGTTGCCACGTGGCCCCGCCGCATAAACGGCGTTGATTAACAGGTTGGTCACGACTCGCGTGAGCTTGGCGCGATCGGCAGGGAATTCCACGGGGGCATCTAGGTCGAAACTCACGCGTCGTGCGTTGGACAGTTGTGTCTTGAGCATGCGCTGCGCGGCTCGCACGACACTGTCGATGCTGATGGCATGGATGCCGTCGACCCGCGTGCCCGTTTGCGTACGCAATTCCTCGACGGTCGCGGAAATTTGCGTCATCCCCTCCTGACAGTCCGCCACCATTTGACTGACGCTGCGCGCGTCTTCGGCTTCGAGCAGCAGGCGTCCGGCTGCGTCGCGCGCGGCTAGTCTTGCGGCGATGATGTCCAAGTTGGCGATGATGGATGTCGCAGGATTGTTGATGTCGTGCGCAACGCCTGCGGCGAGCTGACCAACTGCAGCGAGCTTTTCCGCGCGGTCCAGCTGGAGCTTCATCTTGCGGGATGCTAGCTCTCGAGTCGCACGGTGCACCGCACGTTCGAGCGTCGCTGAATCCAGGTCGCCTTTGAGCAGAAAGTCCGACGCTCCGGCTTGGAGGGCGCGCACGCCAACGCCGCGACTTTGGTCAGCCGTAATCATCACGACCGAGGGTGTGATGCTCAGCCCGAGCTCTCGGAGGCGCTCGAGAAACTCCAGCCCATCGCAACCGGGTAAGTTGAGATCCAACAGGATGCACTCGGGTCGGACCGTGGGCACTGCCGACAGCGCCTCCGTCGCGTTGCCGAACTCGGTGATGTCGTAATCGGTTTCCGAGTTGCCCAGTACTCGGCGATACAACATGCGGTCGCCCATGTCGTCTTCCACGACCATGATCGAGATGGCCGCGTCGTTCGGCCTGGTGCCACGGCGTGATCCCGACGTAGGGGGTACCGCAGGGCTGATGCGATCTGGTGCCCCGAACTTGGCGAGTGGAATTAACGTATACTCAGCGAGCTCTGTGTGGTTGACCCCTGGGGGCTGTCTGCCCCAGCCAACTTGCCCATGACCTTCTGACATCCCCGCCACGCTGTCGATCGCCGCCACCCTGTCCATCCTCGCTCCCCTGGCCGTCCCCGCCAATTGGGCCGTCCCCGCCAATTGGGCCATCCCCGTTGGCGCGACCGACCCCTCAGACGCTGCAACGTTATCACCTAGTGGTGCAGAGCGCCCGGGTCTCGTCGTCGTGGCATGAACTGGTGAGACAAACAGCCCAGAGTTCGGATGTTTTCTCGAGCCAAATTCAACACGACTGGCATCCACGCTGGAGATGCCTGCTGGGTGATCAACGCTTCTCTGCTGTAGGCGAACGTCGCATGTTTGCCGAGCCGTCGCCTGGCGCTACGCTAGGTGAATGAGGCTCGAGTTTGGCGTGGGTTCGAGAATGAAGTTGGCGGGCGCAGGGCTACGTTTGGGGTCCGGGCTGCTTGTCGGGTCTTTGCTGCTTGCTGCGGGTTGCTCGGAGGACGATGGCGACTCGAACACGGGGCAAGCGTCCGAGTCTGGAGAGCTCAGTGACGACAGTCAGAGTTCGGATGATGATCCCGATGGCAACCCGGACGACACATCGAGTGACGACGACGAAAACACGGGCGATGAGGACGATGACGCGTCGAGTGATGACGCCGCAGACGACAGCTCCGACGATGAGGACTCGTCGGACGATGACCCGGATGAGGCGTCGGGCGATGATTCGTCGAGCGACGACTCGGACGATGACTCGAATGAGCCGGGTGACGACGCACCCGCAGATGACGGTTCGAGTGACGATACGTCGCGTGACGACGACCCTGCCGACGACTCGTCGAGTGGTGACGATGAGCCTGCAACCGATTGTCCGAGGTCCGAAGAAGAGTACACCCTGTTTGGTGACGACTGCGCTCTTGCAGACTTCGACTGCGAAAACTACTTCCAGGACGAGTGCGGATGTGGGTGTGAGGATAGCGCGGCCACGTGCCGTCCAGACGACGAATATGTCGCACTGGGCGACAGGTGTGATGTAGTACGTTTCACCTGCGAGGACGGAGAGAGCTATTTCAACGATGGCTGCGGTTGCGGATGTGAGCCCGAAGAAACGAGTTCCGCCTGCAGCGCTCCCAACAAGCGTTACGTGCTCGACGATCCAGGACAGTGCGTTGTGGCGTTCTTCTCCTGTGAGGAAGGCGAGAGCACTTTCTTCGATGACTGCGGCTGCGGATGTGAGCCCGCGTCGACGCAGCCGAGCAGCTGTGAGCCTGAAAGCGGCGCTCCGCTCGCCGTGCCTCCAGAGAGCGTTCACTCGTTCGAGTGCTTCCAACCGAACTTTGCCGCCACGCTCTTCCACAGCGAAGAGGAGCTCGAGCTAGCGCTTGCGGAGTGTCAGTCGCCGTTCATCGATTGGGACGTCGATTGGGAGACTCAGGTCGTCTACCTCGCCATCGTCCCTGAGCGACCAGACTCGTCTCTGGCGTACGTTTCGCGCACCGACGAAAACGCCCTGGTCGTAGGGGTTCACGCGCCGATCTACTGCGGTGGCGCTGCGCCCGCGGCTGGGATCGTGGCACTCGAGCTTCCGAACACCTTCGACGCGTTCACGACCGAAACCTGTTACTCGGGGTCGTGCGGAGATGGGCCGCTCCCTCCGTGAGGTTCGCGCGGCAGGTTGCGAAAACTCACTCTTGGGCGTGAGCGCGTGCCCAGCTCGATACTTGCATGGCGAACGCGTTCAGATCAGCGAGCTCTGAAGTGGCTGCTGTGAAGCAAAGCTCAGGATCCACTCCGCTGTAGCTACGGGCCACCAGATTTCGAAGCCCCACCGCACGCTTCAGCGCTGCGCTCGTTGCAGCATCCAACACGCCGCGGTTTTCCAAGCGCTCGAAGCCCTCGGCTAAGCTGCGAGCGGGGCCCCAGCCTTCGTCCGCAATGATGTGGCTGGCAATGTCCGCACAGACTTGGACTGCCAGCATCAAGTTGAACGCGACGAGATCGAGTGCGTCCCTATCGGCGGCGAGCGCTTCGGCAGAACTTGGCGCGTGGCCTCGAACGCGACTGACGCGGTCCGAAAGCTCTGCCAACTTGGCCGCTAGCAGATCGAGGTCAACCATCGAGCAGGCCTCGGTCAGCGACGCGGGTGAGGGATGCGTCTCGCATTCGGCGGTACCACGGCAAGTCGACTTCCAGTTGGGCGAGGGTGCGTGATCGAAAGAACGCGAGCTCCGACCCGCTCGCAGAGTACAGGTCGTGTGAGTACTGCATCAGCTGCTCGAGAAGCGGAATGTTCGCGTCTTCGACACGCACCACGTCCACGTCTCGGCCGGTAGCTTCACTCAGCTTGGCAGCGAGCGCGAGGACGTCCACTCGTGCACCACCTACGGCGACATCCACGTCGGATGTCGCTGTGTCTCTGCCGCGCGCGTGTGACCCGAACAGCATCGCGAAGCGCACGGTTGGATCCTCCGCCAGAACGCTGCGAAGTTTCGACTTCAGCTGCACCAAATCGGGTTCGGACACGGAGTATTCATACCACATGCTGTAGCGGCCTGCGCCAAGACTCTGCCCTTGCCAGCTCGCCTCGGCGAGTGGATCGGGGTTGGCTCGTCGACTCTCCGTCAAGCGTAGCGCTCGGGCGGGTGGGTTTCGATGAACTCTACGACCTCGTCGACCGTGTCGAGCACGCTGATGTAACGCGCATACTGCTTGCCGTGGGCCAGTGATTGAAGCAGGGGCAGCACTGGACGTTTGGTCGTCCATTCTTCTTTGCCGAGGAAGACCATGGGGCTGACCATCTCGAAAGTGCCATAGTGGTTTTGCGCGACGTCCATGAACACTTCTTGAACGGTGCCTGCGCTGCCGGGCGCGTAGATAACGCCGTGTTTGGCGATGGCGAGCAGGCCATCTTCGCGCAAGCTGTTGGAAAAGTACTTGGCGATGTGAAGGGCGAATTGATTCGTCGGTTCGTGGCCGTAGAACCAAGTGGGGATGGCGAGGCTGGAGGCGCCTTCGGGGTATGCGTCCAACACTTGATAGCCCGCGAGCAAGTATACGTGTTCCTCGTACTTCGGGTGCGGGGCGAGTACGGCTAGTGCCCGACCCAATTCCTCGCGACTGTGAATCGACATGTAGGCCCCTAGGTTAGCGGCTTCCATCGCACCCGGCCCGCCCCCCGTGGCGATGAAGTAGCCGCGCTTGGCGAGTGACCAAGCGATGTGTGCGACAGCGGCGAATTCTTTGGTGCCACGTTTCATGGCGTGTCCACCCATCACGCCTACGACTTTCTGATGCGCGGGGTCCGTCAACACCTGCGCGAGCGCGTCTTCGATGGCGTGGTCGTGGATGCGTTGGGCCAGCGCGTCGAGCAGTGGCGGCAGCGGGGCTTCGCGGTAGCTCTTGAAATGACTGTAGATGGCGTAGTCGGCGGTCAGCTCGAAAGATCCAGGCGCGTCGGGGTCGAAACCCTCCATCAACTCTGCCAAGTCGTACAGCGTCGAGCGCGTCGGGTGGTACGGGCGCTCCGCTCCCAGATCGGGAAACAGCACCGCGCCCTTCGACATCAGGTGAACACCGAGTGCAGCGTCGAGGCGGCAACCTAGGAACACCGCGTCGTGCACACTGACGCTCGACAGCTTTGCCGTCCGCTCGGTCAGGTCTAGTCCCTGCAAGATGTGCCCGTCGAGCGAGCCTGCTTCGAGCAGTGTGTCTAGCTGACTGAGGGACTCCACTTGTGGTCGACGCATGCGCCACCAATGCTAACACGCGAGGCGCGCCCGCGTCAGCCGTGCAGGCGCATGACGCAGTGCAGACGTAACGGGCCGTGGACCCGTCCGTATGAGTTACCGCGCCTAGGCTCTATGGTAAGCGCCGCGAAGTGGGTATGCTCACGGGCGTTTTGGACGCGAACTACCTGGCAATCGTCGAACGGCGCGACGCGCAACTACTGCTGTGCGATCCGTTGGATACGAATAGGCAAGTGCTTGCAACCACGGCGCTTGGCGTCGTTCAGCCGCAGGCAACACCGTCCCCCGAAAGAGCGGGACCCATTCCAGTGACTCTCGACCACGGAGATATCGTGCGAGTCTTTCGCGAGAGTGATGGCCCCTGGCGGGGGGAGGTGTTGGCGCACGGAGGCAGTCCGAAGGCCGAGCTCTATGGAATCTTCCTCCGCAGCGGCTGTTCTCCAGTGTTTCCCGAGCAGGTGCGTCGCGAGGTCGAGGCATGGCAACGTTCACCCGGGATTGACGACCCAGGGCTCGTCGATCTGACGCACCTGCCGTTCGTCACCATCGACGGCGCGACTTCGAAGGACTTGGATCAGGCCGCGTACGTCGAACGTGATGCAGCTGGGTTCGTCGTCTACTACGCGCTTGCCGACGCGAGTTATTACGTACCCCCGGGCAGTGCACTGTGGGAGGAAGCGGCCAAGCGTGCCGCAAGTTACTACTTGCCGGGGGTGATGGTGCCGATGCTCCCGAGTGAACTGTCCGAGGGGCTCGTGTCGCTCAATCCGCGGGTCGAGCGGCGTTGTTTGGTGATCCGCTCGCGGCTCGGGACGGATGGCGCGTTGCGTTGGGACCATCCCGAGGGGGCGAGTGACGCGTTTCGCGCCCGTATTCGCAGCCGGGCCAAGCTGAGTTTCGGGCAGGTGCAGGCATTTTATGAGGGTGGTGACGGCATCGACGACGTGCCTGCAGCAGAGCGTTCGGCTTTGCACGAGAGTCTGCAAGCGTTGCGCGCTGTGGGGCTGGCGCGTCAGGCGCTGGCGGAGGAGCGCGAAATCGTACGTTATCGTCGCGTCGAACTCGACGTGCAGGTGCGGGGTGGGGAACATCGCCGCTTCGTCGCGGCGGAGGCCATTCGTCACTCCGTCGAAGGGTACAACGAGCAGCTTTCACTCTTGTGCAACTCCGAGGGAGCACGACTCTTGAAGGAAGCCGCGACAGATCCGTTGGTCGAGCCCATTTATCGTGTTCACCCGCCTCCAGAGCGCGCCCGCTTGCAGCAACTGCGCGAACTCACCCGCGCGGTCGCGGAGGCCCACCTGCTGGGTGATGACTGGATCTGGCAGGAAGGGCAGCACCTGGCGGACTATCTCGAGCATCTCCCTGCGCAACCCGCGGGTGTGGCCCAGGCCATCCACCGTCAAGCGGTGATGGTCAACGTGGCTTCGAACTACCAGGCGCTGCCCGAACGTCACTACGGCGTCGGTGCGGAGGTGTACGCGCGCTTCAGCGCTCCCATGCGTGAACTCGTGGGAGTGTTTCTGCATCGAGAACTGCTGCAAGCGATCGACAACTCGGCGACGGACGACCAGCTGCTGCGGCAAATCGTGATCGAACGTGCGAACGAAGCCAAACGACTACAAAAGCGTCTGACGAACGAAGCCAACCTGCTCGTGCTCGATCAGATATTCGGCGATCAGCTGCAGCTGCCCCACGATCGGCGCGATTTGCCTGGGGTGATCGTCGGGATGACGCGCAGCAAGGTTTACGTCGTGTTCGAGGAATACCCGATCGACGCCAAAGTGCACCTGCGTGACTTACGCAACCTCCTCGGCGGCAGGGTTGCGGTCACCGAGGACGGTTGCCGTCTATTGCGCGACGGCGAGCCGCTGTGTCGCGTCGGCGATCGCGTTCGGGTGGTGGTCGAGGCGCACGACGTCGAGCGGCGCCACTGGAGCCTGAGCCTCTCGTGCGACGCCTGACCGTTTGGGTGTCGTCGGCGCCGCCGTCGGTGAGCTACAGCTGCGGAGGTAGCGACCTCACGGGGCTCACTGGCTGAGCCGAGGTTGCTGGCAGTCTGACGAGAGCGGCTTGTTGCTGAGCGCGGGCTGAGTAGCGGCGGTACAGCATCAAGAACAGCGGTAGCATCAGCAGTGCGCCCGGCAGCAGTACAACCGCCGTTCCCAGCAACACCTTCGACCACCAAACGCTCATGGCCGCTGACGTTGCATGGGTCGTGCCAGCCGTTCGCGACGTTGCCCGACCACACGACGCGAGCCGTCGCCTCGGGGTTTCCGTGGCCGTTGCGTCTTGGAACACCACGAGCGGTCGGATCTTCGTGTCATGGCCCGTGAGCTGCAGCCACTGTGTGCCAAGGCGGTCGCGGGCGCTTTGGGACTCGGCGCTATGGACGCTATCCAGCTCAGCAGACTAGAACCCGCTCATGAGCACTTTCAAGTCATCCACCTGGGTCGCATTTGCGTTGGTCGCCAGCGCCGTTGCTCTTTGGGCGTGCGAGAGCAAGACCGCGTCGACGAGCGCGGCGAAGACGTCCGAACCTGTCGTTGCGGCGCCCGACAAAGCGGAGGCGCCCGCCGAGGCAACGCCTGCCAAGGCCGACAAACCCACGGACGGTCCCGTGAAAGTGGCCAAGGACGGCACGGAGTTCGATCCGCCCGTGAAGATGACCCAGATCCCCGACCGCGCGTGGGTTTGCGACATGGGCACGGTGCACTACGCCCGCATGGAAAAGGGCGATGGCAAGTGCCCGCTGTGCAAGATGGACCTGATCCAGAAGGGGGCTCAGGAGAAGTCAGCAGGTGCAGGCGGGGCTGGTGGCGAGCACGACTCCCACGAACACTGAGCGGCGATTGGCCTGACGAAGGCAAGAAGCCGCACCGAAGGATTTCGGCGCGGCTTTCCTCGCCAGCGCAGCATTTCAACCTTGCATGCCGGCAGCTCGGCGACGTGACTGCCGCCGGGCCTAGTTCACAACGCCTGCACGAACAACACCCCGCCAGGCCCGAGCGGGATCCCGAGCCACATCCAGACCGCAAGCAACAGCACCCACAGCACCAGGAACGCCAAGGTGTACGGCAACATCAGCGAAATCAGCGTGCCGATGCCCGCCTTGGGCAGGTACCGTCGCATGAACACCAAGATGATCACCATGTAGGGATTGAGTGGGGTTATCGAGTTCGTGACCGAGTCGCCCACGCGGTACGCGGCTTGGGTGAGCTCGGGGCTGATGCCGACCCCCATGAAAACGGGCACGAACACCGTCGAAATCATCGCCCACTTGGCGGACGCCGAACCCACGAACAGGTTGAGCCCCGCGGTGAGTAGCACGATGGCGATCACCAACGCGCCTTTGGGCAATGCGAGCGTCTTGAGCAGTGCGATGCCTTCGAGAGCGATCAACTTGCCCAAGTTGGAGTGGCCGAAGAACGCCACGAACTGACCCGCGAAGAACGCCAGCACGATGTACGGGCCCATCGCCGCCATGGTGTCGCTCATCATCTTGGCGACGTCGCGATCACTCGTGATGGTCTTTGCTCCAATGCCGTATGCAAGACCTGGCACCAAGAACAGCACGAACAGGATCGGAACGATGGCCGCTACCCAGACGTCGAGTTGCCAGCCGGGTTTCGGCTCGATGAAACCACTTAGCGCCGCACCCGGCGTCACGATCAGGCCCAGCACCGTACCACCGCTGAGCAGCAGTCCGCCGAGCGCCCACGTGAGGCCACGTTTCTGCGCGGGAGTCAGCCTCGTCGTGGTGGTCGTCGGTTCGGCGCGGCTGGCTGCAGCGCCTGCCGCGATCTGTTCGTCGATGGCGGTTCGAGAATAACGTGGCTCCACCACACGGTGTGTGACGCCCCAGCCGACCAAGGTGACGAGCAAAGTGCTGGCCACCATGAAGTAGTAGTTGCAGCGAATGTCGACAGCGTAGTTTGGGTCGAGAATGTGCGCGGCTTCTTGCGTGAAACTCTGGAGCAGTGGATCGAGCGAAGTGATCAAGAGATTGGCGGAAAACCCTGCCGCCACCCCTGCAAACGCTGCTGCCATACCCACCAGAGGCGCGCGTCCAGCCCGCGCGAAGATCGCGGCGGCCAGCGGCGGCAACACGACGTACCCGGCGTCCATCGCCATGCTGCTCATCACGCCCACGAACACCAACGCGGGCGTGATGAGCGCGCGAGGCGTGACGAGCACCATGCTTTGAAGCAACGCGCCGAGCAGCCCACTGTGCTCGGCGACGCCGATGCCGATCATCGCGACGAGCACCACGCCCAGCGGGGCGAATCCAGTGAAGTTGTCGACGAGGTTCAGCCAGATCCACTGCAGCCCCTCGCTCGACAGCAAACTCGTTGCGCTTTCGCTCTTGCCCGTCGCGGGATTGATCGCCGTCCAGCCCGCGGCGTCTGCTAGCGCGGAGCCGATCAACGTGAGCAGCGCCCCCAGCGCGAAGAGCGTCACTGGATCAGGCAAACGATTGCCGACGCGTTCGATCCAGTCGAGCACGGTGAACCCAGTCTTCGATTTCGGCTCGGCGCGGCTGGCCATGACCCGTCATACTCGATTTTCGAAGTGCCGTCGGGAGGTCACACGCGGCCTTCGTGACTCGGCGCTCGTCTACAAGCCGCAGGCTTGACGCACGCAGTCGCCAGCGCGTGCACCCGCCGTGAGCGCGCAGCATCTGCCGCAGCCTGTCGGGTCGAGCTCCGCGCAGCTGTCGGCCCAGGGCGCGACGCAGCACCCGCCGCTGCACACTTTGTCGTCAAGACAACCCGCCCCGCCTTTGCACTGAGCACATTCGCCGCGTTGGATGTTGAAGCTGCTGGTGGCCGCGCCGCGCACTCCCATTCGTGCCCCCTGCGTGGTGGGCGTCATCTTGGCTTCACCCAGCGGTACGCTGAACGTCCACTCCGATGGCAAGGGAGAGTTTCGCTCGAACACGCAGCTGAACGACGCCGAACCCGAGCCGAGATCGACGGGACCACCGCGTACGCTCTTGCCGTCACTGGTGACCTCCGCTGGTACGTTGCCGCACAGTCCGCTGTGGCGCACCCCGCCGCTTTTTCGCTGCATTTGGAACCGCACTTTGCCGCCCGCAGCCGCTTTGCCGAGGGGGGTTACCGAGCAGCGGACGGCGAGCGCGCGCGACCCGTCGAATGCCCAATCGCCACTCGCGCTCGCGGGATCGATACAGTCTACCCCTACCAGCGGAGCGCTGCTGCTGCCCAGCTCCACCAAGTGGTCTTCGATCTCGCCTGCGTCGAAGGTGCCGCGTCCATCCCACGCTGCGGGTATGGACTCACTCGTGACACTGACTCGCATCCAGGCAGCTTGGGGGACTCCCGCGTCGCCAGCGTATGGAAACGGCGGCAGTTGCACGGGGCGGGTGAGCGCATCGTCCAGTTCCACCTTGTAGTTCTCGACGACCCATTCGCCTGGGGACCAGCTGCCGTTTGCGTCCAGATCGACCAACACGTTGAGCCACGCGCGAGTGCTCTTTTGCTTGCTGCTGACGCGAACGGTGAGGGTAGCCTGTGGCGGTAACTCGTCCAAGTTCAGCTGCAGATCCACCAGGCCGTCGTCGGCGTCCGTCTTCGAGTTGGGGCGCCCGTCGGGGTCGTTTGCGTCGTCGAGCCCGGCTTCGCTGCTGGCGGACGCCCCGAGCCACAGCCGTTCCACGTCGCGGGTGCGCGCGCCGTCACTCTTTGCCAGGCTGGGGAAGGCGCCCGTCTTTGCGCCGCTTTGGTAACCCGTTGGGCGCCCGTCGGGGGCGTCGCCATAGTCGCCTTTCGGGGCATCGCCCACGTCGTCGGGGGATGCCGCGCCCGTGTTGCCACAGCTCAGCAGCATCGACGCGCACAGGCCGAGTGCCAGCTTTGGTAGTCTGTGGGTCACGGATGAATTCGGGCTGGCGTGTAAGACGCGGCGTCTAAGCCGAGCGAACGACTTGACCCACGAACGCTCGTTGCCGCTCCGATTCGACGTCATCATCACACGAGTGTCGCCGAGCCAGCAAGCCAGCGTCAACCGCTAGCTGGTTTTGGTCGAAAGGCGTGCACCCACGCGCCAGCGAGGCCTCGATCGATGACGAACCCAGACGTCAGGGGATTGGCTTGGACCTGGGGAGTCGAGCTGCGGGCCTTGCGCGGCTCCCTCTATGGGAATGACGTCGGGGGTAGGCTCGCGGGTGTACACGTCTGACGGCGCGCTGGCTGCAGTGGAGCCCCAAGTCCAGGTTTGCGCTGCTTCCACACGACGTCTGGGCCTCACGTGACGTCTCTCTTCGAGTGACGTTGGAGTGACTCACGCCCCGACATCGAGGCACTCGGTCGTTCACTCGTTACAGAACGAAGGTTCCGCGGAAGCCGAGGGTGAGCCACTGATGGCCTGCTTGGAAGTCGTCGTCGATGTCCGTCTCTGTGATCGATTCGGGACATCCCGAACCATCACACTCTCCCGAGAATTCCGAGAAGGTGGCGTGGGTGAAACGAAGGAAGGGACCAAAACCCGCGCGCGGATCGCTGCCGAAATCCACGCCCAGCTGCAACATGATCTGCGGCATGGCGGAGAATGTCGTGTCTATCGTCACCCCCGAACCCTCCTCTGTTGCGTCGAGGGTTTCGTATCCCAAGCCACCGCCGAACCAGAAGTCAGTTCCCGAGCCCGGCGCCAAGTGGTACTGCGCCTGAAGCCCGAAATCGAAGGTCGATATCGAACACTCTCGGCCGAACATCTCGCAAGTTTCTTCGAGTTCCGAGCCCTGGATACCAAAGCCGTATCCGAGGTAGATCCCAATGAATAACGGCTCGATGGCGCGGTAGCCAACGTCCAAGGTGAGGGGGAACTGTCCTGAAATGGCGTCCGATAGGTCACTTTCGTCCGCGGCTTCGCCCATTGGAATGCCGTAACCCACGCGGCCGCCGATTTCGAAGCCTTGCGCGAGTGCGGTGCCGCTCAGCATCAAACACCCGATCAGCGCGGCACTACTCGCAACCCGTTTACCTAAGCTATTCATTCGACCTCCTGGCGCCATGGTTCACCAATACGATGCAGCAAAGCAAGCTGCGAGTTGCGAATGTGTCGTTGGCTCTCGTGTCCTACATGCATGCCGTGGCGTTCTTCGTAGACACACACGGGGTTGATCACGCGCGACACGCACTGCATCTCCGCGAGTGACGACCCGCGGTCGACGCGTTCACTCGAGTGAACGTTCTTGCGGTCTCGTCAAACCGCGCTCCATTCGCATGAGGCATCTGGGCTGGGCGTGTGAGTTCGTGTCGACGACGCAGGCCGCGTTGGCCCGGCGGATTGGTGAAGGACCGCTCGTTGCCGCGTTCGGAGACGCAGCTGGTGGTGGCCGTACGTGGATGGTAGTCTGCGCTCATGTGTCGAAACATCCGCACTTTGTTCAACTTCGAACCGCCCGCGACCGACGCGGAGATTCAAGATGCTTCGCTGCAGTTCGTGCGAAAACTCAGCGGGTTCACTCGTCCTTCGGCGGCCAATCAAGAAGTCTTCGATCAAGCGGTGCTCGCCGTCAGTACAGCGGCTCGGGAACTGATCGATTCGCTGGTAACTCAGTCCCCCCCTAAGGATCGCGACGTGGAAGCGCAGAAGCGAAAGGAACGTTCGCAGCGTAGGTTCGCGCAGGGCTGATGGCAGAGCTTCTCGTTCGGATTGAAGGGGAGTCGTGGGCGGCTGCCGTCGTTCCCCAGTCGTGGAGGTTCCGCGTTCAGGTAGGGGACGCCTCTGGGGTCGAGAGACTTCGGTTATTGACGGGGGTATCGCTCGCCGCCAAGACTTCCGCAGGCGTGCGCAACTCCCAACGCTTCCCGACGCGTTCGTAGCGCGTGCGTGAAGTGGGGCGGAAGCGTTCCGCGCCGAGCTGGTGCACCGTCAGAGTGATGCTCGTCTCCGTCAGTTCGATGGCGTTGAAGGCGTTGACTTCACCGCGCATGCGACGAGAGGTAGCCGTGCCCGCGCCGATCTCCACGAAGTTTGCGTTGCTATCGCCGTTGGCCAGCAGGCGACTCGTGCTCGTGTGGGCGTGCCCGCACAGGTGGAGGGCTACCTCGGCGTCTGCGATTTGCGCCTCGACGGACCTCGGTGAGCGACTACGACCTCCACGCAACACACGGACGATCCCCATGGGGTGGTGTGAAACGAGAACCCGCAGCGGTCTCTGGTTGACTGACAGTTCGTCGAGACCGACTGCGAGCGTTCGAGATTTCAGTTCGCCCTGCTTGACGCGGTAGCGACTGACGCTGTCGAGCCCGACGATCGCCAGCTCCGTGTCGACGTAGCCGGTTACCGACGCCTCGCCGAGGCCGTCTTCGTAGCGCTCGAGCGGCTTGAACAGGCGCTCGGCTGGCGAGCTGAGCGGCGCGATGTCGTGATTGCCAGGTACTACGACGTAGGGCACGCCGAGCCGACTCAAGAAAGCTCGGGCCTTTTGGAACTCGTGGGATCGCGCTCTTTGAGTCAGGTCCCCCGAAATGGCGACCACGTCAGGTCCGCGTTCATCGAGTGCACGCAAGAGCGCGCTGACGGATTTGGGGGATTCGGTGCCGAAGTGAAGGTCGGAAAGGTGAGCGATTCGTTTCATTGGCCTCTGGTCTGGTCTGAGTCGTTGGTTGGCCCAGCGTTTGCTCAGTACGCGATCATGATACGCATCTTCCGTGCCAGGCGCGCTTTGCGCAGAAGCCTTCGTCGGGCAGAAAGTAGCGCCGCCAAGGCCATACCCACAGCTCACTTTCACGCCACTCGCGACGAGGCATTACGCCTCACCGAGCGCAATGATGACACCATCGCGTCGAAGCCCATCTTCGAGTTCGGTGACGCCAGCGGCCAGCGCTTCATCTTCAAAGTTGGCGACCCCGCCTCGGTTTCCGCCGAGGTTTGCGCCTACGAGCTGCAGGCGTTGGCCGGGCGAACTTGTGTGCCCGCACGGCTGGCGACGCTCGAAGTAGAGCCTGACGTTCGGGCTCTGGGCGTACTGAAGCCGTTTCTCGCGTTTTGTAACGGGTCTCAGCTTTCTGCTGCACCAGAAACTTGGACGCCGCTGCAGCGCGCGGCGATTGCGAGGGAGCACGTTTGGGAGTGGTTTCTCGGGAACTTCGACACCAACACCAGTCAGTACGCTCTGATTCCCACTGACACAGGTGAACTGTTGCCGCTGAACGTCGACTGGGATCGATCGTTTTGCGACAAAGGTCTGCAGCCCCCAACGCGCTTCGACAAGCACAAGGTCACGCTGCCGAACGCCCACACGTTCCTATACGCGGACTACGTCGAAGGCCGTATCCAACTGCACCTGGACTTGTTGCTTCGGGAAGCGAAACGCATCGCCCGCTTGTCACGCGCAGACGTCGAGCGCGCGTTTCAGCGTCATGCAGCGGTAGCCTTTCCCGACGACGAAGAGCAACAGCGTCGTTGGTGCCAGGACCGACTGCAACGCCAAGGACGGATCGAACGTCAGTTCCGAAGCTTCGTCACGGAACTCGTCAGAGAACGCCGTATCGCGCAGCGAGAGCAGGCGCACTGGTGGGGGGTTTACATGTGGCGACAAGGACAGCTGCTTCTTCACAACGTGCTGCGTGGTCCCCTGGGCTCGTTCGGTAGGTCGGTGCTGCGAAGGGCGCGCGGAAGGACGCTCGTGCGGGCCAGTGAGGAGCCGAACAGTCACGCTTGAGGCCGATTGCCGAAGCGCTCAACGATCTTCCACGACGCGTGCGGATCGTGGGAAGGCAGCTGGAGCAACTTGCTCGGGTGAGTCGATCACGCGACCCGCTTGCTGCCACACGCACGGGCTGGCCAAGATCGTGCCTTGCTGAGTGAAGTACGTTTGGCTCGGCCAGTATGTCGCGTCGAGCGGGGTGACCACCCAGCCGCCGCGAACCCATACCCAGCGACCAGCACTCCACGTCCAACATCCGTCGGCCCAAACCAGGGGATCTTGGTGTTCGGGCGCAGGCTCGATCACTTCGGGCAACGGCGCTGGTGGCGGTCGCGGAACCTCCACCAGATCGACGTTCGGCGCTTGCTCGGCGCGCGGAGCCAAAGCCAGGCTGGAGCCACATGCGACGCCGCCGAGAGCCAAAGTCGCGACACCAGCGAAAACGATGTGGCGATTTGGATGACTGATCAAAGGGACTCTTTCTCTCGTGACCACGTCAAACGTGCTGCAAGAGCTGCGCCATGCACGTTGGTTTGAGTCTTGCAGCGATACACGTTTGGCCCTCAATCGCGCGAATCGTCGTCGAACCCGTCCATGATCTCTTCGAACTCCGTTGTCGTCACGCTCATGCGCTACGTCTTGTTGTTAGGGACGTGCTTGGTCGGGTTGGGCTGCACGCGCCCGCCCGAGGGGCGTCGAGTGGTGTCTGCAGTGGATGTCCAGGGCGCCGACGAGGTGAGTGAATCCGACATCGAGGAGGCCGTTGCTACGCGTGCGACTCCCAAGTTCCTAGGCGTCGCACGAGGTTTCATCTACGAATACGAAACCTTCGACCAGCATGTGCTGGAGCGAGATCTCCGTCGTGTCCAGCGCTTGTATCACGCTCGCGGTTACTACCAAGTCCAGGTCGAAGCCGGGCGAGTGATCCGTGACGAGAACGGATCGAAGGCGGGCGAAACGCGCGGTCGGGCCGGAGACGAGAGTGCGCTGGTGAGCGTCGAGATCTCGGTTCGCGAGGGGCCTCAGACGTTCGTTCGGCGCGTCGAATACACTGGACTCACGCAGCTCGATCCGGCTGACGCTGCACTGGCGGTCGATGTGTTCGAGTCGGAGCTAGAAAGCGGCGATCCGTTGCTCGAGGAGGCGCTCGAGAGCGCGCGACAGCAGCTCTCAGACTTGCTGCACGATCGCGGCTACGCACGGGCTGCCGTGGACGTTCACGCGAAAGTCGACGTGCCCAACAGTCGAGCGACCGTTGCGGTAACCGTCGAGGCGGGGGCGCAGTTCGACTTCGGTGAGGTACGCATCGTGGGCCTCGGTGGTATCCCCGAGGGCCCCGTGCGCCAAGCGCTGTCGCTTTCTTCCGGACAGCCCTACAGTCAGGCGGAGCTGCGTGAAGCCGAGCAAGCTGCGATGGACCTGGGGGTGTTCACCAGTGTCACAGCATCGCCGCAACTGAAGTCCGACGCCGAAGAAGGGACCGAGGACGAACAGGGCGAGTCATCGGACGCCGAGACGGATGCCGAAGCGACGGATGCCGAAGCGACCCCCGTGGTGCCCGTCTTGGTCCGAACCCAGGCGTCCAAGCTGCGCACGTTGCGTTTGGGTGTGGGTGCCGAACTCGACATCATTCGGGTTGGCATGCGAACGATGGCTTCCTGGGAGCACCGAAACTTCCTCGGAGGTCTGCGCCGTTTCTCAGCGCTCGTGAAGCCTGGCGTCGTGCTGTACCCGACGAGAGTTCCCGAGTTCGATGCTCCAGAGCAGTTGCTGCCCGAGGTCGAAGCGTCGGTGCGCCTCGAGCAACCAGGGTTCTTGGAGGCTCGAACGCGTGGCTTCATCGGAGGGAACTACTCCATTTATCCCGTGTTGCTGAGCCCCAATCCCCCAGCTGAAGCTCCGATCATCGGCTATCGCGAGTTCAGAGGTCGCAGCGGAGTCGAGCGTCGCTTTGGTCGATTCACATTGACGCCGAGCCACAACCTACAGACGGGTGTTCCGTTCACTTATGAGGGGGATCTCGCGAGCCAGGCGCGTCGGGTCTACATCTCCTACTTGGAGTTGCGTGGCGCGCTGGACTTTCGAGATGACCAAGTCAAGCCTACTCGGGGGGCGTTCTTCATCGCCGACCTGCAGTTTGCTGGTTTGGGCGGTAACGCTCGAGACTTTCGTGTTTCGCCTGAAGCGCGCTTCTACGTGCCAGTGGTGCGGGGAGCCTCTGGCTTGGCGTTTCGCGCGAACGTGGGCTTTCTCTTTCCGCTCAACTACGACACTCCGAACGGAGATAACGAGCCGTCGGTCGAGGACACTCAGATCGCGTACTTTCGCTCGTTCTTTTCAGGCGGGCCGAGTTCGAATCGCGGCTATCCCTATCGGGGTGTGGGACCACACGGCACCGTGCTCTTCTTCAACCCCGCAGTTCAAGCCGCGCAGGGAGGGGAGTGTGACGAGTCGTCGCCGTCTTACGATTCGGCGCGATGTTCGGTGCCATTGGGCGGCCGTTCACTTTGGGAGGCGAGTGGGGCTTTTCGCTTTCCAATCGTCGGCGCGTTTCACGCAGCCTTGTTCTGCGACGCGAGTGACGTCGCGGAACGAGGACTGACGATCGACCTCAGCAGGCCCCACCTTTCATGCGGGCTGGGCCCGCGCTACGACACGCCAGTCGGTCCGATTCGCCTGGATGTCGCGTACCGCATTCCTGGTCTGCAGGTGCTCGATGGCGGCGGGAGATTGGAGGGAGATCCGGGGGATATCCTGGGCCTACCAGTCAACGTTTCACTCGGAATAGGACAGGCCTACTGATGCCCACGCCGCCCAACAGAAGTCGCTGGTGGCGGCGTGTCGCGCGCGCCGTGTCGTGGAGTGGGCTTTCGCTGGTGGGACTGGTGCTGCTGGCGATCGCGTCCTTGCAGCTCAGCCTGGTCCGAACGCAGATAAGTGAAGTGACGTCGCGGCAGCTGTCACAGTTGTTCCACGGCGACGTCGAAGTGACGATTGACGAATCCCTCGGCGTGTTCGGAGTGAGCGGGCTGAACGTGCGAGTGTCAACCCAGGATGGGACTCCCGTCGCTGTGTTGTCGCGAGTCGACGCTGAGTTGAAGACGCTGAAGCTACTCAGTTCACTCTTTCAAGATGGACCTGTTCAGGTGAACATTTCCGAGGTATCGGTCGGGGAGGCGTGGGTCGAGCTGACGACCAACGAACAGGGTCAGCTACGCTTGGTCGAGGCGCTGACGCCGCAGGGGAGCGCCGAACCGACGTCGTCAGGGGGACCGGCGCCGCGTATCACATTCGACACGATCGAACTGAATCAAACTCGCGTCGTCTTGGGGACGGAGGCGCTCGACAGCGTGTGGGTCGAGCAACTCACTGCCCGTCTAGAGATCCAAGACACGGTCCGCCTCCAGCTCCAGAATGCAGAGGTTCGGCTGAAGGTACCCAACGTCGAGGGCACTTTCGACGGCGAGTTGACGGGAGAGTTGCTCGTCACGGAGCGGGGCGTGCCCACTGCAGAGGCGGCGACAGTCGGAAGCGTGGGCGGCGTAAAGCTGACGGCGCTGTCGACGCTCCATGGCGACGTCTGGTCCTCGATTGGCGAGCTCAGGGGTGGAGCTACCGCCTGGCGCGAGTTGGACTTGGGAGTTGCGCCCAGTGAACACATTACAATCGAATTCGAAGCGCTGGGTGACTTCACCGCCGCTCACGTCTCAGTCACGGCGCACGACCAATCGTCTGAGGGAGGTCGCCGCGCTTCAGCGGCGCTGAACGGCGCGCTTGCGGTGGTTAGCGACCTGCAGTTCGAACCGTTCGACCTGCAAGCAGGCATCGCCGCAACGAACGTCGATCCGCATGCGTTTGCATCAGCCTCGCCGCGAGGTGACGTCAGCTTCGACGGGACTGCACGGGTCGAGATCAACTCGCCGCTTCGCGCAGAGGTTTCGCTCTCCGCAGAGGGGGGGCAGTTTGCGGGTAGTCCGTTTCCCAGCTTCGACACACACATATCGCTATCGGATGCTCGAAGCATCGAAGTCGAGGTGCGCACGACGGACGCTCCGCGCGTCGAGCTGCGCGGCGCCGCAACGCGGTCCGACGGCTTCATCGACTTCGAGGCAGTCGGGTCGGCTTCGGGGATCCCTCCCGAGCTTCCCGTCGATGGAGCGAAGGAGTGGGCGATCAGTGGTCTCGAGTTTGCCGCCGAGGGCAAGTACCACGTCGAAAGCTCGCGGCTTTCCGCGAGCGGGAAGCTCACGGTCGACCGAGTGACGTCGCGCGCCGCCGGTATTTCTGCGCGTGGGGTGCAAGTAGACGTGGCGAGCGACGGGCCGCTCTCGAATCCGCAACTGTCTGGGCGCGCCCGCGCTCGAAGTTTGGAGGTTTCCGATCTTAGCGCCTCGCAGGTGAGCGTAAATCTGAGACCAGTTGCTGGCGGCAGTTTTCTGGATGCTAGGGCTCGGGTGCTGCTCGATGCGTCCGAGCCCAATCCATTGGACGTCGGCGTTGCCGCGCGGCTGACTGGTATGTCTCCGCTGGACGTTCGAGACGTCCGCTTGGACGTTTCGCGGGACTTGGGGCGGGGACCGACGCGGATGTCCGCTTCGGTTGATCGCGTGCGTGTCGCTGAGCGAATCGCCATCGAGGGGCTCCGTGCGAGCGGCGTGGGTGAAGTCGCCGCCGACCTCGAGATCGCGGGCGCAGACGTGTCAGGTGACGTGCGCGTCCAGTCGCTCGACTTGGCTCGATTGTCGGGCTTGTTCACCCCGCTAGCTCCCGAGCTGGCGGGCCTGGTCACGGCGGATGTTGCTGCAGACGTTCAGCGCGGGCAAGTCGTTTCAGGACACGTCTATGGGCGAGCTACCGACACCCGGACCAAACAGTTCGAACTCGAACAGTTCGACGCGTCCCTCGTCATCAAAGAAGCAGCCGTCTCGGGGAGCGCTCAGCTGCGGCATCGAGACAGTTGGGTGCGGCTCGATACGTTGAGAGCCAAGAGTTCACCCTCAGCCATTAGCGGTGGTGATCCGCAGTCCGTGATCGATGCGTTGCACGGGTACTTCGCGCTCAGTGTAGACGCAGACGCCAGCGACTTCGAAGAGTTGCTCGCTGGTATGTTGCCAGAAGTGGAGGTTCAGGGACACTTGGACGGGGAAGCAAGAGTGCTCAAGGGTGCGGGTGCCGAACTAGACGCGGATTGGGCGCTCCACGTGCGAGATCTCGACTTCAGGCGGCTCAGCGACGCGTCTGCTGGCAAGGATTCGGAGCACGTGGCAGCCTCCGAAGCGTGGAGCGTGAGAGAGCTGAGCGCCGAGTGGGTCGGTTCGTACCATGGCGCATCGGGCAATCTTTCGTCGGGCCTGCGAATCGAGAGCACGGAACATGAACGCCCTTTGGCATGGCTGTCGTTGTCGACCGACGTCGAGCCAAACGTGTTGTTGCACGGGGACCTGGCTCGTTTGCAGACGACACCACTTTCGGGAGTCTTGATCGTTCCCGAGGTGAAGCTCTCGGAGCTGCCGAGCGGACAGCTGTTGCAGGGGGTTCGCGCTAGCGTCGAGGCTCGTGTGGAAATCGGAGGCACTCCTGTGGACCCCGAGCTGGATGGCACGCTGAATTTGACCGACTTCAGTGTCGAAAGCTTGGAGCGCTCTCTACCTGTCACGCTGCGAGTGGCGGGCGCATATCGCCAGTCCAAAGTGGATGCTCAGGCGAAGGTTTGGCACCAGCAACGGCTGGTTGGAGAGGTGCGTCTCTCAGGGGAGCTGGGTGAAGATCGACAGCTGGTCGGTAAGGCGCAACTGAGCTCGATTCCTCTGCAGTGTTTCCCCTACGTGCGCGACTATGGTCTGGATGGCATCGTCACGGGACGTTTGGACTACACACGCAACACCGGGCGAGAATCGTTGTTCGTCGATGTGCGCGGGCGAGACCTGCTAGCCGCGGGTGTGCGAGTGCGTCAGGCTGACGTCAACGTCGAGTTCGACGGGGGTGAGTTTTCGGCCGAGGCGAAGCTGGAACAACCCGAAGGGAGGGTCGAGTTGACTCTGCGCGGGGCGGCGAACGACTCGCGGCTCGCATCCCTGCAACCCCGCGAGCTGGTGGTGTCCGCGGAGACGTTCCAGGTGCGGCCCGTGTTTGCTTTGGTGCGCCAGCCCGTCGCGGACGTCGAAGGTATCGTCGATGGCGAGATGCGCTTGAACCTGAGTCGCGAAGAATTAAGTGCATCGGGTAACCTGTCACTGCGAGAGGGCGGCTTTCACATGGTCTCGCTTGGGGAAGCCGTGCGGGACCTTCGTTTCGAATTGAGCGCGCAAGGCCGCGAGATGCGGCTCACCGAGCTGTCGGCGAAACTTGGAGAAGGTAGCTTGGACGGCGAAGGCCAGGCGAAGTACGGCGCTGATGGCGGCTTCGAGGGACGAGCCGAGTTCAAGATCCCCGAGAGTGAACCCGTTCCCATTTCCCGAGAGGGGTTGACCGTCGCACATGCCTCGGGTCGAGTTGATCTGGTTGCGTCGCGGGATCCGAAACTGGGCGTGAAGGTTGGGCTCGACGTGCCCCGTTTGCGAGTCGAGATCGAGCCTGGCAGCGGGCGCTCGGTTCAGGACATCGAGCCTGCCCAGACGATCACTCTCGGAAGTACGACATCCGCGGGTCGTTTCGTCGCGTATCGCCAGGAAGTTTCCGATTCGACGACAGACGCAGAGCCCATCGAATTGAGTATCGAACTGGGGGATGACGTTTGGGTCTATCGCGGTGCGGGCACGTTTGCGGCAGTCAATGGAAAGGTTCGGGTGCTGCTGTCTGACGAGGTACGCGTGCACGGCGAGCTGAACGCTGGTGAGGGACAGATCGACATCATGGGGCGGGTCTTCGAGGTTCGGCAGGGCACGATAGCGCTCCACGGGGAAACACCGCCCGATCCAGATATCGTTGCCGAGGCAGCATGGGAGTCACCTTCGGGGCACACGATCATCGCCGCGTTTCGCGGCGCACTCAGATCGGGTGAGCTGACGCTACGTTCGGAGCCCGCGCTTTCTTACGACGGAATCTTGAACGTGATTCTGTTCGACGATCCCGAAGGTGTTGGCGCGGAAGAGGGGGAAGGCAGCGCGCCTGCCAGCGGTGTTGCCGCCTCCATTGCTGGCGCCGGCCTCGGGCGCGCGCTGTCGGATCTCACTGAGCTGGACGTCTCGGCGGGCGTGGACACGAGCGACCAAGCGGCTCCGCGCCCTGAATTGGGTGTGAGACTTTCTCCGCGTGTTGCGGTGGGGGTTGCGTACAATCCTGACCCTGCCCCGTCCTTGGGACGCGCACCTGACCGCGCCATCGTTTCCCTGGACTGGCGACTCTCACATCGCTGGACCTTGGAGTCGAGTTTTGGTGACCGTGGCTCCGCGACGACCGATCTCGTTTGGCGACTTCGTTATTAGGGGAGCCGACTTTGCCGACGGCCATCTGTCCGCATGTCTGGCACGTGCGTTGCAAAGCCTTGAGGTTTGTTGAAGTAACTCTCACCAGGAGACTACAGATGAAACCGTTGCGATGGATCACTTGCGCTACCGTGCTGCTGTCGATGACAGCGTGCGGCGGTGGCAACCCAGAACCTGAAGAGCCTGAATCGACCGAAGAGAAGATCGAGGAAGCGGCAGAGGACACCGAAGAATGGGGTGAAGAAGCCGTAGACGACCTCGAGGACGGCGCCGAAGAAGCGGGCGACGAGATTGAAGACGGCGTCGAAGAAGTCGAAGAAGAGACTGAAGAGGAATAGAGAGTCGCCTTTCTGATACAACGGGTCGGTGCGCCCGGGGCGCCCCCGACCCGGTGTGGTTGTGGAGGAGAGCGGTGGTGCCCGGCCCCGGAAAAAACCCGGGACTAGCGTCGGCCGTGGGCGCTCCTCGATCGCGGATCGATGACTCCTCGCGTCGTTGGTTGCCCCGAGTGTGGCGCAATGCCACGCGCAGCCCGAGCCCACGACGGCATCGGCGGACTTGTCGTCAGGCTCGCGACTCGACGCTTCGAGTTGGTATGGCGCATGCAGTCGATTGTCACGTGCCGAGCAGCATCAACAAAGCAAGGGAGCTCCTACACCTCTCGTGGGAGCTCGTTCGCGACGCGATCGATGAGTTTTCCAAGGATCGAGGGGACCTCACAGCAGCTGGCTTGGCTTTTTTTACCCTGCTTTCCATTGCACCGCTGATCATCATTGCGGTCGCCATAGCTGGAGTCGTGTTGGGCCCGAGCGTGGCACGCATGGAAACCCAGCGTTTGCTAATCAACACGATGGGTGCTCCCGCAGCTGAGATCGTGAACGCGTGGGTCGAGCAGGCGTCCGCCGCTGGGGGAATCGCTTCCATCGTTGGTGGATTGCTGCTGTTGTGGACTGCGTCGCGTTTCGCCCACGCTCTGAAGGTGGCGCTCAATCAGGTTTGGAACGTCGACGTCGTGATGGAAGAGAGCTTCAAGTCGACGTTGGGGGCGTACGTTCGACGCCGTTCGTTTGCGTTCGTGCTCGTGCTGGCGTCGGGACCGCTGCTACTAGCGGTGTTCATCACGCGGGCGCTTCTCATTGGGTTGCGTGGCGCGCTGTTCGCTGATTCCGAGCTTCAAGCATTGGTGGCCAGCGCGAGTCAGTTTGCTTTGGCCATGTTCGCCTTGTGTGGTGTTTGCACGTTGATCTACCGCTACGTCCCCGACACGCGGATCGGGTGGAGGGTAGCTTTGGTTGGGGGGGCCGTGACCTCGTTGCTGTTCAACATCGGTAACCTGGCCGTGGGGGCTTACCTTGGTCGCGCCAGCGTTGGCGAGGCGTACGGGCTCGCGAGTTCACTCGCCGTGGTGTTACTTTGGCTCTACTACTCGGCGCTCATCTTCGTTTTTGGTGCCGAATTCACACAGGTGTGGGCGTCGCGCTTCGGGCGAGGGCTTTCGCCCGACGAAGAGCGGGACCGTGCGAAAGTTCTGGCTGCCAGCAAACAAGCAGCCGCTTCGCGGCTGGCGGGTAACTCGGCGTGACACCACAAGACACTTCAAGACGAACACGAATATGCAGATTGACCTGAGAAAGCTGACGGCGATTCACTTCGACCTAGACCTGAGCCCCTTGGGTGCCAGCTCGGAGGAGCGTCAGAACGTCTTGATCGACGCCATCGATGGCCTCGCTGGAAAACTGGAAACGAACGCTGCGGGGTTGAGACTGAGTGACGTATCCGCGAGTTCAGCTCAGCTCGGAGATTTGCGGCTGCGTTTCGGCTCAGTACAGTTGGTTGCCGCGGAGAACACGCTTCTGACCCACTTGAGCAGCGAGGTGGAGAGCCCACGCGACGGCAACTTGAGGCTTTCGGCGGGTGCGGAACGTTTGACCTGTCCGCAGTTGTCCGTTTTGGTGGGTGGCATCGAGGTGTCTGGTCAGCTCGACGCCAGGCTCTTCGAGTTGCGTGTAGATGAAACAGGGGGGGAGATCGCAGCGGAAGATGTCAAGCTTCAGGGCTTCGGTTTTCGACTCGACCACGTCAGTTTGGTCGCGCCTGATCTGAGGGCTGGCAAGCTGCGGATCTCGTGGGGAGAGCAAGGCTTTCAGCTGCGGGCCGAGAGAATCGACTGCAACTTGCTAGACATCGCAGTGCCGGGCACCGTGTTGCGTGGTGAGCAGCTTCGCGCCGACGTGCTGCGCGTGCACGATTCAGACATCTCCGTTTCTGCACTCGTCATGGGGCACGTCGATGCGCGAATGGATTTGGGTGCAGCTTCGGCAGACGTCAGTGCTGAGCCTGCAGATCTGGCATCGCAGGTTCCCGCCCCGATCGCGGACGCCCCGCCCCTCACAGTCGGCGAGCACACGGAGTCGCGGGTCGACGAGTATCACCCGGACTTGCCCATCTTCGACTGGCGCTTGCTCGACTTCGTTTCTGGGCAGCTGAACGTCGACGTGGGGATGCGCATTCAACTGCCGCTCGTGACGCGTCGAGCTGTTCATGAGTTGCGCGTACCCATCGAAGGAGGCGCAGTGGACTTCAGGGAGTTGGAGCGCAACTTGTCCGCGCTCGAAGAGTCTTTGCTCGATTTCTCGGTGAGAGATGATCAGTTGATTCTCGAACTTGGCGTACCGCTGCTGCCGACCCGCGGACGTGGCAAGCCGCTGGTACGCTGGAATCTTGCCGAGGTCGACCAAGAGCTGGCGGCGCGAGACCGCGTGAGGCTGGCGGCGTTGGCCAGACCCATACCCAGCGAGCCGCGAGAGAGCCGCGCGCCGCAGTCGAGTGAGCGGTCAGTGGCGTCACTGCGAGAGCTCGCGTTGAAGAACCTATCCTTGGATATTTCCGTGGCGGCTGCCCCGCAGCCCATGTTGGCGCTGCTCAGGTCTTTCAGTGTTCGTCAGCTGAAAATCAATGGAGACGTCATTCATCGTGTAGAAGACGAACAGGCATGCTCTCAGCTTCGAGCGTCCATGCGCGAGCTTGCACTAGACCTCGACGACTTTCCCGTGAGCGGACGCAGGTTCGATCTCAGGGATGTGATGGTCGCGGAGGTTCCCAGCCTGATGGTTCAGTTCGAGGGCGCGCGGCCTCGCAGCTTCGAATTTTCAATGTGCGATGTGCGCTCGCGCAGCATCGACCTAGGCCAGTTCGCGGTTTGAGCGGAGAGTAGCCTTGTCCAAAACCTTTCCCGACATACGGTCAGCTCCAGAACACCCCGGCGCGGACGAGACGTTGGCGTCGAGTGAGCGCGTCCCTCGAGCGCGCGGCAAGCGACGAGTCGGTGTGCAAACTCCTGCGTTGTTGATCGTCGACGACGACGAAGACAACCGAGACATACTCGCGACACACTTCGAGTCTCTCGGGTTCCGTACCCACGTCGCTGCGGGCGGCTCGGAAGTGCTGCCGCTCTTGGAACGCGGATGTGCTGATGTCTTGTTGTTGGATGTGGTCATGCCCGACGTGACAGGGCACGAGGTATTGTCGGAGATTCGCTCGAATTACGACTCCAGCGAGTTGCCGGTGATCTTGATGACCGCACTCGATAGCCCCAACGACGTCGTGGTGGGGTTCGAACTCGGGGCTAACGATTACGTCGCCAAACCCTTCGAGCTGTCCGTAATTGCAGCACGGGTGACCGCGCAGCTTCGCATCAAACAAGCGCGAACGGAACATGCGCAGTTTCTGCGATCTCTGGCGCGGGCGCGAGGCACGATCGCGCTGGCGATGGCGACGGAAGAACCCGAAAGCTGGGCGCAGGTCATCGTCGCTGCGCTGGGGGACGTGGAAGGCGTCAGCGCCGCAGCCTGGATTTTCGAAGGTGTGACTCATCCTTCGAGTTCGGGGGCGGAGCACGTCACGCTGCCGAGTCCACAGCAGTTCGAACGCGCCCAGCGTGAATCAGCGGCAGCTACCGATCGCGGGCTGCTAGTCGCGCTGTCGAGCAGTGACGGCAAGCTCCTGGGCGCGCTGCTGCTCGAATCTCTCCCAGACGACGGGCGCGAGGTGAGTGCAGCGGGGCGTGAGGCGATCATCGAGTTCGCGAGTGACCTCGCAGCGACACTCGAGCTGAGACTCGAGGCGATCGAGCGCGATCGAGTAGCCGCGAGTCGGGGCGCGGCAGCGTCAGCTGACGGGTTGTCCTCGACCCGGCCTGGCGCGTCGCACGGCATGCGGATATGTCTCACCTGCAACCGCTGCTATCCCAACGAACAGACCGTGTGCGTCGAGGACGGCCAACGGCTCAGTGAGCCGCATGGATCCCTGTCTCACGAGATCACCAACCGCTACGCGTTGATTAGCAAGATCGGCGAAGGCGCCATGGGTCTCGTGTTCCATGCGCGGGATCGCAGGCTCGGGCGTCGAGTTGCGATCAAGGTCATGAGGCCCGACTTGTTACATCTCGAGCAGCTGCGCAAACGTTTCACCAGTGAAGCGAACATGAGCGCTCGGCTCGACCACCCTGGTATCGTCAACGTGCACGACTATGGGGAGACCGCCGAAGGATGTCCGTTCATCGTCATGGAATGGCTGGAGGGTTCCGATCTGGCGGCCTTGTTGCGCGAGCAGGGGCCAGGTTCACCCACGCAGGTGGCGCAACTGCTGGAGCAAGTAGCGTGGGCACTGAGCTACGCACACGAGTTGAAGTTCGTACATCGTGACATCAAGCCCGCAAATCTCTTCATCAGTACCGCGAACGGAGAGCTGCGGACGACGCTGCTCGACTTCGGGGTCGCCAAACACGTCGAAACCGATTCGTTTGGGACGAGACCGGGAAGTATGGTTGGAACGCCGCTTTACATGGCACCCGAGCAACTCGTGGGGGCTCGCACGGACCATCGAAGTGACATCTTCTCGCTTGCGGCGGTAGGTTACGAGGCGCTGATGGGCACACGAGTGCGCACCAACATCAACGAGTGTCTTTCTCGGCCGCAGGGGCGAGCTAGCAACCGCCTACCCTGGAGCGAACACACTCCACTCAAAGTACGAAAGGCGTTTGCTCACGCGTTGAAATGGGACCCGAACCGCCGTGCGAATGACGCGCGGCGGTGGGTCGAGTCGTTCAGCTCGGACCTGCGCACCATGCCGGGCCCATCGGGCTGGCGTTTGGGCTGACGTCCGTTGGATCAGCCGAAGTTCAGCGCGCCCATGCGGCGCATCACGTCAACCACGCGCTCAGCTTCATCACTCGACTCGGTGTGCACGCCGAGCAGGATGTTTCCTCTCTTCACTTCATCCTCGTACAGTTTGGCTTCATGGGTCTTCAGACCAGTCCCGACGAGAGTACCAATCAAGCCCCCGGCGGCTGCCCCGACTCCTCCACCCGCGAGAGCCGCCACGATCGGACCCGCTGCCAACACTCCGATCCCAGGTACCGCCACAGCTGCAGCCGCCGTCATGCCGGCGATTATCGCGCCAGCTGCGCCTCCAATGGCGCCACCAGCAGCCGCGCCTTCCGCGTAGCGCGAGCGCTCCTCGATCTGGAAATGCTCACCTTGTCCCTCTGCGGACATCAACACGCTCACGTCTTCTTTGGAGATGCCCACGGCTCTGAGCTCTTCCACGGCACTCGACGCCCCTGACGGAGTCCTAAACACACCGAATACGTTCGTTCCCATGTTGTTCCTTTCTGCAGGTGCCTCGACTGAGGACCGTCGAGCACCGAAATAGCAACAAGCGTGCCGTCTTTTTTGCAGCCACGAAACCCCGCGCGAGCTTCTCGCGCAGGTCGCCGCTTGGAGTACGATCGTTGATTGTCGCAGGTTACGAGTTCGTCTCAGCTGAGGCGTAACGCCCCGGGGTATGAGGCAGGTTTGACGAGACACGCAGCTGGCATGGTGCGGGGTTCACGCGTTGTTGAGCACGTCAGAGGCTGGCACGCTTGCTGCACTGTGTCAGGCGCAGGTTCTCGTTCACTAGACGCGGAACTTGGTTTACAACCTGAGTCTGGAAGGAAAGGAGCGAAGCCATTCGCTGGACTGTTGCACTACTCGTCATCGCGCTCATTGCGGGATTCATCGGCTACGGCGGTGTCGCGGGATCCGTTTCTTCCGTGGCCAAGGGGTTGTTCTTTCTCTTCCTGGCGTCGAGCGTGGCCACGATCCTGTTCGATCACCACTGGCGGCTGGAGTAGCAGCAGGCAGCGTCCCTTCATCGCGGTCACGCGGATGAAGCCCCTAGTCACGGGGCAGGACGCAGGTGAACGAGGTGCCGTCAGCTTCACTCGACGTGACGTTCACGGTTCCACTGTGTGCGATCGCCACTTGATTGACGATGTACAGCCCTAGTCCCAAGCCTGCACGCGGATTGTTACGGTCTCGTCCGCGCTCGAAAGGGTCGAAGATCGTCGGCAGGGCTGCGGCTGGAATCGACCCCTCGTTGTGTACTTCGAGTTTGACTACCTCGTTGCTGGTGCCGTCGATTTTCACGGTGATTGGGGCACCGCGTCGGCCATGCGTCATTGCGTTGCTCACCAAATTGGAGACGACCTGTTCCAGGCGGTCCCGATCCCAATGACCCGACGCGCGACCCGCGCTAGACAATCGAATGTTCGCGTCAGGGTGAGCGCTGCGCAGCTCTTCGATTGCGGTCAGGCTCAGTTGTTCTAGATCACACTCGTGTTTGTTGACGGGGATCCCGCCACCCAGGCGCGCTCGCGACAGGTCCAGCAGATCGTCGATGATGCTGGCCGTTCGGCGTACACTACGTTTGATTCGACTTCTTGCGGCATCGACTATCGCATTGCCCTCGAGTCCCTCTAGCAGTGCGTTCGCCGCAGCGATCGTGTTGAGCGGGTTGCGCAAGTCGTGACTGACGATGGCCACGAGCTCCTCGTTGAGTCTGAGTGTTCGTTCGAGCTCGCGTTGCTTGCGATACAAGTCCACGAAGACCCGTACCTTGTTCTGGAGCACCTTGGGTTCGATCGGCTTGAACAGGAAATCGACCGCGCCCGCATCGTAACCTCGAAACTCTCGTCGCTGTTCGTGGATCGCTGCCGTCACGAAAATGATTGGTACCCTGTCGGTCAGGTTCGTTCCTCGCATCAGTTCTGCTAGTTCGAAACCGTCCATTTCCGGCATTTGAACGTCCAGCAGAGCCAGCGCAACACGATGTTTGAGCAGCAGCTCCAAAGCTTCTCGCCCCGAGTGGGCCATCAGCAACTGCACGTCGTGACCCTCGAGCAACGTGCGCAGAACCAACAGGTTCTCCTCACGGTCATCGACCAGCAGTAGATTGATCGGGTCGTCGTCGGTCACGATGGTGCTTTCTCGGCGGCCATTGGCGTCAGGCTTTCTGGTACCAGTGTCGATCCGACGACTGCCGCGTGAAGTGGCGGCCGAAACTCGTGGAGTAGAGGCTCTCGCGCGAGCCGAGCCCTAGGAAGCCTCGGCGACACAGTGACCGATGCACTAACCCGAGGACGCGCTCCTGTAGGCTTTCTTCGAAGTAGATCAGGACGTTTCTGCAGCTGACGACCTGAACCTCGGCGAACACTGCGTCCGTGGCCAAACTGTGTGCTGCAAACACGACATGACGTTTCAGTGTAGCGTCGAGGGACGCCGAGTCGTAACACGCGACGTACTGGTCACCTAGTGAGGTTGGTGCACCTGTCGCGCGGTGATTCAGTGTCGATTCTCTCATGCGTTCCAAACTGTACATGCCCGCCGCCGCGGTTCGTAGCGCGTCTGGACTGATGTCGGTGGCGTAGATCAGGCTGCGTTCGAGGAGGCCTTCTTCGCGCAGAATGATCGCGTACGAGTAGGCTTCCTCGCCCGTACTGCAGCCTGGGACCCAGATTCGAATCGAGGGATACGTGCGCAGCACGGGAACGATCTCGGTTCGAAACGTTCGGTAGAACTCGGGGTCGCGGAACATCGACGTCACCTGGACGGTCATCGAGGCGAGAAACCTACCGAACGCTGCCGCGTCGTGAAGTACCACCGACTGCAACTCGGAAATGGTGGCGCAGCCCAGCTCACTCATCGCCACTCGTGCTCGGCGCTTGAGTGAAGCGACCGCGTAGTTGCGGAACTCGTAGCCATAATGCTGAAAGACGCCCTCTGCTAGCAAACGCAGTTCGATGTCCTCTACGGCGCCTGGTGACTGAGCTTCCAAGTTCTTCATCGTGGCATCCACACGCGCATGAGTGAAACGAGTCGGTCGACGTCTATCGGTTTGGATACGTAGTCATTCGCTCCCGCGGCAACACACTCGTGTTGGTCATGTTGCATGGCGCGGGCAGTCAGGGCGATGATTGGCGTCTTCGAGACTGGGGGCTGAAGTTCCCTGATGCGTTTGGTCGCTTCCAAACCATCCATCTCTGGCATCATCAGATCCATCAGGATCATGTCTACCGCAGGTGAGTCGGAGAGCACCTCGAGTGCCTCGCGTCCGTTGCGGGCGACCGTAATCGACAGTCCCTGGCGTTCCAACGCGCTGCTGAGAGCAAAAATGTTACGCACGTCGTCTTCGACGAGAAGTACGTGTTTACCGCGCAGCGTACTGTTGGCCTGCGAGTGCCCTGGGGGTGGTCCACTGACCCGTGGTTTGTCGATGGTCGAGTCGACCTGTCGTAGGAACATGCGCACCTCGTCCACCAGCCGCTCGGGTGAGCGAGGCGATTCGACGATGATGGCGTCCGAGTAACGTCGGAGTTCTTGTTCCTGATCCATCTTCAGCGTGTCGCTGCTGTAGACGATCACTTTGGGAAACGAATAGGTGTCGTCATCCGCGATGGCGCGCAGTAGGGAAGCGGTCTGTTCGCCAGGTAGATCGACGATCACGCAGATGAAGCTAGTGGTACGCAGGGCGCTCAGCGCATCGTCTATGGAGTTGACTGTGGTCACTTCCATTTCGCGCATCGACAGCACTTCGCGGAGTGATTGGTCCGAAGGCGTGTCGCGCTCGACTACGAGCACTCGATTGGGGGATCGAGTTCGATCCAGCAGATTGCGTAGTGAGTCACGCAGCAGGTCGATCTCGACGGGTTTTTGCAAGTAGCCGATGGAAGAATTCTCGTTTCGAGAGATTCGTTTCGCCGCCTCCCTCGACTCGGACCTGACGAGCACGTGAATCGGCGTCATCTCCGTCGTTGGGTGCGATTGGAAGCGGTCGAGAGCTGGAACTCCGCAGCTATCCTCCAGATCAGCGTCCAGCACGATTGCTGACGGATGCTCCGCGCCAGCTAGTTGCAGGCCCTGTTCGACGCTATTGGCGATCAGCGACTCGAAGTCAACGGAGCGCGCGACTTCAGCCAGGGTCACTGCGAACGAGCGATCTTCCCATACGATGAGTAGCGTTGGGGGTCCAGGTTCCGGTTCAGCCGAGGGTGGTGGCGGAACGCTCGAACTCCTCGATGGCTGCTGAGGTTCGGTGCTGAGCTGTGTAACTGCGGCCGTCGGCGACTCGGGGGCGATGAGCGGAATGGTCAGCGTGAAACAACTTCCGCTGCCTAGCGTGCTCTCGACGGCGATGTCACCCCCCAAGCTACGAGCGAGGTCGCGCGAAATGGACAAACCTAGCCCCGTTCCGCCGAATCGTCGGTTGGGTTTCTGTTCTGCTTGATGAAACGCCTCGAAGATGGCCTCCAGTTCTTCTTGCGGGATGCCGATACCCGTATCTCGGACCGCAAAGGTGACCTGATCGTCGATGCGTGCAGTGGTCAGTTTGATGTCGCCAGATTGGGTGAATTTGCACGCGTTCGACAGTAGGTTCTTCAAGATCTGCTGAACGCGTGTGGCGTCGGTGAACATCGACTCGCCAGGGTCGTGAATCTCGAACTCGAGTTCTAGGCCGCGGTCTCGCGCGAGTGGCTCGGTGATACGCACGACCGGGCGCAGTATCTCTTCTAGCGTGGCGTTGGCTCGCACGAGGGAGAGCGCACCCGCCTCGATCTTGGAGAGATCCAAGACGTCGCTGATCAAGGCGAGTAGCTCTTGCCCTCCCGCGTGGATCGTTTGCGCGAACTTCACTTGTTCTGGAGTGAGGTTGCCTTCCTTGTTTTCCGCCAAGGCTTTGGACAAGATCAGAGCGCTGTTGAGAGGCGTTCGCAGCTCGTGCGACATACTTGCCAGGAATTCCGACTTGTAGCGGTTCGCGCGTTGAAGTTCGACCGCGCCACGTTCCAGTTCGTCCTTTACCGCACTGAGTTCATCTCTTTGACGGATCAAGGCGCCGTTGATGATTTCGAGCTCTTCTGTGCGTTCTTCCAGTTGCGAGTGAGCCAACTTCAGTGCCTCACTTTGGGTCGACAGCTCTTCGTTGGCGTTGCGCACGTCTTCTTGCTGTCGTTGCAGCGCTTCGGCCTGGCGCCGTGATTCGCTCAAATACGTGCGCAGTCGAGCGCGCTTCTGAGCCATCGCGATCGCAATTCCGATGGGGCCGCCAGCTTGCGACAATAGCATCGTAACTCTGGAGTCGATGGAACTGACGAAGCCGAGCTCGATGATTCCCAATACCTCACCGTTATGATGGCATGGGATGAACGCAACCTGCCCACTCGGCGCGCTGCCCGTGCTCGACGCGACTCGCAAATACTCGGCGGGCAGACCGGCCACGTGTTTGTAGTCGGTTTTCGTCGCTGCCATCCCGAGCATGCCCGAGTCGAGCGCAACCCGTCTTGGGGGGGCGACGCTAGTGCCCATGTGTGCATGCAATTCGAGCTGGCCGTCAACCAAGCCATAGAACGTCCCCAACGCCGCCTGAGTGGACTCGGCGAGTTCTCTCAGGATCCGCCGTCCCAAAAGCTCCATGCCTTCTTCCTCGCGGGTGGCTGCGATGATTGCCGCTAGTTGTTCCCGAGTCCAGCTTTGGTTTTCCACCTGACGTTGCGCACGCAGTTGCCCTTCGAGCGCATCCGAAAAGCTCTTTTCGAGCCGCAGGACCTGTTTGCGAGAATTGAAGCCTACGCCCAACGCCAGCAGCAGCACGAGGGGCAACGCGCCATAAACCGTCACTGTGTTGACTTCAGCCAGCGCTCGGGAGCGCACACTGAGCAGGCGGCGTTCTTCGCGTTTCACTTCCGCGAGGGAGCTCAAGGCTTCTTCGAGCAGCGATGAAGATGCTTCGAGTGAGGTATTGAAGTCGACGTGGTTGATGTCGAGATCTGCGAGGTGGCGGACAGCGTTCGCCCAGGTCGCATATGCCGCGCGCGCCTCCGCAAGTTGGTGCAGCTGCGCCTCGTTGTCCGAGATGTGCTCGCGAAGGCGCTTGAACGCGTCGCGGACGTCTCTAGCTGCGCTTGGCGTGCTGCCGTCGATCTGGCGCGTGATGATCTGTTCCAGCACGGAGCCGCGCTCTTCGTGTATTCCGCGCTCGACCTCGGCACATACAGCTAGAGACTCTTCGGTGTGCTTTACCCAGCGCGCGGCTTCGCTGAGCTTGACGACTTGGACGAACATCCACGCGCAGCCGATGACGAGCAACGCGAGCGGGACGGTCGTCACGGCCCACCAGCGCGGCGAGAGAATACTCTTCGCCCGTCGTGCAGACGCTTGTGGAGCGGGAGTATCGCTGCTCATTTGACTGCAAGCCGCGAAGCGGCCGTCAAGAGGGGGCGCCCGCTGGCCAGCTGAGTGTCACGCGCGTCCCCAGCGTGGAATCTGGAGTCTCCTCCACGCGTATGCGCGCTCCAGCTTGCTCAGCCAGTCCCAAGGCTTGCGCGAGTCCTAAGCGCTTGTGGCGTACGCTGGGCTCAGGCTGAGGTCCCTCGGCGAACCATGGTTCAAGGAGCGTGCGGCGGTCGGCAGGAGAAACCTGTGCGTCGAGGGCAATCCCGATGACGATTGTCGGCGTGGTGCGCTGCTGGTCGACTTCCACGGACCAACTCAGCTCCTTGCCGTCATGGGCGAAGCGACATGCATCGCGCAGAGTCGTGAGGGCGTGACGCGCTTGGACTGGGGCCGCCTCAGAGCGGGATGCCTCGTCTAGCCCAGTGATTTGCAGCACACCTGGGCTTGCCAGAGAACGCAGGAGCGCGAGCAGATCTTCGGGAGGGTCGGCGGGTCGGTGCCCGGCAAACGCTAGCACTCTATGCAAGTCCTCATCGAGTTCCATCAGCCGCTTTCGAGCTCGTTGTATGGACTCCCGGGTCCGGGCGTCGTCGGTAGACTCGATCAAACTCAAGCGCCCGTTGACGACGTTGCTGGCGTTGCCGACTCGATGTGCCAGAGATCGCGCGATTCGCTCGAAGAGCACCCAGTCTTGTTTTGGATCATCGTAGTGGGTCATCGGGCATCCTTCATGGGCTCGCGGCTGCACCGCGCGCACTGCTTACTGTTGCTGGCCGCGTCGGGTGAGGTGCATCAAGGCAGAGCATGTGGCGGGTCAATGAGCAAGGTCTGGGCCATGACACTTAGGGCCCTTCCGGCTGACCTGCGAGCGGGACGCGGCACTTAGTGGAGAGTCCGTGGTGGGGCGAGTCTGTTTGGTATGTGGCAAATTACCACGATCGTTCTGCCCAAGACGCCTGAGGATCTGGATGCCAAGCGAGCTGCAGAGCGGTACGCCATTTGCACTGGGCCCCCGCACAGGAGATTTGACCCATGCAAGACACCCAGGTTGCCACAGGGGCCGAACTGCCGAACTCGTCGTCTGACTCGTGCGACATCGATTCAGGTTCACCTTTGGACGTAGCGGGAGCCACCAGTGCTGGGACACGGGACGCGCTGGGAGAAAATCAGGACACGTACCTGGTCGCCAGTCTGAACCCGGCGTTGAACGTGCGTGATGGCTCCACGAACATCAACCTCGAGAGCCATGTCGCGGGCCCCGTGTCGGGTACACTGATGATCGTTGCAGACGGCATGGGGGGCCTCGCGCATGGCGAGCTGGCGAGTCGCCTTGCCGTAGAGGGGGCCGCTTGTTTCGCGCTCGAGCACGTCGTGCACGCCAAGCCCAAGTGGAGCGACAATCCGCGTTCGGGGCGGTTGACCGTACCAGGTGTGCGAGAACAACTGCGCGGCGCCATCGACGCCAGCGACGAAAGTGTGCGAGCTCACGCGGGAGATGATCAAATCGGGTCCACCATCACCATCGCGTACGTGGTGTGGCCCGTGATGTACCTAGCCCACGTCGGAGATACCCGCGCGTACGTCGTCCGTGATGGCCGATTGATCCAACTGACCAAAGACCACACGGTAGCCGAGCAGCTTCGAAACAACCCGGGATTCGACACGCAGCTCGCGCAACACTGGGATCACGTTCTGTGGAACTGCCTGGGCGATAGTGACAGTCTCGCCCAGGCTGAGGTGTCGAAGCATCAGCTCGAGCCTCACGACCGCTGGCTGTTGTGTTCGGACGGGCTGCATGGAGTCCTGTCCGACGAGCAGGTCGTCAACATCATGCTCGAGCAGTCGGACTCGAGAAGCAGCGCCAGGACACTGGTCACTTCAGCATTGCAAGAAGCGGGTGGCGACGACGTCACCGCCATCTGTGGCCGCTACAGACACGGTTGACCCAAGGGAGTTGTCCATCAGCGAGGGGCGATGATTAACGCCAGGCGGTTGCTCTTCTCCCACTCGCGCATGAAACCGTCGAGAGGGTAAGCTCTCCAGCCAGATGCAGGATCCATCGTGTAGATGTGTTCTCGATCGAACGCAGTGACGACTTCGTAGTGGGCGAACCACTGGTCCCCCACATACGGTTTCACCATGCCAACCATGATGGGGCGCTTGGCGCGGACCTCGAGCCTCAAATCTTCGACATCTGCGTTGACCAGAAACGCGTCTAGCCCCTGCTCTCTCGCGTGATCGCGCAGCGCTCCCGCTTGGATGTTTCCTTCGTCGTCACCTGCCGTGGCGCGACGAACATGATCGATTTCGGCGTTGATTCCCCAATAGCGGAGTACGGCCGCCAGAGCGGCCGCCCCACAATCGTTGGGATTGTCTTGGATGACCTCGGGGAAATCGCCAACCGTCTCCCTCGAGTCGGTGACGCGCGCATTGGGTTCGAAGGCTTCGCCGGCGCCTTGGTACAGGCACCCCGTGGAGCACGTCAGGCAAAACACCAACGACGCGCACCACGCCCGAGTCCTATGCGTTTTCGTAAATCTGACGCGCGTCACGTACGTCGTGCCTCTAGTCGGCGATGACGATGATACCCACGATGATCAGAGCTACTAGCAACACACCACTACCGATGTAGATGGCGACTCCGCCATCGTACTCTTCGGCGTTGCCGTTCTGCTTTTCTCGCTCGATCAACTCAGCGCGCCGCTTCTCACTCAGTTTGCGCTCACTCGACCCTGCAGTTGGGGGAGCAGTTTGGGTGGTGGTCTGCGTTTGGCCAGTGGGCGGTGCTCGGCGAGCTTCACTACTCCAAGCAAGTGGGCTGTGAAGCGAGAGCAAGGTCATGGTCAGCAGGGTGGCAATCCATCTCATCATGTTCGGCAGCATGCGTCCTCTGTTGGTTCGAACAGACTCCAGAAGCGGAGTAAGCAGACGGTCATGTGCAAACCCCGAGCCAACAGCGAGTAGCCATCGCCTTCTCGCGCGAATCGCCACACGTGGTTCGTGCGCATCGTGGGACTCAGCGCGGCTCCGTGGGGCGATTGAGCTCGATCGTTGCAAATTTGTCTCGGCAGCCTTCACTCACCAAGGAGGAGAATTTGTCAGGTTGTCTTGACAACTGCTGGTGGGCGCGGCACAACGCTCTCGTGCTCAACCCGGCGGCACCCACCCCACTGTATCGGCAGCTCGCCGATGAACTCGCGGAGCGCATTCGGGGCGGCGAGTTCGCGCCAGGCGACAAGCTTCCCTCCGAGCCTGAGCTAGCCCGGTTGCACAATTTGGGGCGGCCGACGGTCAGACAAGCCACGGAGCTGCTGGTGCGTCGTGGCATGCTGCTGCGCAAGCGTGGTTCGGGAACCTTCGTGCGAAGCGATCGGCGCAGCGTCGACATTTTCTCCCTGGCAGGCACCGTATCGAGCTTTCAAAGCCGCGGCCTGACGCTTCAGACAAAGTTGCTCGAACGAGTTGGGCGGCGACGGGTGGATGACATGTCGAACCCGTTCGCGGGACGCGACGTGTATCACTACGTGCGCTTGGGAATGTTGGAGGGCGAGCCCGTGCTCGTGGAGCACGTATTTCTCGAGCCCAGCGTGTTTGCGGACTTTCCCAAGGTGCCCCTGGCAGGCGCGTCACTTGCCGAGATCGTGCGTGAGCGCTACCACCTGGAGCCGACCCACGGTGAGCAGAGCTTCGAAGTGGGTGCCGGGCCCGCGGCCACTCAGTCGGCGCTGGGGCTTGCGAAGTCCCGCCCAGTGTTGGTCGTGCGGCGCACGTTACATTTTCCCGAAGCGCCCGAAGCGATTCACTCGATCTTGTATTGTCGTACGGATCGAGTGTTCTTTCGACAGAACATCGGCGACTCGCCGTTTGGAGAAGACAACCCGTGACCGATACACCCATCCACACGCCTCCCGTTCGGGCCGAGGGCGGCTACTTCGACGAGTTCGGAGGTGCCTTCATCCCCGAGATACTCCACAAGACCTTCGCGGACCTCGAGCAAGCGTTCGAAAGCGTTCGGAGCGACCCGAGCTTTTGGAAGGAATACGTCGAGCTGATGGGGAGCTATTCGTGTCGCCCGACACCCATCACGTTTGCCGACAATTTGACCGCACACTTCGGCGGCGCACGCGTCTACATCAAGCGTGAGGACTTGAATCACACGGGCGCCCACAAGGCGAACAACGTGATGGGGCAAGGGCTGCTCGTCAAGCGCATGGGCAAGCGCCGCGTGATCGCGGAAACTGGCGCTGGACAGCACGGAGTCGCCACCGCAACCATGGCGGCGAAGTTCGGCTTCGACTGCACGATCTACATGGGCGAGGTCGACGTCGCGCGCCAGCGTCCCAACGTGTTCTGGATGGAGCGGTTGGGAGCCAAAGTGGTCCCCGTGCGCGAAGGATCGCGTACGTTGAAGGACGCGATCAACGAAGCTTTCCGAGATTGGGTGACGAACATGGACGACACGCACTACGTGCTCGGCACGGCATGCGGCCCCCACCCATTCCCCGAGATGGTCTCGTACTTTCAGTCGATCATCGGGCTCGAAGCACGCCGCCAGATGCTCGAGCTCACTGGGCGTTTGCCGAACCGAGTTTACGCTTGCGTCGGCGGTGGGTCGAACGCGATGGGCATCTTCAGCGGGTTTCTGAACGACCCGAGCGTGGAACTCGTCGGCGTGGAAGCGGGGGGGCGCGGGGTTCAGAGCCACGAACATGCCGCGCGGCTGGCTAGTCCGGATGGAAGTATCGGTGTGGCCCAGGGCTACAAGACCTACTTCCTGCAAGACGAGGACGGCCAGATGAACGAGACGCACAGCGTCGCTGCGGGGCTCGACTACGTGGGAGTCTCGCCAATCCTCGCCGCGCTTCATCACAAAAGGCGCGTTCGCTTCGAGGCAGCAACCGACGCTGAAGTAGTGGCTGCCCTGGAGCTAACGGTGCGCAAGGAGGGACTGATCCCCGCGTTGGAATCATCTCACGCGTTTGCTCAGGCGTTTGCCGAGGTTGGCTCGATGAACGCTGACGACATCGTGTTGATCAACCAAAGCGGACGGGGCGACAAGGACATTTTTACGGTTGCGGACGCGCTCGGAGATCCGAAATGGGTCGAGTTCGTCAAGCGCAAAGCGGAGGCGTACGGTGCTTGAAGCATACCTGAAGGAACGACTGGAGCAGCGTGACATCCTGCTGATGACCCACATCGTCATCGGCTACCCCGACATGGATACGAGCCTCGCGCTGGTGGAGACGATGGTCGAAGCGGGGGTAGACTTGATGGAGCTACAGATCCCTTTCTCGGAGCCCATTGCCGATGGGCCAGTGATTTTGCACGCGAACCAAGAAGCTCTACAGAACGGAGTCACGGTGGACAAGTGCTTCGAGTTCGCAGAGACGGTGACTCGACGCTTCGACATCCCGTTCTTGTTCATGACGTACTACAATGTCTTGTATCGTCGTGGCGTGCAGAGCTTCGTCGAGCGTTCGAAAGCGGCAGGGATACGTGGGGCGATCGTTCCCGACTTACCCCCCGAGGAAGCGGGTCAGTATCTTCGAGCGATGAAGAGCGCTCAGCTGGACCCAGTGTTCATCTTTTCGCCGCATAGCTCTGCCGAACGCATGCGAGCAATTGCCGAACACGACGAGGGGTTCGTCTACTGCGTTGCACGCAAGGGGGTAACGGGCGCCGAAACGGCGTTTTCCGCGGAACTCGCCGACTACTTGGCGCGCGCAAGGTCGAGCACTGAGCTGCCGCTTGCCGTGGGGTTTGGAGTACGAAGCAAGTTGGATGTCGACTTCTTGCGTGGCAAAGCCGAAATTGCCGTCGTCGGCAGCGAAACCCTCCGCCTGGTTCGTCAAAGCGGCGTTGCGGCTGTTGGACCGTTCTTGGCAGGGCTGCGCTGAACGCTGGATAGGGCACGAGTGTTGGTCGAGTCCTGGCCCGAGCGGTTCAACGTTGCCCGATGGCGGTGGACCTGCCTACTGCTTTCATTGGTTGTTGGTTGGGTGTGCGTCTCGGCACGAGCAAGAGCTGAGACGAATCCGACGGAAGCATCAACCCAGGGGCTGCGGTCCGCTGTGCAGCGTGCGCATCATCCACCGTCGGTAACCCTCGCCGCTACTGAGCCTGAGCCCCTACCCGCCCAGCCATCGCGACCGCTTGCCACAGCCGCGACCATCGTGCCCGGCCTGATACTTCACGGGTCCGGAAGTTGGGTTTTGGGTGAGCGTGATGCCGCGACGCAGATACTGTTGATGGAGGGGATGGGTGTTGGCGGCGTGCTGCTCAGCGGCACTGGGCTGGCACTGACTGGGGCGGCACGTTCGGTGGTCGCTCCGCTGGCGCTGCTAGGTGTCGTCAGTGTGAACGTGGTTCTGATGTCGTTTGCCACGGACCTCTACAATGTCGTCGCTCCCGACCGAGGCTGGGGTACGGGCCGCCCCTGGCGACCGCTGCTTCGTACGCATGTCGGTTACGTGTACGTCGTGGACCCGATCTTCGACTATTCACATCTGCTTTCCCACGGCTTGAAGCTTCGTTCAGGGCCGTGGGCGATAGGTTACCATGGCTGGCATGCTCCCATGCAACAGCATGCCAGAGCTAGGGCCAGTGCGAGTTACGGTCTTTGGGGGACGAGTCGTGGTGAGGCAGCAACCGACGGCAGTTTCGCAGAGGTCGAGCTGGCCGTGGGAGGACAACAATTCGACGAAGCTGAATTCGATGTGGTCAGCGGCGAGATACAGCTCTCGACGCGATTCGATTCCGAGCGACTCTTGCCCGACGTGCGGGGGGCCTACTTCGAACTCGCCGCGGGTGTCGCACTGCGACGCACGACGTTTGGTTTGGATGACGTCGTGCAGCAAGACTCGGTGTTGCTTGCGCGCACTGCGTTTGGGGTCTACATCGGTGATGGTCAGCGGGCTGGTGCCCCATATGGAGAATGGCAAATGTACTACGACCACCGTCACGACGACTTTGCCGCGGGGCTCAAGGTCAGGGGGTTGGGTAGTGGAGTCATCGGTCACTTCGGTACCGCGTTGACTTACGACTTCACGGCGCGCTTCGGCATCGAGGCGTACACGGAGATCGGATCTGCGTGGGTCAACGGTCTGAGTTTCACGATTTCGGAGCCTAGGCCATGAGTCGGCGATCGCTGCAGTGCATCGAGTGGTCAGCAGGCCAGTTTCGGCGCGGGGTACCCAGGGCGCTGAGTGTTGCCTGTGCTGCCATGCTCCTCGCGAGCTGTCTGCACCCCGCACGGGAGCGCGCGGAAAAGGACGAAACCATCGGACGGGCGTCGACGGCTGGGGTGAGCGTCGAAGTAGTCGACGGGCTGGCCGCGATCCGTGAGCTCGAAGATGATTCGCTCAGACTGTGGCAATCAGCACCGAGTATCGAAGTTGCTGTCCAGCGTGACGCGCCGGGGGGCTTCGTGTTGGAGGTACACAATGCCATGCCCGAGGCCAATCTCGATGTCTCGAGCGAAGGTGTGGTACGCGTGGTCGACGTCGAACGCATCATGCCGACACGTGTTCGGTTCTCGCTGTCGTGGAACGAGCCGGGGCGCGCGACGTTGAAGATCGGCGCGCCGTCGGCCGAGGTTCAGCCTTTTCGATTCGCGCTGATGAGTGACGTGCAGGAGGCGATCGGAGAAGTACAAGACATCTTCTCGAAGGTGAATGCCACCGAGGGCGTCGAGTTCTTACTCGGCGCTGGTGACCTGACCCGCCGCGGTACCAACTCCCAACTGGCGAGGTTCGAGCGGGAGCTCGAGCAGCTCGTCGTGCCCTACTACACGACTTTGGGCAATCACGAACTCGGTGAAGAACCCCCGCCATATCAGGATCGTTTCGGGCGAGCCAGTTTCAGCTTCGAGTATCGGGGAGCTCGTTTCACGATGTTGGACAGCGCCAGCGCGACTATCGACCCGCTAGTTCTTTCCCGTCTCGACGACTGGCTTGCCGAAAGCGAGGACCAATTCCACATCGTGGCGATGCACATTCCCCCCATCGATCCGATAGGTGTTCGCAATGGTTCATTTGCATCGCGCAACGAAGCGAACAGTCTACTTTCGCAGATGCTTCGAGGCGGCGTCGACCTGACGCTTTACGGGCACATTCACTCGTACTATCGTTTTTCCAACGGCGGGATCCCCGCGCGCATCTCTGGCGGTGGCGGCGCGATCCCCGAACGTTTCGACGGCGTCGGACGGCACTTCCTCACGATTGACGTAGATCCCGAGGAGCAAAGCTTCGAGTCGTCAGTCGTTCACGTCGACTGACGTCCGCCGCGTCGAGCGTCGTCGTATTGCCCAAAGAACACTCACGGCGAACCACCAGGGAGTTGCCACGCCTCGAGCTCGGGAAGCCGAGCAACCGAACCCAGCGTCGGGATCTTCGACGTACACGCGTTCTGGCTCGGTCCAGTCGGAACTGTTGCCTGCCAGGTCCATCGTGGCGAAACTGACGCGGGTTGGCCCATCATCGAAGTCCCACGTGTGTCTCGAACAAGCGACGCTGCCAATCGTGAGGTGTTTGTCTTGAGTGAATAACCCCAAGCGCCAGAACGCGGATTGAAACTCCGCAGGCTCTCCGAATGCGACCAGCGAAAACGGCGCGGAATGTTGCAGCGTGAACGACTTGCCTCGCGATTCGCCGCAGCTGTTGCCCGCGCCCGATTCCGAATGAGTGCGTCGAGCGCTGACACTGGGCGCGTCTGGGCCTTCATCGCTGGTGAATGCCCCAACGTTGAAGCTCGCTCGAGCGTCACCTGCAATGATGGGTTCCACGACGTAGCGACCTGGCGACAACGTTTCGCGGGGTGAGAGCACGTAATAAACGTCGGACCCGTCGAGATCGACGATCGGTGTGACGTCGAAGCCGATTGGCGCGGAGTCTGCAATGCGCAACAAGCTGAGGAGGGTGCCGACTCGTTCAGCGCTCGGCTCGATCTCGCCGCGCCGATCCTGGAAGTTGCCGTCGACGGTACGCATCGCGGTTTCCACGGCGTTACTCGGGAGCCACACCCTCGTGTCTTGGGGAGCGTCACCATCCGCTTCGTCGTTCGGGCGCACTTCATCGTTCTCCCAGGCGCAGCTGCAAGCTCGACCAGGTGTGGTGTGAAGCAAGAGCCCACCGCAGAGCAGCCAGGATGACACTACGAACGGGAGTCCCAATGCGTTCCGAAGTCGAGGTACGAACACCCACCGAGAGTAGCGCGGGGGCCGTGCGGACGCAGCTCGAAGTTGGAGCGGCGCGGTTCGGGTGTCTCGTCGCGTCACACCGGGGCATTCTCTCGGGCGTTGCCGTTGGCTGGGGAGAATTCGCTCGCAGGCCTGGTGGCGATGGGGATTGTGGCTGCGAGGGATTGTTTCCCGTGCGGGGGTGCGCTATCCGACGCATCCGCGCTGGCGGCTCGTCAGCGTTCGAATTCTCAAGGAGTTGACGAAATGGCTACACGCACAGCAACCGCACTGTGGAACGGCACCCTCAAAGAGGGCAACGGCACGATGAAGTACGGGTCGGTAGAGGGCCCGTTCACCTTCGCCTCTCGTTTCGAAACGGGCGAAGGCACGAATCCCGAGGAACTGGTTGGCGCAGCCCACGCGGGTTGCTACTCGATGTTTCTCTCTGCGCTTCTCAGCAAGGAAGAAGGCGTCACCCCTGGCAGCGTACAAACGAGCGCTACTGTCGAGCTCGGCAACGACGATGGTCCGAAGATCACGTCCATCACCCTCGAGTGTAAGGTCAAAGCTCAGGGCATCGACGACGCTGGCTTACAGAAGCTCGCCGCCGCCGCCAAAGAGAAGTGCCCCATCTCTCGGTTGTTCGCTGGCACCGAGATCCGTTTGAACGCGACGCTCGAAAGCTGAGTGTCCAACAGACAGTGACGAACACGTCGAAGACAGGGTGACGAAAGACACGCCAGTCGGGTGTCGAATGGTGTAGGCCGCGTTTCGCGAGCTCGCCTCGAATTCGAGGAGCTCGCAAGGCGCGGCCTGTTTTTCTCGCGGCCCTAGTGTACTAGCTCGACACGGGGGAAACGGTTCGGAAGCGTTCCAAGTGCTGCCTCAGAACGCTGCCTCGATCCCGATGCTGGGGATCGAAACGGGGCCGATCGCTTCTTCAAGGCAGCCGTAGGCATAACAGCTCGACTCTGTGGTCTCTTTCGCGAGGGTGGCGTTCAGCATTTCGATGACCAGCGACCACCAGGCGCCCGAGTTTGCGATCAACCAGCGTTTTTCTAGCCGCACGTCCAGGCGGGAAAACCACGGCGCTCGCGGCGGAGTAGCCGCCGCTTCCGAGTACCCGACCTCTGACGGCGCGCCACTATACGTCACGGCCCGCCCGCCCAGTCGCCAACGCCGTCCGAGGTCGTAGGCTAGAGCAACGTTGAGCACGTGACGTCGGTCGAAACTCGACGGACCTTCCAGTCTGTCCACCGTGCGGTGGGATCTGGAGAGTGTGTACGAGACGAATCCGCCGAGGCGCTCGGTGAGTGAACGCTTGAGGTACAGCTCGAGACCGTAGGAATGGTTCGTCGTGCGCGCGATGAAGGCGTTCGTCGAGGGATCAGTCGAGGAGAGTCGCGACACGCTGAAGATGTCAGTCGAGTCGAAGGTGATGTTCTGAAAAACGGTGGCTGAAGCGGTCAGTCGCCACGGCAGTTTGGTTTCGACTCCCGCGCTGCTCTGCACTGCGCGCTGCAAACCCTCGTTCGCCGAAGTGCTCAACCCAGGGATGGGTATGGCGAAACTCGGAGGTTGATGAGCGATGCCCACCGAGTGCGTGAGCGACACCTTGGGGCTCAGGTCGTAGCGCGCCGAAAGGCGTGGCTCTGGCGCAACCGATACCGTGCTTCCAGTCTTGTAGAGGTCGAGTCGAAACCCGGGGGTCAAAGTCACGCCAGAGCCGACATCCACCACGGTTTCGAGCCACGCACCGCCGACCAAGTCGTCACGGGACACGAATCGCGAGTCAATCTCTGCTTCAGTCCGCGCTTGGTTGGCGTCGAACAGCGGGTCGAGGACGATCAAACCCGGGAAACCAGGTGTTGGGTAGGTTGCCTCTCGCACGTTCACGAAGCCCGAGGAGTCGTCTTCCTCATCGCCGAAGCCATCGCCAGGGTTAATCTGTATCCCCACCCGAGAAAACAGCGCGTCCGCACCTGAACGAAAGCGTACGTCGTCCGTCACTTGGCGATCGTAGGCGAGCCGCGCGCCGACGCTGCGCGTCAGCAGACTGCCAGGATCTTCTTCGTCGCCATCTGGATCGCCTCCGACACCCGTGCGGTCGAGGCCCAACGTGCTCGCGAACCGCAGAGAACTCCTGTTGTCCAGTTGCCTGCGGTACGCGAGATTCAGGCGATGAAACGTGAGGTCGAGCACTTCGACCTCCTCACCTTGTGCGTTGTCCGCGGCGAAGTAGTCGTGGGATCCGAAGCTGAAGACGGAAAGCGTGTCCTCGTTGCTCAAGTCGTAGGTGAACTTGGCCTGGTAGTCCCAGTAGCCGAGCGACGCGTCCGGGGCGAGCAAGGACACAACCAGACCCGTGTACGAGTAACGCCCGGCTACCATCGCGCTGCCGCGTCCTTCGGCAAAGGGCACTTCCACGAACGCGCCCGCGTCGATCAAGCGCAAGTTTGCCTCGCCACGGCTGCGCCATTGGGGTTCTTCGGCCTCGCCTGAGACGATCCCGCCCGCATAACGCCCGAAGCGAGCCGGGTACGCTCCCGAATACAGGTCAACGCTGCTGATGAACGCTGGGTGAATGACGCCTGGTCCCACTGCCACGTGGTACAGCAGCGGGACCGACATTTCGTCGAAGAAGTATCCAACGTTTCCAGGCGGAGCCCCGCGCACGAAAAAGTACGGGAGACCCGAAACGATGGGGGTAACCCCAGGCAGTGATTCGATGGCTCGGTAGGGATCTCCGAAAGCGCCAGGCATCTGGCGTACCTCGGCGCGTCCGAGGCGTTTGACGTCGGCCGGACGCTCGCCGACCACGGTGATTTCGACCTCGTCTGATGTCGCTTCCGCACCCGAAGCCGCAGCGGGTCCAGTCGAGTTTGGAGTCGTGGGGAGGGAAGAGGAGGCTTGCGCGTCCTTGGCTGGCGGAGGCGCGTTTTCTGCGCTGGTCGCTGAAGAAGGTGGTGTCGTTTCGCTCGGTTCGGGTGGGGGCGGGGCGAATAGTACCTGCATCCGGATTCTGGCGGCCATTGGTTGCCCAGCTCGTCGCGCGGGCTCGAAGGTCCACGAAAGACTCGCGGCGCGGGCTCGGCTCGCGAAGGGGTCATCTCCGCTGATGACTTTGCTGTCCGTGATGACCCCACGCTGATCGATCAACAGTTCCAAGACGACGGCGGCGTCACCCTCTGCACCTTCGGGATATTCCACGTCCAGCGAGCCGAGTGCCCGAGGAGGGACGACCGCTGGTGCTTCATCGCTCGGACTGGGCGGCGAACTGGGGGCGGGCGCCGCCGCATCCGACGCTGGCTGGGGAGCATCGTCCGCGTCTTGTTGGGCACTGGCATCAAGCGTTCCCAGAGCGAATGGCAAAGCTAGGCCGACACTCGCGATCGAACGCCCCAGACATCGCCACCTGTGTCTTGCTATGCTCTCGCGTCGCATGTTGCGCAGGCTAGCTTACAGACACTGGGAGCGCGCGAAACGCTTTTCCTTCCGCTGGCGAAGGAGCGTTGCGGTCGTGGGCTACGCTTCGTGGGCTGCGCTTGCGTGCCAGGACGATTATCCCCTCGCCGCGACCTTTTGCGATGATTGGTGCCGCACCACGCTGCAGGCCAATTGTGGAGAGGAGCCAGACAACTGCATTCGAGAGTGTGAGCTCACGCGCGCAGATGGTGAGTGTTTCGAGCACCAGAAGCGATTGCTCAGCTGTTACGAGACCGCAGATCGTGAAGTGTTCTCGTGCGTCGGTCGCGATTTCGACGTCGAGGTGCGGGTTTCCCCAGACACCTGTCAAACGGAGCGTGACCGCCTGTACGAATGCGAAGCCCCCGGGATCGGCAGCTGTTTGGAAGCATGCCGCACGCTTCAGGACGAACAGTTCGGAGGGGTTGTCGAGTCCGAAACGGGTCTGATCGAGTACTCGGCGTTGTTCGAGGGTGATGGCGGGCTGTCGTCGAGTTGCCCTGTTCTGTCCGAGCCGTGTGAGAACTCGTGCTGGGCGCTCTACGCGTTCAGCAGCGTGGGTTTGGCGTCGGCAGGAGTTGACGTCGACCTACCGCAGTCGGGAGCGCCGCTCGAAGATGCATCTCTTGGCGAATCGAGTGCTCTCGCCTGCGTGCAGCAGGCGTTGTTGCAATGCCTCGTCCCTGAGGTTCTCGATGCGGGGGTCGACCAGAACGAAGACGGGGAGCGCATTCGAACCATCGACACCGTGATCTCGGAGTGTACTGGTCGAGTGTTTGATGGTGACTGAGGGCTCGCTGCCTCATTGGCCAGCGGTGATGAGTTGAGAAAAAAACGCCCCCCCGGGTGAACCCCGGGGAGGCCGCCAGACTGCGCCCCTCACACTCTCGGGTTTGCAATCGACTCACTCCATGGGGTCGACTTCGTTGATACCCGGCGTGAGCAACAGCACGAGATCGCCGCTCTGCGCCACCACTTCCCCGCTCATCGAGTAGGTGGACATCTTGCCATCCGCATCCAGATCACCCAAGGCCAAGGCTTGGAACGTCGATCCGACGGCGGTGGTACCCGTCGCGTTGTAATCGTATTGAAAGTGCTGCGGGTCCGTCATCTCGAAGTTCAGACACTGCCAACCCGCGTCCACGGTTCCGCCCCAGTCGACGGGTCTTGATTGGTACTTGTTCGAAGCGATCAGCGCGGCGTTGGCGGGCACCGCATCAGCCGACCTGCATAAGGCGACCGATCCTGCCTCCGAGCTCGTCAAATCGAGAAGGTCACCTGCCATTTTGGGCTTGGCGAACGCCGTTGCCGCATCCTTGGCGATTCGAGCCACGGAGCCACGCGCTTCGGCGGTCTTCGCGACGAGAACGTACCTGCGCACCCCATAGATGGCCAAAGTTGCCAGCACACCAATGATGGCGACCACGATCATCACCTCAACCAAGGTGAAGCCGCGGCGATGACGGGGGAGATATTCAGTGTAGGCGGGGGGCGACACGATGGGGCTGACTCCTGCGTTGATTCACACATCCCTGGTGCGAATTCCGTGCCAGAGGTATAGGCCTCGGAGTAACTCATGGATTCTGGGGGAGTAGCCCCCAAGTCGCGGTTTCAACCGCACATTCGAGCACAACCTGGGTGACGAATCTCGTCACCCAAGAATAACGAACTGACGTAATTGCGCTGCGACATGTACGTGCGCAGAGTGCACGTATCGTTCACCCACGGCCCCCTAGTGTTCGGCGTTCAGTGCAAGGTGCGTTCTGTCTCGCGTGGCCGCACGGGGGGTCTACGTGCCAAACGCGAGGCAGCGGCCTCCCGCAACGCATCGGGCAGGTTGTTCGCGCGCACCAGCCCCGACAGCTCTGGCCGGGTGCACAACCACACCAGTGGGATGCTCTGCCAAAGCGGGAGCTTCGGGTTGTTCAACAACCCCGATCGGATTCGAGGGGAGACGATCCAGCGATGGTTTCGAACGACATGGCACACACTCACTACGTTGAGCGTGCGCTTCGTGACCATCTTCAACACGTCGTTCTCCGTCAACCGTGGGTTCTTCAGTAGCTGTTCGATGACGGCGGGATGAGGATCGCGCAGGAGTCGATCGATGTCTCGTCGCGAGGGGCGCCGCGCGAGGCTCTTGCGTTCGCCGAGCGTCAGCGGGCGCGAGCGTCCGTAGTCGGGGACGTGCTCTGCGCTGCTCTCGTCCAAGGGGAGCTCTAGGGGACACTGCTCGCCGTGGGCAAGCACGCGGCTCAGGTGAAATGAGTTGTCGGCAATGGCGAGCCGCGCCATCTGATGTAAGCGCGCTGGGTTCAGGCCCCCAGACGTCCACGCGACCAAGGTAGCGACCGCGGTGGTGGCTTGGTCCGAAAACCCTTCACCTGCCGCGAGCAGCTCCTCGACCTGGGGGATGACCTGTTCCAGGGGCACTTCGCCTAGCCACTGCGCGAGCCACCCAAGCCGCAGGGCAGGTTGATCGATCGCGCACAAGCGAGTGGCGAGAAATCCGGGCATGGCGACTACTATAGCCGCTGCAGGATGGAACGCTCAGTCAGGCCGCTTGCACCAGAACAGCACGGTGTCCCCGAGCGACATCTTGTCGGCCAGTTCTGGTGGGCACAGGTCGCAGGGGTGGAAGACTTCGACTTCGAGCAGCGCTGATTCCAGCCGTTCGACGATGTCGAGCCCGTACGCCCGCACGTGATCGGCCTGGCCGTAACGTCGCGTGCGCTCCTCAGGATCGGTGATCGACGGATCTTCATGACTGGTTTCCGCCATCAGCGGCACCAAGATGAGGGCACGTCCACCAGGCTTGAGCACCCGTCGGATCTCGCGCATCGCTTTGCGGTCATCAGCGACGTGCTCCAGCACGTGGTTGCAGATCACGAAGTCGAACCACTCGTTGCGAAAGGGATTGTCGCACACGTCGAGTTTCACGTCGGCTTTCGGATTCATCAGGTCGGCAGTGACGTATTGCCCGCCGATGGCTTCCCGCAGCAGTGGAGCAAACGCAGGCTCGGCCGCGACGTGCAACACGCGTTTACCTCGCGCTTCCAGCAGTCCACTTTTGTCGCGGATGAACAGCCACGTCGCACGATGCCGCTCTAGTGACTGACAGTGCGGACAGCGCGCCTCCGGGCGTGTGCGCTTCGGCAAGAACCGTCGCGCGCCCCGATCACACACGCAGCAGTATCGGCGGCTGCCGACGTGCGCCAGACTGATCCCCTCGTAGGCTAGTTTGCGCAGCCCCTCCCTTGCGGGGGAGCCTTTGTCGAGAATCCGCATCGGGCCGCTTGTAGCAGATCAGAGCCAGCGGGCGCAAAGCGCGTGTGACGGCCTCGAATCGGACGCGGAGCCCTGCCGTTGCGGCAGAGGGAAGCGGAAAGTCGAGTCACTCTAGCCTTCGATGAGCGCGCGCTGAATCACCACAGTGGCGGCTTGATCGACAGGTCGAAGTTCTGCGAGGGAGCCGTCGCGAACACTTCGAGGGAAGGCGAATAGGTCTTCATGCGTAGCGTTTCGCCGTCGGGCAGAAACTCCAGCAAGCGCAGGTAACCCAGCCCCCCATCGTCGAGCATCTGAAAGTTGACGAGCACTTGAGCGACGCGATTGCCCGCGTCGCCGACGGACTCGAGCACGCCTACGCCATCGTCCAAAACGTGCCCATTGAGCGTCAGAAAAATGCCCGGGTGCTTGCGGATCAACGCGCCCCATAAGGCCTCTCCGTCGAACATGCCTGCGGGCGTCAGGTTGGTTGCGCTCGCCGCAGCGCCGGGGTCGTTCTTGCCTGTGCCGTAAACCGCCGGGTTCCACTCTTGCGCAGGCCCCTTACCCTTCCAATCGTAACGAGTGCCGTCGTGGTAGAGATACGCGTGAGTGACGACGATCATACGATCGTTCGGAAATTTCGCGAGGGTGGCGTCTGCCCATTGCACGGTTTTGGTGCGCGGGCTCCACTCCAGCACCAGGACGCCGAGGGTCACATCGGGCAGTCGCATGCGGTAGTAGGCATTCTCGACGTCACCCTCCGTCATCGTGGCCGCGACGTGAGGTGCGGTCACGGGCGGAGGCGTGCCGAAGTACTGGGCGAACGACGTGAAGCGTTCGTCGGCGCGGCCTTCGTTGCCGTAGTCGTGGTTACCCGTCGCCAGCATCGTAGGGACGGCCTGCGTCAGAGGCGCCAGCGAGGCCACCGCGTACTCCCACTCGACGGGGATGTTCTTCTCGGTGATGTCCCCCAGGTGTATGGCTGCGGCGATGTTGCGCTGCTTGGCGCTCGCCGCGACCCAGCGGCTTTGCGCGACGAAGTGGGGCGAACGGCAATCGGCGTAATATTGCGTGTCGGGCAATACCGCGATGGTCACGCTGCCGGGCACGAACTCCGTCGGTTCTTCCTTGGACGTCGGAACCAGCGTCTTTTGCCAACCCCGCGCGACCAGCGTCGGCGGCATGCCGCAGCCCGCGGGGGGGCGCGTTGCCAACTCGGGCGGCGGCGGAAAGGTACTGGGAGGTTCGGGCGCCAGCTCGCCAATCCGCGCGGGCGGCGCGTCGTCAGCTCGGGGCTGCGTGGGCGCTTTAGCTGGGGGATCTGCCGCACCCGACGTCGCGTCGGCCGCATCGGACGGCGCCGCACTGCGCGTGGCAGGCGTCACGCCAGCTGTCTGCTGCGGTTGTTTCGGCTTGCAGCAAGCTAACGACAAGGCGCCAACGACGAGGCTCGTCGTCAAACCATACCAACCGTTCGTCCGCGTTTTCACGGCGCGAGTATCCGCGGCGCGGCTAGGTCACGCAAGCGACAGCGACGGATTCGTCGCCCACCGCTCGGGCTGTTCACCTGGCCGTCACTCGATTACGAGCGCCGCGCTCCGCCATCACAAGAGCAGCGTCGTGGCCAGGTTCAGCGTCAGAAAGAAGCCGCACATGTCCGTGAACGTCGTCAGAATCGGGCTGGCGGCGAGCGCCGGGTCGATGCCCACGCGCTTGAGCAACAACGGCACGGTGCCCCCGATGCTGACCGCGAGCACGCTGTTGATGCACATCGCGCCGCCCACCACCGCACCGATCAGCGGCCAGGTCGAGCCGCGCATCAGCCACGCGATGCCGCCGATCAAACTGCCGAGCACCAACCCGTTCAGCACGCCGATGCCGAGCTCCTTGCTCAACGTGTGCCAGATGTCGCGTGGCTTGAGTACGCCGAGCGACAACTCGCGAATGCTCACAGCCACGGCTTGATTGCCCGCACAGCCGCTCATGTCGCTCAGCATGGGCAAGAAGATCGCCAGCGCCGTGACTGCGGCGATGGTGGGTTCGTAAAGCGCGACCACGCTGGCGGCCACCAAGTTCAGCAAGATGTTCGGACACAGGAACGCCAGCCGTCGCACGACGCGTGAACGCGTGGACATCGAACGTAACTCTTCGCCGCCGATGATACCGCCGAACGCGAGCAAGGTGCGGTCGGCTTGTTCGGCGTGGTGCTCCTCGACGGCAGAACGCCGCACGACACCCACGAGCACACGCTGGTCACTCACCACGGGCGCGGCGAAGAAGTGATGTTCGTCGAAGAAGCTCTCCAAGTGGGCCTGCTCGTCGTTGACGTTCACGCACGCTGGGGCGGGGATCATGATGCTGCCGATGGATGTTTCGTCGGGGGTGAGCAGCAGATCGCGCAGCCGCACGACGCCTTTGAGTCGCCCCGCGCTGTCCGTGGCGTAAACGTACTGCACGTCGTAGTGCGCGTAACGTTCGGTGTTGTGCCGCAGGTCGTTGACCACGTCGCGCACCTTCCGTGTGGTGCGGTGCGCGATGTACTCGGTGATCATCAAGCCGCCCGCCGTGTCGTCGTCGTAGGCGATCAGCTCGGTCATGCCCGCGGCGTCGGCGGGCGGCAGTTCGTTGATCAGGCGCTCGGCGTCTTCCGCCGACATCTCACCGAGCAGATCCGCGCGATCGTTCGACGGCAGCTCCGACAAGATCGCGACGGCCGTCCGCAGCTCGAGCTTGAGCAAGATCGACGCTCCCTGCACGTCGGGTAAACGTTCGAACAGGCTGGCAGCGTGTGCGGAGTGCTGCCCCGTGAGCAGTTCCACGAGCCGCACCACCTGAGGTTCGCTCAAGTGCGCGGCGACGTAGCCGAACTCTTCGCTCGGCCATTGCTGCAACTGTGTTTCGATCGCCTCGGGATCACCACGTTCGATGAGCTCGGTGACTATCTCTACGTGGTCGTCCATTTGGTTGGGCATGGGGGTTCCTCGCCCGCGACTCTAAATGAGCGCACGACAATTTGTTCAGGATTGCCCGCGGGTCGCGAGTTCGAAGCGTGCTTCGTGCTTTTTCTGGGGCGATGGGTCCGTCAGCTGACGTCGCTGTTGAAAAACGGCCCACTTGCACCTGCGGTGCGAACGTGAGGCCCAGGCGCGGCGCACGGGACGCCGCCCGCGGAGGTCACGCCGGGGATCGTCGCGCCGAGCGAACGGGCGCGCTGGCTGCAGTGCGGCTCTGCAAACCCAACTGCTCACGCCAAACGCGCTCTCGAGCGCCCGACACCACGGACGGAGTTATCTCGCGAGCCTCGACGCCAGGTAGGACATTGGGCGTACAGTGTGCGGGTGTGCCCCGGATCCGGGGATTACTTGCAGCTTTTCGCGCTGAGCACTGGCTAGTGGCGAAAGATTGCCCAAGACTTGTCGTACTTGGAAGAAGGCGCTCCGCCTGGGGCTAATTTTCGAGCCACAGGCTGGCGTGAGCAGCAGCGTGATGGAGAGCAGATGATCGAGACGGCAAACTTACTTGGCATCAGCGTACTGACGGCGGTCGGGCTGTTCGGCATGCTGACACTGCACCAGTCCAGTGGCGAGAAGCAGCGCGCGGCCGTTCGCGTGCGCGTCGACTCGCGTGGGCAACGCAGACGCTGAGCGACGTTGGCGGCGCTACGCTCCTTTGCAATCCACCAAGACGCGGCGGTGTTTGCCACTGGCTCACGCTTTTTTCGAAGCGTACGAAAATGGGATCGCAGGTGCCGGACGCCGAGTGAAAATCGCCTGTAGCGCTGCATAATTCACGTTCGTGCTGGAAGCGCGCGACAAAGTGAAATCGCGCCCACGATAATCTAAGACCCGCGTCGGGCTTCCGTGTCACACCAGGGCCCGTGAAGACTGCCAGCCTTTTGAAGTCGGGGAGCCGTCCGCGCTCGGCGAACAGTGAGGGTTCTGTACGCGGGGGTTGTTCGAGCAGGGGTTCTGTCGGCGAAGCCGAGGGCGCGTCGCAGCCACTCTCGACCCGTCCCCGGGGTATTTCTCTGCTTGTAGCGATCGTGGGGCTGGTGTCGGCCTGCTCGAAGGGGGGCGCCGATCGCGTCGACCCGTTTTCGTTCGTGGAGCCCGTCAAGCCCATCTCGCTCCCCGACGCGGGGCCCCAGGAATCGGAGTCCGAGCTGTTGGCGCGAGAGCATCAGCCCGTGACGGACCCCGTGCCTGCTCTCTCCGAGGGCTTGGCGTTCGGGTGTGAAGGAGCGCCGCCCGGGCGCGTGCTGCAGCGGCTGAACCGCTTGGAGTACAACAACACCGTTCGCGACCTGTTCGGTGTGAACCTGCGGCCAGCTGACGAGTTTCCGAAAGACGACTTCGGCGACAGTTTCGACAACAACGCCGCCGCGCTGAGCGTCAGCCCGCTCTTGGCCGAGGCGTACGTCGACGCTGCCGAGCAAATCGCCGATACCGTGATGGACCCGGACGGCGAGTTTTACGCGGAGTTCGTCACCTGTACCGCGCGTGAAGCGGGCGCCGCCAACTGTGCGCGTCAAGTGCTCACCCCGTTCTTGTCGAAAGCCTTCCGCCGTCCGCTGTTCGACGCGGAGGTCGACGAGTACGTGGCGCTGGTGGAAGAGGCGCTCGACACTGGTGCGTCGTTCGACGAGAGTTTGGGTGCCGCGATTCAGAAAGCGCTGCTCTCGGCGCACTTCCTATTTCGGGTCGAACTCGACGTCGATCCCGACGACGAGCAGCACCACAGCTTGACGCAACACGAACTCGCCAGTCGGCTGTCGTACTTCTTGTGGTCGAGTATGCCCGACGCCGAGCTGACCCAAGCGGCGAACGCTGGGCGCCTTTCGAGCGAAGACGGCATCCTCGAGCAAGTCGATCGCATGCTCGCCGATCCCAAATCGAGCTCACTGCTCCATGCGTTCGCTGGGCGCTGGCTGGAGACGGCGGACATCTCCGAGATCAATCAGCCCGCGGCCGACTACTTTCCCGAGTTCACCCCCGAACTCGAAGCCGCGATGGAAGAAGAGACGCGGCTGTTCATGCACGACGTGTTCTCGGGCGAGCTGCCATTTTCGGAGATCTTGACCGCGGACTACACCTACGTGAACGCGGCACTCGCCGAGCACTACGGCATCGAAGGCAGTTTCGGCGACGAGTTCGAAAGGGTTTCTCTCGCGGACACGCCTCGTAGCGGGCTGCTCACCCACGGCAGCGTCCTGACGTTGACTGCCGCACCTACGCGCACGTCGGTCGTGCGGCGAGGCGTGTGGGTGCTGACTAATCTCTTGTGTTCCGCGCCACCGCCACCGCCCCCCGACGTCCAGGGCGATCTGGGCGCATTGGAGCTGCCTGAGGGGGATGCGGGTGCGGACGCAGGCATGGCGGAGCTGTTGCCGTTGGGTGAGCGAGCCAAAGCCCACTCGGAGGATCCCACTTGTGCGGGTTGTCACGTGCTCATCGATCCCATCGGGCTCGGCTTGGAGAACTTCGACACCATCGGGCGTCATCGAACGGAAGAGCACGGGCAAGCGATCGACGCGTCTGGCGTGCTGCGCACTGCGGACGGCGAGCTCGCGTTCGAAGGTGCCAAAGAGCTGGCGCAACTGCTCAGCGAAGACGAGCGTTTGCACGAGTGTGCGACACGCAAGCTCTACACGTTTGCGCTCGGGCGGCTGCCACAGTTCTCCGACGAAGCAGACTCGTGCCGCGTCGAGTGGCTGGGCCAAACGTTCGAAGACTCGGGTTACGACTTCAGCCAGTTGATTCGTTCCGTCGTGCTCACGGACAGTTTCCGCGGTCGGCGTGGCGGACTCGAACAGATCACCAGAGCTAGCGCGGAGGAAGACTGAAGCCATGCCTATCAAGAAACTCTCTCGTCGTTTTGCGCTCCAAGGGTTGGGCGCCAGCCTGGCTTTGCCCGCGCTCGAAGCCATGCAGCCTCAGACCAAGGTGGTTCACGCGGGCACGCCCGCGCCGCCCAAACGTTGGATCATGTGGCACTTCCCCACTGGCTACCGTGAGGAGACTTGGCGTGTTGCTGGGGGCGACGGCGAGACGGACTGGGAACCCTCACCCGCGCTCCAGCCGCTAGCCGACCTCGGCATCAAAGACGAAATCAGTATCGTGCAGGGCACTCGCGCGCCCTACTCGAACGGCATCGGGGCGTCCCACACCTGCGGCATCTCTGGACAGCTCAGCGGCGTCATGTGCCCACCCGAGGTCCCGCAGAACGCGCGCACCATCGACCAAGGCATCGCCGATCAAATTCAAGGGGACGCGCCCATTCACTCGCTGCAACTCGGCACGGCCGTGCTGCACGAGAATCCCAACGACGAACCCGGCTTCTCGGCGAACATCAAGGACCACTTGTCGTGGAAGGACGAATCGACGCCGCTGCCGAAAGAGATCGATCCTGCCAAGACCTTCCAGCGATTGTTCGGCGACCAAGTTGGTGAAATCGACCAGGACGCGATCGCGTTCGAACGCCGCAAGTTACTCAGGCGCAGCATCCTGGACTCCGTGGTCCGCGAAGCTGAGTCACTGCAGAGCCGCTTGGGACAAGCCGACACGCACAAAGTCGAACAGTATCTGGACAACGTGCGTTCGATCGAACGCGCGATTCAGGTCGCGCCGCGCAACAACGAGTCGGGCATGTGTGATCCTCAGGGGCGCGTGGCGAGTTTTTCCGCGCCCGACGACATCGAGGAGCACGTGCGGCAGTGGAACGAGCTCATGCTGCTCGCGCTGCAGTGTGACATGACACGCACGATCGTCTTTCAGTACGAAACGACCGTGACGACGATTCGCCACCCGTTCCTCGGCGTGGACGCGCCGTATCACATCGGAGTAGCTCACCACAATTACAACGTCGTGAAGCTAGACTACTACTACAAGGTCAACCGCTGGCTGGTTTCGCAGTTCGGCGAGTTCGTCAAATCGCTCGCCGAGAGCGAAGACGCCGACGGTTCACGACTGCTCGACAACTGCGCGGTGGTGTTCACCAGTGAGCTGGGGGACGGCAGTCGCCACGTGCACACCAACTTGCCGTGTTTGCTCGCGGGCAGCGCGGGCGGGGCGCTCAAGACGGGCGGCAACTTCCGTTTCACCAACGAGCAGTTCATGCGCGTGTTGATGGCAACGGGCCAGGCCGTGGGAGCCGACATCGATCAGTGGGGGCTCGACTACGACGAATCGTCGAACCCATCGCGCAAGATTTCGGGAATTGCCTCCGCGCTGCTCGCGTGAGCGTCGCGCGACGCTCACGCTTCACTGAAGCGCGGGAAAGCTGATCTCCCGGACTAGGCCGCGCTCCGTGTCGATCAAGATCGCGCCGTCCGTGTGATAGGCGAGCCAGTACTCGAGCAGCTGACGCCGGGTCGCGCCGTTGTTCAGCGAGCTCGCCCAGCTACCCGTCTTGGCGTCTGCCACGAAGCGACGCCCACCACGCTCCACGAGGTAGTCGACGCGCAGCTCGATGCTGCTCGGCTGGCCGTCGATCGCGATCGGCCACTGGCAGCGCACTTGATCACCCACGATGCGATAACCCGCGGATCGCAGTAGCGTGCGGGCGATGCGTTCTCCGCGGCCAGCCTGACGAGCGCGTCGCCTGACTGTGAGCGACCTCCAAAAGCGCCGCCCCACCCAGCCAAGCCACAGAGCTGCGACCAGAAGCGCCGCGACGAGACCCAGCTGAGCGGACAGGGGCAGCGCCGCCAGGCCAGCACTCAACTCGGCGAACGCCATATCAACGGGTTGCGTTACGAGCTGGCGCATGCCCCACCACGCTAACAACTACGATCGCGCGCAGCACGTCGCGGTAGGTCAGCCAATGTCAGCTTCTTGGCGCGCGCACTCTGGCGTCGAGTGAAGCAAAACGACTATCGGGCCGGTCGAGAGCCCGAGGAAGCGCGCTGAGCGTGCCCGAATTGCACGCTCAGCGGCAGTGGCCGTCTCTCGAGGCTGGGGCTATGCTTGCGTTCCTTTGCCGGGCGCGCCTCGCCGACACTTCGCGGCTTCCCCGCCGCTCGATTTAGAGCTACAGAGCGTTCCCGGTTCGCAGCCGATCCAGAACCTAGAGAAAGTGAATTTGCATTAGATGAGTAAAGGTGACCTGCTGGAAATGCCCGGTGAGATCACGGACGCCCTAGGCGGTGGTCAGTATCGGATCAAGCTGGACGAGGGAGACGTGCACATTCGTGGACGCCTGTCTGGTCGTATGCGCCGTTTCCGAATCCGTGTGCTCCCTGGTGATCGTGTCCGTGTGGCGGTTTCGCCGTACGATTTGACGCACGGTTTCATCGTCTTCCGCGAACGTCGCTGAGACCTCGGGCGGCGCTGCCGCACGAGGGAAGCGTTTGGGGGTGACGATCGGCACGCGACGCCCGTCGCGGAGTCGGGCGCCGCGCCGTGCGATCAGCCGCGATAGATGACGGACTGATTCGTCGCGGCCTGGGTCTGGTTGACGGTGTCGAGAAACTCCAAGCCGTCGTTGTACATGTCGCGGGCCTCGTCGATGTCGTCGTTGATTTCATCGAGGCGCCGTTCCGCCGCGGAAGCGTCGTTTGCTGCGGACGTGGCGTTGGCTTCGTGGTGTGCGGCGGCCCCCTGGTAGCCAGCGTTTGCGCCTTGGCCTAGGCCGTTAGCGATAGTGCCGCCACCTTCGATGATCTTTTGTGTGTTGCCCACGTCGGCGAGCAATGCCTTTCCAGACGTCAGGTCGATCTTCGATACTCCGTGCAGACCACTGCCGACCATCGCGGCTCCGCCGAGCACTCCACCTGCGGCGGCGAAGAATCCACCCGAGCGGATGTCGTCGGCCTGGTCTCGAAGTTCCGAGACTTGTTTGTCGCCCGCTTCGCGGATCATGTCTTCGGTGGCGTCGCGCGCTTGATCGGCGCGATCTTCGTTTTCGCTCGCGTGCACGAGCACCATTGCGGCCAATTGTGCTTCCACGTCACCGCCCAACTCGAGGGCAATTTGGTGCTGGTCGTTGAGCAAGATGATCGAGCTCTGGTTGTTGTTGTTCACTGAATCAATCATGGTTTGGTTCTTTCTTCGTGAGTGGTGTGGTTTCTCCGAACGGTCGAGTGGAGACCCGTTCCTCGAGAGCGCGGTTGCTCAGGGGACGGATCACCTGCCGAACCGTTCACCCGGGGAATAGAGTGGCGCCGTTGGTTGCCGCTACGGTTTGGTAGATGCTGTTAGCGCGTTTCGTGTTGTTCGATTGGTCTTCGGTCTGATCTTCGAAGTCGTCGAGCAACGTCTCCAGCAGGCGCTGCAACATCGACATGCGGTTGCTGATCTCGAGGAGATCCGCTTGATCGTCGAGGGCGTCGGCGAGTTTGAGCGCTTCTTGGTAGTCGCGCAGGGCCTTGACGATCCCGACCGTGCCTTGGATCACCGCGGTCACGTTCTTGATCATGGCGCCGGCATTTTGCAGATCGCCGAGCCCTTCCAGATCACCTGCCGCGCACGCGAGCACTACCGTGGCAGCCACTTCGATCCCGAGGGTGACGTAGGCTCCCACCTCGGGACCAAATATCTCATTGGCGAGGTCGTAGCGCTTGTTGATCTCCGAGAGTAACACGAGCCCCACGGCGACCAGGCTGAGCGCTCCTCCGCTGGCCACGGCCGAAGCCACGGCCAGGCCCTTGAGCGCGTAACTCGTCACTTCCCACACGGCTTCGTTCTCGACGCAGTTTTCGATGAAGCTGTCGTAGAGGTTGCCGCCGTGCAGTTTCAGCGCGTCGACCAGGTTTTCACCGCGAAGGCCTGCTTCGAGCACGCCCCAGTGAGCATGCAGGAAGACGAACACGTCTGCGGCGAACTTGCCGACGCCCTCGACGAACTGGTCGAACTTTTCGGCGACCGTGCCGTCTTCGCCAAGCTGTTCGAGTTCGGCGCGCAGCAACTGATCGAGCGAGCCACCTTTGATCAGTCCAGCGATGATGTCGAAAGGTGCCGTCAGCAGGTCGACCCCGAAGTCCGCCGAGCTACCCAGGACGTCACCTCCGAGATCGACCGCGAAGTCGACGACGGCGGTCACGACCTTGGAAACCCAGCCGAACAGGCCACCGCCGCTGTCCTTCTTTTTCTTGGCTTCTTCGGCGGCCTCGGCGAGTTTCTCGAGCAGCTCGTCGAGCGCTTCGTCCAAGCGCTCCTGCGTCAGTTCGATACGTCGACTGGTCTGCGCGAGCGAAGTCGCCGACAAGCGCTGCATGATCGCCATCATTTCCGCGAGGGGATCGTCGAAACCCGTCGCCCCAGGCGGCGGCAGCATCAGCGCGGCTTCGGGCGAGCCCGGATCGACGGGCACGGGGGGCGGCGCAGCTTGCGCTGCGCCTGCGTTACTGACGGACGTCATGACTGCCCCCGCATGCGTTCGATCAGGGTGAGCATCCCGGGTTGATCGGTGAGGGTTTCCGCTTCGTCGAGCAGCGCGTGCGCGCGACGCGGGTTACCCAGTTTGGAATGACAGCGCGCCTGACCCAGCAGACATAGCAGAGGGTCCGGCGCTACGGCCGCCGCCAGCTGGTAGAGCCCAGCGGCGAGCGCGTGGTCCCCCAAGCGCTCACGAGACGAGGCCAGTCCAAGCCACGGTCGCTGGTCGAAAGGTGCGACCGCCAGCATCAAGCCGAAGTGCCGCTGCGCAGTCTTGGCGTTTCCTTCGGTCAGCGCTGCGTAGCCGCTCGCGTAGAGCTGCTCCGCCGTGGCGTTGACCTGAGCTCGAGTCGTGAGAGCGTGGTTCATGACGTCACCTGATGTTGCCGACGATGGCTTCGTTGCTCTTGCCGATGGCAGCGACGATGTTGGTGGCGAGTTGGATGGCCTGTTGACGCTCGGAGATCAGCGATTGCAGTTTGATCATCTCGAGCTGAGCGCTGGAATCGAGGGTGCTGCTCCTGCTTTCCAAGACGCTGCGAAAACCGTTCGCTTCGTTCTCTTCGAAGTTATCTTCGTTCATGCTCACGCTCGTGCCGTCTTTGGAGACCTGGATCTCGATACCGACACCATCGAGTTCCTTCACCAGCGACTCGAACCCCACTGGATCGAGCTGGTAGAGCGCTAGGAGCTCGGCTTCGATGATGTCCTTCTGCTCCTTAGTGACCGGCACCTTGTCGCCATCGACCATGGGAATTTGGTTGATGATGGTCGATAAGTGTTCCTTGTGCTTTTCGATGAGCTGCTGCTTCTCGAACAGTTCTTGGATCTCGCCGTCGATGGCCGTCAGCTGAACGGACAGAAACATCAACATCTCGTCGGGGGTGAGGTGGTGGGATGTGTCGATGCCCATCTCTTGGAGACTGTGATGGGCGATTGGTGTCTGAATCTGGGAAACGCTCATTGGTCGTTCGCTTTCTTCAAATGGTTCAGTGGTTCAGGCGCGGAGCGCCATGGGGTGGATGCAAGCGGCGCGGCGTCGGGGCTGCGTCACTTCGCTGAGTTGGCTGAGCCATTCCTCACGGATGGACAGCACCGTGCTTGGGTCGAGGGAGCGCAGGGTTTGGCGAGCGCTCTCGAACTCTGCGTTCTGTGCTTCGAATCGCGCTCGCGCTTGGGCGAGCTGTTGTTTGAGATCGGTGGGCATTTCGTCCTTTCCACCTCACGGAATCGAGGTGCTGGGGTTGAGTCGGACGCGCCCGAGGCGGGTTGCCTCTTTCGCTCAGAAAAAAGTCGCCGCCCGATTGAACGCGAGGCCGAGGGCGCTCGGCGCTGGTCAGGGGGAACTCACGAGTCGCCTCGGGTGCGAACTGGCCGCCGAGGATTCGTCGCGGATGGGTGCGGCGAGTGTTTCGTGAAGTCGCGGAGAGTGGCTCCGTGTGCAGTGTGGTCACACGCGGCGCGTCCCCAACGTCAGTTGCAGCGACGTTGGGCGATGAATTAGCGGTGATGGGTGCGGTCTGGCACCCCCCAATCTAGCAGCGTGCTAGGAAGGCGGCGTGGCTCCCCAACCTTGGCAGTCCTACAAGGAGCGGGTTGCGCGATTGGCTCAGCGCATCGTCGACGCTCAGAAGCCGATCCGAATTCTCAACGCCATCAAGTGGGATCCGTCCCAGTTCGAGCGTTTCCGCGCGAGCGGGTTCAAGCAACTCCCGCCGATTGACGCGGAGTATTACGCCGCGCAGCCCCTGGGCTTCGACGCCGACGCCAAGCTGAGCGAACTCGAAGCGATCGACAAAGACGTCCGGCAAGAGCTCGGTAGTGACCGCGTCGGCCAAATCCTGTCGCTCACTGCGCGCCAATACATCGACGTGGTGGCGATGTTGCAAGCCCGCGGCACGCCCGACTTCCACCGCTACAGTCGACAGCTCTACGGCACCCCCAAAGACTACTTCGCAGACGGCCGCACTCAGGTGCGCGGCGTAGCGCTAGGCATGTACGACATCTTCACGCAGCTGGACGACTCGGTGCTGGGGCCTGAAGCCGTCCGCGACATCGCCGCAGACGAAGCCGTGCGCATCCTCAACGAGCGGCTCGGGCACTACTTCGGCGAGGGCGTGGTGCTGGTCGTCAAAGACGACGGCATCGTGGCGGACGCCGCTGCGGGCAGCAGTTACATCAAAGTGCGGGACGGTGCGCTGTTCAGCGATCGCGACTTGCGGTTACTGGAGGTCCACGAAGGCTGGGTGCACGTCGCCACCAGCATGAACGGCGCCGCTCAACCCGTGGCCCGCTGGCTCGGCATCGGTCCGCCGCGGGTTGCGTCTGCGCAAGAGGGGCTGGCCGCGCTGTTGGAGGTGCTCACGCTGACCAGCCACCCCAGGCGCGCCCGGCGCCTCAACGACCGGGTGTTGGCCGTCGACAAGAGCGAAGATGGCGCCGACTTCATCGAAGTCTTCGAATGGTTTCGTACGGAGGGTTACGACGAGGAGACGTGCTTTTGGAACGCGCAGCGCGTGTTTCGCGGCGGCGTGGTCAGCGGCGGCGCGCCGTTCACCAAAGACATCGTCTACACCAAGGGCATCGTGCTCAACTACAACTTCCTGACGTCCGCGATCGCGCTGGGCCGCGCCGATCTGATCCGTTGGTTGTTCGTCGGTAAGGTTGCTCTGGAAGACGTACCCGTGCTTGCGGCCCATGCCCACCGTGGGTTGGTGAGCCCCCCCAAACACGTGCCGAGCATGTTCAAAGACCTGAACGGCCTGGCGATTTGGCTCGGGCACGCTGCGTTCTGGGGGCGCCTGGAGAACAAGGCGATCCAAGACGACTTCGAACGCCAATTGGTCGGCGATTCCTGAGCATACCGAGTCGGGGGCTTAGGCGGACCGAGTTCTTTCGGCCAGGTCCGCCGTGTCGTGGAGCTCCAGCGGCGGCATCTGTTTGATATACACGTCGTGTTTGCTGTACGGAATCTCGATGCCGCGTTTGGCGAACGACTTGTAGATCGAGCAGTTGAGGCGATCGATCATCAAGTCTCGGTCACGGGCTCGCGTCGTCCACACGAGCAAGTCGAACTCCAGCCCGGAATCCCCGAACCTACGGAATCGCACGTCGGGTCGCGGCAGCTCTTCGACCAATTCGTTACCCACGGGGCATTCCCGCAGTACTTGCCGCACCAGGTCGATGTCGGTTCCGTACGCCGCAGAAACGGGGATGCAGACGCGTTGGTGGCGTACGTTCCCACCGTCCTCGTTGATGATCTTGTTGGCGCCGATGAGCGCGTTGGGCACGGTGATCTCGACGTCGTCTTTCGTCAGGATGCGCGTCGAGCGCATGCCCATGTGTCGGATCTCGCCGCGCAGGCCGTCTTCGAGGACCACCCAGTCGCCGACCTTGTAGGGCGCGTCAGCCATGATCACGAGACCCGAGATCAGGTTCGCCAAAGTGTCTTTGGCGGCAAAACCGATGGCAATCCCGGCGATGCCCGCAGACGCCACCCAGGCCGTCAGATCGAGCTCCCAGATCAACATCAGCGCGTAGACAGTGAGACCCAGCGAGGTGAACTTGGTCGTCATGTCGTACAGCGGTACGGCCTTCGGCTGAAGCCAGCGGCTCGTGCGGCGGTTGACGACCAAGTCGTGGTAGACGATGGCGCTCAGTCGGAAAGCGGTCAGCAGCCAGATCACTACCGCCGCCGTTTGAAACGCGCGGGAGCCCCACTCGGCTGCCCACGGCGGTAACGCCGTCAAGCCTGCGTGGTGCAGCCCATACAGCACGACCGTGAGGAAGATGGGTCCTCGGATCGCGCCGTAAACCTCGTCGTCCAATTTGGTCGTGCTGCGCTCGATGGCCACGTGCACCAGGCGGTGCACCACCCACTGAATGACGACAGCGGCGAACAGGGCCGCCGCCAGTATCGCTGCGGCTCGCGCGGCGGGGTCCTCGATCCACGCGTTGACCTGATCGACGTACTCCAGCATGGGCGCTCCTAGAAGCGCACCAAGCTAGCTGGTGCTCACACCTTGGCCTAATTTCCGGCGGCGGATCGTCGTTCGCTCGGGCTTCAGCCTCTCAAGAACGCGGTGTCCGGGTTGTCCCGCCGCCAAATTACCGAGTCCATGAAGTAGTGATGCACGTTAACGAAGGTGACGATCGCCGCCAAATAGGGGGTCGGGCCGAGCGGGTCGGCGAAGTCTTTGAGCACCAGGTGTTCGTCGAGCAGCGTCGGAAGGCCGTGGAACAACACCCATCCGAGCGCGAGTGCCGCCGCTGCCAACTTGAGCAAGCGGGAGCTGACGCCCCTACGCACGACCCCCGCCAGGGCTTCGGCATCAACGGCAGCGCGCGCTTGGTTACGCTTCATCAGCCAAACGAAGTAGAGGTACTGAATCGAGTGCAAGGCTGGGATCACGTAGATCAACAATGGATCGAGGCTCGAGAAAACCGTCCAGAGCCAGACGGTGATCAACATGGCGGCAAGGGGCACGAGCGGGGGTGGCTGCCCGTCACGGCGCCACTTCGCACCAAGTGACCAAACCATGCCCAAGGTACACGCGGCGAACGCTACTCCCGTCAGCACGTCGAGCCACGGCGGGTGCGCGAACGACGTGAACACCACGCCACTTTCCTCGAAGCTCTGACCCGGATCTCTTGGGTACGCCTTCGAGAACAGCCAAGCCGACACACAGTGAGCGAGGATCCAGTTGCGTTCAGACCTCGCAAACCGCGCGCCGCGCCTGGCAGACAGCACGCTCAGCACTCCGAAGCCCTGTTTGACGTAGTGCCAACCCACCAGCAGAAACATCAGCTGCATCATCAACCCCAGGCTTTCCGCCGAGTGGGTCGACACCGCGGAAAGCGCCCACCACGCGAGCCCGATGGGGACCACCAGCCCGGCGAAGACGTAGCGGAGTCGTTGAGCGGTCGCGTACCTGGGGCTCGTCGCACGGTCTTTGACGTCGCGATAGTAGAGCAGGTAAGTTACGGCAAAGTGTGGGTCATTGATTACCATTGCCGCATAGAATGCAGCAAACGATACGACCCACTCCGAGTCCGTCAACCCAAAGCTATTTCGAACCAGCCACGCGAGCGGCAGCAGCACCAGCGTTCCGCCACCGACGAGTAGAAACTCCAGCGTCTCAGCGCGCCAACGGCGCGTCACGCGGCTTTCGGCTTGCTGTAGACCAGCTGAGACCACGGCGCTCATGCGTAGAGACTACCAGCTTCGGTGCCGCGTGTTTCAGGTGTATCTGCTTTTTGGCGATCGCGTAGTGATGACGCCGGGATCTCGGCAACTTGGGCTGGATGTTTTCGCGGCGAGCAGCAGTCCGCGTCCGTGTTCGGAGCAGCTTGCGGAATGCGGGCAACGTCGTTGACCTCTTTGCTCCATGCGTACGACAACGTAGGTCGTGACTCCGCAGGCGTGGTTTGTCAGCATCGACCTGCTGATTGTCGTGGTTGCTCTCGCGACGAATCGCGTCGCGGTCGACGTGGCGATGGTAGGCGGGCTGACGCTGCTTCTACTCGGCGACGCGGTGTTCGGCGGCATCGTCGACATCTCGCAGGCGATGAGCGCGTTCTCGAACCCCGCGCTGCTGTTGATCGGCGCACTGTTCATCGTGGCTGCCGGGCTCACTGAAACGGGAGCCATCGAAGCCATCGCTCAGCGCCTGCTGGGTATGCCGAAAAGTGTTGCACGCGCACAGACGCGTTTGATGCTGCCCGTCGCGCTGTTGAGTGGCTTCATGAACAACACGCCAGTCGTGGCGATGTATCTACCCATCGTGCAGGACTGGGCGAAACGTTTACGCTTGAGTCCGTCGCAGTTGCTCATCCCGCTGAGCTACTCGGCGATCCTGGGCGGAAAGCTGACGCTGATCGGAACCGCGTCGAACGTGGTGTTGCTCGGGATGTACATGAAGGGTCACTCGATCAGCGGACAGCTGCCGCAGCTGTCGCACTCTGGGCAGTTTTGGGGGATCGCTTGGTTGGGGCTGCCGACGACACTTGCTGGCGTTGCTTTCTTACTGTTGTCGTCCAAGTGGCTCTTGCCCAAGCGCGCCACGCCCGAACAGATCGATCTGGTGCGCCAGTACCACGTGCGCATGGTGGTGCAGAGCGACTCACCAGTCATCGGCAAGAGCGTGCAAGAGGCTGGGCTGCGTACCCTGCCTGGACTGTTTCTTTCTGCCATCGAGCGGGGTGGCGAGTCGCGGCTCGCGTCACCAGGCGTGATGCTGCAGGCGGGCGATCTGCTGGCTTTCGTCGGTGAGCTGCGGTCGGTGATCGATTTGCGTCGCATCCGCGGCTTGAGTCCCCTCAGTGAAGAGGAAGACTCGCTGCCGCCGCAGACTCACACTGAGCTCGTCGAGGCCGTCGTCGCACGCGGCTCGAGTCTGGAGGGGAGTTCCGCGAAGGAATCCGGATTTCGCGCGCGTCACAACGCGGCGATCGTCGCAGTGCATCGTGACGGCGAGGCGCTTGGCGGAAAGATCGGACAGATCGTGTTGCGAGCGGGCGACACCTTGCTGCTCGAGTCGCCTACGGGGACGACCAAAGCGCTGCAGAGCTCCCGTGATTTTTACCTTGCTTCGAGCGTCGCCAACTCGCGTTCGCTGCGCCATGATCGCGCCCCGATCGCTTTGACCATCGTCGGGCTGTTGATAATACTGCTGACGACCAGCCCCTTCGCGCCCGCGGTCGCCGCATTGACCTGCGCGGGGCTCATGGTGCTGACCGGGTGTTTGCCTTCAGCAGTGGCTCGATCGAGCGTGCAGTGGACTGTACTCGTCGTGATTGGGTCCGCGCTCGCAATGGGGGTTGCCGTGGAAAACACGGGGCTTGGGCGCCTGGCTGCCGCTAGCATCGTGCAGGTTTGCGGAGGTGCGCGCCCCGAGCTCGTGATCTTCGTGGTGTTCCTTTCGACTGCCGCCGCCGCACAGCTGATCACCAGTAACGGCGCGGCCGTGTTGATGTTCGAAGTAGGTATGATCGCGGCGAAACAAACTGGGGTCAGCGAGCAGGCCATGTTGTTCACGCTGATGATCGGTGCGGGTAGCACCTTCGTGTCACCCGTGGCCTACCAGACGAACCTGATGGTCTACGGTCCTGGGGGCTACAAGTTCATGGACTTCGTGCGTATCGGATTGCCTCTCACGCTCCTGATCGGGATGGTCTGCTCGTTGTTAGCACCTCGTGTGTACTGAGTGATGCGAGTAGTTCGGCCTTGGTAGGTACGTCGCTCGACGAAAGGCATCGGTTCTGCTGTTGCATTACATCGTGGTTCGTACCTAGGATCAGGGCTGCGTCGGCGATCTCGACGCACAGCCACAACCATGCAAGAAGAGACGAGCGACGAGGCGTTGATGGACGCTTATGTGGCAGGCGATCGAGCTGCCTTCGACGCACTGTTTCGTCGTTACGCCGCGCGGCTGTGTGACTTTCTCGCGCGGGGCTTGCGCCGCCGCGAAGACGCGCGTGATCTGCTGCAGCTGGTGTTCTTGCAAGTGCATCGTCATCGCAACGACTACGAACGAGGGCGCCCGTTCCGCCCGTGGCTCTACACCATTGCGTTGAACATGAAGCGGCAACACCTGCGTACGCTGCGTCGGCGACCCGAGGCTGAACTCGATACTGCGGCCATCAACCGTCTACGCGACGACAGCACCGATCAGAAACGTTACGAGATGCGCCAACAGTTGGATCACGCGTTGGGCGAGCTGTCTGCAGATTCCCGAGATGTCGTTCTGCTTCACTGGTTCGGTGGGCTCCCTCTTGCGGAAGTTGCTGCCGTACTCGGCGCTTCCGAATCTGCCGTCAAGGTGCGCGCACACCGCGCTTACCAAGCCATGCGCCAGGTATTCGGCGCCGAATCCGCGAGAGTGCTCGCGCTGGAGACCAAATCGTGAGGCCGAGCGTAACTCGGTTTCGTATTTCGGGATAACGATGACCGTGGACTGTACCCAGATCGAACAGCTTGCTCTGGAGGGGCGCCTGGACGCCGAGCGTCAGCGACCCGACGTGAGCCAGCACCTGTACGAGTGCGAAAGCTGCCGAGCGCTGTTCGTCGACGATGGGGGAGTCGGGCAGGTGCTGTCCCTTGCCGATAGTGGTGGCCAGGAGTTCGACGTCGACGACCTAGCGCCGCGGCTGTTGGAAACGCTCGACACGGAGGATGCGACGCTACTGGGACGGATGCGCGCATGGCCGACCAGCACGCGTCGAGTCACTGTGATGGCCGCAGGAATGCTGGTGTGCGCTGGGGCCTTACTGTTTTGGCGTCGCCCCGACTTCGCCGCGTACCCGCTCGAGAGGATGGCTTTCATCCTGGTTGCGTTCGTAGCGTTCGGATTGGTCGCGGCGTGGGATTCACAGCGTTCCCTGGGCGTGCCCCAAGCACCGCGACTGCGCCGGGCGTTGTTCATGCTCGGGCTGGGGTTGCCGTTCGTCGTTGCCTTGTTACCGCAAGCCGTCACGGGGCATCAGGCGAGTGTGAGCAGCGGGCACGCGTTCCGGGAACTCTTGGTCTGCTCTAGCGTCGGCCTGGCCGCGGCGCTGCCTGCAGTGCTGGTTTGGCACCTGACGGACAGGCAAACGCAGGCAGTGCCCACGCAGCGGCTGGTGGTCGCAGCGTTTGGTGCACTGTTCGGCAACGCTGTGTTGCAGATTCATTGCCCACTGACCAACGTGCCCCACCTGGTAACGGGGCACGCGTTTCTCGGGTTACTGCTGATGGCGGTCTTGCTCCCAACACTTGCCGACAAGCGCTCCTGAGAACGGGCTGCCCGGCGACGAGCCCGGCGATCCGCCAGTCGACGAGTGGGCGACTTTGCACTTTTTCCCACTTGGGCGTACCCTGTGCCGAATTATCAGCTTCAGAGGTGACCCGATGCGTCTGCTTTCTTCCGGTAAATTACGTTCTATTTCGAGCTCTTACAGGTTTGTTGGGGGGTTGGGGTGCGCTCTCGCGACCGCGCTGGTCGTCGGCTGTAGCGACGACGCTTCGAGCGCGGGCAGTTGCACCGCGTATGAGGACGAGCTGGGCTTCTCCGAAGACAGCTCGATGGCATTTTCGATGGCTGACGTGCTGTCAGGTCGTCGCGACCAGACGTCTACGTTGACTTGGGGGGCGCCCAAAGACTGGCTACCGCACTCGGGCGAGGGTGAAACGGAATTGGTCGTCCGCTTGCGACCCAAGAGCGACCCGGCGGTAGAGTTTCGCAATGAAGATACGGATTGCGGCCGGCGTCTGCGCGTCGACGTCGATGCGGATATCTCGACTGCGGACGGTGTGCTGATTGCCACGGCGGATGGCGTGGTGATCGCCCGTACCGAGGACGTGTTCGAAGTGCAAGTCGAGCTCGACGGTAGCGATCTCGAGGGAAGTCTGAGTCTCAGCGGCGAAGCCGGGCTCGCGTTCGAGCAGACCGTGGACGATGACGACGTGGAGGGGCAGCTCCGGGCTTGGCGTCAAGAGAGCTCGGGGGGCGCCGCCCAGCTGCGCACGGGAGTCTTGGCTACCTGGGAGGGGAGCGTTGGCGCGGTGCCCGTGGACGGTAACGATGACGACCCGGGTACCGAACTAGATGCGGGAAGTGAACCCACGGAAGACGCAGGCGACTCAACCCCCAGCGAAGCTGGCCCGAGTGACGCTGGCAGCGGTTCGCTAGACAGCGGGGCGATGACTGGCGATGCGATGACTGGGGACGCGGCGATCGGCGACGCGGCCATCACGGGTGACGCTTCCACGGCAGTACCCGAGGCGGGGAGCGCGACGGAAGCAGGCTCGTCCGCGGCGGATTCTGGAAGCCCCGACGCGGGTTGAGCGATACGTCGTCGAGGTTCGAACATCCGTAACGCGGATCCGAACCTCGACGTAGCGGTCACTCTGCGGCGGGCACGGGTACGCTCGGCTGCATGCCCACGTCCACCTGGTCTTTGACCAGGTTTTTCTCCAGGACGTGTGCAGGTGGCTTGCGCAAGCCGTGCACCAAGCCCATCCAATTGAGAACCTTCAGCACGTAGTAGGTGATGTCGATTTCCCACCAGTAGAAGCCCATGTTGGTGGATGACTGGTAGTAGTGGTGATTGTTGTGCCAGCCTTCGCCGAGGGTGATGAGCGCACACAGCAGCGAGTTGCGGCTGGTGTCGGTGGTCACGAAGCGGCGCCGCCCCCAAATGTGAGCCAGCGAGTTGATGCAAAACGTGCCGTGGTAGAGCAACGCCGTGGATAAGAAGAAGCCGCACAGCAGCATGCTCCAGCCGCCCGCGAGATAACAGGTCACGCCGAGCACGATCGGGGGAACCAGGTTGTACTTGTTGAGCCACACCAGCTCTGGGTACTTGGCGAAGTCTTTGATCTTGTCCCAGTGCGTGTCGTCGTGGGCGTTGCTGATGATCCAGTTCACGTGGCTCCAGAGCAGTCCATCCTTCGGCGAGTGAACGTCTCCCGGGAGATCGGACAGCTTGTGATGGATCCGATGATGGGCTGCCCACCACAGCGGGCCCTTTTGCGCAGCGCTGGCGCCGCCCCATGCCATCAAGAACTGCATCACGCGACCCATCTTGTAGGACCGATGGGAGAAGTAGCGGTGGTAAACGCCCGTGATGAAGAACATGCGCACCACGTAGAGCGCGCCGCACACCGCCCAGTCGATCGGTCGTGCGCCAGTCCAAAACAGGCCGATTGGCAACAAGTGGATCAGGATGAAAGGAACCGACTTGTACCAGTCGATTCGTACCTGGCTTCGTTCGAGGGTGCGGTGCATTGCAGCTACTGATATAGCGCCCCGCGCGTCATAGCTTCGTCATGTCCGAGTCATTGTTTGTAGGGGTGCGCGGCTTCGCACACCCGACGCTAGGAGCCATCTCCAACGGCATTCCGTTGGCCAGCGTGCGACCGCATGCTATGGCCCCGAGGGCGTCATGATCGAGGTGGACGGGCTCACCAAAATCTACGGATCGCGTCGCGCGGTTTCCGACCTCTCCTTCTCAGTAGGCAAGGGCGAAGTGGTTGGGTTCCTGGGGCCAAATGGTGCCGGGAAGACCACGACGCTACGCATGATCGCGGGCTTCTTGGGGCCGAGTAGCGGGCGCGTGTCCGTGGCGGGGCACGATGTCGTGCGAGAACCCATGTCTGCCCGCGAAAAGTTGGGCTACATGCCAGAGGACTGCCCAGTGTATCCCGAGTTGCGCGTGCGTGAGTATCTGGACTTTCGCGCGGAGCTGAAGCGGGTCGGCCGAAGTCACCGAGGTAAGGCGATAGAGCGCGCCATGGAACTGTCGGGATTGACCCATCGGCGAAGTTCGCTGATTGGACAGCTCTCGAAGGGATACCGTCAGCGTCTCGGACTGGCTGACGCGCTGCTTGCGTCTCCGCCCCTGCTCATTCTCGACGAACCCACGTCGGGGCTCGACCCGAACCAGATTCGTGAAGTGCGTGACGTCGTGCGACAACTCGCGCAGGAGCACACCGTGCTGCTTTCGACGCACATCTTGGCGGAGGTCGAGGCAGTGTGTGATCGCGCGCTAGTCATCCACGAGGGCAAGCTCGTCGGTCAGGGGACGCTGGCCGAGTTGCGCTCGCGGGTGAGTGTTCGTGAGGGCGTGGTGACCGTCCGTCGATCGGAGCGAGCTGTTCCAGACGACATCGAGTCGCAGATCGTAGAGCGGGAGTCGGTCGACTCAGAGTACGAGAACTGGCGAGTGAGTCTTCCCGCGGGGCGCAACAGCATGGAGAGTCTGATAGCGCAATTGGGAGCCGCGGGTTTTCGTGTTGCCGAGGCCAACTTGGGCAGTGTGAAGCTAGAGCAAGTATTCGCCCAGTTGACGCAGAGTCGGAGCTGAGCATGAGCGTGGGAGCCCGACGATGAGCGGATTTTTCGCGGTGACGCGGCGTGAACTTCTCAGCCTGTGGGTGAGTCCGCTGGCGTGGGTGTTGTTGTTCGTGTTCTTGACGCTGCAAGGTACGAGTTTCATGTTGCTCGTCGACCACTACAGCCAGCACGCGGACGTGTCCCTCGATCATGGACCCGTTCAGGGATACTTCGCTTCGTTTTTCGTTCCTGTCTCCTTGTTGTTGATCTGTCCTGCGCTGTCCATGCGCAGCTTTGCCGAGGAGCGTCGCAGCGGTACCATCGAAACCTTGATGACCGCGCCTGTCTCGGCGGCGGCCGTGGTGCTGGCGAAGTTCAGCGCAACGTTGCTCACCTATGCGGCGATGTGGCTGCCCACGACGATGTACGTCGTGATCCTGCGCGAGACGGGGGTGGTCGACTGGCCCGTAGTCGCGGCCAGTTACCTAGGGGTGTTGCTGATCGGGGCGAGTTACCTCGCTGTCGGCACCTTGATGAGCGCGCTGACCAAGAGCCAACTCATCGCCATGTTGCTCACGACACTCACGCTGTTCGGACTACTCATCTTGGGCATCGGGGAGCGCGTGTTCGATCCTGGCTGGATGCTCGAAATCTGCCGCCACGTTTCCGTCATCAGCCAGCTCGACGACTTCTCTCGCGGGCTCATCGACAGTCGCCGGGTGGTGTTCGATGTGTCGCTGGTGGCACTGTCGCTATTTCTGTGTGCCCGCGTCGTCGACTCGTGGAGGATCCGCTGATGAGCAGCGGCCGCTGGCTGACGTACGTCGGGGCAATCGCCGCCGCCGTGATCTTCGTCCAGGTGAACGTGCTCGGTAGCCGTTTCTTCCAGCGCTGGGACACGACTAGCGACGGTCTCTACACGCTTTCCGACGTCACACTCGAGACGCTCGACGGACTCAGCGAACCCATCGAGGTCGTCATCTTTCTCAGTCGCAGTGACCCGCTGTACTCGAGCGTACTTACACTGCTCGACGCCTACCGCGCTCGAAGCGCGCAGATCCACGTACGTACCGTCGATCCCGATCGAGATCCGGCCGAGTTCGTCGCGCTGCAACGCGAGTATGGCATCTTCGAGGGGAAGACTGTCGATGGACGCCTCGCCACGGATGCCAGCATCGTGGTCGCGCGTGCGGAGAAGCGTTGGTACATCACCACCGACGACATCATCGTGTTCGATGACGAGGACGGGCAGGCGCGTCCGCGCCTCGAAGCGGTGCTCACGGAAGGTATCGTCAACCTGCTGGGGCGCGACAAGCAACTGATGTGCTTCACCCAGGGTCATCAAGAGCTATCGATCAAAGCAGGTGGGCCACAAGGTTTGGCCGAGTTCCGTTCTCGGTTGCAGCGCAGCAACTACGACGTTCGAGAGGCCGATTTGGCCAGGGCTGATCCGAAGTCAGCGCTACGCGACTGTGATGGCGTGGCAGTCGTCGGACCGCTCGTGCCGTTCTCGCAAGCCGCGTCGAGCGCGCTCCAGAGTCACTTGGAGGGCGGAGGAAGCCTACTGCTCGCCGTTGGGCCGCTGGTGAACGAAACTGCAGGTATCCAGGATCCTGCGCTCGAACCGCTCTTGGCTCCGCATGGCATTCACTTCAAGCCACGCCTCGTGTTCGAGCGCGATGAGCAGGTGGCGTTGCCCGTCGGGTTTGGTGGTGAAGTCTTTCTGGCGGAGCCACAAGCGCACCCTATTACGCGCAGCCTGGTCGTGGGGGACAGCGTTCGAATGCGCGTCGTCGTGCAGCTGACTCAGGCGCTGTCGTTGAGCGAGTCGAGCACTGCGCAGCCTCTCCTGAAGTCGAGTGAACGCTCGATAGCGATCGCTAGTTTTCAGCGCTTGAGTGAAGGGGCGCCGCTCGACATCCCTGCCGCCCAAGAGAGTTCCGAGATCCTGGCTGCGGCTCTCGAGTTACCGGCTCATCGGCGCGCAGACTCGACGCGGCCAGCGCGGCTCGTCGTACTCGCCAGTGCCAGCCCGCTTTGGTCCAGTTCGTGGCTCGAGCCTTCGATGGTAGGTACCCGGCGCTTCGTCGAGAGCGCGACGAGCTGGCTGCTTTCCCAGCCGGCCTTGGTGAGCGTGCCAGAGAAACGTAAACAACCAGCGGGGCTATTTCTCACACAGCAGTCGATGGACGACGTTCGTCGCTACGTTTTGCTGTACGTCCCCCTTTCGGTCGTCATGTTGGGTGGGGTCGTCATGTGGCGACGGCGCAAAGAAGACGAAGCGCCCACGGATACCGAAGGCGCAGCGAAGGAGTCCAAATGAGGCGGCTCGCGTCGCCGACTTCCCAGCAGCTTCGGGCTCATTGGCTCGACGTCGTGCTGCTGATGTTCGCACTCTCACTCAGTGTGCTCGTGATCGTCACGACTCGTTGGGTCACGAGCGGTGAACAGTTGACGCGCGCCAGACACCTCGTGACTCAGCTCGATCGTGAGCAAGTGACGGCGATCACCGTCGAGCAGGGCGGGCAGCGTTGGCGCGTGGAACACATTGTCGCGCCCCACGAGGAAGAGAGTCGTTGGAAGCTCACCGAACCACTTCAGGGTGATGCTGAGGAGGCGACCCTCGACGGGCTGCTACGCGCCGCGCAGTTCGCCAAGTGGCTGCGCGAGGTAGAACCCACGGCGGTGGATCGTGTGGGCTTCGGCTTGGATGAACCTGAGGCGGTATTGGGTATCGAACAAGGAGCGCTCAGCTATCGATTGCGGGTTGGAAGTGAAGCGCCTGCGCCGCAGGGGGCACGCTACGTCGAAGTAGCTGGAGAAGGCGTGCCCAACAAGGGCGTCTATGTCGTCAGCGAGAGTACGGCGGCGGATCTGACGCCAGATCCGGACGACCTTCGGATCCGCCAGATCATTCCGTACGCGGGGTCCGCCTTAGCGTCGATTCAGGCGAACGTCGGAGAAAGTGTCGTGCGACTGGTCCGCGGCGAGCGCGACGAGTTTCGGTTCTCGGGGAGCTTTGGTGACGCGCGGGTTGCCCGCGTTTCGCTCGAACAGCTACTCGCGGAGTTTTCGCGTGTCGTGGCCGAGCGCTTTTTGGACGTCGACTCCGCGCAAACAGTCCAGGCAGCCGCGCAGCAAGAGATGTTGCGGTTGGAGCTGACGCCTCGGATCGACTCGCGTGATCCTGCAGTGATCACCATCGGTGGGACGTGCCCAGACGACCCAGAGCTGGTGATCGCCGTTCGAGCGGCGCCGCGTCCCACGGCGGCTTGTGTCAAACGAACGCAGGTGCCTCAGATTTTCCGCCAGCCCGAGTGGCTCGTCGATCATCAATTGTTCCAGATGCGTTTCGACGAGATCGAACGGTTGTCGATCACCCAAGGCGAGCAGCGACTCGAGTTGGCGCGACGAGGCGATGGATTTTCGATGCTGTCTCCCGAAAATGCCGAAGTCGAGTCCGAACTGGTCGAACAGCGATTTGGAGACGCGTTGGAGTTGCGAGGCAAGTTGGTCGAGCAGCCGTCGCTCGCCGAGCTGGGGCTCGACGCGCCCGCGCGAACGGTGACGCTCATGCAGGCGGGCGCCGAAGACGATCCTACCGCAGAGGTGCTTCAAATTGGTGTGCCGCGGGCGGACGGAAGTGTGTTCGTGCGTCGGCAGGTCGATGGAGCGGTGCTGCGGTTTACGACCGAAGCATTGCGAGGGTTCGAAGCGGACGGCTTGCTGCTGAAAAAGCGGAGCCTCGTCGACCTGGCGGCGCGTGACGTCGCGAGCTTGGCCGTGGAACATGCTGGCGTTCGTTGGCTGCTCGTTCAGCCGAGCCCCGCCACGTTTCGTCTCGACCAACCTAGAGACGTTCGTGTCGACTCGAGCTTGGCGGTCGAGTGGATCGAGGCAGTGCGGCAGCTCGAGGCACTCCGATGGGTCTCGTCGAGTGACGACGGGAGTTTCGGCTTGGCCACCCCGCACTTGCGGTTCGAGCTACACACTGCAGAGGGCAAGGTGCTTGGAGTCAGTGTAGGTAACCGCGCTCCCCGCGGCTACTACGCAAAGGCAGACGGAGATGCGGGAGTATTTCTGATCTCCCGCAGCGTCGTGGACACACTGACCATGCTGATCCTCGATCGCTCTGGGTTCACTCTCGATCCCGACACCGCGACTCAGATCGTCGTCAACACAGGGAACGCGTCGATCGAACTGGAACGCGTGGGTCGTGAATTTGTGGCGCGTTCCGAGAGTGGACTCTCGCCGTCGGACGTTCGAGCGTTGTTGGACGCGCTTGCCCTAGTGCGACCCGAAGCCGCGATCAGTTTCGATGCGATCAGAGGCATCGATTTTGCCGAGCCGCTACTGGACGTGAAGTACTCGTTCGAGCGTGACGGCGAACTAGTCCAGCGACACTGGCAGGTGGGGGTGGGCGACAGTTACCGAGGGTCGAGTGTTTACCTCGCTCGACTGGTCGGAGGGCGGGTGACGTACGCGATTCCGAGGCAGCTCGTCTCCCGCGTGCTCGATGTGTTGTAGGCTGCACGTTCATGGAACGCGCACGGCTGGGAGCACGTTTTTCTGGCTCGCACTCGATACGCGAGAAGTCTGGAGGGCGATGACGACTTCACCCGTTGCCGCCATTCGCCGACGAATGCCCGCATTTCTCTGGCGGGGCAGCTGTGTGTTGGTGCTGGGGTCGTTGCTGAGTTGCGGAGAAGAGCCGCCAGGGCCTGTAGAGGTAGTGCTCGACCCCAACGGCACGACACCGCTGGCCGCCGAGCTACGTCTGGACTCGGCCGTCGACACGCGGGTGAAGGTGCGTGTGTCGGGGGAAGACAGCTGGTCGCTCGAGTTCGACGCGCCCGCGAACCTCGAGCGCGTGCCGCTCGTCGGGTTCGCTCCGAATCGACGCTACGATCTCGAAGTGACGTTGACGGACATGGCGACTGGGAGCGAGGTGGTGAGGCGCGCGCTCACTCTCGACACTCCACGGCTGCCGAAGGCTTTTCCAGAAATCGCTGTACTCGTAGACACCGACCAAGGCGAGCCCGGCCACACGCTCTTCAACGTCGGGCTATCGGGTGATTTCCTGATGATCATCGACGAGGATGGTCAACTCGTTTGGTACTACGAAGCGAAGGGCGAGGCGTCCGATGTCCGCATGCTCGAAAGCGGCAATCTGTTGTTCTTGCACGCGGGCGATATCGTCGAGATGGACCTGCTCGGGAACGAAACGCGGCGTGTAGAGGTGAGCAGTTCCGACATTGCGTATCATCACGAAGTATATCCTCTAGACGACGGGACGCTGTTCACCCTCGGGCATCGCATACGCGAGGTCAGCAACTTTCGGCTGGACTACGAAAATCCGAGACTTCGAGGGAGCGCCACGGTCACCGACGACCTCATCATAGAGATCGATCCCGCGGATGAGATCGTATACAAGCGACCACTAGTAGACGTTCTCGATACAGGACGACTGGGGTACGACTCGCTCAGCACTCACCCGATCTTGGGTACTCCGAATGATTGGGCACATGCAAACGCAGTGATAGCCACGGATGACGACCAGGCACTGATCGTCTCGAGCCGACATCAGGATGCACTCTTCAAGGTCGATCGCCAGAGCGGCCAGCTCGAGTGGGTCTTGGCGAATCACCACGGCTGGAGCCCCAGTTTTGCTGACGTGCTACTCGAGCCTGAGGAGGGGGACTTTCGATGGCCCTTCCATCCGCACGCTCCACAGCTGACGCCCGACGGCGGGTTGATGTTGTTCGATAACGGCAACTACCGCGCGACTCCAGGTGATGGGCGTCCGATGTTGTCGCCCGAACAATCGTCATCCCGAGCTGTCGAGTACCGAATCGACGAGAGTCGCAAGGCGATCGAACAGGTGTGGGAGTATGAGCATGAGCCCAGGCTGTACTCCTACGCGGTGGGTGATGCGGATCTGCAGATGGACGCGCAGACCGTGCTCATCACTTACGGGGCGCTCACCGCGGTTGGGGACGACACCAGTGAAGACATGGATCGTGGCACATTTCAGGCACGCGTGGTGGAGGTCAGTTACGATTCGCAACCACGAGTGGTGTTCGAGTTCGAGGTGTTCTCCAGTGAGCGGGACTCTGCGGGTTGGATGGTTCACCGCGCTGAGCGCATCCCACCGATCCGCTGAAGGGCGCGAACGCTGACCAAAATTGCAGCATCAACACGCTCGAGGTGACGCAGGTGTTTGATGTTTGGATCAGCGTGGACGCGGAAGCCCCAAAAACTCGGGCCGGGCTGGCCCGCTTCCAATTCGCGGTTGAAACACGCCCGGCGGCGGCGTAGATCGCGCGCCCGGGCAATTCGCCCCGAAGCTTCGACATGTCACGTATCGTCTGCAAATTCGGTGGAACGAGCGTCGCGGACGCTCGTCAACTGCGCAAGGTCGCTGAAATCATCACATCCGATCCTCGTCGTCGGATTGTCGTGCCCAGTGCGCCTGGTAAGCGCACTAAGGACGAGCCCAAGATTACGGATCTGCTGTACCTGTGCCACGAGATGGCGACGGTCAAGACCGACTTCTCGGGACCCTTCGCGACGATCCGCCAGCGTTTTCTGGAAATCGAGTCCGAGCTGGGGTTACGTACGAGCATTGGGGATGAACTCGAAGAGTTCCGCGTGGCGTTGGGGGGTGGCGCTTCCATCGATCACGTCGCGTCGCGCGGAGAGTATTTCAACGGCATTCTCGTCGCCGCACTACTCGACGCCCAGTTCATCGATCCTGCCCAGTACGTCACGATCAAGAGTAACGGCACCGTCGAAGAGGCGAGTTATCCCGCGCTGGCCAAGGCCTTCGACGACGTCGACGCGTTGTTCGTGATGCCCGGGTTTTATGGTCGCGACTCCCACGGCGCGATCAAGACGTTTTCTCGCGGTGGTTCAGACATTTCTGGGGCAATCGCGGCGCGCGCAGCGAACGCGGAGCTCTACGAAAATTGGACCGATGTATCCGGACTGCTCATGGCAGATCCGCGAGTCGTGTCGAATCCAGCGCCCATGCTAGAGGTCACCTATCGCGAGATCCGAGAGCTCTCGTACATGGGCGCCGCGGTATTTCACGACGAAGCGATCTTGCCCGTACGTCAAGCAGGCATTCCGATCTGCATCAAGAACACGAACGACCCTGAAGCTCCAGGCACGCGCATCGTCACTCAGCTCAGCCCCGAGATCGAGAAGAGCACGGAGATCGCTGGAATTGCGGGCAAGCGCGGTTTCAGCATGGTGTGTCTCGACAAGAGCCTGATGAACAAGGAGATAGGCTTTGCTTATCGTCTGCTGGGTGTGTTCGAGCGACGCGGCATCAGTGTCGAACATTGTCCGTCGAGTATCGATGGCATCAACGTCATCGTCGACGCGACGGAGCTCGGCGAGCAGACGGAAGCCGTAATTGACGAGATCAACCGCGTGCTGCAGCCCGACCGTGTCGACGTCGAGAAAGACTTGGCTCTCATTGCGATCGTGGGTGAGGGCATGGCGCGAAGCGTTGGTATCGCAGCGAAGGTGTTCCGAGCGTTGAGCGATGCTGGCGTCAACATCCGCGTGATCAATCAGGGCGCGAGCGAGTTGAACATCATCGTGGGCGTGGCTCCCGACGACTTCGAGTCGGCCACGCGAGCGCTCTACGCGGCTTTCATTTCCAGCGGTCGTATCTCAGAACGCCCACCCGAGCTCTGAGCGCGGGCTCGGGCTCGGAAGCTCGCGCACTCGCGTCTGCGCGGGCTCGTTTCGCGTCAACGCAGACAATCGTCGAGCGGGTCGAATGCGTCGCCCGTACACGGCGCTCTCGACCTACCTTCGCCCTGTGGCTGTGGCTTGGGGAGTTTCGTGAACTTGGAGTGAGCAGTGTCTGCTTTGGCTATTTGACGTTCGGCGACGGCTCCCGTGAGCACCACACCCGCCGAAAAGTCACCAGACCAAGTAGGGTGCACGCTCGCTTCCGTGGGTTCGAGTTGTGGTGTGCTGTACAGAATGCCTGCGGCGACGGTAGCGCCGAGGCCTGCAAGTGTCAGCAACACGACCGGAACCTTGCTCTTGCGCATCGAGCGTCCACGCGCGGCCGCCAGTTCCAGCTGGTTGTTAGCTCGGAGGGCTGACATTCGCGCATGGGTTCGCTCGCGAATCGCGCGCACCTCGTCCGCGACTTCAGCGCGCGCCGAGAGTCGCAGCTGCTCCGCTCGGGTTTGGAAAACGTGTTCATCCATCACGGCGTTCAACACGTGGCGCGCGGCTGACCTTGGGTTTCCGTCGAGGCGTTGTAGTGGGCCTGGACGACTGTCCCGTGCAGAAACGGGTGCTACACGACGCGCGAGCTGGCGCGACGAATCGCCGAGCGCGAGAGGGCGCGCGCAGACGATCAGTTGAGGACGCGTCGAGCGCTGCGGCGGTAAATCTGGTCCCAGTTCTTGCGGTACTTGTCAGTCGCTACTTGCGCAGGACGGGGGATGACACTGGTGGTAGCGGACGATTGCGTCTTGGGAGCAGCTACGTGCACCTCTACGTCGTACAGAGGTGTGCCTTCACGTGGGTGTAGCTGGATCACCTCGCCGTGAATCGGTACGCCCTCTTTCAGCGGCTGAACGATGCCCGCTTCGACGCGATCTGCCCGCTTCCGAACGATCCCGAGGGCACCACTCTCCTTGTCACGCCCCAGCACCATTGCCACGTCCTGCGGCTCTTCCGTGTCTGGTTTGCGCGTGTCTGGTTTGCGGGGCGCCGACACGGTGGGTTTGTTCTTCGTGGTCACTGGCTAGGCATGTTGCGTTCAGGTGTGGAGCCTGGCAAGGGGCATTTTCGCGCGTCACGTTCGGCGTGGGGGAGAACGCTCAGCGAAGTTTGGAGCGTTCGCTACGCAGCAGCTCCAGCAGGGGAGCAAGCGCCACGATCGCGATCGGCCAAACGGGTTGCGCGATTAGTCCAATCACGGACGCCATCAGCACGAGCGCTGAAACACCGATTCGTAGGACCAGGTACTTGTGACGAAGTTTCGACGGCAGCCACGGGATCGCCAGATCCGTCGGCAGCAACAACGACAGCGCCCAGTTCATGCGCACTTCGGGCCAAGGCACCAACACGGACAGCGCATCGACGAGTAGGCCGAGCAACCCCAGAATGGAGCACACGCCGATCAGAATCGTTCGTCGAGACACCCACCGCGGGCCGAAGCGCAGCGCTGCGAACAGCAGAAAGCCCAAGAAAACCAACGCCGCCCTGCCCACGTGAGTGCTCGTCGGCAGAACGTGATCAACCTGCTCGTGAATCACGTCAGGCGCTACGCCGAATCGTTCGGCGACCGTATCCCGCAGGGCGTTCGGCAAAAACATGGCCTCCCAGCGCGTGGGGGCTCGATCGGCATAACCTCCGAGACCCAACGCCATCACCGTCAATTCGGGGAGGCGCCCGCTCAAGCCCGCTTCGGATAGCTGTCTGAAGCTAGCGTTCGTCCACGGCGTTTCCACGCTGCGCAGGTGACCTCGGGTGGCTTCGTCCAGACGGTCGCGCAGCTTGGTGGCGCAGTTGTTCCAGTATGGGTGGTAGGCGTACAGGCGCCGCTCACGGACGTCCGTTTCTAGCGCACTGGCGAGGGCTCGCGCTTCCGCGTCTTCCAGAGGAATGCGCTGTCGTTCGATTCGCCGTCCTTGGTCTTGGAAGGCGCGAAGGAGCGTGGCTCGAGTGACTTCCGTCGGGACGAAGTCGGGTTGGCCGTTGATGGCCGCCCACGCCACGTCCACGAAGCCCGTCGTGTGAGTGACGCCGTAATCGTAACATCGCGTGTCCGCGGCGCTGGCGTCGACCTGGCCGACACACAGCGCGGAGTGACCGTACGCTGACATCAGCGCAGGGCTGGGGCCGATCGTGTACAGATCGACGACCAATGTCTGCGCGTACGTTCGGGGAGCAAATGTTAGCAGCGCGATGGCTACGGCAAGACCGATCCACCCACGAACCACCCATGGGGGTGGCCCGATGACTACACTGCTGGCCAGCATGCAACGGCGATCAGTTGCCTGCGTAGATGCAGTGCTTGATACGTGAGCTCAGCTCTGGGTCGATTCCGCAGACGAACCCGTCGCAACAATCGCCATCTTCACTGCAGCGCGCGGGATCGTTGTTTTCATCCACGCACTCTGGCGCACCACCCACCGCACGCTCGTCGGGGCGTTCAGTCGGAGGCAGATACGGATCTTCGACCTTCTTCTGGTCGCTTCCACATGCAGTCACAACCAGGGACGCGATGGCCGCAAACGCGCAGGTGACGACGAGACGCTTCATGATGGACGCGACCCTACCAAAGTGGGTGCGGGTCGCTCAACGCCATTTCGGGGGCGCTCGAGCGAGCTGCCCCTACGCGTGTGGATGGCGCGACGCGTCTTGCGGCGCAGTCGGAGAGTTCGGGCGACAGTGCCGATCTGCCTTCCGAACGTCCACCACGATGCCGTCGAGCTCGACGGGGCGCAGGCTGCGTTGACTCATCAGAGTGCCAGCGCGTTCTTGTGTACCCAACCCTCGCTGCCCTTGGCATCGTAGCGGATGCGATACCAGTCACCCTTGCGGCCACTGACCACGACGCGGGTACCGTACAGCAGTCGGGTTACGATTGAGCCGTCTTCGGGCTGTGCGCGCACTCTCGCGGAATTCCACACGATTGTTGCGGAGCCAGCGGCTTGTGCTTCAGGTTCCCCAAGTGCTTCGGGTTCCACGATGGCGCCCGGAGGCTGAATGTCGAGCTTGTAGAACAACAGGTAGCGCGAGTGCGTGTGATCGACGTCCTTGAGCGTGGCACTCATGAACTCTTTCTTGGCGCACTCGACGAGGTTGTTCGCGATTTGATCGCCGACCGTGCTGCTCTTGCCGCCCAGAATTTCCGTGATCTTACCCTTGCTGAAGTCGAGCTCGAAGCCCAGCGACATGATGCCTTGGGCGTCTCTGGCTCCCGGGCATGCGGCAAGCGCCTTCAGACGATCGTTCGCCACCTCGTCGAACGCAGGGGTGTCACAACTGCTCAGGCGCCGATCCTCGTCGTCTCGGCAATTGACGACCAACACTTCTTGGATCTCGACGGTGGCTTCCGTCGTCTTCTCGGGCGCTTGGGGTACGACTTTGCTCGCGGGCACTTCTGCCGTCGAGTCCGTGGCCGGGCTTCGCTTGGGCTTCGGTTCGACCTTTGGCTTGGCCTTTGATGGTGCCTCGTGCACCAGCTTGACCCCAGACAACGTGGGCCAAAGTACTCCAATGGCGAAGCAAACCGCTGCAATCACACCCACTTGCAGAAGCCGCGGGCGCTCACTGTCATCGCTTGGGACGCTGACTTTGCTGCTGGGTCGGGAAGAAGTCACTGCGGTCGTGGTTCGTCGTGGGGAGCGAGAGGTTGCTGCTAGCTCGCGGACTCTTACAGGGAGTCGGCGTGGCTCGCAACATCAAGTCATTCGGAGTTTCGCGGCTTGCACTCGGGCAGGCGTGAGTGCTGAACGTCACTCACTGCGCAGGGTTATCCGCACGAGAGTCGCCCAGTTGCGTCGCTGCTGCCTGGTGTTCGACCTCAACGTCCTCGGTAGCGGGCCAACATGGACAGTGCTTTTTCGTTTTCGGGGCTGCGCTCGAGCAAGCGCTCCAGCGTCTGGATCGCGCCGTATCTTTGTCCGATCAAGCGTTGTGTGCGCGCCAGGTGGAGCTGCGCGCGTGGCGAGTCGTCGAAGGATGCCCAACGCAACGCCACTCGCAAGGACTCGCCCCACCACTTGCTGCGCGCCGCGGCTTTCGACCAGCCTTCCAAAACGCGTGGATCGTGCTCGTGAGCTTTGGCGAGGGTGCGAAACAGGTCCAACGCTCGCAAGTGACCGTTGCCGCCTGCTTCGAGTAGGACTTCAGCTCTCTCGAGTTGTTTGACCTCCTCCGCGGTCAGATCGCCCGGCGCTTCGTCGACGGGTCCGCCATTGGCTGGGTCGTCCTTTTCTGCGGTCGTTTCGTCAGAAACGGTTTCGCCCGCGTGCGCCTCCAGGATGGGTTCAACTTCGCCCCGCTCCTCAACACCCGCCGCGCCGTCGGGAGCTTCTGCGCCAGCTCGCGCGGTGAGCTCCGCGGAGGGGTCGGACTCGGGGAAGTCCTCTGCGATGGGCAACGAGTCGACGTCGAGGATGTCAGCGGGCGCTGCGGACGTGAGCAGCGTCGAGCTAGCACGCTCCCCCGCGTCGTCCGAACTCGTCGTGCCGTCGAGTCCCGTGACGTTCTGAGCTCGAACGGCGCTGCGCTCGGCAGCCATCGCGAGCAGGCGCTGACCCAGCTCCATCGGTCCCACGTGGAAAACCATCGCAACACCCGCTGCTGCGATCGCGGCGATGGCGGCGCTGCGCAGTAGCGGTCGGCGCTTCCCGTCGAGTTGCTCGATCACGCCCTGCAGTGCTTCGCCGAAACGTTTTGCGGAGGGATGCCGAGCGGCGGGCGACGGGTCTAGCGCTTTGAGCAGCACCGAGTCCAGGCTGGCGGGCAGCCGCGCCTGGGGCCACGCTTGACGCGGTGGCATCGGCAGGGTCGTGCGTTTGACGTCGAGCAGTTGTACGGTCGTTTCCGCGACGTACGGCAGGCGACCCGTGACCATCTCGTAGAGCACGGTAGCGAGCGCGTAGATGTCGGCTCGGACGCTGACTTCGTCCTTGCCGATTTGTTCGGGAGCCATGTACTCCAGCGTGCCAGTGACGTGAAGGGCGTTGCTGTTTTCGTCCTCGAGCTCTTCTTCGCCTGCTTGGGCGACGCCAAAGTCGAGCAGTTTGATGGCGCCGTCGTCGGTGACGAACACGTTGGCGGGCTTGATGTCTCGGTGGATCACACCACGCTCGTGGGCGGCCTCGAGTGCCCTGCAGATCGCAACCCCGACTTGCAGTGCGTCCTTGCAGCGCCAAGTCTGTTCTTCGCTGCGTTCGCTCAGCGTCTTGCCCGAGAGCAGCTCCATCGCGAAGTAGGGGCGTCCGTCTTGGGAGACGCCGAAGTCGTGGAGAGTGACCATACTCTCGCTGCGCACTTGCGCGATGGCTTTGGCTTCGCGTCTGAAACGCGCCTCGAAGTGAGGGTTCTCACACCGCTCCTTGGGCAACACTTTGAGGGCGACGCGGCGCTCGAGATCGATGTGTTCGGCTTCGTAAACCACGCTCATGGAGCTCTTGGCGATTTCGCGCAGCAGTTGGTAGCGCGTACCTGGCAACAGCTGCCTGGACTCTCCGGGCTCGGGCGACTCGGAGAGAAACGGGTTGGGTTGCTCTTGTCGTCGGTGTTCGCCGACCAAGCGAGCGAACTCGGAGCGCGAACGCATGGGCTCGGCTGGGTATAGGCGACTCATCAGGTGCGCGATGCGGCCGCGGACGCTGCGCTCACCGTCCGCTAGGCTGGGAGCGCGTGACAGCACTCGAACCAGGTCCACGAGTGCGTCGCGAGCGGTTTGATAACGGTCTGCCAGTTCGGGTGCCGTCAGCCGTGCCACGATCGTATCCAGTTCCAAGGGCACGTTGTTCGCGCTCGACAGGGGGCTCGGTTTCAGCGTGCCTGCGCCGACTTTCGCCAAGTGCTCGGATGGATCTCCCGTGAGGAAGCGGCGACCCATCGCGAGCTCCCACAGGATGATGCCGACGGCGTAGAGATCTGCTTGGGGTCCAGGTTGGTTCTGGTTCGCAACCTCGGGCGCCACGTAGCCGGGTTTGGCGAACACCACACCAGACACGGTCTGACAACGTCGGTTTTCGCCGCGGGCCGTCCCGAAGTCGATCAGTTTGACGTCACCCGCGTACCCTACCATCACGTTTTGTGGGCTGATGTCGCGGTGAACAATCGATAGCGCACGTCCTGTGGCGTCCGTTCGCTCGTGAACGTGAACCAAGGCTTCCGCTAGCGTGACCGCCACCGCCACCGCGTCGGCCCAAGACATGGGGATCTTCAGTTGTGCGGCGCGCTGGCGAATCTCACTCAGATTGCGTCCCTCGATGTACTCGAGGACGACGTACGGCTTGCCCGAAGAGTCGGTGGAGGCTTCGAGCACCTGGGCAACTCCCGGGTGTTGGAGCTGAGCCTGAATTCTGGCTTCGTCGAAGAAGCGCGCGAGGAAAGAGGTGTCTTTGCGGTGCTCACGGCGGATGATCTTCACCACACACGGCCGCTCGGCGCCTTCGATTCCCCCTGCAGTGCCCAAATACACCTCGCCCATACCCCCTCTGGCGAGTGGTTTGAGGAGCGTCCAGCGCCCCAGTTGCCGTGACTTCATCCGGCCCTGAGGCTTCGGTGGAGGCATGGATGTTCTAGAATTTCTGTTTGATTCCAGTGCTTTATCTGTAGATTCCGGCTCACCCATGGGAACATCGTCGCAGGTGTAGGACAACGTAGGCAACAAAGCGGCCAGGAGTGTCCTGGAGTGTCACCACTCGCGCCCCCGGACTTGCGACGCATGAACGTTGTCCTTATCGCTCCATTCGGTAGACTCCGCCGGGCCGCGCTGATGACCACTGGGCGAAACACAGATGGGGGTACACTCCCACGACTCGTACAGCCGCTGCTGAGCGCGATGGTGTTGCTGGCTCTCGTGTTGTTCAGCTCGAACTCGCTAGCCTTTGCCCCGATGTGCGACGAGTCTGGCGCGACCATCCTGGCGCCGTTGCCCGCGCCCCCGTCGAACGACGGCGAGATCCTCTCGATGCCTTGTCCAGAGGATCTTCCGAGCTTCGAGCGCCTCCACTCCGGCGTGCCGAGCGAGGCACCTGGTCAGCCAGCACCCGCGAGTTCGGACTTGTCGGCGCTGGTTGACGACTTCGAGTTCGAGTACTGGCGTGCGGTTGACGTCGTTCGATTCGGCGCGGCGCGCATCCAGCCCTCGGGACTCGAGTATCGCCTCGGGCGGTTTCGCCCACCCCAGGCGCGCTGAGGGCGCCCGCGCCCTCCCACAGACAGGTTTCGAGCAACCTCGCGCGGCTGCCTGATTTGGCGCGCCTCGTGCGGAGTGCTCTTCGCGGCAACACGGCGCTCAGCGTCGTGACGCCAACCGTTCGATAACGATCATGCCTGGTTCGAGCCAGGCGCAATGAAAGAGAGAATCCAACAATGGAAAAAGGAACCGCAATCGTCGGGTACTTTCTCAGCGCCATCGCTGGGATGTTCCTGATGTACGCCATCGATCGCAGCCAGGGCGTGGGCGTTGGCCCCGAGAAGGCTGACAGTGAAGAAACCGCCGACGCCAAGGACGGGGCAGGGGACCACGCAGATAGTCCGATCCCGATATCTGAAGACGATCCGACGTGGGGCAACGAGGACGCGTTGGTTACGATCGTCGAGATCAGCGACTTCCAGTGCCCCTTCTGCTCGCGTGTGCTGCCAACGATAGAGAGCATCAAGAAGGAGTACGGGCCGGAAAAGGTGCGCATCGTGTGGAAGCACAACCCGCTGCCTTTCCACAAGGAAGCGTTGCCCGCTCACGAGGCGTCCCAAGCCGTTTACGACTTGGGTGGCAACGACGCTTTCTGGAAGTTTCACGATCTAGCTTTCGCCAACATCAAGGCGCTGAACGAAGACAACTTCGTCAAGTGGGCTGGCGAGGCTGGTGTCGACGTCGCCAAGTTCAAGGCCACCTGGAAGGACGACAAGTACAAGAAGAAGGTCAAGGACGACCTCGAAGGCAACCGCAAGATCGGCGCCACGGGCACGCCCGCGTTCCGCATCAACGGCATCACCCTGTCTGGCGCCCAACCCTTGCCCCGCTTCAAGCAGGTGATCGACGAGCAGATCAAGAAGGCCGAAGCGCTGGTCAAGAAGGGCACCGACAAGAGCGAGGTGAGCCTGAAGCTCACCAAGGAAAACTTCGAAGCTAGCCCGCCAGCGGACAAGGGGAAGAAGGACGAGAAGAAGGAAGAGGACACGACCGTGTGGCGTGTTCCCGTCATGGACGATGACCCCAAGAAGGGCGCCAAAGACGCACTCGTGACCATCGTCGAGTGGTCGGACTTCCAGTGCCCCTTCTGCACCCGTGTCGAGCCGACGCTGAAGAAGATCATCGACACCTATGGCAAGGACGTCCGCGTCGTTTGGAAAGACAACGCGCTGCCGTTCCACAAGCAAGCCAAGCCCGCTGCGGGTCTCGCGCGCGCCGCGTACCTCAAAGGCGGAGATGCAGCGTTCTGGAAGGCTCACGAGCAATTGTTCGCCAACCAGAAGTCACTCAACGCCGAGACCTACAGCAAGATCGGCAAAGACCTCGGCCTATCTGACGCCGAGATCAAGGCTGCCACCGAAGGCGGCAAGTTCGACGATCGTATTCAGGAGAGCATGGATCTCGCCATGGATCTGAACGCTCGTGGCACCCCGCACTTCTTCATCAACGGCCGACGTTTGAGTGGAGCGCAGCCTTTCGAGAAGTTCGACGCGCTGATCAAAGAACAGCTCAAGATCGCTGAAGGCCTAGTGAAGAAGGGCGTTTCGCGCGACAAGGTGTACGACGAGTTGATGAAAAAGGCCAAAGGTCCGTCCGAGCCGGAGAAGCGTGATGTGGCCGAGCCCACCAACGCCAACCCGACCAAGGGCTCGAAGAACGCCAAGGTCGTCATCCAGACCTTCAGCGATTTCCAGTGCCCCTACTGTTCGCGGGTGAATCCTACGCTCGCCACCATTCTGAAGAAGTACGGCGACGACGTGCAGGTCGTGTGGCGCAACATGCCGCTGCCTTTCCACAAAGACGCCAAACTAGCGGCGGAAGCTGCACAGGAAGTCTTCGTCCAGCAGGGCGCCGACGCCTTCTGGAAGTATCACGACAAGTTGTTCGAGAATCAGAAGGCGCTCAAGCGTCCTGAGCTCGAGAAATACGCACAGGAGATGGGCGTCGACATGGCGCGCTTCAAGAAGGCGCTGGACGAGCACACTCACGCGAAACACGTCGATGCTGACATGGAGGTTGCCAAGAAGGCTGGCGTCCGCGGCACTCCTGCGTTCACGATCAATGGTTACTTCTTGAGCGGCGCGCAGCCGCCGGCGGCGTTCGAGAAGATCATCAGCTACGCATTGAAGGCTGAAGGAAAGTCGCCCTCGAAGCCCGCTGTGGTTGGCGTCAATGCGCCCGCACCCAAGCCTGTAGCAGCGCCGAAGGCACCCGCAGCTCCGCAGAAGGCGCCCGCGGCTCCGAAGGCACCTGTTGCTCCAAAGGCGCCCGCGCCTGCAGCACCTGCTGCGCCGCCTCCAGCTGGTGATCAGAAGTAAGGGCGTTCCCACTCGAGCACGGTGGACTGAGACGCCGTGAACGAAAGCAGAGGCCGAGCTCGACTGAGCTCGGCTTCTGCTTTTTTGTTGGGGTTGGTGACGCTCGGATCGCAGCTACGCCCTCGGCGTTGGTGAAGACCCACATCATGCGAGGGCGGGTTCCTGTCTCAACTCACATGGATCGTTGCTACAGCGCTCCCATGGCTCGCGGGGCGTTCGTTCGAGGGCGCTGGCTGTAGGCATTTTTCGTGCGCTTGTCGTGGGTTAGGGCAGTAAGTGAACAATGGCGATGAGCTCCGGATCGGAGCGGTGAGGCCGATCCGAGGAACGCTGCTACACTGCCGATGCCATGTGCAGAGCAAACGCACGCCACGACATGCCGCGATGCTGTCCGCAAGTCGTCGCTGGACTACGGTTGCTACCAGGCGCTCGCTGGATCTGAGCGTCCACTCTCGCTGCCGTACGTGGATCGCGTGGGTCTGCCCCACACCCGGCGCCTTTGGAATGGGCTTGGGAGGAACTGCAGAAAATCGCGCAACTGTGTTCGACGTCTCACGGACGAGATCACCCGCCCGGAGCAATCTCGTCCCAGGCCGGCGTTGACGGCACTACGAGGCTTGTTCCAGGTTGTCAGCAAAGTGCTTCTTTCCTGTGGATTGTTGGTGGACGAATTCGACGGGGTAGGTTGTCGCTCCCAGGTTGTTGCGTCGGGTTGACGCGAGCGCTCGTCGGTGCAACTCTTGCTGCTATGGCGCGACACGCAGTGCCAAGGTGGAGCGGAGGGGCGTTTATCGTACTTTTGTGCGGATCTGCGATCGCGCAGCCTGCGCTGATGCCTTCCGAGTTCGCTGCTGACCCATGGAGCCGCGCGATGGAGAGGTTCGGCCTGGGCGAAACCGGTCTGGAATGGTCTGACCCCGCACCATCCTCGTCGCGTTTGGAGCACCCGGGAGATGCGCTGACGTGTGAAGTCGAGCCAACGCCACTGCCGTGGTCGTCATATGCCGGCGAGATAAACCTATCGAGCGCACCCGGTGACGCAGTTGACGTGCACCAACCGCGCCCGGACGTCCCCACGCGCGGTTGGGTGATCACGGAGGTTCATGACCCTTGGCGCGACGAGCAGCCGGCCTCCGCGGCTCGTCGCGCAGCAGGCGCCGTCGATGCTCACCGCTTTGGTTGCGAGGTGCGCGAAGAACGCAGAGGCCCCACCACGCTCGAACAGTCCGATTCAGCCCCGCCCAGTCGAAACCATGACCTGAGCAATTGGACGATCGCGATGGATGGTATCGTCGACCCCTGGGCAAACGACGGGGCATCGGATGCTGGCCGTTTGGGGGTCGAGTTGATCGTCGATCCGTGGCGACCACGGCTCTAGTCTACTGCCAGAAACTCTGCCGGAGCGACGTACGCAGATCCCGTCTCGTGCGCGTGTTTTGGCTACGTTAGGTGCTCACGTACAGCAGTACGCTCCGCACGTCGTCGCTCTCGCCGTTCACCGAGCGCGCTGATGGCGCTCGGTGAACGTTCGCGTTCAGAACGTTTGAAAGAAATCGAACAAGACGTCGTTCGCGAAACACGGCCAACCGTGGTTGGTGTTGCTGTAGTTCGGGTCGTTGTGGGAGCACCAGAACATGGGCTCGGAACAGCCTTGATACTCCACACACCCAGGATCCACCATCGTTCCACCGCTCTGACAGCTACCCACGTCGTAGGGAGCGCTCATGTTTTGGCAGCCGTTGCTCGCAACGAAGGCGTCCACGACTTCCTGTCCGTTGCCGCCGCCTCGCTCCTGGTCCATTCGCCCTTGGATGTAGAACGTGGGGGTAGCCGGGTTCGTCATGCAGTAGCGCGAGGAAGCAACCGGGCCCACAGCTGTCAGTCGGTCTTCGTTCTGGCAAAGCAGGTTCGAAATGAACTGCGCACCCGAGCTGTGGCCAATCGCGAATACGCGGCTCGTGTCGATGCAGTAGTCGTTGGTGATCGTGTCATAGGCTGTGTTGAACAACGTGACGTTGCCTTGCAGTTGACTGGTCCAGTCGTTGCCGTTGCTCTTGAGGTACACCATCACGTAGTTGTCTTCGAACGCGGTGCCTTGGGTGCGTGCGTCGACCGTGCGGAAGTTGTCGTTCGTGCGTCCGGCGCCGTGGAAGCCGAACACCATCGGGATCGGCGTGCTGCCGTCGTAGCTGGGGGGAAAGCTGACGATGCTGTTCGCGACGTTTGCCGTTCCACTTTGCGGGCCGCCGCCGCACCCAGCGCTCGGGGTTGCCGCGCCGCCCCCAGGGCTACCGCCGCCCATGTCGCCGCCAGTGCCTGGCATGCCGCCCATGCCCTCTCCGCCCATGTCACCGCCGCCCATCAAGCCGCCCATGTCACCGCCGCCCATGTCGCCGCCACCCATGTCGTCAGTCGCGTCGTCACCAACCATGCCGCCAGCGCCCATGTCGTCGGTCGTGCTGCTGTCATCGCTTGCGGTTAATGAATCGTCAGCGGCTGAGTCATCGGTTCCGCCCGAGGCATCGTCGTCCGAGTTGGAACCGCCGAGACCTGCTCCGTTGCTGGAGGTTGTGCTCGGCTCACTCGTGGTGGAGCCCGTGCTGGACGTCGTGGTGTCCGCACTAGTCGTCGCGCTCGACGTGCCCGTGTTCGACGCCGTGGGCTGCGTTCCGCTCCCGGATGTGTCGGACCCGGTGGATTGGGCGGTTCCGTCGGTGCTCGTCGACGTAGTCGAGCTCTGGGTTCCTGTCGCTGAGCTGCTGTCATCCGTCACTGGGCCGTTGGCGACCGATGTCGCTTCGGGGCTGCTGCACGCGACGAGCAGCGATAGGGTGCCCATGAATAGCGACGCCCTGGACCACTGCCGTCCTGAGAAGCGGGGTGACGTGCGGTCGACGGTGGCGTGACGTAAGAGGTGGTTCATCAATCTACTTTCCATGGTTCGACGATTCTGTCGAGAGCATGACCCTAAGGCGTGCAAGGCGGGCCCGCGATCACCATTTCCTCAGGTTTTCCGGTCACGAATCGCATTGGCCCATTTTTCTCGCGATTCTCGAATTTGTGCACCCCGGGCAGTGGTACCAACCGGTTCACCTCGGGGCAGTGGGGTCCTCGCGCCAAGTCGCGAGAGCCGTGCGGGGGCCTAATGAATGGGGCGAACGCCTGAATCCTTTTGGGGGCGTGGCGATTCCGAGACGAAACCCGGCACTCGGACACCCGTAGTTCGTTGGCGATGCTGCACGGCCTTGGTAGGTTGCGCACGATGAGCGCCCCGGATTCGATCCGAAGTACAGGATCCGGAGAAAGTTCCCGCCGTCACGCCCGGGGGTTGATGGCGCTGGTAGCGGTATTTTTCGTCGGTTGGACGATTTGGAGCACGCAAGTGCTGCCCTCGCTCCCCCCGTTGCAGGGGGCGGCCGTCGAGCTGCGTTCCATTGCCGTGCGCCTGTTGCTCTGGGTGTTGCCCGCTGGCGTCTACTTGTGGTGGCGCTACGGCCGGGAAGCCCTGGCGGGTTTGCGGCTAGGTCTCCCGCCCTCGGCTGGACATTGGCTCGTCGCCATCGGGATCACGGCGCTGGCGAGCTTCGCCGTCAGTTTGGACGTCGCCCGCAAGTTGTCGGTCCCACCCGTCGAAGTTTGGGTACGCCTGCTGGAGACCTACGCGTTCGAGTTCCCTACGGCCCCCGTCTTCGAAGAGCTGATCTTTCGCGGCGTGATTCTCTCTGAACTGCTCGTGTTGTTGGCCGTGCCCGCGGTCATCGAGCGACGAGATCTGGAGTCGCGACAGCGCGCGTGGATAGCCAACCTCACGGCGAGCGTCGTATTCGTAGGTCTGCACTGGCCGTGGTGGATTTACACGATGGGTTTTGGTTCGGATTTTTGGACGAACAGCGCGGGTGTTTTCCTGATTAGCTTGATTCTGGGGATGCTCTTTTTTCGCACGCGTTCACTCTGGCCGTGCATCGTGCTGCATTGGATGAACAATCTGCTCTCCGGCCTCGCGAGCTAGCGTCACTCGGGCTTGCTTTCGATATCTCTACGAGCCTGCGTTTCGCGCCCGCCGAAGTACGCGTAATACGCCGCCAGCAAGAACGAGGAGCTGACCAAAGCGGCAGCCAACGCCGCGAACGCACGTGCTAGCCAGTCGGGGCTGCCCAACGCGGCGATCAGCAGGAGTACAGACACCAGAAACGAGTAGCGCGCAAAGTTGGCGCGTCCCGCTGGACCGAAGCGTGGTGGCAGAGCGGTTTCCCACAGCACGTAGGTGTAACGCCAAAGGCCAGGGATCAACGCCCAAACGCCGACTTCACGTTCGACCGCGAGTAGCCACGACATGGTCAGCACGAAAGCGGCGTCGGTCTCCATATCGAACAACTCGCCGAACGCGCTGCTCGAGTTCGTGCGGCGCGCGATCCAGCCGTCGATCGCGTCGAGCGCGAGAATGGCCACACTCACGATCACGATCGCGCTAACGCCGTGGACCAGGCCTACCACCGCGACCAGTACCAAACCCAGACGTACGCCCGTCACGCCGTTGGCCCAGCCGAAGGTTCCTAACGGTGTGTGCGCGCCGCGGTGATCGTAAACCAGGTGCGCAAACGAAGCGAAGAGCGCGAGCCCGAGGACCCACGGGCTACCGAACAGCAAGGATACGGCTGTCGCGGCCAATACGATGATGGCGTGATTGCGGCTCCAATTGGTCAGCGGATTCTTTTCGCTCGACCATCGCGGCAAGAGTAGGCTGAGTCCCAAAGCTGCGAGCAAGAGACCCACCAAGCCGTAGGTCACGGATACCGTGGAGCCTTCAGTGGGTGAAAGCCCAGCCCAGCCGTAAGCCAGCGCCGCCGCACCTTCGCGCGCGCCCCAACCATTGACGAAGCCGGGGATCGACGACGCCAGCACACTCGGGATGGCGGCCCGCCACACGTCGATGAGCCGCGTCGAAAAACTCAGTGCCCGTGATGCACAGTAAAACGATGCCGACCACGCCAGGAGCAGGGAGCAGGACAGGGCTATGTGCCCCGAAACTACCCACGGGGAGCGCATGACTCGCGAAAGTTCCTTCAGCGCCAGCGAAAGACGCGGCCGAGTCCGCGCGACGAAAATGGTCGCGCCCCCAACGCCGAGCAACACGAGCAACATCACGCCGAGTGCCAGCTCCAATCGACCCGCCTGCGCAGTTGGCAACCAGAACGGCGCCGAGAGTCCCGCGAGCAGCCACAAGCCTAGCTGCCCAGCAACTCGATCGACGACTACACCCAGCCAGACCTTCGTCACTTGCTCGCTGTCGCTCAGGCGCGCCTGACGGTAGCCTCGCACGACGTCACCCGCGAAGCCGCCGGGAATCAACTGATTCAAGCTGGCCGACACCATGTACTCGCGTAGCGCCCGACGCAGCGGCAAGCTCACGCCGAGTTGACGATTGATCCAGTACCAACGCGTAGCGACCAACAGCACCTGCACGAGTTGCATCGCCAAGCTGAGGAGCAGCCAGCCCGCCGACAGCTGCAGCAACGCCGCTCGTACCTCGGTGACGTCGACGATGGCCGCAGTCAGTGCGAGCCCAGCTAGCGACAGCGCCACTTGCAGCGCGAGCACGAAGCCTTTGGGAAGTGGGCTAGACACGTCGACGGTCGAAGCCTGTGGTACTCGGTGTTTCGAGCAGGCTCAATTGCCCAGGCTGCCCTCGTAGCTGGCCCAGGCGACGTGGGATTCGTGCAGCGTGACTTTGAGCGAGTCGAGGCCACTGGCGCCTGAACCCAGCGCCCCCGTCTTGATGCGCTCTGCCATGCGCGAAAAGACCGTTTGGCACATGAACTCAGTCGTGGTGTTCTCGCCGCTCAGCGCGGGCAGATCGTCCAGGTTCTTGAAGTTGAACTCCGCGACGATTTCTCCGAGCGCGTCGCTGGCGCGCCCGATGTCGACCACCACGTTGTTTTCTTCGAGTTCCTTGCGGCGGAACTCGACATCGACGACGTAGGTCGCGCCGTGCAGTTTCTGCGCGGGGCCGAACAACTCTCCGTGGAAGCTGTGCGCGATCATCATGTGTTGGCGAACGGTGACGGTATACATTCAGGGCACCCTGTGACGAGAAATGGCGAAGTGGAATCGAGACAGCACTTTGGCCCACTACGCGCGCGGAGTACAGGGGGCGCGGACATCTGCAACTCATCACGCTGCGATCGCCAGAGCGCGGCCCACGCAGCACGGTTTTGGCTGTCTTACGACGAAGCGTGATATCGCACGCTGATCGCTGGACCTGCCAGCGGCTCGTGTCCGAGCAACTGCGGCAAGGCGTCGGGGAGCTGTTCGAACGACGGCTCGGGTCCGAGCAACACGTCGAGGGAGTTGGAAGAGAGCAGGCGCAGGGCAAGCGCCATACGTTGCTGATGGGACCAACCAGGTTTGTTGGGGCTGACAGAGCCCACCTGCGAGCTGACCAACTGCAGTCGCTTCACGTGAAAGTCGGCGCCCAGGGGCAAGGTCACGCTGCGGTCGCCAAACCAACTCAACTCGACGATCTTGCCGCCTGGGCGAAGTAACGAGAGCGCCTGGCTCAGTCCCGACTCACTGGCGCTCGTGTGAAAGACGAGGTCTCGATTCGTGTGAGCTGAGTCTGGGAGAGCGAAGCGAGCATCCAGTGCCGTGATGTGACGTTCTGCTGCGGCCTGTGTGTCGATGACTTCGAGGTCTACGCCGGGGATGTTGCGCAACAGCGCCGCCAGCAAACTGCCCACGAGCCCCGCACCGATCACGGTGACTCGATCCCCCAACGTGGGCTGCCCGTCCCAGATCGCGTTCAGCGCAGTCTCCATGTTGGCGGCCATCACGGCGCGCTGCGGATCTACTCCTTCGGGAACGGCGTGGGCGTTCTGTGCTGCGATGTTGAACTGGTCCTGGTGTGGGAACAGACTGAACACCAGCTGCCCCTGGCGCGGGCCTGGACTGACGATTCGCCCGACGTTCGAATAGCCGTATTTGACTGCGCCAGAAAATTCTCCTGCTTGATGGGGAGCACGCATTCGTTGGTGTTCGCTCGCGGGCACCAACCCATGAAACACTAGACGTTCGGTTCCGCGGCTGATGCCCGAGTAATGCGTTTCGACGCGCACCTCGTTCGGATCAGGTTCAGGCAACTCTTCTTCACGGATCTCGGCACGACCGGGCTCGATGATCCATAGTGCTCTCGCCGTCGCCATGACGGCAGTATCTGGCAGGTTGTGGAGTTGAGCAAGACAGCGCCAGGTGCTCGGTGTATCGTTGGCATATGAAACGTGGTTTGGCGTTCTGTTGCACCAGCTCATTGTCGTTGATTGTCTTCCCGGCCCTGGCCCAGCCGACCTCTCAGGGTAGCGGTGAGGCACCCGTGCCCGAGGCTCCCGCCGTCGCACCGAGCGAAACGCCCGTCGAAACGAGCCGTGAAGGCTCTGACCCAGATCAGGATGTGGTCACGTCTGAGCCTGCGTCGCAGCCAGGGGCGGCCTCACTCGAAGTGTCTGGGGCGAGCGAGCCCGCTTCCCAGCCAGTTGCTCCTCCCACGCCGGCGCCAGCGGCTGAGCCCGCGCCAACCCAGGCTCAGCCTACCGCCCCCAAGCAGCATGTACCGTTTCCCATGCTGACCATTGCGCTGGGGATTGGTAGCGGTGTGTTCGTCAATGCAGGTGACCAAAACCGCGCCATCGAAAACTGGCAAGACGAGCAAGAAGATGATGGCACGCTGATCACCTTGAGTGGCGATTCAGAGATGTGGACGCACTACTTGCCAGCGTTCAACGTCACCTACGCACCAATTGAATATCTGCGCTTGCGCGGGATCTTCGAGTACGGGTTCAGCGCCAAATACGTCGACATCGCCGGCGGTGAGGACCGACTGTTCACTTTTCGTCGGATCAGCGCGGGAGGCACGCTGGGTTTCGAGTTACCCATCCGCGGCGAGCGCCTGGTGGCGTTCGGTCTCGGTGCCGGACCGCTATTTCACGCGGTGAAGTTCGAGAAACACACGGGCGATACCCTGGGCTTCAAGGTTCATGCGAGTGCTGCGCTGCGCGCCTCGGACAGCATTTTCGGCGAGCTGTTCCTGGCCTTCGATCATGTGCCCGCTGAGTCCGACTTGCTCGATGGATTCGAGCTGGACTACTCGTCGATTCAGTTTGGCGCCCTGGTTCACTACGGCCTGGCAGATCGCTGACCGTGACTGACGAACAGCTCGATTGTCTGAAATGTGGCGTGTGCTGCCGCCAGGCGAGTGACGGCCGCATCTTGGTGCCCGAGCAAGACATCGTGCGCTGGAAACGCCAAGGGCGCAGCGATCTCGTAGAAGCGCTGGTGCCCGGGCACTTCAGCGAAATGGCCTTCGCCTACACGGACTCGGGCGCGTGTGTTCACCTGGGCACGACTGAGAGCCGTCACGCCTGCCGCATCTACGAAGACCGCGGGACCACCTGCCGTGAGTTCGAGAAAGGTTCGTGGCAGTGCCTCGAGTTTCGTCGCGAAGCGGGCCTCGACGAGCGAGGCTAGCAGCCGATCCGAGTTGCGTGCATGTAGCGCCGTCAATCAAGCGCCAAGACCCGCGAAGATTGCTCAGTGGAACTCCTGAGGGGAGCTAGCGAGCCCTACCTAGGTTTCTTCCGCGTGTTCTCATCGTCAGTCTTGCCGCACAAGAAGTCGAGGGCGTTCTCTACCTGGCTATTGCTCACCGTGTGCCCGATGCGCGCGGAAAGTGATCGGTGCGGCCAATTCAAGCTCGCCAGCATGGAGACCAGCTTCCGCTGATTGCCATGGTCGGGGTCCTTGGTGCCGTAACCGACGAAGATCGGCGTCTTCCGCTTGCTGCGTGCGGCCTGCAGGCGCACGTACTCTTTGCCGCTGCCGCCCGCGAACACCGCGTAACCATCGACGTCGAGCTTGTCGCGTACGGCCAGCGACGTCGCGTAATACGCGCCGTTCGAAAACCCCATCACGAGCACGCGATCGAACGACCCTCCACGCTTCTCTGCCAGGGCGCGAGCGGCTTGCCACTCCCTCAACAGTTCCGCTTCGTAGCGCTCCTGCAGGCTCTGTGCGGTGGGCCACGCCAGCACTCCCGGGTCGCGCCCGGGACCCAAACCAGGCCGACCCCGTGGAACCAGCATCGTAAACCCGTAACGCTCGGCGTAGGTTGCCATTCGCTGTTGCAAGGGCCACGCCGCGCGATCCGCCGCGCTGATCAAGCTATGTAGGAAAATGACCAACGTGCGTGGTGCCACACCCGCGCCTTCGTGCGGTGATTGCGTGGTCGACTGGGCGGGTGAAAAGTAACACACGCGATCACTCAGCTCTTCGAGCTCTGGTGCGCACCAGTGAGCGCGTTCAACGTTCGCAACGTCGTCCGCGCGCCCGTCGCTGCTCGGTTTGGCTTCGGCGCCTGCGGGAAGGACGGGCAGTGAGCACGACAGCAGACAGCAGAGCAACGACCAACGACCAAACACGCGCCAACACTGACCGCATGCGCCGTTCGAGTCAAACATTGCGGAGCTTGGATTGGACAGCCCGTCGCCGACGTCGTTCGAGCTGACTATCCAGCCATGCAGCTGTGCAGGCGCCACGTTTGCTCAGCATTGCCGTGAACTTACATCGGTCTGCTCTGAACCCGGCCTAACGCTTCGTTCCCGTCCGCCGGGTTTCGCTAACTCACGTCGCGACCCCGCCCCGCCCGAACGTCGCTTTGCGGTGGGAGGGAGCCGCGAGCCGCCGCACGGAGCTGGGCCCAACCAAACACGAACCTTCTGCGAAGAAGGGACGAGGGCTCGTGGCGAGATGGTTTCGATGAGTACGGCAGGTGCGATCAGAGCGCGTGACGATGCGATGCGCGGTCATGGGTGGATTGCGCTGCGGCGGTGAAAGTCTGCCAAGCGCTGGTGGCAGGAATCGAAGAGTCGCGGGCTCGTCGGACGCGGCGCGACAGCGTGCGTTTTTCGTGGCGCGCGCGGGGGCTTGGGGCAGAGTCGAGAGATGCGTCGTGGAGTGATTTGGCTCGGATCCGTCGTGCTTTCGTTGGGTGTGGTGGCGTGCGCGGACGACTCGTCGGGTGACGGAGCTAATGATGATGCACTGACGGGGACTGGTACGAACGGCACGGACGGCCAAAGTGCCACGGGTGAACCCAGCGGCGCTACCCCGACGGGCACGGCGGGAGCGAACGGCTCGGGCTCGTCTGGCATCCACGATGACACGGGCGGAAGTAGCAGCGCTGCGGGAAGTGACACTTCGACCGGGGGATCCACCAATGGTGGCCCCTCCGATGCTGACCCCACCGCGACGGGATCGGGGGCGACGCCGAGTGCTGACGCTGACGACAGCGCTGCCACGGACGACTCGAGTGCGGTAACCGACGACGCGCCCTCGGATGATGACGACAGCTCGGGCTCGGGCGGGGAGACTGGAGTCGATGGCGCAGGCGGTATGGGCGGCGACTCGACGGATCCCGACGCAGCTGGTGGCGCGGCCGGCGGCACGCAAGACACGGACCCGCCGCGAGACACAGGCGCAAACTACCCGTTTCCCCAGAATCAAGCGAGTGACTACTGCGTCTACGCGTCCAACTACGACAACGCCGACGTACGAGCGGCGTACGACCTTTGGAAAGAGACGGTCGTCACTTCCGAAGGTGCAGGTGAGTTTCTTCGCGTGCGTAAACCCGATAGCGGCACAGTGATCGACTCGACGGTTTCCGAGGGCATTGGTTACGGCATGCTGCTCGCCGTGTACATGGACGATCAAGAGGTGTTCGACGGGCTGTGGGAGTACGCAATGGCGTATTTCAACGACAACGGGTTGATGAATTGGGAAGTGGATCCGAACGGAGTCGTGATCGGTACGGGCGCTGCCCTCGATGGTGACGAAGACATGGGCTGGGCGCTCGTGATGGCGGACCGTCAATGGGGCGGCTCGGGGAGCCTGGACGACACCTATCTCAACCATGCGGTGGCGCTGATCAACGCCATGTGGGACCACGAGATCGATCACAGTCGCGGGGAAATGCCGCTGCCGGGCGATTCGTGGGGTGGCGATGACATCACGAACATTTCGTACTTCGCGCCCGCGTATTATCGCGTGTTCGGACAGGTGACGAACAACGAAGCAGGGTGGAATGCGGCGATCGATCGCAGTTACGAGGTGCTGAACGCCAGCTTGCGCGCCGAATACGGCAACGTCGACAACGGCTTGGTGCCCGCGTGGTGCGACTCGAGTGGTGTTCCCAAAGAAGCCTATGCGGGCGCACCGCTGCACTTCCAGAACGACTCGACGCGCACGCCGTTTCGCTTCGGGCAAGACTATTGTTATTACGGCGAGCCCCGAGCGCGCAGCTACATGGAGAAGATCACGAGCTTCTACACGTCAGTGGGCGTGAGTAACATCGTCGATGGTTACGAACTCGACGGCACGCCACGCCCCGACTTTTCACAGAATGGTGGGCAGCCAGCGTCCTTCGTCGGGCCCGCGGCGGTGGGCGCGATGTATTCAGCCGACAACCAGGCGTTCATCGACGAGGCGTACGCAGCAGTTGCCACGGGTGAACTCACGGCAGGGACAATCTACTACCAGAAGTCGTGGACGGCGCTGTCGCTCTTGATGCTGACGGGCAACTTCGTCGAGTTCCCTGCACGCTGAGCGTTCGTAGACCATCGAACGAGCTGACCCCACGGGGCTTTCGTCCCGCGGGGTCATGCGCAACGGCTCGATGTCGTTCGTCAGCCAGCGTCGGCTGTGCCGCCGTCGGTCTCTGCGTGAGGCTCGGGCGCCCCAGCCTCGACGGGCGCGCCGCCTTCGTCGACAGGGCTCACGTTGCCGCCATCAGTCTCGACGATGGGCGGCAGATCGCTCACGCCGAGCAAGTCGGCGCTCTGTTCGAACAGCAGGGCGAAGGTGCTGCGGGCGTCGTCGCGGTCGGCTTGCGCTTCGAACAACGGTTGCAGTTGCGTCATCAGGCGAACGTCGGAGAACGGGCTTTGTTTGATGATTTCGGCGAACAACGCGATGCCGAACGCCCACTGGAAGTCTGCGTCCAGGTCGCGGTGACTCGCCGCAAGCGCGTCAGCCGCGAGCCCTTGCCCCACTTCGTACGCTTCGTCCAGCGTGGTCGCGTCGATGTCCTTGTAACGAACTTTGACGTACACGAGATCGTTCGCGTCGACTTCGCGCTCGTCGCTGTACGCATCGCCATCCTCGATTTCGGGCGCGCCCTCGGGCTGCGGTACCGAGCCTCCGCTCAGCACGAGTTCATACAATGCCGTCATGCGGTGACCTGAGCCGAGTTCGCCTGCGTCGACCTTGTCGTTACGAAAATCTTCGTCCGCGATCGCGCGGTTTTCGTAACCAAGCAGACGGTATGCGAGCACCAGCTCGGGGTTGAACTCGACCTGCAACTTGACGTCTTTGGCGATGAACTGCATCGACGAAAAGAAACGCTCACGCACGTAGACCTCGGCGTCATCATCACTACCGATGACGGCGTAAGTGCCGTTGCCCGCGTTGCTGATCGACTCCATCACGACGTCGTTCAAGTTGCCGCTACCGAAACCGAGGGCCGTAAACGTGATGCCCGTCTTGCGCTTTTCTTCGATGAACTCCACGAGTTCGGTCGACGACGAGATGCCGACGTTGAAGTCGCCGTCCGAACACAACACCACGTGATTGACGCCGCCCTCGATGTAGGCCGAGCTGGCTTGTTCGTATGCCAGCTGGATGCCGGCTTCGCCCGCAGTGCTACCCCCAGCGCTCAGCATCGTGATGGACTCGACGAGGGTGTCCATATCGCTCGCGGGCGTGGGCTCGAGGTAGACTCCCGCGCTGCCCGCGTAGGTAACGATGGAAATCGTGTCCTCGGGCGCCATCATCGCGACGGCTTCGAGCATCACGGTCTTGACGACGGGTAACTTGTCGGCGGCGCCCATGCTGCCCGAAGTGTCGATCAAGAATACCAAGTTGGCCGAACGTCGGTCAGCCTCACTGAGCTCTTTACCCTGAATGCCGACGCGCAACAGCTGAGTGCCGTTGTCGACCAGGTTTGGTGCGGCAGCGAGCGAGATGGCGAACGGGTGTTCACTTTCTTCACTTGGCTTTTCGTAGTCGTAGTGGAAGTAGTTGACGTACTCCTCCAGGCGTACGCTGTCGGGCGGGGGCAAGCGACCCTGCCCGAGATCCTTGCGGAAGATGTCGTAACTGGCCGTGTCGACGTCAGCTGCGAAGGTGGACAGCGGATCGTGCTCGGTGTAAACGAACGGGTTCGTGCCCGGCGCTTCGAACTGTCTTTGGTCGGGCTGCGCTTCGGGCTCTTGCCCGAGCTCCTCGTCCAGATCCTCGTCTGGGGCCGACGCTGCGTTCCCGGATCCGTCGTCAGTAGCGTCGTCATCGTCCGAGAAAGACGCTTCGTCGTCCGCGCTCCCGCCATAGTCGCTGTCATCGTCGTCGTCATCGTCGTCGCTGCTCGATATGCTCGAACCCTGCTCCTCCTCGCGGGAGCTCCGATCGCTGAGTTCATCTGTGCTGCCAGCGTCGCCGCTGGTGGTGATGACGTCGTCGTCTGATGCGTCGTCACTCGCCCCCTGCCCGTCGTCTGAACAGGCCACCATGAGTAGGGGAGCCAGTAGTGCCAGGAGCGAACTCCTGACGCAGGCACCGGCAGTGCTGTTTCCCGGAGACGTCAAACGCGAATTTCGTAAGTGCGAACCAAAGTAAAGCTGTGTCATGTTCCTTCTCCCATGCAGTCCCTCTGGTTACCGACCAGGGGCGCGCATGGGTGGGACCCCAAAGCAATCGATGTGCCATCGGGGACTCGTGCGGCAGATGACGGGGTGTTTTCGCGGGGCCCCTTGCGCGTGGTGGAGCAGCGCTCGCGACGGTGAGCGTATCGGTTGGCACAGCTTGTCCCAGACTGCCACGGAATGTCCCGACGCTAGCTTCTGTGGTCTCGGGCGCCGCCGAACGGGCGAGTTTGCGACTCGCTCCGAAGCCGTGGTAGCGTCGCGCCTGTCCGAACGTGGGCCGCGGATGCCTTCCGAATGCTGACAGAAACTCAGGAACTTCGCGTGTTTCACTGCGTCGTGAAACACCTGAGCTATGCCAAGGCGGCGGAGGAGCTGGCGCTCAGTCCGTCGGGGGTCAGCCGCATCATCACGCGGCTCGAAGAACGTTTGGGCATTCGCTTGGTGCAGCGCACCACTCGGCGCTTGTCCCTGACCGAGGCAGGCACGGCCTTTCACTCGCGCACGAGTCAAATCTTGCTCGACTTGGCTGAAGCCGAAGCAGAGGTTCAGCAGAACGCACTCAGCCCGCGCGGACACCTGCGGGTTAGCGCCCCCGTCGTGTTCGGGCAGCTCTACATCGCACCGCTCATCCCCAAGTTGGTCGCTCGCTACCCCGAGCTGAGTCTCGAGCTGACACTGATGGATCGTTTCGTCGACCTGATCGACGAGGGACTGGACCTGGCGATTCGCATCGGTTCCCTCGCGGACTCCCGGCTGATCGCGCGACGACTTTGCACGAATCGTCGCATCTTAGTAGCGTCGACAGATTACCTCGAACGGCGTGGTCACCCGACGCACCCAGAACAGCTATCCGATCACGAGTGTGTGCTGTTTACCGGGTTCTCGCGTCCACGCGAGTGGAAGCTCTTAGGCCCCGAGGGGCCAGTTTCTGCGACGGTCACCGGCCGCGTGGCGACGAACAACGTCGACGTGCTCACCCAGGTGGCCAAAAGCGGGCAAGGGATCACGTTCGGCGCTACGCTCTCGGTCGGTCCCGAACTGCTGTCTGGGCAATTGGTGCGCGTGTTGACTGAATACGAGTTCGAGTCGACGAGTATCTTTGCCGTGTATCCCTCCGCTCGTCAGCTCTCCACCAAGGTTCGCGCCACCGTCGACTTTTTGATCGACCAGTTGCACGACCCGCCCGAGTGGGATCGGCGCCTGTGTGGCAAGGTGCCGGGGTTCAAGGCTTGATGGAGCGGGCGGTTGAGTGCTGGCGCGCGCGTACTGCGCTGGTGTGATCCCGAACTGACGCTTGAAGTGACGCGTGAGGTGACTTTGGTCGACGAAGCCGAACTCTGCCGCGACGCGTGCGGGTTGTTGTCCTTGTCGCAAAGAGTGACGCGCCAGGCCGAGCCGAACATGAAGCTGGTAGGCTAACGGCGGCAGACCGAATCGCTTCTTGAAGGATCGCAACGCTTGAAACTTGCTGAGACCAACTCGGCTCGCAAGCGCATCCAGGTTGACCGCTGCTGTCGGATCGGCCTCCAGACGAGCGCGGAGCCATTCGGCCTCTCGCTTGTCGTTTGGGTCGTCGCAGGGTTGCTCGGTCTGGTGGAGTTCACACACGATCGAGCGAACGAAATCTTCGAAGGCGACTCCCAGATCTTCCCGAGAAGCGTTGGGTCCCAAGGCGGTCACCAATCGCAACACGCGGCTCGTCAACAGTGGCGACGTAACCGCAGCCGCGGTCAGCTGGAGCGGCTGTTCCCCGAGGTAGCGATACGCAGCGCGGAGCAATACATCTCGATCGATCATCACCGACAGACGCATGCCCGCCTTGGTCGTTCGCTGCTCGAGCAGGATCTGGCCTGGCTGTGCGCAAAGCACGGTGCCCGGCGTGACCTGGAGCGAACGGCGCTGGTGCCAAACCTGTCCCTGCCAGCTCAGGGGCAGAAAGAATTCATACCCCGTGCTGATCGAACTCCAGCTGCGATCGCCGTCGCGCACGCAGCGGATTTCGACACCCGGAAGGTCCGTGCGTCTGGAAAAAGTTACGTTATCTCGATGGTTTGTGTGCGTAGTCATGTGTCCTTCTCCCTGGGCTCCGAGATGCTTAGGATCGGCGTCCGTCAGCAGCCCCACCGTGTCACGTGACGCGCGCGCATACACCTACATGGTTCGCACTTCACTGATGACGAATCGTCATGAATGGCGGGCAAGGTCATGAAAGCACGCCGTTTTCCAGAAGGACGTGCCACACTGCTCGGGTGCAGGACAGCTGCGACAACTGCGGAAGAGCCACGACTTGGGAAAAGGTGTTCGACTCCCAGAAGGATCTCTACAGGTGCGCTCAATGCGGCAGCTGGAGCTACTTCGGCGAAGTACTCGAGTCCGCTGAAGAGATCTACGGCGAGGACTACTTCAGTGGTGGCGAGTACGCGGGTTACGTCGAAGGCGAGCAGGCTTTTCGGCAGAACTTCAAGCGCATGGGCCAGCTGCTCGAAGCCCGCGGTCGCAAGTTCCGCGACATGCGGCTGCTCGAAATTGGATCGGCGACGGGAGTTTTTCTCGAAGTTGCCAAAGAGCGCGGCGTGATTTCCGCACTAGGCATAGAAGCTTCCGAATATTGCCGCAAGCAAGCCAAAGCCAAGGGGATCGAGCTGATGCCGCCGGGTGAGCCTGCGACGCTTGCCGCCGTGGCCGAACAGAAGCCGAACTGCCTGGTCGCGTGGGACGTATGGGAACATTTACGTCACCCCGCGGCGCAAATGGATGAATACCTGGAGCACTGTGCGGACGACGTCGTGGTGGCAATCACGACGGTGGACGCTAGCAGCCTAGTCGCGCGTTGGCGCGGGCCGCGCTGGCGACAGTTTCACCCGCCGACGCACCTGCATTACCCCACGCGCGAAGGTATCCGTCACTACTTCGAATCACGAGATTTCTCGATCGCCGTGCACCACTCGTTCGGTTATTACCGACCGCTGATGGCGTACGTGAAAGCGCTGGGGGTGAACCTCGGCAAGCGGTTCGGCAAACTTCGCGAACTGCCGATCTACCTCGACCTGTGGGACATTCAGATGTTGATCGCCAAACGCGGCAACTCCCGAGGACGAGCCCGGAGCTGAAGGTCGTGGGAGCGCTCCCATGAGTCGAGTAGACACCGCCCGAACGCTGGGGGAACACGCCTCCGAAGCAAACGTAGGCTGGATCGTGTGTCCCGCGTTCAACGAGGCAGAGAACATCTCTGCGTTCGCGGACGAGCTGCAGCGACAAGTCGAAGCGTCAGTCGTGCTTGCTCGTCATCAATTGGTGCTGATGATCGTCGACGACGGTTCCGCGGATGACACCGCCGCCGCCGTACGACGTGAACAGTCCAAGCCCCGCCCGTTCGAGGTTCGAAGCATCGCGTTCTCCCGCAATTTCGGACAACAAGCGGCGCTGATAGCAGGCCTCGACGCGGCCGCCGAAGCAGGCGCCGATTGGGCGGTGACGATGGATGTCGATCTCGAGCATCCGATCGAAATCGTCGCCCAATTGGTCGAACATTGGGAAGCGGGGGCCAGCGTGGTTCACACCGTGCGTGAACCCGATGCGCGTATTTCGTGGCTGAAGCGCAAAATGAGCCAGACGTACTACTGGCTGCTGCGCGCGATTTCGAACGTCGACATCCACTCGGGGATGGCGGACTTCAAGCTGTGGGACGGCGAGCTGCTACGGCAGGTGAGGCCGTTTCTGCCGCAATGTGGCCTGCTGCGACTGTTCGCCAGCTGGCTGTGTCCTGACGGGCCCGCTGTGCACTTTCAGCAGCGATTCGCAGAACGCGCGTCGCGTTTCACGTGGAGCAAGATGTTCTCCATCGGTTTTTCCGGCTTGGTGCGCTATTCGGAACTGCCGCTGCGCTTTTTCTTTTTGACGGGAATCATTTCGTTCGCGACGGGGGTGGGGGTTGCACTGTTCGCGTTGGTCGCCGTGGTGCTCGGCAAGACTGTGCCCGGTTGGGCGAGCATTCTCATCCCGATCAGCATCTTTGGTGCGTTTCAGGGGTTATCGCTAGGCGTGTTGGCGGAGTACTTCGTGCGCTTGTTGTTCAGGCGCAGCCTGCCGCCTTACGTCAAACGACGCGCACCGCGCGAGTGACGGCCGCACGGAGACGCTACTCGGCAGCGACGCAGATGCCACGGCGAGCCTCGTCGTCGCTCGAGTCGTCTTCGTCGCCTCGTGTGTCTCGGGGGTTGCTGGTATCCTCAACGTCGGGGGCATCGTCAGTGTCATCGTCCTGTGAGCTGGCGCCGTCGCTGTTCGTCGCGTCGTCGAGCAGTGCCTCCAAGGGACGGGAGCTGTCGTCATCACCGTCGTCGGGTTCCCCGCCCGTGTTCGTGTCAGGGTCGCTGTCGCCAGTTCCTCCACCTGATCCGGTGTCGCCCGACCCGCCACCACTTCCGTCTTGTTCGACGACCTGAACCGTCGGTAACACGCAACCTTGGTTGTCGGTGTTGGGGTTACTCGGGTCACACTCCCTGCCGCCAGGGCACGTCGTTCCTTCCAGACACGACGGCGGACGACAGCCACGCTCATCGGCTTGAAGCGAGTCTGGATCGCAGAGCAGCGCGCCATAACACAGCCCGTCGGTTTCGCTACACGGCAGCGCGGCGCAACCGTCGGCGCTTGCATACGCGCCCTCATGATCGCAGTAACCCACGTTTTCGCCCTGCACGACGTAGTTGCACTCACGACCTTCTTCGCAATTGCGCGAGACGCAGCCATGAGGATCCGTGTTCGGGGAGCGTCCCTTTTCGCTGGTGGGCGTGCAGATCATGGACTCGTCCGACGAACATCGGCCGCTGACTTCACACGGAACCGCCACGCAACCTCCCGAGTCTGTGCCTCTTTCGGGGTCACATTCCCACAGCTCGTTGCACGTTACCCCGTCGGGCTGGTCGCAGCGCGTGTGGACACAACCTCGGGAAAGCGCGACGTTCGAGTTCGGATCGTAGTCGACCCCCGCGATGGCCGCTGGTTCAGCTGCTGATCTGGATGGATCACAGCTCCACTGCGGCGGGCATTCGGGCGCGTCTGCTTCGTCACACATCGTGAGCTCGCACGCGCCGTTTTCTCGGCACAGTTCGCCATCACCGCAGTCGGCTTCGGAGGCACATGGAGTGCCGCAGATCGCCGTGATGTCCCGACACGCGTAGGCGTCGAACAGCCTGCCGTCGAGCCGCATCGCTTGCGCCGGGCCCACGCACGTGTAACCCGGACCGCACAACGATTCGACGTTCTCTTGCGTGCACTGTACCTCGTAACACCTGAGCGGGGCCACGACGCTGAGACTCCGCTCGCTGTCGTCGGGGAATTCGCACACCTGATCGTCCGCACATTGGGACGAGTGGCTGCAGCTCGTGACCTCGGTTTTGCTAGTCGCGTCACTTTCGCTGGAGTCGCAGCTTAGCGTCAGTGCGGCTGGTAGCAAACCCCCAAGGATCCCAGCGGTGAAACAAGCCCGAACGAAAGCGAAGTAGCGCATGCGTCCAGCCTAGCTGCCACGCCGCTTCAATCAACGTCGGAGATCAACAGCCGTGAGAAAACGTATACGACCAGAATACACCGAGCCGGGTGGTCCCGAGCAGCAACCCACGTTGGAACACACGTGGGTTACAAAGCCTCTCCCAAATAGATTGAGCGACCAGAGGCCTGACAACTAGCCTCTGGTCGCTCGGGATTGCCGCGAGCGACTACTTGTCGCTCTTGGCGGAACGCCGGCTCGACCGTCGAAAACGGTCGAGCTGAGAGAGCAGCGCCTTGTCGCGACGGAACGCGCCGCGAGCTGCGTTCAGTGCGTCAGCGAAACGCTGGTAGCGTTGCTCCTGAGCGCTTCCGAACTCGTTGCGAATTCGATTGAACTCGAGTTCAGCGGCATCGAACCGCGCTCGCTCTTCGCGCTGCAAAACGGCATCGGCCTTCATTTGTTCGAAGTCGACACCAGTGAACACCCACCCTGACGACGCACCGAGTTGTGCGAACGCGTCGAGATCGTCGTCGAAGGTCTTTTGAGGGAAGTAAGTTCTTCTGGCCATGGCTCTTCCTTTCTATGGTTAGGGCGGGCCACAGGTGATCTGCGGACCCGACGGTGGCGGTTCGACGAGCGGCCCGTCCGCCGCGCCGACAGCGGCGGACACGACCGCCTGCTGCACCCCCGTGGTCGGACGGGGCACGACCCGGTTGTGCGGTTGCCCCCACTTTTCGCTCAACCGAGCGAACCAGCGGCCGGATCGCAAGTGGCGGCCTCGCCCGCGCAACTAGTTGAGTTCCGACGGCAAGCTGTTGCCTCGATAAGGCAGTACGTTGCCATCGGATAGCAAAGCCCTGGGGTTGAATGGCATGCAGCTGCCTTCAAAGAGGTCGCGCTTTGCCATCGAATGGCAAGGCCTTGGGTTCGAGTGGCAAGCCGCTGCCATCGAATGGCAAGTCGTTGCCATCGAATGGCAGAGGGCTGGCTTCGGGCGGCATCCGATTGTGTTGGGGAGGCGCGGGCTCGCTGCAATCACGCTCGGGGCACGAGTGGGAGGGTCTCTCTGGAGGAAAATGGTTTCATGCTAGGCTCCGCCCGATGAGCGGCGCGGGCTACTTGACGGGCATTCACCTCGCGAAGACGTGGACGCACGAAAACGTGGACATCCAGTTCCCACCCCCGGAGGGGCGGAAGTTCCAACACTTGATCTTGATTGGCCGCAACGGGAGCGGGAAGACCGTGACGTTGGAGGGGCTGACGAAAACCCTCAGTGACCCGATATACGTGGCGTTGGGACCTAACTCGTACCCGACACCGTTTCCTGTGCAACCACTGGGGAACTCCGAGCGGCTCCGGCACTTGTATGTTCCTGCGATGCGCCGCTTTCAGGGTCAGCCCGTGTCGGGGCCTGCCGCTCAGGACCTCAAGTCGCTGAAGAGACATCCCGGATTGGACTCCGCGAGTTTCGTTCAGTACCTCGTGAACCAGCGAACAGAGCAAGCGTACGCTCGGGAGGAGGGCGACAATGCGCGCGCCGATCGCTTGGCGCAGTGGTTCGCTCGAGTCGAGCAGGATCTCAGCGAGCTCTTGGGGGCGACGTTCACGTTGGTGTTCAAGCGTCAGCCCCAGTTCTCGTTTGCGTTGGCTGACGCAGATGGTCGCGAAAGCCCATTTGAATCACTACCTTCGGGTTGGAGCGCACTGCTCGGCGTGTTCTCGGCGCTGCTGTTGAACTACGCCGCTCACGGAGAGGATCCGACGAGTGACACGCCGGTCGTGCTCGTGATCGACGAGCCCGAAGTGCACCTGCATCCAGCGCTCCAGTGGACAGTGTTGCCAACGTTGAGTCGCCTATTTCCTGCCGTGCAAATCGTAGCTGCGACGCAGTCGCCGATCGTCGCCGCGAGCTTGCAGCATGCGGTGGTCTACGATCTCTCCAATCAACAGGCCGTTCCAAACGTCTATGGCGGACCGCCAGAGTCGGTCATGTTGCGTGCGTTCGACGCGGCGACACGCCCTGACGATGTTGCCACACGCCTGCGAGAACTCGAACGCGTCGTCGACTCCGAAGACTGGTCGCGTGCGAACGTGCAGCTAGAAGCGTTTTCGAGCGTCGTCGGCGAGGACGACCCAGACGTGATCCGCCTACGCGCGCTAGTTCGGCTGTCTCAGGCGCTCGACTCTGCCGGCTGATGAGACCGATCAGAAAACAGCGGCAGCCTGCAATGCTTGCCGAGTACGCGCAACGTCACCCCGGTGACTGGAGCGCGCTCACGACGGACGACAAGGCGAAGCTGCGGCAGCAGCTCGTCAATGAACAAGCAGGCCTTTGCGCGTACTGTATGGACCGGGTGTCGCTAGATCCCACCGAGACCAAAATCGAGCACATCGTGCCTCAGACTGACGCGACCCGTGTCTTCGAGTGGAGCAATCTCGTGGCTTGCTGCCAGGGCAAGGAGGGCCGACCCAGGCGAGAGCAGACGTGCGACACGCACAAGCGCGACACCGTCCTGACGGCTCTAGATGTGCTCAGGCCGCAGCAGATCCGTTATGGACGAGGCAGTGGGGAGATCGCATCCAGCGATCCCGCGGTGAACCGAGAGCTCAACGAGGTTCTCAACCTGAACGCTGAGCTGCTCCGGAACAACCGAAAGAAAGTCATCGAAGGTCTGACGCAGTCGCTGCGGCGTTTACTTGGTACGGGAACATGGTCGACCAGCAAACTATCGAAGTACCTTCGGGACGAGCGAGCGAAGCCGACGCTTGACCCGTACTTCGGGGTGGTCGAGTACTTCGTTGAACGCATGGCTCGGTAGGAAATTGACGAGGCTGGCGCGCCGATTCAGTTAGATGTCGACCAACTCGAACTCTTTGCGCGCCAGTGACTTGCCGTTTGCGAGCAACTCCGCAGCGTGTAGTCCGGGGTAGAGCGTGCGGGTGGTAATGGGTTTGAACGAAATGCGCTTGGAGATGGGGACGCGTTGCTTGGCGCGGACCAAAAGATCCTTCAAGGCAAATACCTTGGTCGAGTGTTTTCCGTTGGCCTTGAGGAAATGAATTCGCAAGCTCAGGTCCAGGCGTTGGGCACGTTCGGAGACGACGACACACTTCCACTCGAGTGAATCACCGACGCGCACCGCCGTGGATGCGGAAACCCCCTCGACGGCGACGCGTGGCGTTGCGGAGTAGCCGAGCATACCTAGGGCCTGTTTGTGTCCTTGCTTGCGCAACGTGCGCAGCGCATGGCGCGTCATCCATTCGAGTTCGGCGTTCCGTTGTCGTGCTGTCGTCTTCCAAGCGCGCAGCGTTGCCAGTGTGCGTTCGGGGTCGATCTTGGAGATGTCGTTCAGAGCGTTGGCGACGGAGCGAGTCACGTAGCGCGTCGGGTCGGCATGCAGTTGATCCAGAATCGACACCACGTCGTCTAGCGGAAGCTCGACCTGCAACGCCCAGGGCAAGAACGGGCGAACGCCCTCGGACGACCAGCGCCGCACGTGATAGTTGCGGTCCTGGGCGCAGCGCTTCAAGAACGCAAGTGTGGGTTCGGGGAAGTCGCGCAAGAATGGGCGTACGGCGCCTTCCGAAGAAAAGCGCATCGTCGCCTCGCGCAGAAACTTCAACGAACGCGTGAGGTGACGTTTGTTACAGCCATGGGTGGCAACGTATTCACCCGGAACGATCCAGATGAACTTGCCGAAGTCGTCGTCACTTCGCGTTGGATCCAGTGGCGGGGGTAGCGCGGCTAGCATCAGCTCCGTGGCTGCTGCGAAGTCTGTCGGAAGGTGCTCAGTCAGGCACTGCACGAGCCAGGTGATGCGCTCCTTCAACTCCAGCGTCGGGAACGGAGCGATGGCTTCCTTCAAGAAGCGATCGCGCTTGAACTTCGAATCGGCACGTTTCAACGCGTCAGCTAGCTCGGCGACGGTCTCAGCGTTGAACAGTTGGTCTTTGAGCGAAAATGTTGGTTTGGCTTTGGGTGCCATGGGCTAACTACTGTAGTTCGTTTCCTCGGCGTCAATTGCCGACGCGCAACACGCGGGAGTTGTACGATGGGCGGTAGTCGAGCTCGATTTTCGCCACGGCGCTCACCTCGACGTGAATCCACTCGACGATGGTGCGGTTGGAGACGAGCGCCCAGCTGATCTTGCCCGGACGTTTCTTGATCGCCGCGGCCGTGTGTTTGGGGAGGTAGATGCAGCGCCATCGGAAGTTCTCGTTGAAGAACTCGCCGTGTTCTTTCGATTCGACGTGGTGTCGCTTGATGTAAAAGTTGAACGTCTCGCAGGTGTATGCGTCGAGGAAGATGCCGTCAGGCGGCGCGTTGGGGTCTTGTGCGAGTCGCTTCTCACGGTCTTCGCGGATGAAGTCGAGCATGCGCGGGACCTCCGAATGACCCGTCCAGGCACGTTTTTCCGAGTGCAGTCCAAATCCGAAGGCGAGGCTCGGCAGCAAGTGTACGACTGCGCAGAAGGCTGGAGCTAGCCAGCGGCTGATGCGTCCGCGCTCTGCCCACGCGTCTAACCCGATGAACGGGACTGGCAACACGTAGGCCATGAAAAAGACGTTCACACGGAACGCACCCCACGGCCAGAGAAACAGCGAGTTGAACAGCAACCCAGTCACGACAGGGGCAAGTAACAAGCCCCCGTCTTGCCAGCGGCGCTGACGATACAGGGCAAGCAACCCGAACACGTAGAGCACCTGCCAACTCAGGCGCTCGAAACCTGCGAGTTCGCGGATGGGCCTGCCTTCGAGCGCGGCGGGCGGTTGCCAAAACTCTCGGCTGGCGCCTGGCAGTGCGAACAGTTCGAACGTCTTTTCGACCTCCCACGTCAGCTGATTGGTTTTGGCGTCTTCGATGTAGAACACGCCGTACTTTTTCCCCCAGAAGTCACTGTCGTCTTCATTGGGCGGTAGGCGACTGAAGATCAGAAAATACGTCAGCCCGATGCCGAACAAACACGCCCCCGCAACCGAGCAGACGAGCGCGAACTGGCGTTTGTTCTTCGCGACTAGGGCCCGAATCCCGAGAACCAGAAACACGCCCGGGTAAAAGAAAATCGCGTTGTAGGCGAAGAAGTAGACCAGTGGGAGCGGCACTAGCAGTGTTACCCAGCGCCCCCGAGTGGGCTTTCGCAACACGCGCAGCGCACTCCACAACATCAAGAGATGACAGGACAGCTCGACCGCGTAGGGTTTGAACTCTTTGCCGAAGTCGACGAGCATCGGCTGCGCCGCAGCAACCGCCATGAGCACGAGCACCAACGTGCGGCTCTTGAGCAGTTGCCGCGCGATGTCACCAAAAAACCAAAGGCTGGCGATGGACGCGACGTAGGAGGGAAAGCGCAACACGCGTTCATCGATGGCAATGCCGCGGGCCAAGGCTTCACTGAGTGCCATGAAGCCGATCGGGCGGAATGTCGGCGTCGACAGCGGCCAGTCGAGCATGCGTCCCGTCCACATCGCTTCGTCACCCCACAGAGCGATGGGATCGATCCAATAACGGTTCGAGCGAAATAGCAGTCCGAACAGCACGATGGTGAGCAACGCCAACCACTCCAAGCGCTCGCGTTGATTTCGCTGCTGCCAGCGCGGCAGCCAGAACTCTCTCAGTGAGGCGCTCATGGACCCGTCGTATAACGCAACCTGGGGAGAGGGGGCTACCGCGCCGAAACGGTCCGAGCCAGATGCTCGCGGTAGCGCTCACCCAGGCGGTCGAGGGCGTAGCGCTCGAGAAACGCTGCGTGACCGCGTGAAGCGAGGCGTTGTCGCAGTTCGGCATCGCCACGTAGCGCGCGGACTGCGTCCGCCAATGCCTCACCATTCTCTCGCGGGCACAGATAGACGTGCTCACCGTGGGTCAGCGCGCGGCGAATCTCTTTGGCGTCACCCGTGATCACGGGCACTGCCATCGCCAGGCCTTCGTAGATCTTGTTCTGCACGGTCATCAACGACTGAGGGGTGGTGCCGAAGGCGCCCAGACAAGCGTCGGCCTGGGTCGCTCGCTCGACCAACTCGGGGGGCGAGAGCCAGTTGCGAAACTCGACGTTTTCGAGCCCGTACTCCGCGACTTGGGCTTCCGCTCGAGCTCGATCAGGTCCGTCACCGATGAGTTCGAAACGAGTTTGGTGGTCAGCACGCAGGTGATTGGCCGCCTCTACGATGTATCGGACGCCGTGGTTCGGAATGAAGCTGCCGTAGTACAGCACCGTGAACGGACCGTGTTGGTCACGTTGCACCGTCCGCGGGTGGTACACGCGATCGTCGGCGCCTGTGGGCACGAGGTGAAAACGTTCAGGGCTGAGGTCGTGCGTCTCGCTCAGCCAAGTGGCGTACTCGGTGGTGTCGTGCACCAGCACGTCTGGCAGGCGGAGGGCCAGGCGTTCGATGCGGCGCAGCCAGTCGATCGTGAACGGGCTGCGCTTGTCGAGGCCACGTTCGAGCGCGATCAAGTAGATGGACATGAAAACGTCCCACGCGAGTGGCTTGCCGCGCATGAACGCGAGTACGCGTGCGAGATAAACGTCGAACTGGCCTGGGTAGCCGACGACCAGAACGTCGTGGTCTGGCATTTTCGGGTAGCGACGCAGCAGATTCAGGTATGCGGTCCCCACACGGCGCCAGAATTCGAGGTTCTTCCAGCCGCCGCTGGCCATTTGCACGCGGTCTTCGATATCTCGCCACAACGTTTCGTGACACTCGAGCACCTCGACGCCTGCTCGACGCAACGCCTCAATCATGATCTTGTTGCGCGAGTATTCGGCGCGGTAGGTGCCGAAGTAACAAACGCGCAGCGGTTCGTCGTTAGTCTTGGATGTTCGATGGCTGATGGCGCGGAGGATATTCGCAGCTTCACGCTCGATCGCCAACCATATCGACGTGCCGCGTAGACGAATCGCCGTACCCGTCGGCCTCGCGGCGCGAAGCCGACGGTAATTCTGCTCGAGCAAGTCCACCGTCGAATCGGAATACTCTGATTCTGCGCGACGAATCCTCCGCCATCTAGTGGTTGAGGGCATGAGGGGTCCGGTCGTTCAGTCGTAAAAAGGTGATCGGTCGCGGGTAGGCTGAACGCGGGTCACTGCAAGTCTACGAATGCGTGTGCGCGCGGCGTGGTCACCGTGATACAGCGACGTGAAATGTCGGCGTTCGCTAGGTCGCTCTGGGTAGGTGCGGTTGGTTGCAGCGTCTCTTGGGCGGGGTGCTCGAGTTCCTCGTCCGATCCCTGTTCGTTCGACGCGTTGGGCTGCAAAGCTGCGGGCGAACTCGAAGTTGACGAGGGCTGCACGCTCGACGATGAGTTGCTGGTGCAGGTCGGTAGTGGTCGCCAAGCCTTCGAAGCGCTCGATCATGGTCAGCCCCCCGAGGTGCACTACGGTTCGCAAGGCGGAATGCACGTCTTCGTTGCGGTTCGAGTCGATAATCCCGACCCCGCACACGCGAGCTTCCTTTTCGAGATTTCAGCTGATCACGTCGTTGGTAGCAGCCACGACGTTTACTCGAGGGAAGTGTTGGTCGAGAACGCGAAGGTCACCGAAGGCGAGGCGTTCGAGCAAGCCGGGTTGGTGCTGGTCATCGACTACTTCGATGCGGGCGAGCTGATGCTCGAGGTTACCGATAGCTGCGGGCGGACTGGGACGGCCAGACACTCGTACACATCCGTGGAGCCTTGATTTCCCTGGCGCGCTCCGCCCATCGGACACCCTACGCGGGACTCGGGTCACTGGGCACCAGTTGACAATATGTAAGGTTGATATTACTACGACAACTTTGGCGAATGAGCTCGACGACCCCGCCCAGTTTGACCTGCACACTGCGCCAATGTCGCGTAACAGCAGGGCTTTCCCAGAGTGATCTGGCGGGACGAGTGGGCGTCTCGCGGCAAGCGCTGATTGCCATCGAAGCAGGGCGCCAGGTGCCATCGACCACCCTGGCCCTCCACCTGTCCAGCGTGCTGGGGTGCCGCGTAGAGGACTTGTTCCGTCTCGCTGGAGCCGAGCGTGTCGGCGCGACGCTAGCGTCGACTAACCCAACGAATCCGATGCGCGTGATCTTGGCAAGGGTCGACGAGCGCTGGGTAGCGCATCCAGTCTCCGACCTGGAGCGGCCAGGTGACGGCGTGGTCGTCGGCATTCAGAGTGAACCGAACCAGGTGAACGTCCAGCCCTTCGCGCGTCTCAGCGAGGCTGAGTGTAACGTGCTCGTCGCGGGTTGTGCTCCGCTGCTGGGCGTACTCACTGGGCGACTCGCGCGCCAGCATAGAGACGCTCGCGCCATGTGGATCTCCGCCAACAGTACCCATGCGGTTGATCTGCTATCACGTGGCTTGGTGCATGTAGCAGGGTTGCATCTGGTAGGTGATGCGCAGGACGATCACACACCGCTGGTACGCACACACTTTCCCAATCAGGACATGACCATCGTAAACCTGACACGCTGGCGCCAGGGGCTGTGCGTGGCCAAGGGGAACCCGCTGGCGATTCGAACGGTGAATGACCTGTTGCGCCGCGACGTGCGCGTGGTGCGACGGGATGTGGGGTCAGGTGCAGAGCAGCTTCTGCAGCGGTGGCTCTCCAAATCGGGTGAGGGCGACCTTCCATCTTCGGGGCCTGCTGCGTCGAGTCATACTGAGTTGGCGCAGCTGGTCCGTTTCGACCTGGCGGATGTAGGCGTGTGCATCGAGGCAGTGGCCATCGCGCAAGGCCTCGACTTCGTACCCCTCGACGAAGAACGCTTCGACCTGATTGTGCCCACAGCACGACTCGAGCAGCGTCCGATCGCGCGACTGTTCGACTTGGTTTCTGCGCGGGCGTTTCAGACCGAAGCGAGCGCACTTCCTGGCTACGATCTCTCCATTTCCGGGCATGCCTCGAGCGTACACCCGAAGCCGTCATGATGTATCGTGTGTCGACGAGCCAAGCTGGTTCTGCGAGCTCCACGCCATGAACCGTCGTACTCGTACGAGCGCCACCCGAATCGCGGGTGCGCTAGTAGGCGGCGCTCTGGTTGTCGCGTTGTTGCTTCCTCTGGGGGCGCTGTTGTTGTCGACCAGTGCTGCAGATCTGGCGCGGGGCATCCGCGACCCGGCTTTCGCGACTGCACTGCTGCTCAGCTTGCGAACGACCGTAGTGAGTCTGTCGGTCGTCGTGGTGGCGGGCACCCCCGTCGCGTGGTGGCTCGCCAGCTCGACGTCGAAGTTAGCTCGTGTGACGTCGGTGATCATCGATCTGCCCATCGTGTTGCCGCCAGCCGTGCTGGGCGTGGCTCTGTTGCAGACTTTTGGCCGTCAGGGGGTACTCGGCCCAGCGCTGAGCATCCTGGGGATCTCGGTGCCGTTCACTTCAACCGCGGTGGTGTTATCTCAGGTTGTCGTGTCTGCGCCGTTTTACGTGCAGGCTGCGTCCAACGCCTTTCGCAAACTCGACGTCGATACCCTCATCGTCGCGCGCACCTTGGGAGCGTCACCCGGCGAGACATTTCTGCGTGTCGTCGTTCCGATATCTCTACCTGGTCTCGTCGTCGGAGCGTCATTGGCTTGGGCGCGCGCGCTCGGCGAGTTCGGTGCAACATTGTTGTTCGCGGGTAACATGCCTGGCGAGACGCAGACGATGCCACTGTTGATCTTCTCCGCGCTAGAGTCCGACGTTCGTCTGGCAGTGGTGTTTGCCATCGTGCTCGTGGGGCTCGGCGCGGTGTTGCTCGTGCTGCTGCGCGCCGCTCCACTCGCTCGCACGACCGAGCGAGGTGTGGTCGTCTCGAGGGTGGGATGACAGCTGACGCACAGGCGCGTTGGAGCGTCGCGGTGGAAGTTCGCGTCGGTGCCATGCACCTGCAAGTCGAGCTGGCTGGTGAGATCTCTCCTCTCGCCATCGTCGGGCCCAACGGTAGCGGCAAGACGACGCTGTTGCGCGTCATTGCAGGTGCAGTGCGCCCAACTAACGGAAAAATCGTCGTAGGCGCGACGACACTGCTCGACACCTCGCAACGCGTCGATCTCCCTCCAGAGGAACGTCACATCGGTTACGTGCCACAGGGTTACGCGCTGTTTCCTCACTTGAACGTCGTGGACAACGTCGCGTTCGGCTTGTCTACGCGGCGCGCGAAGCTCCGTAAGGTTGCACGCTACGACGCGGCCCTGACCATGTTGCGGCGACTGGGTTGTGAACACCTGGCAACCAGGAGACCGCGACGCCTGTCGGGCGGTGAACAGCAACGTGTTGCTCTCGCCCGCGCTCTGCTCGCTGAGCCCCGTCTGCTGTTGCTCGACGAACCGCTCGCCGCACTCGACGTCAGCACGCGGCGACGCGTGCGTAGTTTTCTCGCCGAGCGGTTGCAGGCTCTCGAGCGCCCAGCAATCGTCGTCACTCACGACGTGCGCGACGTCGTGGCAATGGCTGCATCAGTGTGTGTGATCGAAGGTGGCCGCGTGCTTCAGCGCGGCACCTTGTCGGAGCTGCGTGCTGCGCCTGCAAGCGAGTTCGTAGAAGAGTTTTGCGGTAGTAACTGAAGCCTCGAGCCAGTCGATCGCTGCTCAATGCTGTGGCTTGCTGGGTTTCATCTCGTAGAGCCCCAGCGCCCGGTTGGCAGAGAATCGAACTCGCAGGGCGAACTGATCTTGTTCACTTGCGTCGTGCGCCAGCGCGATGATTTCCGTGAGCGCAACCCTTGCACGACGCAGCTCCGCGATCAGCCACTTGACGTGTTCGGGTTCCACGGAGGCTCCACACTGCAACGCACGTTCTATGTCTCGGGCGCGCCAGTCGACCTGCACCGAAGGACTCGGTAACACGCCACCCCCACCACAGTCAGGACAGTCGGCGATGCCAAACTCGGTGGGCGCTTCCCCGCTGCCGAGGCAGGTCGCGCAAGTGCCAGGTGCAAGATCCTCTTCACTCATGCGCTGGAGCCTACAACGCAAGCGTGTCCAATTTGAAGGAAACGCGGCCTATGCAGTGTTCCCGCCCGCCGCGGTTCGCTCAGATCCGTCCAAACCCAGCATTATCGCGCCTCGAGTGAGCCTCGCGTCCGCGGCAGTCCGCACTGGCGCCTTACGCCGATTGACGATGTGCACGGCGCTGCCTCGCGCGTGTTCGGCTGCGTCGTGAATCGCCTCCGTCAGCGTGGGGTGAGTATGAATCGTGAGGGCCAAGTCTTCCAAGGTTGCCCCCACTTCGATGGCCAACGTCAACTCCGCGATCAACTCACTCGCCTCGGGGCCTACGATTCCTGCGCCGACGATGCGGTCGCCGTCCGCCAGCAGCTTGACGAAACCGCTCGTCTCACCACGAGCCATGGCGCGACCAGAGGCAGCAAACGGAAAGCGCCCTATCGTCAGCTCTCGCCCCGAAGCTTTGGCGGCGGTTTCGCTCAAGCCGACGGTAGCCACTTCGGGATCCGTGAATATCGCGGAGGGCAGCGCCCTCCAGTCACGTTTCACGCGGCGTCCCACGAGTGCATCAGCGACGACTTGGGCTTCCGCGTAAGCCTTGTGCGCCAGGTACGGCGGACCCGAGACGTCACCGATGGCGTACACCCCTGGCGCGCTCGTCTCACAGTCGTCGGCTGTCGATACATGGCCGCTTTCGTCGAGTTGGACGCCTGCCGCGTCCAAACCCAAGCCGTTCGTACGCGGCACGAACCCTGCCGCAACCAGCACGGTAGTAGCCCGTAGTTCACGTTGTGAGCAATTTTCAGAACCTTCGGCGAGCTGCAGCAGCACGCCAGACTGCGTGACGTGCGCGCTTCGAGCGGAAGTGTTCAGCAAGAACTCCACGCCCGAACCTTCCAGACGTCGTTTCACTACCGCCACGAGATCTGCGTCCACACCAGGTAGCAGCGTGTCGCCCAGCTCGACGACCGTCAGCTTCGCGCCGAGCGCGTGGAACGCGCTGCCCAACTCGAGCCCGATCACGCCGCCGCCGAGCACAACCAGGTGCTCGGGGACGTGGTCGAGAAATACTGCGTCTCTAGCCGTCAGGACTCGTGAACCGTCGGGGGTGATGCCAGGCACCTGCCGCATTTGGGCGCCTGTCGCGATTATTACACCGCGCCGAGCGCGCAGAGTGCTCGACGTGCCGTCGGGGTGGGATACGTCAACGGTCTTCGGAGCGCAAAATCGTGCACTGCCCTGGATCAGTTTCGCACCGTTCGTCTTCAAGAGTGAGCCAACGCTGCGCACATGGTGTCCGACGATCTCGCTGATGTGATCTTGCGCCCGCCGCATGTTCAGTCGCACCCCGTCTACCTCGACGCCCAAGGTCGCGCTCGAGAGTGCCCACTGTCGGCGTTGCGCCACGCCGATCAGTGCCTTGGAGGGAATGCAGCCCCAGTTCAGACACACGCCCCCTACACTCTCCCGCTCGACACACACCGTCTCCAACCCCGCCTGAGCCGCCCGAATTGCCGCGGAGTAGCCCCCGGGGCCTCCACCGATCACGATCACGTCACACTCTTGCATTTCGTCGTTCCTTTCTTCTCCGTTGGCTAATCGTTCAAGTTTAGGACCGATCGGTCGCTTTTGAGACCAACAGTGTCCGGGCTACGACTGCGCGCACCAGCACCGCTTGCGTAGATCAGCCTGAGCTCTCGGGCGAGTCCAAGCCCATGCTTGCGATCCATCGGTTCAGATGGGTCACGACACGACGCATGGGAGTTCGTGAGGCGTGCAGCTTGGACATCATCACGGCACCTTCGAGCATGGATATCATCACGGTTGCCGTCGCGGACGGACTGACGTCGGGGCGCAATTGCTGTTGCTGCTGGCCGCGACGGACTGTCGATTCGATGACGTGTTGCAAACCGCTCAGCACGACCTGGGCTCGGGCCTGCAGTGCGGGATTCGTGTCGTCCGCTTCCACCGCTGCATTCAAGATCGGACAACCACCGGGTACGGGTGGATCGTGAGGGATCCGCGCGTAGACCCCGACGATTGCCAACAGCTGCTCTCGCGCGTCACGCTTGCCTTGCAGCGCGTGATCGAAGCGCTTTCGCATGACGTCGACCGCATAGTCGAACGCCGCCAACGCCAGCGCGTCTTTGCTCTCGAAGTGACGGTAAATGCCGCCCTTTTGCAGACCCGTAGCGTGCATCACGTCGGAAATTGACGTGGCTTGGTAGCCAACACGATTGAACAGCGCCGCTGCCTTTTCGATGACTTGTTCTTTGGTGCGTTCGCCTTTGCTCATCGCGCGCTCGTCTGTCGAGTATTCAAGAAAAGACCAGTCGGTCGCTTTTGGAGATGGATACTTGAATCCATCAGCTGGCGGTGTCAAGTAGTGCTCACTCGACGGACCCGCGTGTCGCGGCCCGCACTACCAGTAGCGGTTGTGGCTCGGCATCGCCGCTTGCGCTTTCGGCTTCCAGTTCGTGGGGAGCTAGGTGAAGCTGCGGGGGCATGCACCACGACGGGTTCATTTACGACTTGGCGATCGTGCTCGGCGTGGCCGCAGCAACGGGTCTGATCTTCCAACTCGTCCGCCAACCGAGCGTGCTCGGCTATCTCCTCGCAGGTTTGATCGTCGGGCCTTACATCCCGATCCCGTTGTTCGCGGATCCTGAGCGCGTTCACCAGCTCTCCGAGTTCGGAGTGGTCTTGGTCATGTTTGCGGTCGGGCTCGAGTTCAGGATCGGCAAGTTCGTGGAGGTGTTACCCGTTTCGGGGGTGACGGCGGCCATCGAAATTGGCGCTTTGTTTGGCGTTGGCACGCTACTTGGCTCCTGGCTCGGGTGGAACGATACGGAGTCGCTGTTTCTCGGTGCGTGCCTGTGTGTGTCTTCCACGATGGCTGTGAGTAAGATCCTCGAACAACGCCCTATCGCCGCAGACAGTCGCCGCATGGTGTTCGGGGTGTTGGTGCTTCAAGACGTTGCAGCCATCGCGCTGATCGCCGTGATGACTGCCGTAGCTCAGGGCGCTGACGCGTCGTTGGTCGACGTGCTCGTGATCCTCGGCAAGTTGCTCGGCGTGTTGTGCGCCCTGGTAGCGGCAGGCATGTTCGTCGTGCCGCGTTTCATCAAGCTGGTGGTTGGCACCAAGAGCGCGGAGACGCTGGTCGTCGGTAGTGTCGCGTTGTGTTTCGTGCTGGCGTTGTTCGCTGAGCAGTTGGGGTACTCCGCAGCACTCGGCGCGTTCATCGCTGGCGTGCTCGTGGCAGAGTCGGGTAACGGCGCGAAAGTCGAACACGCGACGGCGGCGGTAAAGGACGTGTTCGCGGCGGTTTTCTTCGTCTCAATCGGAATGACAGTCGACCCCGTCGTGGCTGCAGAACACTTCCCCACCGCGCTCCTGGTGCTGGTCGCTGTCGTGCTCACTCAGTTCGTCAGGGTGACGCTCGGCGGGGTGTTGTCGGGAAGCGGCCTGCGTCGTTCACTCACCGCTGGGATCAGCTTGGGGCAAATCGGCGAGTTTGCGTTCATCATCTCCGCCATCGGCGTCAGCGCGCGGGTAGTACCCGCAGAGTTGCAGCCCGTCCTCGTCACGGTTGCGGTCCTTTCGACGTTCACCACCGCGCTGGGTTTACGTTGGAGTGACAAGCTCGTCCAAGGCGTCGAACGACGTTTGCCCAGTCGTTTTCTCAAGATGCTCGCAATTTACGAAGCGTGGTTCGAGCAAATCCGCACGAGTCCGCCGAGTTCGACGCGTAGTGTGGGTCGTGCGATTCGATTCGTACTACTCGACGTCGCGCTGATCGCCATCATCGCGGTGGCGTGGAAGGTGTGGCGTGGACGCATTGACGACTATCTGTCGGCGCAGCTGTCCTTCGACATGACGACGATTCGCTACATCAGTGCGTCGTTGCTCTTGGCAGGCTTGTTGCCCGCGCTCGTTCCACTCTTGGTCACTTCCCGAAAGCTGGAGGCACTACTGGCGGACCGCGTGTTCGCGGGGGAGCGCGGGCGTGCGCGAGCAACCTTGACGGCGTCCATCTTCTTGTCGATCGTCGCCTGTATCGGTGTGCCGATTGCCCTGCTGCTCGGAACGGTCACGGGCGTGAACTACATCTGGTTGGTGTTCGCCGTGGGGTTGCTCGTGGCAGTTGCGGTCGCGGTGGTCCGCGCTCGAGAATTGGATGTAGACATTCAGTCTGGCGGACTCTTGATGCTGCGCGCGATCGCCGATCAGGGCATGCCTGACGCGCCGCCCGAGACCCGCCGTTCGAACATGGGCATGATGCACATGCACGAGGTGAAGCTGGAGTCGACTTCGCACGCCGTGGGCAAGACCCTCGCGGCGTTACGCTTACGCTCAGTGACGGGGGCAAGTGTGATCGCCGTGCGACCCGATGGTGCATCGATGCAGCACCCAGTTCCCGAACGGGCTCTCGAAGCTGGAGACATGCTCATGATAGCGGGCTGCCGAGTAGATCAGGACGCCGCGGAACAGTTTCTGCTTCTAGGCCATGTTCCCGAGCCCGCTGGGGACGAAGCCACGGAGACGTAACGTGTCCCGATCACGGTAGGTAGGGCTCGATCGCCGCCCACCAAACGCCCGCCATCCGAGCATAACCCGCCGCGTTGGGATGCACGCCGTCGCCTAGTTCACCCGTGGGAAACCCTGTGAACTGATCGACTAGCAGCACGAAGTCGCCAGCATCGATGCGTTCGTTGACGACTTGTTCCAGCGCGGCGTTGTAGTTACTGACTTCGTTACTCGCGCCAGGAAACGGAATGATGGTGGAAACGACGAGCAATGCCTCGGGGTTGTCCGCGACGATTTCGTCGATCAGCTTTGCTAGACGATCAGCCGCACCTGCGGGCGTCTGATACATGTCGTTGGTGCCAATATGCAGCAGGATGATGTGCGGATCGACTTCCAAGGCTGGGCTGGGCACGATGTTGTCGATTTGCTCGACAGTCCAACCGCTGTGCCCCTCGTGCTGTTGCGGGAAAGGCTGGCCGCCGACCATCGCTGGCCCGTTGGATGAGCCACCCACGAAGGTGATATTCTTGCCTGCGTCGAGGGCATGCTGAAACAGCTCGACTCGATACCCGCCAGAAGCGCCAATCCCGTCGGTAATGGAATCACCCAGCGGCAGGATCTTGCACACATCGTCGATTGGGCACGGCCCATCGTCGTTCATGTTCGGTTCTACGTCGCCACCATCTTGGCCACCTGCGCCGCCTTCTCCGCCCTCCATTGGGGACGCACCACCAGCGCCTTCCGACTCGGTATCATCAGTTACCCCGTCATCCGCGATGTCGATGTCGTCGTCACTCGAGTTCTGGTCGCCGCCCGCGCCCATGCCGTCGTCAGTTGCGGCCATCCCGCCTGCGCCGCCTGCGCTCGCAGCATCCGAGGTGCCGCCGCCCATGCCGCCGCTCGAACCACCAGCGCCCATGCCACCGCTACCACCCATGCCACCGCTCGATGGGGCCGAGCCCGTGGAACTGGACGTGTTGCTGGCAGCGGTGGACGTTTGAGTAGCGGTCGAAGTGCTCGAGCCAGTAGCGCTTGTCGTTCCTGTGCCGCTGTCGGAGCTTCCCGTCGTAGGATTACTACCCGTCTGGGTCGTGCTTGCTGAAGTGCTGCCCGATCCAGAGGTGAGTGTGTCCGAGTCTGCGTCGGCTTGCGGATCTTCAGACGCGCATGCGACGGCGAACATCGAGGTTGCGAGACCGACCGCAAACGCTACGGTCAGGGGCGTGAAATGACGAAGGCCGGATGAGGTCGGAGCGTAGTGCATGGTGAGGTCTGGTCGGAGATGAACGACGGTCGAACCTACACCGCGCGCAATCACGTGGTATTCCAGGTTTCCGGCAATCTCTTCTGTATTTCCGCGCTACAGTTGTGGAAAGATCCAACGCTGCCAGCGGAGCTCCCATGCCCACGCACTCTGACGAACATTCCCCAAGCGACCGACCCAAGTACGGCCTCGCATTGACGGGGTCGGATTGGGTGGGCTTGCCGCTTCGGGTTGGTCACTGGCCTGAACGCGGGCAGCTGAGCGATCTGAATGCGGCCTCCGACTCGGTGTTGGTGTGGACGGGCGGTACCTCGGAGGTGCGCGTTCTTTCGCGAGGACCAGTGGAGTCCACCGCTGTGGCTCGCGAGTTTACACGAAACAGCGGTATGATCGACCTGCTACCTTGCGGTACGGTGATCGAGCAGGTGAGTTGGAGTGGTGAGCCGAGCACGTGTGTGGCTGTGAACTTTCCCGAGGCATCTGTTCGCGCACTGACGGATGCGCCCAATCTGGGGCTGAGTAGCGAACGCGGGCCGCGCTATTGCATCGTCGATGCGCACGTAGTGGACTTGACCCAGCGCCTGGCGGCCAATGCTACAGGCACGGAAGACCTGGGTGCGGTTTACGTTCAATCGCTGTCGATTGCTCTGATCTCGTACGTGTCCGCTCGATACGGTCGCGCCGAGCAGACGCGCGAAGACGACCGCCGCGGTTTCTTACCAGAGCAACGTCAAGAGCTGGTCGAGTTCATCGAACGGCAGTTGCCGACCAACTTCGGGCTCGTGGACTTGGCCGAAGTCGTTGCGTACAGTCCCGATCACTTTTCGCGACTGTTCAAGCGTACATTTGGGGTATCACCACACAAGTACGTGTCGTCACGGCGAGTGGAGCGTGCGAAAGCGATGCTTCGGGATCCCAATCTGGCGCTCTCGGACATCGCCATCGCATGCGGGTTTTCCAGTCAGGCGCACATGGGAGACGTGTTCAAGCGGCAAACGGGGATGACACCCGGGACCTATCGCAAGTCTTGAGATGTTCCCGAGCCCAATGCCAGGCCAAGACTGGACGATCGGCGTCAGCGAGGGCATCCTCGACGAGCTCTTGGCCTGACCCTAGGTGCGCGGCGTGGCGTTTGGGCGAGCAGCCCGTGGCAAAAGTCTCCCGTCGCCAACTCGGCGGGGCAAGCGCATCTGCGTTGTCGGCTCAGCCCTCAAATAGCTGCAGTATTCTCGGACTTCGCTCCTAGTCGCTCCTAGCATCTGCACTTGCCGCGCTGTCGCTGGCTCGGTCCGACGAACGAGGGCCAGCAGAGGCCGTTCCTTCGGAGACGGGGAACGGGTCCACCGCTGGCCCACGGAAATGAGCGTCGCAGTCACGTCGACTGACGAGTTGGGGATTGGGTTGATTACTTGTTGGGTTGGGGGGTGAGGCGCAAGTAGGGTTTCACTGCTTTGAACCCCTTGGGGAAGCGCGTTTGTGCCTCTTCGTTGCTGACGGCCGGAACAATCACCACGTCGTCGCCGTCTTTCCAGTCCGCAGGCGTCGCAACCTTGTAGTTTGCGGTGAGCTGCAGTGAATCGATCACACGCAGCAACTCATCGAAGTTTCTGCCCGTGCTGGCGGGGTATGTCAGCGTGAGCTTCACCTTCTTGTCGGGACCGATGACGAACACCGAGCGCACGGTCAGCGTGTCGTTGGCGTTCGGGTGGATCATGTCGTACAGCGTGGAGATCTCGCGCTTGGGATCGGCGAGCAACGGGAAGTTGAGTGCAGTCCCTTGAGTCTCCTCGATGTCTCCCGACCACTTGGCGTGATCTTCCACACCGTCGACGCTGAGCCCCAGCAGCTTGACGTTGCGCTTGTCGAACTCGGGCTTGAGCTTCGAGGCACGCCCCAGCTCGGTGGTGCACACAGGCGTGAAGTCAGCCGGGTGTGAAAAGAGCACGCCCCAGCTGTCGCCGAGGTACTCGTGAAGCTTGATTTCTCCCGCGGTGCTTTGTGCAGTGAAGTCGGGTGCAGTGTCTCCGAGTCTGATTGCCATCTGTTCTTTCCTTCCTCTTCATCTTCATCCCGGCCATACGCCGGGAGGGGAGCATCGGGCGCGAACTTGCGAAAGGCAAGCCTCCCAGCGCGGCGTTCGGACCATCTGCTCTGTTGCAATGCGTTACCGATGCCCCGCGCAGTGAGCACCTGGCCAGTGCTGTTTGCGCACGTTGGCGTCTTCCGATGCTACTTGCGACCCGTGTTCGGTACCGGCTTGGTCAACGCGAAAATCTGCGACTGCACTAGGGCGACACATTCCACGGGTTGCGAATCAGCGATGATGGATCGCGCCTGTTGCATGAAGTCTCGCTGCATGCGTTTCAGCCGTTCCAGGTCGCGTTCCGAGACTCCGCACACGTTGTAGGCGAACATCCCTGGATCCTCCAAGGCGCGTTCCGCGGCCACTTCGACCCAGAAACGCCGCTGCCCGAGCGCGGCCTTGGGATCACGACGCAGGTTTACGGTAGAGGGTCTAGCTTGCCAGCGACCGTCGACCATCGTAATCTCACCACTGCGTTCCAGGAGATTGAGGGCCTGTTCTTCCACCTGCTGCGGGACACCCAGCTGCTTCGCAATCCAGCCTGAGCGATGCCGCGGCAGTCGTTGATAGCTCTCGAGTTCCAACGCTCTGAGTACACCCTGAGTCCAGGGTAACTCGTAGGCTGCTTGGAGTGCAGCTTGCTGGCGCTGCCACTGTTCGTGAAGCGTCGGCAGCTGGGCGGGGTCGACGAACAGTGCGACCCAATCGCTGAGCCGCTGACTCGACTGTTGCAACAAGTTGAGGAAGGCGGGCAGTTTCGGCTCGGCAACGCCCTTGAGCCAGCGCGACAGCGCAAAGCGGCTCACTCCAGCAAGAGACGCGAGATGATGCATCGGCATTTGTCCACGTTGATCGCGCAGGAACGCCGCGATCCCTGCGCGTGAGGGGAATTCGCGCATCGTGTCGAGCCACAGCGGCGACTTGACGTAGAACGAACGAAAGCCTGCGCGCGTGTCCACCCCGGACTTCTCCATCATGAGTAGGAATTGCAGTGCCGTTGGGAACGATCTTCCAGATTCCCACGCGTAGAGCACGTTGGTCGTAAAACCCAGGCGTCGGCTGAGTGCAAGCTGCGAGCGTCGGCCTCGTGCGGCGCGCATGAGCTCTCTCGAAATTGCCTCGTACATTAGTGTCAAATAGCACATGAGACGTGTGGATACGAACTACTCATGTGGCCAAGTGATTGAAAGTACGTGGTGGCGTTGAATAGAAAATAGTCGACATTCTGATCGCTATTGCGAACCAGGATGAGCGATTCGAGCCTAGTGAACGTGCGGTGTGGCACTAGACGAACGACGCTTCTCCCGTCACTCTGGAAGGGATGAACAACTCGCGCAGACTGTGCGGCGGTCGCCGCTCCACTCACGGACAATCAGGCCTTGGGCTAACGGCAGTGATCGTGTTCCTGGCCGCCTGTAGCGGTGGCCAAGGCTACGACGATGGGAGTGACGCGCTCGGCGCGAAGAGCGACCACGGTGCTCAGACTTCAAATGAATCTGCCGCACTGAGTTTTCGTGCGCCTGCCCTGTGCACGGGGTGTTACGTCGTCAACAGTGCCGTCACGGGCAACGACGTGGGTGACGTGTTTGTAGCGAGTTACTTCGGGGCCAGCGACTCACCAGACCGTGTGTTGCGCCGCTACTCGAACGGCGAGTGGAGTGAATTGGCGCGCTGGGATGACGACCCCAACATCGTGCGTCAACTATGGGCAAGTGATGACGCTGTTTATGGCACGACTGGGGAAACGCTGTGGCGCTACGACATCGAACGCGACGAACGAGAAATCCTGGAGCCCGCGGCAGTGTCGGTTTGGGGTACTTCTGGTAGTTCCGTGTTCGCGCTGACGAACGACTCCGTGCTGCGGTGGGACGGCGCCAGCTGGTCGAACGAGAGCTCACCGCTCGGCGAGCTGACCCCGTTGGGAGTGGGTGGTAGCGGGGCGATCCAAGACCAGCGCGGTCCGAGCCCGGTGTATGCACTGAGTGAACTCGGCGCGGTAAGTCGGTTCAACGGCGACGGCACCTGGGAGCCGCCGTCCGACCCGCTGGACGTCGAATTGAACGACTTTGCCGCCAGCGGCGACGCGATCTTTGCCGTTGCTGGTGACGATGCACCTGAGCCTGTGGGACCGGGAACGATCGCTCGTTTTCGGGACACCGAGTGGGTGAGCGTTCAGGACGCGCCGGGTGACGCGCTGCTCGGAGTTGCCGCAACGCGCACGGACATCGCCTACGCAGTTGGTGCCAGTCGAGATGAGTCGAACATAGCGCACGCCGTCGTTTGGAAGCTGCAGGACGAGCAGTGGACGCGCCGTCAATTGGACGTCGAGGCCTTCTTGTGGGACGTGTGGTGCGCGGCAACCGGACCCTGTTTCGCTTCAGGGACCGACAATGTATTCATCGCCCTCGACGAACTCGACTGAGCGCACGCGATCGCTAGTGCGGTGACCGCCGGCAGACGCTGCGATCCTGTTCGGGTCAGGGTCGGGTTGCCTACGCTGATTCACGAGCGTCTCACCGTGTGAACCACCTACCGAAGGTGCGATTCTCTGCTCAGGCTGGACGCTCAGGGCTGCAGGGTGATCCAGCATGGGTGCGCCGAACGAGTTTACGCATCTCTGCGGGCCGACTCACGCGTTCGTGTTATGAGCTCGATCTGCGGCTTTTGGGCGAGCCGTGAGCGTCACGCGGAGGAGAGCAGATGATACGAGTTGGAACGGGCTTTGGTAAGGGTCACATTGGGCTGGCCGCGGCGGGCTTCCTGGTGTTGCTTTCGTCGTGCGGAAAGGACGACCAGAAGGCGCCCAGCAACTTCGATGTCGGCACGCAGCCGCTGAAACTCTACCCCGCTCCCGGACAACTGTGCGGAGGTGACGGCGCCCAGAAAGACTGCGCGACTCCAGGTGGGTGCCAGTCCGAGTTGCCCAGCGCAGGCAGCACAGGATCGACGACGGGCTCGCAAGCGGGCTCGTCCGGGTACAACGGCGCCGCACCCGCCCAAGAGGCAATCTTCGATTCGCCCGGAGACTACGACGACTCGTCCTACGACGATGTTCCCCCGGGAGGAGTCATGCCGGGCGGCGAAGAGACGATGCAGCCAATCCCCGACGAACTGCAGCCGCCCCTGGACCCGTCGAGTGACGAAGGGCTTCCGTCTCCAGTAGACGGCGGACCTGTACTCAGCGACGCGGGGTCGTCCAACCGCGACAGTGGCATCGCGGACGACGGGGGCGCCGGGTTTACGGACGCAGCCGCTCCCATGTCGCGAGACTCGGGCGCGAGTGCGGTGGGCTCCGACGCTGGAGCTGACGTGCCCGACGGACCCGTTGACGCGGGAGCTCTCATGTCCGAGCCGCAACTGGAGTCACAGTTGTCGTCGCGGCGTCTGCAGCAGCTTGAGTTCGACCTGGACGAGGCGTGTGAACTCGCCGACGACAGTAAGGCCGCCACGCTGTACCTATCCGCGGACGACTCCAACTCGACGGCCTCACCCGTCATCGCACGCCGCTTGATCCAGGCGGGCGGTCGTGTGCCTGCGGCGATCATCCGGCCCTACGAGTTCCTCAACTACTACGATTTCTCCTTCGAACCTGCGCGAGCAGGTGAGGTGCGGATCGTGCCGCAGCTGTCGTCGTGTCCCGTCGACAACCAACTGAACCTGCAGGTGGCACTCTCAGCAGAACAGCGAGATCCGACGGATCGTCGACCGCTCAATCTGACGCTGGTCGTGGACACTTCGGGGTCGATGGTAGGAACGCCGTTGAGCCTCGCGCGGTCGGCGCTTTCGGCGATGGCCACCCAGTTTCAGAAGGGTGACTTGGTCTCGCTGATTTTTTGGAACGCCGCACAAGACGTGCGACTCAACGGTCATGAGATCGCGGGGCCCAACGACAGCACCTTCCTCAGTCAAGTCGATCAGTTGGTGGCTGATGGCGGAACGAACCTCTACGCGGGGTTGGTTGCGGGTTACTCTGTGGCGACAGAGAACCGCGCCAGTGACCGCATCAACCGCGTGATCATGATCAGTGACGGCGGCGCCAACATCGGCGTGACCGACGAACAACTGATCTCGAGTTACGCCGACGACGAAGACGGCGAAGAGGGCATCTACCTCGCTGGGATCGGTGTGGGTGAGGGGTACAACGACCTGCTCATGAACAGCGTGACCGATGCTGGGCGCGGCTCGTACGTCTATCTGGACAGCGCTGCGGAAGCGGATCGGATGTTGGGCGAGCGTTTCCTCCAGGTGATCGATGTAGCGGCCCGAGAGGTTCGTTTGGAGCTCACTCTGCCGTGGTACATGCAAGTGACGAAGTTCTTCGGTGAGCACATCAGCACCGACCGCAATCTGGTCAAGCCGCAGCATCTCGCACCCAACTCGGCGATGGTCTTCTTCCAGGTGTTGGAAGCCTGCGATCCGAGCTTGCTCAATGGCGACGACCGCATCCAGATGCGAGCGACTTGGACCAGGCCGTTTTCTCGCGAGAGTCGTTCAGCCACCATCAACACTACGCTCAACGAGTTGGCGGGCAACGACGACGAGATCGAAAAGGCTGCGGTGATTGCGGGTTACGCCGAAGCGCTGGCCAACGTCGAGGGAGCCGACGTCGAAGTTGGTCGAGAGATCCTGCGCACCGCGTACGAAGACGTGATCAACGCGCCAGGTGCCGACGAAGATCCAGACTTGATCGAGGTTTCCCAGTTGCTGGCTCGCTACGCAGGTACCTACTACGGCATCGTGCTCACGCCAGAGACCGTTTCCCCTGCGGACGCAGGGCTCGACGACTGAGCGCTCGAAGACTGAGCATCAGAGACGAACATCGCGTCGGCCGCGCCTCTTGGCGACCGACGCGATTCCCCCCACTCGCTCACATCGACGAACCACCTGACGGGCTCAGGCAATACGCGCGCATGTCTTCATTGGCTCGCGCAGTGCCACCCGTGTAGCCGCTGAGGACGCAAAGGTCGTCACCGCAGTCGGCGCGCCCGCGGCATTCGATGTTGTCTAGCGGCATGCAATGGTCGAGCACGCACCCTTCGCCTTCCATGCACTGCGCGTCACTTTCGCACGGCAGACATTGCTCTTCGATGCAAGCCAGCGCCATGCCACAGAACCCTTCGCAGTACAGAGGGCTACTGATGTCGACCAGCATGCCCTGCCACTCGTCGGGGTCGCGCGGGTGGTACTCCTCGTTGGGGGCCGTCGTTTCGTAACACGTGTCGCTGCTTGCCGCTTCGGGTGAGTCGCAGGGTGGCGGTTCGTCTAGAGCCTGTTGCTCCGCTCTTTCTGCGAGAATTTCCTCGTCACTCAGTGCGCAGTCGTAGGCAGTGACGAAGTCACGGCTGACGTGACACGTATCGTCGACTCGAGATACGGCAACACAAGACGTCCCGTCGCAGTATGCCGTACGCAGTTCGGTCTCATAGGTTTGCGCTGCGGCGGCCTCCAGCCGTGACTGCAGATCGCTACATACGTCGGTACACGATTCCGCGACGCCAAGCTCGCAACCAGGAAACTCTTCGGCGGGGTAGATGCACTCGCCGTGACGACCGCGACGCGCGCACTCCAAACCGACGGTCAGCGAACCGCCGCCTTCGTTCGTGCATTCACAGACGATGCCGCTGGGGCCAGAGGCTAGCCCGGCCATGATGCAGTCGGCTTGATCGAAGGTGGCGCCGACGCTGCCCGGTTCTGTGAGCTCCTGGAGCATCGCCTCGGCGATTTCGATACACTCCGCGTCGGCTGAACACTCGGAACCCCCTGCAGACCCCGTTTGCCCGTTGGCATCAGAGACGCCCACGTCGATGCCTGACGGATCTGGCGGACGTGGTTCGTTTGCATTTGGCGCGTCGTCCGAGTTGGGCGAATCGTCGCTGTCCGTTGAATCGTCGTTCGTCGAAGCCTCGTCGGCGTCGTCCCGATCGTCATCAGCCGCCGTGTCGACGTCGGGGTCGTCGCGGTCATCGTCCGTGCTCGTGCCGCTATCGTCATCGGGGTCATCGTCCGTGCCGACATCGTCGTCGGAACGCTCCTCGTCGTCGAGGTTTGCCGAGTCATCGTTCGTGTCGACCTCGTCGACGTCCTCGGCGGAATCGTCAACATCATCAGCAGCGGTGGCTGCGTCGTCGGTAGTGTCTGCCGAAGTCGAACAGGCGTTGACCGCCCCCGACAGCAGCAGTACGAGCATGAGCAAGGAAGGAGACGTTCGGGCGGCACTTGCCGTGAACGTACGAATGGTTGGTTTCATGCTGTGAAGCTGACTCGGCACCCGCACCCTGTCTAGCTCTGAACGCCACATTCTATGACTCAGTTTGTCTAAGTGTGATGCACCTGGTAATACGATGAACATCGCCGCGGCCGCCGTCGGCTCGAACGTCTTTGCAGGAAAACGCCATCATTTGTGCTGCCAAAGGGCCTCGCTCCATACGTCTGGCGGGGACTTCACTGTATTCGCCCCACCCCACGCCTTCTCTAGCTGTAAACTGTAATACGTGCCTCACGACCAGTTGACCCAAGAGTTAGTGCGGGCCCTTCGCGGAAAGCGTTCACAGGCGCAGCTCAGTCGCCGCTTGGGGTTCGGGACGAACGTCATGTACCTGTGGGAGAGCGGTCGACGGGCGCCGACCGCTGGTCATTTCTTGGCGCTGGCACGTCACGTGGGAGTCGCCGTCGACGCGCGCATCGCCGCGTTTCTTGGCACGGACACCAAGCTGCAGCAATCCGAGCAGGGGCTATCTGACTGGCTCACTCGCTTGCGCGGGGATCTGAGCATCAGCGAACTGGCGCGCGCCGTGGGAAGTGATCGCACCACGGTCGCGCGTTGGCTTTCGGGCAAGACCGAGCCTCCCTTCTCGGCGTTGCTTGCTCTGGTCGAAGTCACGACTCATCGTTTGCTCGATTTTGTCGCGGTGTTCGTCGACCCGAGCAGTCTGGAAACGACGCGGCGGGCGTTCGAGGCATTACGCGCTCAGCGCGCGTTAGCTTACGATGATCCGTGGAGCCATGCCGTCTTGCGCGCGCTCGAGCTCACGCCGCAATCCAGTGTTCCGCAAGTGGAGTTCATTGCTCAGCGCACGGGCCTCGATGTGTCTCGTGTGGACGCTGCGCTAAAGCGGCTCAGTCGCGCTGGGCAGGTGCGCAGAGTCCGAGGTGGGTATGCATTGTCGACGGCGCTACCAGTGGACACGCGCAGCGATCCAGAAGCAAATCTGCGCTTGAAACAGCATTGGTTAAACGTGGCTGGTGAACGATTGAAAAAATCTCGCGCCCAGGGTGAAGGTCTCTACTCCTACAACCTGTTCGCGGTGAGTGACGAAGGATACGAAAAGATCCGTAAGTTGCACCTCGACTACTTCGAGCGTCTGCGCAACATCGTGAGCGATGAGCGCGGCGGGCAGCGCGTGGTGCTCGCCAACTTGCAGTTGATCCCACTCGACGAGTAGCGGGCGAGCCGGGCACGCGGGAGCATGGCTCGACCGCAGTTCTCTGGACCGCAGCATTTCCGCTCCTTGCTCCAAGGGCACAACCCGGGGCACTCCACGTCGAGGTCACGCGCTGCGACGACGCACCAGCTTCCTCAGTAAGATTTGCAGCTGGATTCGTGTGGGCGCGCTCAGCACGACTTCGAACCGCGTGGGGAGACGTTCTTGCGTCGTGTGGCAATGGACCTCACCTGGCAAGTTCTCAGAACGAGTCACGTTTCGCGGGAGGTATGGCATGCCAAATGCATCTACTTGGCGCCATGTCAGAGAAAACCGATTCGAAATTGGCTTTGGAACCACCCGACGTGCGTCGGGTGATGGACCGCGTTCGCGCCTTTCCCCGCCCGGTGATTTCGCTGTACGCCGTGGTGCACCCAGCGCAGAACGAGACGCTGTCTGCGGCCGTTGCCGTCCGATTGAAGAACACGCTTCGCGACCTCGAGGGTGTTCCCCCAGCGGCCGCCTCCAAAATCGAAAAATACTTCGAGCAGCGCTCCCGACACGGGCGGTCGGTTGCCATTTTCGCGACGTCCGACGACATCGAAGTGCTCGAACTCGATGTGACGTTGGAACGCGATGGTAGCGATCACGTGGATGCTCGAGTGGGGGAGCCCTACTACCTACCTCTGCTCGCCCTCATCGCGCGGCACACGTCTCGTCTGGTGTTATTCGCCGACCGCGACCACTTACACGGGTTTCGTGTCTTTCTCGGGCAGGCCACGTCTGCTCTCAGCGCCCAGCGAGAACCCATCGCCGTCGAACAAGACGACATCGAACAGTCCGAGAACCGATTGCCGCGCGGCGTTGCAGCAGTTCCAGCGCCTGCCGCCCGCAGCCCTCAGACGGCGAGCAATCAGCGAAACCAGCGCCAGTACATTGCCGATCGGGCAGGCAGCGCGCGTCAGCTCGCGGACGAGAACATCGAACTTTCTCAGGCGGCGTTCTATCGCAGCCAAGTCGAAGCCATCCGCACGCTGGTGGAACGCGACGAGATTGACGACCTTATCGTACTGGGTCCCGAGCGTGATCGGCACTTGCTCGTATCATGTTTGGCGGACGACCTCGCCCGCCGTGTTCGCCATGTGGGCGCGGGTATCAATTCGGGGGTGCCCACGAGCATGGAGGTCGCAGCCCACGTGCGCACGATCGTCGAGACGCTGGAGGCGGAGCGTCAGGGAGAGGTGCTGGACGCGATCGCGGAGCGGGGAGTCCGCGGAGTTGACGAGTGCCTGAAGGCTTTGCAGTTGGGGCGGTTGCGACAGCTCGTCGTCCCGCGTTCCCTCGACATTGGCGCGTATTTGGATCCCGAAACCAATCAGGTGCAAGCGGTGAACGGGAGTGAGAGTGCGCCGGCTACGCAAGGCGCCGAGCGAGTCGATCTCACCATCAGCCTGCCAGAAATCGCCGAACAAGCGGGCGCGGACATTCAATTCGTGTCTGGCGCTTGCGAACGAAGACTCGTGGAAGAGTTCGGCGGCATGGCGGGCCTGGCGCGGTGGTAGCTCGTGGTTGGGGTTCACACCCGCTCCGCGCGCGAACACTGTGGAGACTTTCTTCCCCGCCTCCGCCACACCTGGGACATCCCGCCACGCCCTGCGGGCAGATCGAAGGTGTTCTAGCCTGGCACCGCGCGTGCATCCCACGTTCTGTCAGTCGCTGAAGACAGAACGAAAGGAGAACACGATGAGAATACGAACGACAACTAGCAGAGCGATCTCACTATTCTTCGGGCCCTGTCTCTCGTTCAGTTCGGTGGCGAATGCACAGGGTTCCGAAAAGCTGAAGCAAGCACCTGACGAAAGCTGGCTCTCCATCAGCGGAACGATCGTGAGCACACAGCCGACCAGTTTCCGTCTGGATCATGGTGCGGGAGTCGTCACGGTGGAGATGGACGACCACGACTTCTACGACGAAGCGCGGAACTTGCTCGTCAACGACCAAGTGATCGTCTACGGGCGTATCGACGACGACCTATTCGAACGGCGAAGCATCGAAGCGAGTAGCGTATTCGTGGAAGATCTGGGCACGTTCTTTCACGCCTCGTCCGTCGACGAGGAGGACTCCTCGTCGCTATCGGTGGTCACTCCCATTCCCGTCGGACGCGCGGACGTAGTCGGGCTGGTGACGTCGATCGATGGTCGGGACATGACCATCGGACGTGGTTTGGCGTCAGTGAAGGTGGACACCAGCACGCTCAGCTTCAACCCGCTCGACGACGATGGATATCTGCGTATCGACGTCGGGGATCGAGTGCGCGTATCCGGCGAGATAGATGATCCGCTGTTCGGTGAGCGTGAGTTGGATGCCGACCGGATCTTCGAGATTAGCAGAACAGGGGGTCGTGATGGCGCGGGCTGACGGAGTCGGGCTGGCGTTTCTATTTGCGGCAGCGGGTGTTCTCGCTAGTAACGGCTGCTCGAAGACGAATGCTCCGCTGAAGTCTTCCGCGAGTCATGTCGGTACCGAGGCGCTGAAGGCTGCGCCCAACGGCAGTCCCATCACGATCAGTGGAACGGTGGCTTCGGCCCGACCAGATGAGTTCACACTCGACTACGGGCAGGGTTTCGTCACGGTCGAGATGGACGACTGGGACTGGTACTCGGAGGGCCATCCAATGCTGGAGAACGACGATGTCGTGGTGCAAGGCTTCATCGACGAGGACTTCTACGAGAAGCGCAAGATCGAAGCCTCGAGCGTCTACGTGCGGGATCTCGGGACCCAGTTTCACGCGAGCGGCGTTGATGAAGAAGATTATCCCATGATGATCCAGGGGACGCACAGCCCCGCAATCGAAGTGAGCGGCTACGTGACGCAGACGACCCAAGACGACTTCGAAGTCGACACGGGCATGACGAGCGTACGCGTCGACATCGAAGAGATGCCGTACGATCCGCTCGACGACGAAGGCTTTCAACAGATCGACGTGGGTGACTATGTACGCGTCATGGCTGTACTCGAACCCAACGTGTTCGACGGGCGTGCGCTGAGTGCGACGTCGATCGTGTCGCTTCAGTAGAATCGAGCGAATGCGCATGACATTGCAAGACCAAGCAGACGTACGGTGCGTCGCCGAAGCCTCACGCCTTCGTGAGGTGGCGGCCGCGCAGCCGCGCGCGCCGAGAGCGCCAAGGTCGCCGAAACCAGGACGCCCGCCGACGGGTCCGCCGGGGCCCCAACGACCTCCGATCGACCCGCCCGGACCCGAGCGTCCACCGAACGACCCTCCGGGCCCCCAACGTCCGCCGATCGAACCTCCGGGTCCGCCGCGTCCACCCATTCGACCACCGGGTCCGCCTCCACCGCCCGCCGAAGTTCGGGGTTATCAAAGGTGTGCTCCATCAGTGCGCTTCTGAGCGCCATCTACGCATCGTTCACCCTGGGCCTTCTGATGCTCCTGCGAGTTTGTGCTGTAAGCAGAGTGTGTTCGATCGAGAGTGGGGCGTGCTTTGAAATGACCCGACTTTTGGTAATCAAAATTAGCGCTTCAGCTGGATGGTTCGAACACACCGTCGAGGTTTCTAGGTAGGCCGCACCCCTTGCGCTGCAATCTTCGCCGAAGGTTGAAGTCGAGTCGGGTTTACGTTTGGAACCGGTTCCTACTCTCGCTTGCGTCGGGCCGACGCGTTCGCCAAGCTCGACACCCATCATGACTGTACTCGACGAACTCTGCCGCTCGCCTCAACTGAGCAGCGCGCACCTGCACCTGCGGCGTGCTGCTCCTGCCTTCGCGGCGTTGGCCCTGCTCTTCGCCATCGGCTGCGGCGAGTCCGACGACACCGAAGACACGTCGAGTCCCGTCGGTTCCGCCTCGGCGACCACGTCCGCGACGGGTGCCGCGCCTTCCGTCGGTGCTACGGGTGGCACCACTGGCGGCGAAACATCTGGTGCAGGCGGGTCGAATCCTGCCGGAACCTCCACGTCGACATCTGGCGGGGGCGCTGCAGGTTCACAGGGCGGAATGCCCGCCGTCCCGCCGAACGCCGGGGCTACCACCGACGACGCAGCAGCGATGGATGACGCCACAACGGCGGACGACTCGGCGGGCAGTGCTTCCGACGACACGGCGATGGCTGACGACATGATGGCCGACGACATGGCGTCGAGCGTCACCGACGATACGCTCAGCCCAGACGACATCATGGCCGACGACATGATGGCCGATGACATGGCCATGGCTGACGACATGGCGGCCGACGACATGGCGATGCCTGACGACGCGGCTACTGACGACATGGCGATGGCTGATGACATGGCCGCCGACGACACGGCGATGGCTGATGATGCGGCGATGACCGACGACACGGCCACCGACGACAGCGCGGAGCCCGCAGGCTTCCAGCCATGCCCTGCGGATGAAACCTGCAAGATCCTGCCGCTCGGCGACTCCATCACGTTTGGGCTCGGCTTCGACGGGGGCTACCGCGTCGAACTGTTTCGACTCGCGCTAGCTGACGGTCACGACATCACGTTCACTGGCACCCAGCAGCCGAACGGCCCGATGATGGTCGAGGGCGTGCCATTCCCACGAAACCATGCGGGCATCAGCGGACAGACCATCAGCCAGATCGCCGGACGCATCCCGAACCCCGATCTGCAAGAGATGCCGCACATCATTTTGGTTCACGCGGGCACGAACGACATGAACGGTCAGGCCCAAGGCGCCGAGGGACGTCTAGGTGACCTGATGGACAAGCTGATCATGGAGGCTCCAGACGCCTTGATCGTCGTCAGCAGCATCATCCCCTTCGGCGGCCGCGTGGAGACCTTCAATCAGAGTGTCCCCGGCATGGTCGAAGAGCGCGCCGCCAACGGCGCCCACATCATCTACGTCGATCAGTACGAAGGTTTTCCGAATGGTGAACTGGGCGACGGTGTTCACCCCAACCAGGCCGGTTACGCACGAATGGCAGGCAAGTGGTACGCTGCCATCGAGCAATACCTGCCGTAGAGCTACCGCAGGCGCAGGGCAAAGCCTTAGAGCCGAGCCGCAGGGTGCACCAACTCCACGAATCAGAAACCCGCTGCTGGCCACCGCGTAGGGAGCACCATCCCCACGACGTCCGGCCCCACGCTGATCGATCCACGATAGCTGGGGCCGGGAACGTAGCTCAGGCCGCTGGTACTCAAAACGATCAGCCCCAATCCATCCGGCGCCCAGGAGACGATGCCTTCCAGCCAAGCGTCGTTCAGTTGCATGACTTCGACGCCTGTCTCGAAGCTGACGACCCAACGGGCGGTCTGACAACCACGTTGCAGCTCTCTGCACTCGTCGTCGTCGGAAGATGCGAGCAGCAAAGCTTGGCCGAGTTCTGCCTCTTCCACATCGTGGTAGGGTAACGGCTGCACTTGGCCCTGCTTCAGAACCGAGTCTTGAACCACGGAGCCCTCGATGGACACCTGCTCCGCCCGAGCGCTCGGATCGCCAACGTCCACGGACCACAGTGACGTGTGGCGGTCGACGCCCGTACGAACGAAGTACAGTCGGTTTTCGTTGCGGAAGGCGTCGAAGTGAAACGGAGCGTAACGGTCTACACTGAGTTCGCGCACTTCGGTGCCTGTACGGAGAACTACGGCCACGGAACGATCTCCATCGGGTTCCTGAGGCTCCCGGCCACTCGAGTAGAAGAAACGCTCTTCGTCCAAGAACCCAAACGTGGCTCTGCCGTACGCGCCTACTCCACCCGAGATAGGTGAGGAGTTCCCGTCTCGGATCAGTGTGATGCGTTGGTCGGCGCCAAACGACGCCACTGGGCGACGATAGATGGCGTAGGCGATCACGCTGCCGAGAGGGGAGACGGCCATCTCGAGAAACTCGTAAGAAGTTGACAGGTCTCCCTTGGGGTGACGGTCCACTACGAGCCCCGTCGGTATGTGGATGTGCCCGACTTTCGGCAGTTGACCGGGCACGATTTCGAACTGCGGAGCGGTCGTGCTCCCACTCGTGACATCAGCTGACGAGCTGTCGGCAGGCCACTGCGTCCACCACGTCGCGCTTTGGCCATCGGGACCCCAAGTGAGCGGACCGTTCGAGGTGAACAGCAATGCGTCGGGTTTGGTCCCCATACGCCGGGGTTCGCCCGTCTCGGCCGCAAACCACAGATCCCAAGACACTTCTGGCGTGCCCAGCACGTACAGCGCGCCAAACGGCGAAGTCGTGAAGGGTTGGCTGTAGGCGATGGATCCCAGCAACTCCACTTCGAGGTTTTCAACCCCGATGCGATGGTACAGCTTCTGCTCTTGCGAAAGCACCGCTGCGAACAGCGTATCCGGCCCCATCCAAGAGACTGAGTTGAGTACCTCGACGTCGCCGCAGCCAGGCTCCGTCGTGGGTTCGAACTCCAAGTCGACAGATCGCCGTTCGAAGTCGTCGCTGGCTGACGCGACGAACAGTGACGGAATCAACGTGTCGCGATCACAGCTGAGCAGCGCCAGGTGAGTTCCCTCGGGGGACCAAGACACCCATTCCTTACGGATCAACTCATCCGCGCCGTCCGCTAGCTCGAACACTTCTGGTCGTCCGACATCGTCGAAGCGTAAGATTGAGACGTCCGACACCGAGGGCTCGGACTCACTCGGCGTCCACACCGCTGCCCAGCGCGGAGCGGGCGGTGGTAGATCAGTGAGTGCCGTCGCTTCTGCGTCGTCACTGTTGCCGTCGTCGTCGTTCGGGCGTTCGTCATCCGTGCGAGTGTCGTCGTGCCTATCCGCTCGGGTTTCGACGTCCGAACCCGCGCCACACGCGCAGGTCGAGAGTGCAACGATTGTAGCTGCGACGACCCAATGAACACCCATGGCGAAACGTTATCACAAGGCGGTCGACATGCCCGAACGGAACTGGGGTCGTAGGTCGCCGTTGGCCGAGTTCGCGATGCCTCAGCAGTGCGCAGTGGGATGCAAGCCTGCCGCCCTCACCCGTTTCGTCACCGTGCCCGCTGTAGCATCGCTCTCAGCGCGTGCTTTGGCCGAGGAGTTCGCGCTGGCAGCGCAGATGATCGCGGTAGAGCGCGTACGCCGGCGGGGACGATCGTGGGTCTGGAACGCGGTAACATTCGACGCTGCCGAACAACTCGGTAGCGCGGTGAAAATCGGGAGGCGCGTTGGGCGGGGGACAACGCAGGTTGCAGGTGGGCTGTGGGCTCGTGATCTCGCCGCTCCCCGGCGTGGCGTCGAGCAGACGCAGCGCAATCGTGGAACACGACGGGCACTCGAGAGTGCTGCCGTCGGGGCAACGTAGTTTCTCCACGCCCGTACACGTCGGCCAGGCGTCGAGCGGGATGCCGTCGAAATAGGCAGCCCCCGCGTCGACGTGGCTCAGCACGCGGGAACTCGGGCCAGAGTCGGCGCGGCCCCCGGCGGATTGAGGGACCCATTCATCCTCTACCCACATGTCCCAGTGCGTGTCGTTGCTGAGATGCATCACTTCGTCGACGCTGGCCGTTCGATAGGTGCGCGTGCGAAACCCATCCCGCTCGCCGTAGGTGACGTTCAACTTCAGGTTCAATCTGAAGAGATAGGCGAAGTCCGGGTTCTTTCGCTGGCTCTCCCGGGCGTCGTGGCGGATTTCGTCGGAGAGATCTTCGTAACGCGAAAGCTCTGCGAGCACGCACTCGTATTCGGGGGTGAGCGCGTACACCTCGAGCGGCTTTCTCGGCGGCAGCCAGGCGCGCAGCTCATTGATGAGCGAACCAAATTGCACGCCCGCGAGTTCATCCGGAAAACGCCGCTTGGCCCACTCGATTTCGAACAGCGTCGGTTCGTCGTAGTGAAAGACGGGATGCGGCGGTGGTTCGGTTCGTGCGGGGTCCGTCGCGCGCTGCACCGCGGGTTCGACCGTGACGCTCAGTGTCGGCGGGCGCTCAGGTGACAGCCGGGCGTCAGGGCGCGCACAAGCCGCTGCAACCAAACCCACCACGAATCGCCAGCGCACGCGCCGAGCGTAGTCGGAACGAGACGTCTACGATAGCGTTGCCGGGGCGTCGGTGCGGCCCTGCCGAACCTCCGCCCAGGGCTTCAGGAGCCCCCAGCCGCACTCCGCGGGATCACGGCAAGTAGTCTTCCAGGTTCATTCCGATCGAGAGGTCCTCGATGATTCGTCGATCGCCGAGCGGTTCGGGCAGCTCGACTGAAAGGGCAGATTCTGGGTTTCCCGGGCACGTGAAAGCGTCACCCTCTGGACGCTCTGCGGCGAACACGATGTGCAAAGTAGTCTCTGTCATCACCACGTTGGGTTGGCAGAGCCGGTCGCCAAGCCCCTGCCCGCTCACGCACTCGAGTTCGGTGACCAATACGTCGAGAGTCGTAGTCGTTGCGCTGGGTGGTGCATCCGGATTCAAGCGCCAGTTGACGGCGTTGAGTCCAGTTGGCGGCACATAGTGCAGTGGGCAAGCCCCGCCCCGCTGGGACCCGTCCCAGTCCCACTCTCCATCGACGAGTTCGACGTCCATGAATGCGATTCCGTCGGAGTCGTTGTTGACGAGCATGATTTCATCGGACGTTTTACGAAGTATCAGCCAGCCTTCTTGCGGCCAGAACTGCCCCTCACCGCCGCTCAGGAACGGCTCGATCGCTTCCGCGACTCCTCCCGGATCGCCGTCTGCGAGAGGGACGATCTCGTTCAGATCGGATACCTGAAAGTACGGACCATACTCGCAGCCGATCCAGAGATCTGGGGGCAGGTTACCTTCCGCGTCTGGAGGGACGATGACGTCGAGCGCTCCATTCGCCGCGGCTTCCGCACACGTCTCGGCAGAGAACCCACCTAGACCTCCCGAGCTCGATCCCCCGCCATTCAGGCTCGCAGCAGAGTCGTCGCCGTTCGGGCTGTCGTCGCCGTTCGAGCTGTCGTCGCCGTTCGAGCCATCGTCGCTCGTGGTGCTGCCCCCTTGCAGGATCGTGAAGCTGACGCCCTCAACCGGAGCGCTGCACACGTTGCCGGAACAACTTGCGCCATCGCCGAGCCAGGTGCAGTCCGCGTCGCGGGTGCACGCGGCGAAACACGCGTTGCCTGCTCCGAGGTCGCAGCTCGACTCAGGAAGGCACTCGAGAGCGCCCGGACACGTGTCGTCGCAAACTTGTGTGCAGGCGCCGCAACGGCATTCCAGATCGCCGCAGTCCGCGTCACTCCCACAGTGTTTGAGCCAGTTGGTGTTACTCTCCGAGACGTCGCCGTCAGTTCGGCTGCCACACGCCTGAAGCGCTGGGAACGCAGCGAACGCGATGGCGGTGAGTGCCAACAGCGCGGCGAATCTTCCCGAACGTCGCTTGGCGCTCGTCATGCGCGGGTCTTGCTGCTCATTCACGTTCTGGCTCCTGTTGAGACATGGCCACGTTCTGACCGAAGTAGAAGGTTACGGGCGTCAGCTGCTCTGGCACTACGGGGTGCTGTCGGTTGTGCTGAGAGACGCGGTTCCAGACGCCATTGACGTCAGTGCGCACGCGGTCGATCAGGCCGACGACCTCGGACCACATGGGATGTTGGGGGTGAACGTCGAACACGAGCGTGGACCCGCCCACACGTTCACTGTGCGGATCGCCCAGCCCGCGCAACCTCAGCTTGGCCGCGATCGCGTCGAGCACCGCTCGGTAGTGATCGAACACCGCCAGCTCCCAGCCGTGGGTGGACCCCACGGGAATGACGAACCGCGTGGAAGTGAGCGACGTTTGGGCGTGCAGCTCGGTAGTTGATGTATCGATCAGGCCCTCCGAGACCAGTTCACGCAGCGCGGCGGACAGCTCGGGTTCCCCACAGCCCAGAGTGTCGCGCAATTCCGTGAGCGTTTGGGCGCAACGAAAGACTTCGTACCACGCGGCGAGCTTCAGCTGTTCGGCCCCGGTTGCTAGCAGCAGCCGTTCGCGGTCTCGGTCGCTGGCGAGTCCGTACAGCTGACTGTTGTCTTTTCCCGTGCAGTAAACGACGCCGCTTTCCACCAGATCTCGCAGCACCGCGGCAACATGCTCTTCGCCGTCTGCAGCAAACCGCTGCAACAGTTGGCTGCGCGGCGTCGAGCCGTGGGTGTCCAGATGTTCCACCACCGCCTGCCACAAGGTCTTGCCGCGGCTGGTGTTGCTTTCGGTCAGACGCTGCACCTTGCGCTGGTACCCACGCAGCGCCATTCCGAACATGCTGGCGACGACCTTGCGACTGACGCCTTGGCTCTCGATTTCCCGAGACAGTTCCAAGAACACCTGGTCGGCGATGTGCGCCAGGGGCGCGCGCAGCCCCGCAGCCGTCGACAGCTGAGCGATGAATGCCGTCGTGTGCCGCACGACTCCGTCGATCAAACGAACGGTGTCCATGACCATCAGACTACCAAGACCGTCGGCCCATCCGTAGATGGCCTGGCAGCCACCCCCGAAAAAGCGCTGCAGCAGTGCGCAGAAATCGTCAGTCGCTACCTGGCCCCGCATGTCGGTCGCAGGCGAACCGTCGGCAGTGTATTCTGGCGGAATACGTTTTCTGACGCAGATACGACCACTCTGGTCGGTGAGAAGTGGCCACGCGTGCCATCGTGAGAGGATGAAGTGCTTAGGAATCGCGTGTGCGTTCACGCTTGCGCTCGCTGCTTGTGGTGGTAGTGAGTCTCACGAAGACCCGACGCTCGATCCTTCCTCGGAGACCGACGGGAGCCAAATGGACTCCGAAGGAGATGAAACGTCGGACGACACCCTTCGGGACGATGGGGACAGCATCGCTGACTCGACGGGTGACAACTCCGCTGATGACGGCTCGACTGATGACCGTGGACTTGGCGATTCGGGAGAGCGGAACGACGACCCACCCAACGACGCGGACAGCGACGATTCGAGTGACGATAACTCTGATGACTCACGTGGCATGGCGGACGACGACTCGATGAGTGACGGCACGAACGCCGACGATGCGGAAACCGCGAGCAACGAGACGCCGCCCGAAGACGACGATCCAGACACGGACGAGCCAGCTGCCGACGATTCAGACACGGACGAGCCAGCTACCGACGATTCAGGCACCACAGGCCAGAACGACACCAGTGATGACGTTGGCGACGACCAAGGTGACGACGACCAGGGCGAACTACCGCCGGACGAGATGACGCAAGAGACACCAGCCCCGCGCTGTCCAATCGAGCCCCCGAACGAGGGTGACGAGTGCAGCGGCCCCGGCTTCTGCACGTATTACGACTGCGGCGGGCGAGGCGTCGTCGCCAGCGTGTGCGTCGACGGCGCGTTCAGCATTCTGGAGACGACCCCTTGCGAGGCAACCACTTGCATGGATTCCTGGGATCAGGAGAACACGCTCGAGTGCGACGTCGGTAGCGTCTGTTCACTTTACACCTGGGAAAGCGGTGACGGTGGCGGTCGCGAACTATCCTGCGTAGAAACTTGCGAAGGCGCTCAAGAAGACTGCCACCAGGGTCCGGGTTGCTCGTTCACCCGTGAAGGCGGCCTGTATTGTGACGCGGGGGGCTGCGAAGAAGGCTGCGCTTGACACCCTCGAGCCTCGGGGCTCAGCGCAAACCCATTCAGATCACTCGACGCTTCCCGCCGCGCAGCGCGAGCCCTTGCTGACCGCACTCTCCGACGTGATCCGTCGCGAGGGCGGCGTGGTGCGCCTCGAACAGACGACTGCACTATTCCTCGCGCGTCGCTGCTGACCATTCGCGCCTGACCGAGCCGGCGTTTCGTGTGTCGGAAGCTGGTTCGCTACGTGTGCGTCGCGGCGATGCTCCGGTCCGCGCCGACGCTTCGAGTGTTCTGGGCTAATTCGAGCATCTTCTCGGAATTTGGTGAATTATTCCTTCAGGATATTCAGTTGTTGTTTCCAATTAGTGGGACTAATCACCGATGTTCTGGAGAGATATTTTTAATATTTAATTGGTTGCCATTTGGAGGAAATTCGAGGCTATCCTAGCGGAATTGCTTCCGATGCGTGGGGCGGGCGAGTCGAGCCGGATTGGTTCGATAGACAGAGGAGGGCTGGAGAAAACATGGCGCGACAAAAGGCTGGCGAAAAGGCGTACCGAGCGTTGGATCTGCTCACAGGCCTCTACGATCCGAAGCTGCGGCGCGAACTGTCGGCGTACGGGCTCGACGACGAGGAGGTGGAGAAGGGTTGGGCTCTGCTCAAACAGTACGCGCAGTCACGCAAGGCTGCGCGCGCCTCCGACGACACTCCAGAACGGGTCCGCCAGCTCGACGCGTGGGAGAACCGCTGGTTCGTGGTGAGCGACGCGACGCTCACACGTGCGTTCCCCAAGGTGCGCGCCTGGCTGTTCAATCGGCTGCGGCGTCAGAGCGGGTACGATGTCGTGCTTGGAGTAGACACCTTTCTCGCGCGCATCGAGGCGCTCGAGAAAGGCGTGCCGCAACTAGGACAAGAGGCCAAGCAGGCGCGGGCGCATCTGAACAAACGCGGACTCACGAAAGCGGTCGTGCAAGAAGCGCGGGTGCTCTGCGACCGACTCAGAGAAGCGCACAAGCTATCGGACCCCGTGTGCAATCCCGAAGAAGAGGCGGCCGCCGAAGAAGCGCTTTGGGCGTGGTACCTCGAATGGAGCGGCATCGCGCGCAGCGTGTTGACGGACAAGCTGCTGCTCAACCACCTGGGCTTCGGCAAAGTAGGCCGCCCGAAAGGCAGCAAGAAAAAGCCCAGCCCCGCAGCGTGAACGCGCCAAAAAAAGCGACTGCATCATCAGCCGCCTCGTGAAACGGGCCCACGCCCACTGGTTTTCTCGGGGCGATGGGCCCGTCACCTGACGGCGCTGTTGATAAACGGCCCCCTTGCACCCGCGGCACGCACGAGCGCCGCGGCGTTTCGTGGCACGAGGGACACCCGGGCGACGCTGATTTCACGGATGCCCGCTCGGTGCTACACTCTGCAACGTGACTTCAGACCAGTTGGCACGACGAGAGCGCGCTTCCCGGCGAGCAGAGTTGATGGTCATCCGTAAGGGGCGGTTGGGCCACTCCGAGGTCGACTTCACGCCGGTGAAGGGTGATGCCGCGATCTCGCTGGCGACGCGCCTCACCATAGAAGCGTTCGAACTCGCAGGTGTTGTTTCCCCGAAGTACTCGCGAGACGAGATGCCCGTGCGTTTCGTCGCTAGAACCGGCTCGTGATGGAGCTTTTCGACGACTTCCGCGACATTCTGCTCGAGCTTTGCGAGGCGCAGGCGCGGTTCGTGGTGTTGGGCGGGCATGCAGTGGCGTTCCACGGACACCCCCGAGCCACCAAGGACTTGGACATTCTCGTGCAAGCGGATGAGGAGAACGCAAGACGGGTGTATGCGGCCCTTGCGGCGTTCGGAGCGCCGCTCTCCGCATTCGAAGTAGGCGTTGAGGACTTTGCGTCGTACGATGGGATCCTCCAGCTTGGCGTCCCACCGCGACGGATTGACATCATCAATCGCGCCGACGGCATTACTTTCGAGGAGGCCGTCCAGGACGGCGACACGTTCCAAGTTGCCGGACGCGCAATACCAATCATCGGTCGCTCCGCGCTACTCAAGAACAAGCGCGCTGCGGGTCGGGCTCAGGACCTTGCAGACGTGCACGCCCTTACCGTGCAGTAGACGGGCCGCTGATTTCCGGAGCCGAAAGTGTTTGGCTGGGACCGGGCTCGGCTTCCGTTAGTGCCCGCCGCCGACGGGTATGTCAGGGCGTTAGGCAGCCGATGCGGGTTGGGCCGACGGCGACTTCGTCGTACCAGACGCCGCGGTCGGACTCGTTGTGGAAGCCTTGGTAGCCGAACTTGAACACGCCGAAGTCCATGGCGGAGCCGGGGTAGTCACTTGCGACCAGCACTTCTTCCCCTTCGATGAAGAGTGATTGGGTGCGGCCAGCGCCGTCGAAGTGGAGCTCGATGCAGTGCCACTCGTTCGCGGGCAAGGTGTACGGGTTGGTGCCGCCGCTCGTCAGCCGGCCGTAACCTTCTGGCCAGCGCACGTCGTCGGCGGCGTTGAACGAGAGACCCACGTCGTCGGCGAACTCGACGCGGCTGCCGTCGTTGGGATCGTCGGTGGCTGATGCTGCGGCGTAGGCGTTGTGCCCTTCTTGGCCCAGCTCGACGTCACTGCGCACGTACATGCGAACCCAAAAGTCCGAACCGCCCGAGGGCACGGCCAGCATCTTGTACATGGTGCTGGCGTTGGGTTCGGCGTTCTTGCGCACGCGAAGTGAACCTGCGCCTGCGAACTGCACACTAGTGTCGACCTCGAACAGTGCTGTCCAGGGCGTCGCGGGATCGCCGTTGAGTTTGAAGACGGCGCCTTCGGGTAACTCGTCGGTGTCGAAACCCGAGCAGAAGGTGGCGTCTGCTGGGCATGGCTCGCCGCCCATCGAATCCGTTGCGCCGTCGTCCGTTCCCGTTTCGGAGTCGTCGCTGCCGACGCCGGGCTCGCCGCCTGCGCCGAGATCGGGCTGACCTCCAGCCCCACCCGCTGGATCATCCGTGGTGCCGTCGTCGGTGCCTGTATCGTCGGTAGCCGTGTCGTCCGTCACGTCTCCGCCGCTGCCGCCCGCGCTGTCGTCAGTCGAGGCGGAGTCGTCGGTCATCGGGGGGGTCATGTTGCCGGATCCGCCCGCGCCGCTGTCGGTACCGCCAGGCGGCGGTTGACTCGTGCCAGAGCCCGTCGCGGTGCCAGCGCCGGTCGATGTGGTCGTGCTCGTGGATCCACCGCCAGTCGACGTGGTCGTGCTCGTGGCTCCACCGCCAGTCGAGCTGGTGTTGCCCGTCGTTCCAGTGCCTGCTCCAGATGAATCAGCACCAGAAGACGTGGAGCCCGTCGTGCCTCCGCTCGGATCGCCACTCGTCGCGCCCAGGTCACTCGATGCAGGATCGCCCCCAGCGTCCTCGCTGCAGGCGGCTAGTCCAAAGGCACTCAGTCCAAACGCGCAAAGAATTATCGAGGTACGGCACCAAACGAAGTTCGAACGAGTCATCGTGGAGTTCATAGATGGCATCTAGGGGCTGTGCAACTTCGGCTCGTGCGGTGTGTTCCGATGCGATCCATTGCGACGCGCCCGACGCGAGGAATCGGGAGGCGAGAAGCGAACTTTCAGCGCTGCGGGATGCGTGCACAATAGGGGGTGGTGGAGTTCGCGGGAGCGTCGAGCGGCCGCGATCGAGTCGCGGGCGTCCACGAAGACCCGCGCGATTTGGTTTCGAGGCCGATGAGAGCAAGCATGGGCGCGTGCCCAGGCTCTGCGACCGCGGGCGGTTGGCTCGGACGCCGAGTCCACGTATCGCGCCCAGTTACCTGGGGGGTGCACGCGTGGGCTCGGCGCGGTGATGAAGTGCTTGGCTCAACGGCAGTGGAGCACGACTCGGCGCTCGGCGCTGTGCGGCGCGCCAGCTGCAGAGGTGCCCCAAACAAAGCAAGAGCGATCGCAACGGGCTGGATTCGACGTCGCTTGGACGGGTTCGACGTCGCGTGCATTCACGGCAATTGCCTGAGAAGGTTCGAAGGCACGGAGCTGTCGCGCGTTCCGAGTCGGTGCGCCCCCCCGAGGGAGTGTGTGTGGTTCGCACGCGACGAACGCGACGTGGGGGATCACCTTGTGCGTGACGGAGCAGGTGATACACCGAGCGGAATGCGGCGATTGGCATTCGTGGGACTTGGGTTGGCGCTGGCTTGCGCAGACGAGGGCGCGAAAGAGACGAACGCGGGCGCCGACGATATGGCGGACGCCAGCGCTGAGGATGACAGCGCGACGGGCGACAGCGCGACGGATGACTTGATGTCGGGGGCGAACGATGACGACGACGTCAGTGTTGATGACGTGTCCCAAGGAAGCCAGTCAGGTGGAAGCCAGACTGGGGCGATGACGAGCGCAGACGACGATTCGAATAGCGGTTCTGGGGCAGGTGCGGACGATGTCGGCGCGGCTGACTTGCCGGGGCCTGATGACGCCACGAGCAGTGACGACATCGCGACTGGGCAAGTGAACATGGATGACGACGCAGCGAACGACGACGCAGCGAACGACGCAATCACTGACGAATCTGCCGCGGACGATGGAGACAACTCGATGGCGTCAGCCGACGATGACTCGAGTACCTCTACGGATGACTCGAACGACGATTCCGCGTCGGGAGACACGTACACGGTAACTTACTCCAACTGCATGGCGTGCGCCGAAAGCAAGTGTCCGACGGAGTACGCAGCGTGTAGTGCCAACGCGCCCTGCTCGAGTTTGCGCACCTGCCTCGAAGCGTGTTGGAACGCGGACGACTGGGACGCGTACGACCAGTGTAGTGATGACTGTGTGATGAGCGTCGATACGACGGATGCGGAAGCCAACGCGATCGGCATCGCAATCGGCTACTGCATCGAGGAGCAGTGTGACGAGAGCGAGTGTCTCACGCACAGCGTCGAGCGAGTCGACGATAGGGACGACGACATCGAGTTCGACGAGCTGCCGTCGCCGAACGCTGAATCGGACGTCGAGATCGAATACGACGATGGGTATCTGACGGCTGGTCCTTGGCACGGCTACGTGTGGACGCAGACCGACGACCTCGGTAGCGCAATCACGATTCGGGAGCACGAAGCGGGTGATCCCTTGTGCATCGCGACGGACGTCGAGCTCGCTTCGCCAGTGGTCGGTGTGCCGGGTGAACCGTTGACGCAGATTGAACCTTACGTGCTGTTCGGGTTCAACCTCAACCAGCAACCAGGACAGCCAGCTCCCGCTCCGGGCACGTTCTCCTTCGAGGGCTACACGGACATATTGCTCAACGAGGGCGTTCTCGTGGGCACGTCTGCCAATCCACCAGCGCGCATCGAACTGTGGCCTGCGGGTGCGGACGTCGATCCGTCGTTGCGTGGTTGTGCTCCAATCTTCGGGCTTGCGACGAGTCCTTCGCTCCGGGATTTCGAGTCGTGCGAGGATGGGACGGCGTGGGATTACACCAGTATCCCTCCCATCGAATCGATCGTCTTTCGCTTCGAGCGTTTCACGGGCTCTCCGACGCAGTATTGCTTCTATCAGCTGACGCCCGAGTGACGCGCTGATGAGCGAACGTCGATTGGTGAGCTGAGTCCTCTGGGTAAACGCGCGAGCGCGAAGCGCCAACCTGTTGTGTGCGGGCCCTTCGTGTGGCGGGTTGACGCACATCGCCTCCCGAGTGGGTTCACGCGCGGGAAAGAAAGCGTATACGGGCTGTATACGCTTTCTTTCTTCGGGCACGCCGTTTGGCACGGCGAAGACGCGTGAACTCGCCGAAATATGCGCGTTCTGAAGCAGCGCCAGATCGCGCTTTGGGTGCTCCTGCTGAACAGCACGCACCCGTAGTGTGATCGACGGTTGGCGCGCTCCCAGAGCTTTGCCTCGGTTCTGGCGCGGTGGGAAACTGGGAGCATGAGACTCTTGAGTGAACATGCTTTGGTTTTGGGAATGGCATTCGCCCTGTGCGGCGGGATGATGGCTTGCGGCGCGTCCAGCGACAGCGACGCGGACACTGAAAAGTCTGCCGCGTCTGAAGAGATGGCGGACGACGCGATGTCGGAAGGCTCGGGCTCGAGTTCGTCGAATGGTGATGCGGACGAAGCTGGCGACTCGACGGCCACAGACGGAGACGACGGCGCTGGCGCTACCGAGGACTCCGACTCGACGAGTGATGATTCCGACTCTGACTCCGATGCTGATGGAGCTGGCTCGAACCCATCGGGGGATGGTGACGAGGGCATGGGGTCCGAAGAGAGCGACGTTTCAGGAGAGGTCGACGGCCAGGGCAACGGTCGCGGCGACGGCAATGGCCGCGGAGATGGCGACTCTCCCGGCCAGGGCATGCCCAACGATGCGGACATGCCAGGCATGCCCGATGTGGACGACATGCCCGATGAGGGTGGCATGACGATGCCCATCGAGGAGCGTGACGACTGCACGGCGAGCTGTCCCGTGCCGCGTTTGTGTTCACCATGTGGCGACGGCTGCGCGGACGCCTTCGTGCCGTGTACGGAGTCGGGTGAATGTGGTGAGGTCGAGTGGATCTGCGAGGGCGAGCCCGTCGACGAAGGGCCACGTCCGATCGACTCGTGTTCAGCAAATTGTCCCGTACCCGCCATCTGCCAGCTGTGTGACGATGGCTCGTGCGCTAGTCCCAACGTCACCTGTAACGACGACGGCAGCTGCGGCACGATCGACTGGCAGTGTCCGGACGAACCCGTCGAAGTCGAACCGGGTATGATCGAGTGCAAGGACGCAGGGCAATGCCCGCAGATCCTCGCCGTATGCAGGGATTGTCCCGATGGTGGGATGGCGTGCCCGGTGATGCAGTGTCTGGAAGGTGAATGTGTGATCACGGGCAACGAGTGCCCCGGTGATGGCGAACCGTACGACCCCTGCGCGGGCAAGTCTGACGGCGACACGTGCAGCTTGTGCCCGCCCAACGCCTTCGACTGCATCGAAACCGACGAAATCAAGGCGTGCCAAGACGGCGAGTGCAAGAGCGCCATCAGCGTGATCGAGAGCGAGTGAGCAATGAAGGGTGCGGCGGTGTGTTTCGAGTGAACTCCCGCTAGCCACGAACGCAGCGAGGCGTCGCGTTTGCGACGCCTCGGCTCGTTTGTGGCGATCCGCGACAAGCGTGAATGACGTTTGATCGACGTGGGTGGAGTTTTGGCCTGGGGAGTCGAGGTGCGGCACTTGCGCGGCTCCCTCTGCGAGATGCGAGAAGCTTGGGCAGCCAGCGAGCGCAGTCGTCTGACGGCGCGCTGGCTGCCGTGTGGCTCCCAAACTCAGCGAATGGGCAGCCAGCGAGTGCAGTCGTCTGACGGCGCGCTGGCTGCCGTGTGGCTCCCAAACGCAGCGAAACAGTACTCAGCGAAAAAGGGCGTTGAGTTCGCCTTCGGTGAGGCCGCGTCCGAAGAAGCGGACGTCGTCGAGCAGCATGCGCTGGCTGATGCCGCCGACGTCGAGGTTGCCGATGTACGTCGGATCCGCGGGGCGTGGGTTCGAGAAGTCGCCAGTCTGAGTGACAGTGGCGACTGCTGCGACCGCGGCGTCCGCTTCGGTTCCTCGGTAGAGTGTTGCGGTGGAGTCTGCGCCGTTGGTGGTGACGGTCACGGCGTAGAACGTCCAGGTGTCGTCGGCGGTGGCGTCGGGATCCGTCAGCACGATGGGCGCGCTCTTCTGGCCGGGTAAGATGAAGTTGACGCGATTATTAGCTCCCAGCCCGACGAACTCGTCTTTGCTGTAGTGGAAGTAGGCCCAGCTTTGTTGCGTCGGGTTGTTGTCGTTCGACTGGCCCAAGATGAAGCCGTTGTCTTCGGGCGCACGGATCCAGAACGCGATCGAAAGTTCCGTGTCCAGACCCAGCGCTGGCGTTTCGACGTAGGCGTCGGTTTCCCAGCAAGCGCCATCGGCACGTGAGTTGTCGTTGAAGTAGAACGAGCTATCCGCGTAGCCGTGGCGATCGGCGTCACTGAAGATGCAACCGCCCGTGTTGTCGTAGAACGAGCGGATGATCGCGTCGTTGGAATTACCGCTGCTGTCGGAGACGCTGGCGGCCGAAAACAGGTACTCTGCGACCAACCCTTGGGTCGGCGTGGCGGCGGAGGTCTCGAGCGTGCGTTCATCGGTCTCGTTGAACGCATCTCGAGCGGTCACGACGACGTCGTAGTCTCCCAAGTCGGCGTAAGTGTGAGCGACGCGGATGGCGTCGTAGCCTCCGAAACCCGCGTCTTCGTGACTGACGGCCGAGACTTGCCCGTCGCCCCACTCGATCGTGACTTCGACGATGTTGTCGTCCGCGTCGGTGACGTTCAAGTCGAGGGCCACGTCGAGGCCGCTCGCCGATAGCTCGGCATTTTGAATCTGCGGGGCGCGGTTACCCGTGACAGTGGGGTCGAGGGGATCGGGGTCGCTGTCGGGCGGACACGGGTAATAGGCTGGGCCCGCGCCGCCGCCATCACAGTAGCCGTCTCCGTCGGTATCGGGGTTCGCTGGGTCGGTGCCCGCGGCGTACTCTTCGGGATCCGACAGCCCGTCGCGATCGCCGTCAATCGACGTGGGGCGGGGGAACACCAGGCTGTTTTCGGAGTAGGGCGCGACTGGCGGGAACAGATCGTCGCCGATCTGAAACGCGTTCCAGCCCACTTTCACTTCGTCGCCGTCGCTGATCCCGTCGTCGTCGAAGTCGGGATCGTCGTCCGTGGTGCCGTGCAGGTACTCTTCGCGGGCGAACAGGTAGTCGCCGTCTTCGTCCCGCACGTAGAGCACGTAGATGGCGTCGCCGCCGAGCAAGCGAATGTCCTCGAGGTTCGTGTGACTGTCGAAGTTGCGCGTGGTGCTGCCCGCGATGGCCCAGAAGTAGTTTCGTTCCATTTGATTGACGAGCAGTTGGTCGGTTTTGGGATCCGTGATGCTGGCGATTTTCGTGACGCCCGCCTCGCCCTGGGTTTCCGTCTGCACGTCGAGGCCGAGCACATCCAACGCCGCGTCGAGGCTGATCCCCGTGATGGAACCCGCTTGTCGTCCGACGTTGGTAGCGACGCGGCGACGGATCACGCTGCCGTTGCCGAAGTCCACCTGCACCAGCGCGGTCTTGGCGTTGGTCTCTTGCCGCAGGTATTCGAAGTCCAGCAGCGCACGCGCGCTGCCGTTGTCCGGGTTCTGGTAACTGAGTGCGACGTTGGCTACCTCGAAACGCAGCAGTTCGGGGCGCGCCATCACGGCCAGTGCCTCTTCCGTGGTCAGTTGTCCTGCCGCCACTAGCGGTCCAGCGGACGCGCCTGGCCCGAGGCCGATCCCGCTGTCGCTGATCTGGTCCGAGAACGAGAGTGTCGAGAGCGGACGCCACGCGCCGGGCTTGTTCGGGTCGAGTAGGATCGCCGTGATCTCGTAGTCGCCTAGGGTGAACGTCATGTCGCCGACGTTGGTCAGCTCCACCGCCACTTCGACTTCGCCGCCGTCGATCTCGCGCCCCTCGGTGCGTGACTCCTCCAGCGCTTGGCTGTACGCCTGTTTGCTGCTCTCGACGGCACCCTGAGTGACGCTCTGCGTGTTGGTGTAGGTGTAGCCCGCGGTGGCCGTCGCCTCGAAGCCCACCTTGGCGGACGGCGAGAAGCCTTCGTAACCGACCTCCGTGCTGATCGTGGCGGAGAGCGATACTGCTGCTTCGTGCGATTGGGTATCGGTTGCGCTGAAGTTCGTTTCGCTGCCCTGCTCGAGACTGGTTTCAATCGTGTCGGCCTGGGTGTTGCTCGCGCTGTCGATCACGTTCAGGCGTACGTTGGGCGCCCCGACGATGCGCGCTTGCAGTTGTGGCGTGTTGGCGATCAGGGGATCGAAGCTGTTGCCCAGCTCGACGATTTCCTTGTAGTCGCTGATGCCGTCGCCATCGCTGTCGGACAGTGTTGGCGAAGTGCCGCGGTTTTGCACCTCGTTGCCGTCGAACAAGCGAGGATCACCCGCGGAGTCGTCGTCGCTGTCGACGTCGATGGGCGAACTCGCCCAGCGATCGCGCTCTTCGATGTCCGATAGGCCGTCGCCGTCGGTGTCGCCTTGTTCGGCGTTGGGATCGAGAAAACTCTGGCGCGCTTCGCGATCGCACAGGCCATCGCCGTTGCTGTCGGCGCGGTCCGGGTTACTACGCACTCGACGCGTGTTGAGTTCGCCGAAGCCGTCTTCCACGGTGACTTCCCAGCCCGCTTCTTCGACTTCGTCGTCGAGGCCGTCGCCATCGCGGTCGGTGGGCGTAGGAGCAGTGATTTGGCACGCGGTGTCGCTCTCCGAGTTCGACCCGGGATCCAGCGGTGGGTTGTCGTTGCTGTCCGACCCGCCGCCACTGGAGTCGTTGGTGTCGTCGGCAGGATTGTCGTCACGGTCGGCAGTCCCCGCGCCGTCATTTCCCGTGTCGGGCGACGGGGAGTCATCGTCATCGCGACGCGGGTCGTCGCTCGTTTCGCCGTTGGTCTCGTCGTTCTGGGGACGAGTGCCGTCCTGCGTGGGGGCTGGGTTTTTCGAGTCGTCCGCTGGGCTGGCGGATGCGCTGGTGCCGCCGTCTGCAGCGCCAGCGTCGAAGGTTCCGTCTGCTGTGTTGCCCGCGCCAGAAGAGCAGCCGAGGGACAAGAGCAGCGAAGTAGCAGCGATGGTGGTGCGTGTGCGTAACATTGAATCGTCTTTCGTTAAGTCAGAGCGGTTAATCGTGGAGCCTGTTTGCAGACGGGATGCCTGCAGTTGCACCAGCACAGAGCAATTGGTGTGCCCAGCGTCGTTGGGAGGCGTGTTCGGACGCCAAGACTGCGACTTCGTGGTCCTTACGGACGTTCCCTCGCCATGCACGCGGCGCGCCGCCTGTGAAGCAGGTTGCACAATGCACACCCGTTGGACGTGAACTGTGCAGAGCAATGCATGCCTGTACGGCGCGCTCAGGTAGTGACCGCTTCGTGGTGCGCGACAGGGGGCCCGACTTCGGCTAGCCGCGATTCACTGCGTCGGGCTCACTACCAGCTGGTTGCGTCGTGCGAACAGGAAACGCGTCTCGCGCGTCGCTCAGTAGAACGACACATCGCGTGGGTAATGGCACGTATACCCACCTGGGTTCTTCTGCAGGTAGTCCTGGTGGTAGTCTTCTGCGAGGTGGAACTCCGTGGCGGTGACCACTTGTGTCGTGATCGGCGCTTTCCAGTCACCTGCTGCGTTTACTTTTTCAATCACGCGTTCGGCGGTGGAGCGTTGGGCGTCATCGAGCACGAAGATGGCTGAGCGGTACTGAGTGCCAACGTCGTTTCCTTGGCGATTTTCGGTCGTCGGATCGTGGATCGAAAAGAAGTACAGCAGTAGACGCTCGTAACTGGTCTTGCTCGGATCAAACGTGACGCGCACCGCTTCTGCGTGACCGCTCGTGCCCGTCTTCACATCCGAGTAGTCTGGGGAGGATACCGTTCCGCCCGTGTAACCGACGGCAGTGTCCAGCACCCCAGGCTGCGTGCGAAGTAGTTCTTCGACGCCCCAGAAACATCCACCTGCCAGGATGGCCGTTTGGGATTCGACGTGCGGGGCCGAGCGCGGTTCGCTGACGATCTGGGGTTGGGCTACAGGCTCAGGCGCTGGAGCTTCAGTGCGAGTACAGCCGAGTAGGATGCAGGTGAGCGTTAGCAGAGCAGCGCAGACGCGGAGATGTCGGGCCATGTCCTCGAGTATGCCGCAATCACGATCGCGTTACAGATCGTGCAATCGTGTTGCGGCGGTGCGGTGTCTTGCGAGGGCTGTGGGCATTGCGTATCGTTTTTGCATGCGTCGCTTGGCTCTGCCCCGACATGTAGGTGTAGTGTTCGTTTTCCTTATTGGCGAGTCACGAGTGCTGCTCTCGTGCGGAGTCTGAGGCCATGACGGATTCTGACGCTCCCTGGCATGTCGTGGCGCGCGCCTATCAGGTGCCGTCGAAAGTACCGTACGCTGTGTACGTCGGCGAAACGCAACTCGTCTTGATCCGTACGAGCGCCGGGCTTCGTTGCTTTCAGGGCTTGTGTCCGCATCAAGGCGCACCCTTCGGCGACGGAGCCCTGCACGGTGACGTGCTCTTGTGCTCGAAACATCGCTGGCGTTTCGACGCCGGGGGGCGCCGTTTGGACGGGCCTGGGTGCCTTCGGCGTTATCCCGTCCGCGAGCGTGACGGAGACGTGGTGGTCCAATTGGTAGCGATACCCGAGCCGAGCCCAACCGAGGATGTGCTGCCACGCAGCTGAAATGAAGCGTAGGTTTCCGTCATCGATGCTTGATTGCTCGGCGGCTTTCGCTAGAACAACCCACCCTTTTCGACGCGACCGTGTGATGGACAAACGCCTTTTCGATACCGTGGGAAACACTCCGTTGGTGCGCTTGGAGCGGCTCTGCCCGAATGACCGAGTGCGACTGTACGCCAAGCTCGAGGGACATAACCCTGGAGGCAGCGTCAAGGATCGCGCCGCACTGAGCATGATTGAAGGCGCGGAGCGTCGCGGCAAGTTGGCAGGGGGCGTGAAAATCGTCGAGCCCACGAGCGGCAACACTGGCATTGCCTTGGCGATGATCGCGTGTTCGAAAGGCTACGAGATCGAGCTTGTCATGCCTGAGAACGCCACTGCGGAACGGGTTCAGACGATGCGCGCGTTCGGAGCGAAAGTGACACTCACTCCAGACGATCTCGGCATGGAGGGCGCGATTGACGTCGCGCGTGAGCGAGTGGCGCAGGGGGGGCATGTGATGCTCGATCAATTCAGCAACCCCGATAATCCAGCCGCGCACGAGCGCACGACGGGGCCGGAAATCTGGCGTGACACGGATGGCCAGGTCACGCATTTCGTATCAGCCATGGGCACGACTGGGACGATCATGGGTGTCTCTCGGTTCTTTCGACAGCAAGCCCCGCACGTTCAAATCGTGGGTGTTCACCCAGCGGAAGGGTCCCAGATCCCCGGCATCCGCGCCTGGCCCGAAGCCTATCTGCCGAAAATTTACGACGCGTCGCGACTGCACCAGTTGCTGCACGTCACACTCGCAGACGCAGAAGCGATGACTCGGCGCCTGGCGAAAGAAGAGGGCGTGTTCGGCGGGATCTCCAGCGGTGGAGCAACCTGGGCCGCGCTCCAGGTCGCCCAGCAGTTGGAAAAAGGGGTCATCGTCGTCATCATCTGCGATCGCGGCGACCGTTATCTGTCGAGCAATCTTTTCGCGTGATGCAGCTCGCTGCCCCGTCAGGCTTGGTCGAATAGGGACTGCACCAGCTCGATGTAGGCGCGTTTAGCTTCGTCTTGCGCCATGCCCTTGCGGCCGTGCCACGCGTCGTACTTCGCGCGTTCCTTGAAGTTGAGAGCGCCAGGGCGTGAGCCCGTGACGTCACCTTGGGTTCCCTGCTTGAACAGAGAGTAGAGCGCCAACAGTTGATCGGCGCCGGGTGTCTTGGGGAGCGTTTTGACGCGGGCCTGAGCCGCGGTGAAATCGTCGTCGAGAGACATGGCCGAACGATAACCCGAGTGGAATCGCCCGTCGAGGCAGCCAATCAGTCGAGTCGAGTCAGTCGAGTCAGTCGAGCAACGTGCACACGTCGGCGAAGGTATCGATCACGTGATGTGGGCCTGCTGCACGCATCTCGTCGGGTTTGAAGCCGTATGTGACGCCGACGGCCAGAGCTCCCGCGGCACGTGCGCACTCGATGTCCTGAGGACCATCGCCCACCATCATCAGCTGTTCAGGCAGCAACTCGAACTGCTCAGCGATGGACAGCAGCGGCTGGGGGTGTGGCTTCTTGAACTCGAAGTCGTCCGCTGCGGTCACCAAGTCGAGTAGCGAGTCGAGCGCGAGCAGACGCAGCACTGCTTCAGTCGTCTTGCGTGGCTTGTTCGTGCAGAGCGCGAGTCGCAGTCGCGTTCCACTCGGGCACTGATGCGACCGCAGTAGCGCCAACGTCTCGACGACGCCTGGATACAGCGTGGTGTTGACCGCCGGGTGCGCCGTGTAGTGCTCTCGAAAGACTTGATGCAGCTCGCGCAAGCGTGGGTCACTTTCGGCGAATCCTGACGCGCGCTCCATCAGAGTCAGCGCGCCGTCACCCACGAATCGAGTAATCGTACCAGCGGGTAGCGTGTCGAGTCCAAATCGCTGCAGTGCGAAGTTCACGGAGTTGGCGATGTCTTGGCGCGAGTCGATCAGAGTGCCGTCTAGATCGAAGACGACCGCTCGCAGGTTCGAACGCGAGCTCACTCGATCACTTTCCGTAGCTCGTCGTCGATCACCCCATTGCTGGCCACGTCGTGTGCTTCGTCAGCTTCTCCGAGGTGGGTCCAGCGTCCGCCCGCTTCGAGCACGGCGGTAACACCCGCTGCGGTGTCCCATGGACTCAGTCGACGCATCCAGTACGCGTCGTAGGTGCCATCGGCGACGAGGCATAGGTCGACCGCCGCCGAGCCACAGCGGCGTAGATCACGAACGCTGGATGCCAGGCGTCCGCACTGAAGCGTGCGTTGGTCTCGGGCCGCTAGGTTCACGCCGTGTCGCTGGGGAAAGCCAGTGGCGATCAGCGCCTGGGAAAGAGTCGTCACTTTGCTGACGCGACAGGGGTTGCCGTTCTTGCTTGCTCCATGACCCTTCGCTGCAGACCAAGTGTTTCCCAAGGCTGGGGCGACTACTGCGCCTGCCACGTGCTCTGCACCGCGCATCACACCGAGGCTCACTGCAAACCAGGGGTGACCGGCTATGTAGTTGATCGTTCCATCGATGGGGTCGATGTACCAAGTCAGATCGTCACTAGCTTCGCCACCTTGCTCTTCGCCGACGATGGCGACGCCAGGTGTCCTCTCCGCGAGTGCGTTGCGAACCAACTCTTCGCTCCGCACATCGTATTCAGTGAACAGTTCGTCACCCGCCTTCGTGGAAATGGTGACGTCTCGTTGATACCCCTGCATGATCAGTTTCGCGGCTGCTCGCGCCACGTCCAACGCAATGCGCTCGAGTTCCTGGGCTTCCATTGGCTCGGCTATAATGGTCGAAGACGCAGCTGGCGAGGGTGTCGTCCGCGGATGCGGCGCTCGTCACGACGTCGTCTCGGTTGGTGCGCGCGTTCTGGGCCGCCGTTCGACCTCTACTGAATGACTGAGCAGGTTGAACTCTCGGCGCCCGCTGGCTGTTCGCTCGACGGGATCGCTCGAGCCGGGAGCGTACTGTCGTACCTTGGGCGAGCGTCCCGCCAACCCGAGGTCCCGGTGCGGGGCGCGTTCTGGTCGACTCGGGCGCCCAACTTTTCGAGCTGAGCAGCGCTTCGCGGTAGGAGTCTTCCCGTCGCCAGTTCGTCGCGGCGGGCGCACCTGCGCCGTTCCTTGTCGCGAGCGGTCAGTTTGGGACGACGTCGTTTGCTTCGCGCTTGGCTTGGGGTTCATCGGTGGCCCACGCCACCGCACATCTCTGCACCTACGCCGCTGGCATGCTGAGTTGCGCTGCCGCAGCATACCGATCGATCGAGTGGAGGCCGCTGGGTTATGGCTTGTCCCGAGGTAACTCGCGCGATCGTCGGGCAGTGTTCCTTCGCGGGGCGCCGATGCACGAGCATGCCAACTCGCACGCGCGAAGGTCTGATTCTCGTCCCAACGTATCAGTCTCGGCGAAGGCGCGGACCAGAGGTTCCCGGTCCCGTTTCGTCGTTGGCATATGCTACACATCACGCTGGCCGTCCTGATTGGCTGGTCTCTCGCGGCACACACTGCCCACCATTCGCACTCCAACCCAACCACGGAACCAGTGACAACCGAGACAATAGCTGCGTCCAAGAGGATACCAGAGAAGCCACTCGTGCTGATGCGCTTCAAGCCCGCTTGGGCGTACATCGATGGCATCAGAGAGTTCGGGCGCTTCTTTTGCCAAACTACATTCGACGCAGCTGACGTCGCGGAACGTGCGTGCGTCGTGATCCAAGAAACACTGGAGAACGCGATCAAGTACTCCACGGATGGGCCGAACGGCGAACTGGAACTGGAGATACGCGCGCAGGGCGACCAGATTGAGTTCTCCGTATCGAGCTTGCCCGACCCCGCTCACATGGAGTACCTGCGTGAAGAACTACAGGGGCTACACGCCCTAGAACCCGAACAAGCGTATTTGGCAGCGTTCAGCCGCGCTGCTTCGGAGCCCGACGCGTCAGCGCGTCTGGGGTTGGCTCGCGTTCGCTACGAGGGACACGTAGAACTGACGTTGCGCGAGGAAGAAAACGGACGCATCCGTGTTACTGCGTTAGGTAAACTATGAGCTCAATGGAAACCATTGCCGTTCCTCGTATCGAGTCGCTCGAAATCGAGCTGATCCATCCAGCGAAGCTGACGCTGACGGGCACCATCACCGCCAAAGATCCGACGCAAGCCCTAGGCGGTTTCTTCAAGAGCTTGCATGAAGCCGCGCGAGCGGACGCACTCGCCGAATTCCAGGTGGACGTACGTCGCCTGACGTTCGTGAACTCGTCGGCGATTCGTCTGTTCGTGGACTGGGCAACATGGATTCAGCAGTCGAAGCGCGACGCGTATCGGTTACGTTTCCTCACTGACAGGTCCATCACATGGCAACGCACCAGCTTCGCTGCTCTCACTTCGATAGCGCGCGATGTCATGGTCGTCGATCCTGTCAACTAGTCGCGCCTGTCTCTTCCGTTCCTGCTCGTGCGCGAGCGTCTTCCGAGAGAGAAACGACGAACGCCATTGCGACCACTTTCCCCCACACAATCGTCGAAGGTTCTGGTGCGCATCGTGTGCTCACCAGGGGGAGATGCGCTCGAAGCGACGCACCAGTTCATCGAAAGGTATTCGCAGAGTCGCTTTGCCAACCAGGTCGCCCAGCGCCTGAGCCTCGCTACCTATGAACTCTTGTCGAACGCCTTCAACTTCGGGTTGCTATCGGCGGACGTCGTCATCGAGCTGCTCAGTTCTGATACCCGGGTAGAGGTAAGAGTGACCAACGACGCCATCGCCGCTCGCATTTCGATGCTGACGTCCCATCTCGAAAAGCTCAAACAAGACGCGGGGGCCACATTGCTGGAGGAGATGCGGCGCTCAGTAGGCGGCCTCGGTGCTCGCGCGATGTTGGGGTTGGCGCGGGTCGCGCACGAAGCCAGTTTCGATGTCGACGTGGTGGTTGATGGGAGGCGTGTTACCGTGACTGCATCGGGACGCGTCTGACGACTGAGTGTGAGGGGCCGGCCACCTCGCCGTTCGTGGTGCGACCAGAGGTCGGGTCGTTCACTTGTCTGCGACGCCGTAGCCGTCCGTACGAACCGACTCGAGCCGCCCGTTACGGAACGTCAGTAGGTGGAGCAGACGACGCGGGCCGAAGTCGTAGGTCCACTCGTCGATCACGATCTCTTCCGTGTAACGCTCCGTGATACGGCAGTTACGGCGAGCGTCATTTGGGCAGGGGCCTAACACGCTGCGCGAGCGCTGATGACGCTCATACCGTCTGTCCGCGAAGTCGGGCTCTCCGCACAATGCCCGAGTTCTTTGCAGGGTTTCACCCGTTCGGACGTGGCGGTCTTCGCAGCGCATGCTGCTCGCCTCGGCGGGCTCGGGGGTGAACGAGGCCGCGGCCGCGGCCAGAAGTGTGTAAACGGTTACTCTTCCCATCACTCCCCCAGTTTGGGCGCCCGCTCCGTGACTGGCAAGGGTCGGGCGAGTGTGTGCGAGAGAGCCGCGCTTCGAGACGATTTTTCCGCCGAGAACGCGGGCGTGCGCCTCGGCCGCACGCCGCTAGAGTGCTCTCCTGCAGGTCCGTGCGTCCTTCCGAGCGAGTTCCGCGCGGCGTCTACTTCGGACAAGATGCGACGCGCGTGAGCCAGAAATCGTTCACCTGTTGGTAGTAGCGTCATGCCCGCCGCGTGGCGTTCGAACAAGGCTGCTCCCAACTCGTCTTCGAGGTTCCTGATCTGTCGGCTCAGCGGCGGCTGCGAGATGTGCAAGCGTTTGGCAGCCCTGCCCACGTTGCCCTCCTCGGCGACGGCGACGAAATAGCGAACTTGGTCCAAACTCATGCGCGAAGCATACGCGCAACCGCGGGGGGCAGAAAGACGAAGTTGCACGCGCGATGGGCCGCGATGATCCGCGAATTTGCTCGTCAGTCTTGCGGTGCGGGGGCTTGCGCGAGTTTGGGGTGTAGTACGAACGTGGAAGATCGAACGAAATCGTTCTTGAACGCGCGTTGATGGCAGGTGTTGCAGGTGCCGCCGGGGTCACCGCCGTAGAGTTCCCCAGCTGGCGCTCCCAAGCCACGCCATTTGATGGCGACGCTCTCGTCGGGTCGCTCCACGAGCTCGAACCACTCCCAGCCGCGCGCGCCTTTGGCGTTGTAGTTTGCGCCACGCTTGACCATGCCGAACAGCTTGCGTTCTCCGCCTTCGGGGTTGGCGTCCTTGACGAACATCGTGCCGACGGGGAATTCCTCGGCACCTGCTGGCGGGAGAGCGTTGACGTAGGTGCGCTGTGGTCCCGCGGGATGTGCTTCGCTCGCTTCGGGTGCTTTCAGCTCCACGCTGCCCCAACTGCGGAAATCTTGGAAGTCACGTTCGAGAGCGATGAACAGGGGACGCGATTCGAGTTGTCGACGTTCTGGGCTCGACTTGGAGCACGCGGTCAGACCGATCGCACCACAGAACAGCAGTAGCGCTCTCAGCAGCCAGAGGCGCAACACGCGAGGCTGTTTGGGCAGGGCCCGGCGCAGCCAAGCGGACAACACGAACGGGGCTTTCTTCATCGGAACCAACGAGCGCGCGCGGTGAGCGGACGCTGAGACAGGGGGAGAATCGCGGAAAGAAAAAACGACGATGAGGCGCGGAGTTTTGGTCCGCACCTCATCGCGCTTACGAGTCAGGTAAGGGGCGAGTGATGAGTCGCGCCGAGCAGGCGACGCGACCCATCACGTTCGACTTCATTCGCCAGCAGCCGCCGGGTCGAAAATGGCCACGAACTGGCCAGCTTGGACCAACTCGGTGTCGCCCACGCCCGTGTGAGCCTGAACGTTCGCCAACAGCCAACCAGGTCCGAGGATGTCAGCCATGTCGATGATGCCCGAGGACTCTTCGTCGCGGGTCAGGAACGTCGCAGAGCCCGCGGTCGGATCGAAGAACACGGGGTTGTGACGCACCGTTTCGATGAGGGTGTCGGTATAGACGTCGTAGCGGAAGATCTTGCCGACGCGGTCGTTGCCGCCGACGTCCTCTTGCAAGTGGACGTTGCCGTGCTGGTCCATCGCGATGTTGTCGAACATGCGCTGACCTTCGCTACCGTCGAGCAGCATCTCGATGGTTCCGCCCGCGCTGGGGTCGGTGACGTCGTTGAACGCCAAGCGCCACAGGCGGCTGTCCGAAGAGAACGAAGCGGTGGTGACGAAGTAGTAGTGGTTGGGGTTGTTGGGATCCCAAGCGCCGTCTTCGGGGCGGTTGAAGCCCGTGACCTCATTCAGGTTGCTCTCCGAGTTGAGCTGTGAGCCCGTCCAGTTTTCCACGTTGCCGAACTCGTACAGTTCGAAAGGTGCAGACGGGATACCCGAGCCGGGCTCGCTGTCGAAACCCGCGACCTTGAGACCGTAGAGCGAGCCATTGGTCAGACCAGCCAACGCCACGGGTGTCGCGCCCGTCGTGTTCTTGGTGCCGTAGTAGAAGTAGACCTGGCCGCCACCAGAGTCGTCCATGCCGGCTACGATGGTGGTTTCGCCCGGCATGGGGCTAGCTACGGCGTTCTCCCAACTGAGCTTGCCCAGTCGAGGTAACTCGTAGGACGTACCGTCCATGGCGTGGGCAAACCCGCGACCTTCGGAGCCGCTCTCTTCGCCGCCGAAGAACAGACGGCCGTCGAAGCCCTTGCCGCTCGCTACGTCGAACAGCGCTTCGGGAGCGGGCAGGTCCGCAGAGCAGAAGCGGTGGAACGCTACGCCAGTCGTGGGCGGGTCATATGAAGACGTCGTGGGGTTCCAGAGCACGATCTCCTTCATGAGATCCTCGCCCTCGAGCACAGCGAGATCTGCCTTGCGGATTACCCAGCGTGAGACGAACGCGCCGCGCGCGCCGTGAGCACGCTCGATGCCGTTGGTGTTACCCAACTCGTGGGTCGACAGCAGCGTGAAAGTGCCGTCGCCGTTGTCGAACGCGCCCATGCCGTCGGGGATACCGACCATGCGATAGCCGTCTTCGGTGGCGTCACCCACCGTCAGGATCGCGCGCGTGCTCACGCCCGGCGCCACGGGAACGAGGTAGGGCTGGTCGCTGCTGAATACGCCGCCTTCGAGGCTTCCCATCGGCCCAGCGTCACTGACGCCGTGGTTCTCATCGAAGTCCACGCCGACCGACAGACGGCCGTTGTGAATCATCAGCAGAGCAACGTGAGAGACGATGCCCGCGCGGATGCGCACGGCGACACCTTCGCTGAACCACGTGGGGCTGACGCCATCGATCAGCTCGTCACACTCGACGTCGAAGGCGTCGGCAGCGACGCTAGTATCACCGACAGGCACGCCGTCGATTTGGAACACGGCATCTTCACCTTCCGTGAGCGGGAAGGTGCGCACGTCGGTGCGCGAGCCAGTGGCGACGATCCGCAGACAGGCGGCGTCTTCGGGAGCGTTGGTCAACGCTACTTCGATCTGTCCGAATCCCTGCTCGGGGGCGTCATCGGGAAGGGGCTTTTCAGCGCCGCAGCTGATCGCGAGACCCGCGAGGGTGACTCCAGCGGTTACGATTCGAGGTTTGAACATGAGAGGTGCTCCGTTTCCTGGTTCATTAGTTAGACTCCGGGCCCGACGTGTGGGGCGACGGCGTCGAGAACCTAGTTGGACTCGTGTGTCATTCGTCCAAACAGTGCGCGCCAACTTGCGTTCCTTCGCAGGCACGGCAGCTTTGCTCAGGCGTCACTCGAGCGACACCTTGCCCGTGTTATCGCGACGACCGTGTTACGTTCGTCATCTCTCGCCACGTTTGCTGGACGGTTGCCTTCGACGCTCGGCGTTGTCGTCTGGCTTGGGCTTTCGGCGTGTGGCAGCCAAGGGTCCGAGCGTGGCTCCGACCAGCACGTCGTGAGGTTGGACCGTTCAGACTTGCCATTGGTCCGCGCAACGCCCATCGAAGTCGAACGCTTCGACGCGGGGGATGCGTTGTTCGAGACGACGCTACGTGAAGCAGATGGGCTCGGGCCTCTCTACATGCGTTCGACGTGCATCGCGTGTCACGTCGACGATGCTCGCGGGCCAGGGGTGGTCACGCGGCTCGGGGTGGTCGGGATCCCAGAACGACTAGAGGTCACGCGAGATAGCCTGCTCCCGTTTGGAGACGCAGAGCGGCCCTACGTTGCTGCGGGTGCGGTGCAACCTCTGTTGGTCGCTCCAAGCTCGTCGATCAAACGCAGTACCCGATTGCCACCCGCGGTATTCGGCCGCGGCTACATGGAGGCCGTCGATGATGCCGAGATCGAACGTCTGGCACGCGACGCTGCGTCGCGCAACGGGCCGATCCGTGGCGAAATCCATCGGGTGAGTTATCAGTCGGAGGCAAACCCCGATTCGCCGTTTCACGCACATGGGCCAGGCACCACCAACTTGATCGGTCGTTTCGGACTCAAGGCTCGCATCGCCACACTCGACGAGTTCACGGCTGACGCACTCCAAGGAGACATGGGACTGACCAGCCCACTGCGTCCCCACGAACTACCGAACCCCGACGGTCTGACGGACGATGAAAAGCCTGGTGTGGACCTCGACGTGGAGAGCGTCAACCTGATTTCGGACTACGTACGCTTGTTGGAAATTCCCGAGCGACGCTGGCCCACGGCGCCCGACGCCGCCACCGAGTCTGAGCTGCAGCGTGCCGACCAGTTGGGGGCGGCTCTGTTCGAGCAAGTGCAGTGTGCCGTGTGCCACGTGCCTACGCTTCGAACCCGAAGAGATTACCCCATCGCCTCGTTGGCAGACATCGACGCACCCGTGTACACGGACTTCTTGCTGCACGACATGGGTGAGGGGTTGGATGATGGTGTGCAAGAAGGTAACGCTTCAGGGCGACAGTGGCGTACCGCGCCGTTGATCGGGCTTCGATTCTTCAGTGGCTTCATGCACGATGGTCGGGCGAAGAGCATCGAAGCTGCCGTTCGGGCTCATGCCAGCGAAGGTTCCGAGGCCAATCAGAGCGTTCAGGAGTTCGACGCGCTTTCTGCCACGGAGCGCTCGGCGCTCATCGGCTTCGTGTCACAGCTCTGACCTCGCCGCAGCTTCACTAGCCTCTCCACCCATTGGCGATCGCCACCCTTTAGTTTTCGAGTATTTCTCATGTTTCGATCGATCACCGACAACACAAGAGTCCGAAGCCTCGCCGCAGCCAGCTGCGTGTTCGGTGCTCTCGCTTGCCACGATGACAATGCCCAAGCCAAACGCGTTCAAACGGAAATGAAGGCGTTGATCGCGGCAGAACTCGACAACTGGCAGAAGGCCAGTACGGAGCTCCACGCAGCTGCGCCGACTCCGCGAGGCCGAGGGTGGGACGCCAGCTTGGATGCGTCAGCCATCGCCGAAATGAAAGACGCGTGGAGCCGATCTCGTGAGGCTTATGAACGCATCGAGGGGGCGATCGCCGGGACCTTTCCCGAGTCGGACGCTGCGACAGACGCCCGTTACGAAGACTATCTAGCAGTTCTGGGGGGGCCAGGCGACCCGTTCCCCTTTGACGCGGAAGGCGTGATCGGCATGCACGGGATCGAGCGCGTGCTGTGGGCGGACGCCGTTGCGCCAGAAGTCCTCACGTTCGAGAAGGGACTGCCGGGCTACCGTCCGCCAGCGTTTCCGAGCACCGAAGAGGAGGCCGCCAGGTTCAAGAACGAACTCTCGAAACGTTTGCTCGACGACATTCGTCAGCTTCAAGAGCAGTTCGAGCCGCTCTCGCTGGACATCGCGTTTGCGTTTCGTGGTTTGATCGATCTTGCGGTCGAACAAGTCGAGAAGGTGGATCGGGCAGCTAGCGGGCAAGAAGAATCGCGATACGCCCAGTCGACGATGCGTGACTTGCGAGCGAATCATCAGGGCTGTGCAGCTGCCTACGCCGTGTTCCGTCCCTGGGTAGTCGAGCAGCCGACGGGGGCGAAGATCGACGAACAGGTGCAGGCGGCGTTCGCGCGCCTGGCGGATGCCTACGCTGAAGTCGACGGTGATGCGATTCCCAGCCCACCCGCCAAGTGGAGCAGTTTGTCGCCCAAGCCAGAACACTTGGAGACGCCGTTCGGGAAGCTGTATGCGGTCGTGTTGCGGGAAGCCGATCCTAAAGCGGAAGGATCGCTACACGCGTCGTTGATCGCCGTGGCAGAGCTTCTCGAACTACCCGCGCCCGTTACGAAGTAGCTTTCGGTTTCTGCTTCTTCAATATCGCGAAAGCGGCGCGCCCGTCCATCCGCCACACCAACCCGAATCCCGTGGCGGCGGTGACGAGCACGCCCAGCGCCAATTGCACGGGTGGCCAGCTGTCGAGGGATGGGGCCACCAGCAACTGGTATGCGAGCGTTACCAGCACGACGACTGGCAACACGACGACGCCAGTGAACGTCTTCGTGACGAACGTCGCGAGCGGCAGCTCGAGCACGCGGGAGCCGTACCAAAACAAAAGCAAGACGACCAACGGATAGGCTGTGAGCCACGCGTAGGCGACGCCAAACGGTCCGAACAAGCCTCCCACGACGAACGCTGCAGGCATGAAGATCGCGTTGGACAGCGAGTAGTAGAAGTTCAGGCGAGCTTGACCCACCGCGTTCAGCAGTTGAGGCACGAGCGGCGACACGCAGCGCAACACGCCTACGATCGCAAACAGTTGAATGAACGGGATCGACTCCAACCACTGGTCGTAGCCGACGACTCGGAGTAAACCCTCGGCGTGCAACGCCAACACGACCAGCACGGTCCCGACCAACATCATGCTGGCGCGCGCGATTCCGAAGTAGTATCCGCGCAACTGCTTCATGTCGTCGGCTACGCGGGCGAACGTCGGGTAGGCGACTGCGTTGGTGATGGAGGCGAGCGCTTTGACCGTGTCTGACACGAACTTGTAAGCGAAGCCGTACACGCCGAGCACTTCACCGCCAAACAGCTTGCCAACGACCAAGTAGTCAGCGTTGACGTACACGTTGTAGAGCAGCCGTGAGCCCGTGACGTACATTCCGAAATGCACCATCGAGCGTACTTGCTCGAAGTCGAAACGCCACTTGGGAACGTATCGCACCGCAAAGATGGAGAGCACGAATTGTACGGCTTTGGTCGCCAGCTCTGCAAGTACGAGAGCCCAGGCCCCATACCCGCGGTACACCAAGGCGACCAGTGTGATGGCGCCGACGACGGCTGCTACGTTGTCGATCACCGCCAGGCGTCCGAAGTGTAGATCGCGCACCATCAGACTTCGCGGCACGACGAACAGCGCGGAGATCACGATCGCTGACCCATAAACCATCAGCATGGGCGATAGCTCTGGGGAGTCGTAGAAACGCGCAGCCAGTGGCGCGCTCAGCGCAATCACCCCGTACACGGCGCAAGAAAGCACCAACCCCACCCAAAACAACGAGTCGAGTTGTTCTCGCGATAACTCTTTGCGCTGAACGACCGCGGCGCCCAAGCCCAGCTCGGTTGCAGCCTGAACGATCGCCAAGATCGCCATCACTAGCGTCGCCAGACCGAGATCGGCTTGACTCAACTCTTTGAGCGCATAGATCAACGCGATGGCATTCAGTACACGGGTACTGGCGTTGCCTGCGCCGAAGAACAAGAAGCTCTTGAGCACTCGCTGCATGAAGGACACTTGTTCCGTCATGTTTTCTTCGTCCCACTCGTGGCAGTCATCAATCGAAACCGCAAGCCGCCAACAGGGTCTCGTCGTCTTGCGCCAGGCACAACGCTCGATAACCCAGCTCCGCGGTCACGAACGAGTAAAACGTAAACCCGAGCATTCCTCCTGCGAGTTGTCGTTTCCACGCCCGTTCGAGCAGCTCAGCAGGGATGACACCCGCGTCCACGAGCGCGCTATCGTGCACGAGTCTGTCGATGCATCGACGTAGCCACGGCACTTGCCGCGTCCACGCGTGTTCGGTGTTGGGGGCAGGATCACCCCCCGCGCCGAACAGTGCATGGAGTAAACGCTGTTTGGCGAGTTGCAGCGTCCGCGACCCGCGTGGGCGCACCCTTCCCATTGCCGCGGGAGCTGCTCCCGACGTGGTGGCGAAGGTGGAGAGTTCCGGGTACCTGCTCGTGAGCAGGCGCAAACGAGCGCGCTTTTCACCCGTTACTGTTCGAGGGGCCTGCAGGAAGAAACGGGCAGCCTCGATGTGCGTTCCAGGGGCGAACATTGGCGGCTGGCCATCTCGCGTGATGCCACAAGTGCCACCAGTGTATCCGAGCGCGCGATAGAAAATGCGATGCAGTGCCGTCTGTCGCCACTCGTCGGTGTGCAATTGTCGAGCTTCGGCGTTCATGCGCTCGCGCATTTCGCCTAGCCGTTCGAACGCATCTGGCAGGAGCTTTTGCTGCATTCCGTTGGTCGTATAGGTGTGTGCGAACAGCTTGTCTGCGGGGGCAGCACCACCCGTCATCCCAGCGGGCGTGTACTGGCCGAGCAGGTTGTCCATCGCCAGACCGTCGAAGGCAAACGTGTTGTCGTAGTTGGAGCCCGCCGTGGCCAGCAGGTACAGCTGATGAAAATTGACCATTCCTGGAGCGCAGCTCAGCCAGGTGTCGAGATGGCGAGCGGCGTCGAGGTTCGCGAACGATAGCACCTCGAGAGGCTGACCCAACCCGCGTGCCAGCTCGCGTACGGCAGCGGTTTCCGCAGGCACCAAGTCGATGTGTGTCAGCCGTGATGGAGGGCGCTGTCGTTCGCACAAGAGTCCGAGCAGCTGACGCGAGTCGAGACCTCCCGTGATTGGCAGAAAAACCGACCAATCCGCGAGTTCGGGGGACTCGAGAACTGGCGTCAGCCCTGCATGGAGCGCCTCGTGTAAACGTTCGCTCCAGAAGTCGAGATCGCCCTCTCGTTCTGGGTCGTCGAACCGATACCACCAAGTGGCGTCCCACTCCGCAGCGCTGGCGACGAGTGCGCGGCCTGGGCGCAGTCGTCTGACCTCGTTCACCAAGGTCTCGTCGAGCAGCGGGGTCATGCTGCGAAAGGTGCCGAGCAAGCCCAGCGCGCTGAGCGTCATGGGCAGGCCCGCGTCCGCGAAGCAGCGCGGAGAAGGCGCGGCGGCCAGACTGCCTTCGCTTGCCAGCGCGTACACTGGACGTGTGCCGAAGACGTCGCCGACGAGTGTACAGCGGCGACCCGCATCTTCGAGCACCACGGCGCGAAAGTAGCCGTCGAGGGTGCCCAGTTCGTGAACGCCGCCTCGGGACCACACTTCAGCAAGTGCTGCCGCTCCGCGCGCGCCAGAGGGCGCAGAGACGAGGCCTTCGAGCGCTATCGACTTCCCATCTGGAGTCTCGATGGTCGAGGCGAACATGCCGAGGGCACAGGCCTCGAACACGCCGCTCGCGTTTCGTATGGCGTATACCCCTGGTAGTTGCCTACGCGTCAAGGCCGCGAGGCTGCGGGCAGGTCCCATCAATGGCGAGGATAGTGACGCCGCTTGGTCAGGGGCGGACCCCGAGGGGCTCGAAGCGATGGGCTGCGCGTCCGACAATGCTGCTGACGTCTACCGTGGATGACTCGAAAGTGTAAGAAGTGCGAGCAAATTACTCGGCCTCGGGGCACCGCGCGGATTGCATACCCAAAAGGTATTGGACCGGCAGGGACGCCCGCCGCACGCTGAGGCATGAGCATCAGCCTGTTGGGGCCCAGAGAGATAGACAAGATGGCTGCCGCCGGCCGCGCCGCAGCGGCGACGCTCGAGCTCGTCGGCACGCGAATTCGCCCAGGGATCACGACTGCCGACATCGACCGCTGGGTGCGTGAAGACACCGCCGCTCGGGGCGGCCGCCCGAGCCAGCTCGGGTACCGTGTGCGCGGCGTTCGCGATGCGTTTCCTGCTGCCGTTTGCACCAGTGTCAACGAGGTCGTGTGCCATGGCATTCCATCACCGTCGCGGGTGCTGCACGCAGGGGACATCGTCAACGTCGACGTCACGACGGAACTCGACGGTTTCCACGGGGACACTTCTCGGACTTTCGCGGTGGGAGACATCTCTCCAGACGCACGCCGCTTGCTGAGCGTTGCAGAGCGCTGCCTGGATGTCGGGCTCGAACAGATCAGGCCTGGCGGGCGATTGGGCGACGTCGGAGCGGCCATCGAGGAGTTCGCCCGCTCCCAGGGATGCAGCGTCGTTCGTGAATTCGGCGGACATGGCATCGGGAGACACATGCACTGCGAGCCTCATGTGCCGCATTGGGGCAAGCGAGGAACTGGCGTTCGCCTGCGACCTGGCATGGCGTTGACCGTCGAGCCAATGGTCAACCTCGGTGCTGCGGACGTAACAGTGGAGCCTGACGGCTGGACGGTAGTAACCCGCGACGGAAGTCTTTCCGCACAGTTCGAGCACACCGTGATCGTGACGGGAACTGGGGCTCTGGTGACTACGTCGCGCATCGAACCCTGAGGGGGGCCGCTCGATCGAGCGGTAGCGTTTTTCGACAATGCCGCTCAGGGCGGCCGGGCTTTTCGCGTCAGCTGGCGTGGCGCTGTTCCCATCCGCGCTCGGCGGAGGACGCCGGGCGGGCGTCGGGGCGTGGGAGTTTGCGCGAACCGAGCGTTTGTAGCATTCTCAGCCGAAGCCCTTTGGGGGGCGAGAAGGCGTCCGTGTTGCAACTCCTGTTGATTGAAGATAATCCCGTCGACGCACAGGCCATCACGGATGCGCTCGACGGGTTCTCGGCCAGCGAGATCGGTGTGCACCACGTCGAAAATCTCGCGGCGCTAGCCGACTTGCGGGGCGAGCCCGACGTGGTGCTGTTGGACCTGTCCTTGGGAGATAGTGACGGAGTCGCCTCCGTCCGCGGTGCGCGAGCCGCGTTGAACGACGTGCCGATCGTGGTGCTCACCGCGGACAGTAGCGAAGACCTGGCGTTCGAGGCACTCCGCGAAGGCGCACAAGACTACCTGGTCAAGGGCGCCTACTCTCGCGATACCCTGATGCGATCCATCCGCTACGCGATCGAGCGCCATAGTCTGAAAGCGCACTTGATCCGTGCCGATCGTTTGGCCGCGGTTGGGCAACTGGCTGCGGGTGTCGCGCACGAGGTGAGCAATCCCGCGAATTTCGTGCTGGGGAGCAGCATCGCGCTCGACAAACAACTCGAGAAGATCGCCGACCAGCTCTCCGAGTTGGCCGAAGGGGGCTCGATGGCTCCTGCGATCTCGCAGTTGCGAGACGAGGTGACTCAGGCTCGTAAGTTGGCTCGCGAAAACCTCTCTGGCATCGAGCGCATCGCAAAGGTTACCCGAGAGTTGCAGAACTACTCACGTCTAGGCCAGCGTGAGATCAGTTCGGTCGACGTGAACAAGCTGGTGCGCGACTCGGCCAATCTCGTACGCACGTCACTCCTCCATCGAGCACAGCTGGAGCTTCAGCTGGGCGATCTCGAGAGCTTGATGGGTGACGAATCGAAACTCGAGCAGGTGGTGACGAACTTGCTCGTCAACGCAATTCACGCCGTATCCGAGTCACGCACGACGGGAGGACGCATCGTCGTGGCCACCGCCACCGAGAATCGTGGTGCTGAGGATGAAGCGATACGCCTGAGTGTGGAAGACAACGGCTGCGGGATTCCGCCAGACAAGTTGCGTCAAGTGTTCGAACCATTCTACACCACGAAACCCAAAGCCCATGGAACGGGGCTCGGTCTGTCCATGGCTCGTGAGATCGTACGGCTCCACGGCGGCAGCATCGAGTGCGATAGTCGTTTGGGTGAAGGGACTCGCTTCGTCATTCGCTTACCCACCGACAATGGTTTGGAGGCGCCCAATCCCGCTCCCGCCGTCGTCACTCCCGTTCGCAGCGCTCCGCCGACCGAGAAAGCGCGCGTGCTGTTGGTCGATGACGAGCCGATGATCGTCAAGCTGTTCGAGAGTGTCGTTTCCACGCAGCACCACGTCGTTTCTCGTTCTAGTGGAGAAGCTGCACTCGAACTCTTGCGGCAGGATTCGAGCTTCGATTTGGTGGTTTGTGACTTCACCATGCCTGGCATGGGAGGGTTAGCCCTCCACGCGGAGCTCAGCAGCGTCGCTCCTAGACTGGTGGAGCGCTTCATTTTCTGTACGGGTGGGGTTCTGGATGAGCAAGATCGAAGCAGCGCTCAGCAGAGCGGCAACCGCATCCTGTACAAGCCCGTACGACCAGCCGCGCTGCTCGAGGCGATCAACTCACGCCTCGCCGAACTCGGATAGGTGAAGTGTGGTTAGGGGCCCCGCCGAGCGAGTCGCAGCCCCGCGCGCGGTCGATGACTCTTCGCTCCTCAGCGGCGAGTTTTCGCCGCGCCGCGACGCTCGAGAGCTCGCGTCGGGCACGCGCATTCGCGTGTTGCTCGCGTTGTTCACGACACTGCTCATGGCGGCGCTCGCTGGGCTCATGGTGCTGATGGTTTCCAGCATCTTCGACAGACTGACACCCTCGCTGCGCGCCGATCTGGAATGGAAGTCCGTGCGTGGCGCGTTCGAGCTGTCCCAAAGTATGAGCATTGGGATCGCTGCGGCGGATACTGAGCTCGTCTCCAAGTCTGCGGGCTTGTATGTCGACAACCCCGACGTCGCTGGCATCTTCGTCATCGCTCAGTCTGGTGAGGTGTTGTTCGAGCACGGCAGAGCACCCGTGCCGATCGCCCGCCTATTCGACGTTCCAGCCGACTCGGTAAACTCTCACGGTGGCGCGATCTGGAGCTGGTCCGAGTCGCACTTGGAGTCGATTCCGCTAGGGCGCGTCGCGCTCGTGGTTTCCCTCGACAGGTTGGAGGCGGGGCTGCGACTCAAACGTGACATGGTCTTGCTGGCTGCTGCCGCCTGCGCCGCAGGGTTGTTGCTCAGCTTGGCGTTCTTTCGTTTTTGGGTGGAGCCCCTGCTTTCGTTGGTATCTCGAGCGTTCACTCGACTCGAACACACGACGGCGTTGGCGTTGGAATCCACACGCCTGAAGAGCGAGTTCATCGCCAACATGAGTCACGAGATTCGCACGCCGATGAACGGTGTCGTCGGTATGACGGAGTTGATGCTCGCAACACCGCTCAGCGACCGTCAGAAGCGTTACGCTGGGACGATTGCGTCGTCAGCCAACTCGCTGATGACGATCATCAACGACATCTTGGACTTCTCCAAGATTGAGGCGAGCAAGCTGCGAATTCGGACCTTGGACTTTTCCGTTCGCGAGTTGGTGGAGGGCGTGGCGGTGCTGATGTCCGAAACGGCTCACGCCAAAGGCTTGTCTCTCGCGGCCTCAGTCGCGCGGAACGTCCCCAGCGTGGTGCGCGGCGACCCCGATCGCATCAAGCAAGTACTCACCAATTTGATCTCCAACGCCGTGAAGTTTACCGATCGTGGCGAAGTGGTGGTGCGGGTGGGCGTCGTGGGGGCAATAGCCGAGCAGGTGAACGTTCGCTTCGAAGTGAGCGACACGGGTATCGGTATTGCCAAGGCCGACGTCGGTCGACTCTTTCGCCCGTTCTCCCAAATTGACGGATCGCTCACGAGGCGGCACGGCGGCACCGGGCTCGGGTTGGTGATCTCACGACGTTTGGTCGAGTTGATGGGGGGGAGCCTCGATCTGGAGAGTGAACCAGGGAAGGGTAGCCGTTTCCACTTCCAACTTCCTTTGGCGGTGAGTACTCGGCGACGCCCATCCCCCATTCCAGTCCCCAGTTCGGCGCGTGTGCTGGTGGTCGACGACAACGCGACGACGAGGGAGATCCTTCGCGAGCAGCTGACGGGGTGGAGCATCGAACACGACGCGGCGACCGAGCTGGAGAAAGTGCTTCAGATGCTCGAACGGGCGCTTGCGGAGGGCCGCCCCTACACAGTGTTAATCGCCGACCTTCTGCCGGGTGCGGCGCTACTCGAGCTAGCGAGACAGGTGCGGGAGGACGCTCGTTTCGAAGCTCTGTGTATCGTCGTGCTCAGCTCGCACGGAGACCATGGGGCACTCGAGGACAGTGCGGCGAGATGGGTGGACAGCATCTTGCCAAAGCCATTGAAGCAGGATGAGCTAGCGCGGGCTTTGCGCCGTGGCCGCTCCAAGAAGCGTCGAGGCGACGGATCTTCCAAGTCTGCCGACAGAGTTTCCGAGCCCGGCGCTCCGCCCAAGCCACGCGCGCTGTTGGTCGAAGACCATCCGCTGAATCGCGAAGTGATGCGAGACATGTTGCAAGCGTGCGGTTGCCACTTCGACATTGCCGAGGACGGTGAGCGCGCTCTCGATGCGCTCCACCAGGGGGAGTACGACATCGTGCTGATGGACTGCCAGATGCCGCGCCTCGACGGCTACGAGGCCACCAGGCGTTGGCGCGTCGAAGAGGCGGACAGAGGCGCGAGCAGGACGCCGATCGTGGCCGTGACCGCTCACGCATTCGAAGACGAACGAGAGCGCGTCGCGGAGTGCGGAATGGACGACTTTTTGAGCAAGCCAGTGCAGTTCGAAGCGCTCAACGCGGTCTTGGCCAAGTGGACGCTGCATCAAGCGAGAACGCTGCAAGCGGCCGAGCGTCGCGCGCCGAAAGACGAGCGTCCGTTGTTGCAGTCCGACATGGTGCGTTCGAGCAAGCTGGAGCAACTGTTCATCCAACACGCGCGGCTCGATTTGCAGCAGTTGCGCGAGGCCCTCGCAGCGTGCGATTCGGCTGTCGCGCGTACCAAGGCCCACCGAATCAAGGGCAGCGCGCTGACCTTTGGCGCCAGTAGACTGAGCGATCAAGCTGCGCGGATCGAAGCGGAGCTCAAACGAGGACGAGAGGTAGAACTGGCTCGAGTCGAGCAGCTCGACGTGACCTTGGAGCGGACGATCGAGTGTTTACAGGGCACCAAGTGACTGCCGCTCGATCACAACGTGCCGCGCAGGAGCATCAGCCTCGACGCTGACGCCGTTTGGATGATCGGGTAGTCGGGGTGGTCAGGCATCCTGCCACTGATCCGCACGACTCGAACGGCATTCGTGACCTGGTCGAGACGAACGTAACCGATGGTGCCAGGTACCCGCGTCAAGATCCGCAAGAGTATCCCCGCTGGATCAACCGCTTTCGGAGCGCCCGACTGTCCTCGAATGCGCCGATCTATCCAGTAGCGAGCCACCTGCTCTGGGTTCATGCTCAGGACGGTCTGGTCGAAGCCGACGCGCTCGGCCGTGTTCGTGCCGCGGTTGAGAGGGATCAAACGCTGGCCCGCGGGGGTTCTGGCGGGGTCACCCAAATACAGCCGTTTGAGTTGATAGAACGATAGCGCGTCCAGTGATGATGCGGCTCCCACGACGACTGCCAACGGGTGCGGAGTCTCTTCGGCACCCGCGCGTAACACGTAGCCAGAACTAGCCGCCACTGCGGCCAACCCGGACAGAAGTGTTCGTCGCCTCGAGAGTTTCATCAGAAGCTCCAAGCTCCTTGAAGATCGAGGGCACTGAAGTTGATGGAGTCGTCGTGGGGAGAGTCGCCGTGCAGCCACGACCGCGTGAGCTGTGCTTTCAGAACGATTCTGGGCGTTGGTCGAAGGTTGATGCCTCCCCAGAAGGCCATCAAGTCTCCGTAGGGTGAATGCCCGGGGTCGAAGTACTCGAGCCCTGCAAACGGCATCAATCCCGCCCACTCGAAGCGGTAACCCGTCAGCGCGTACATCCCGAAGCGACGGTAGTCTGGGAAGAATCCGGGGGGACCGCCTGCCGAGAAAAAGTCGACGTAGCGATGATCGTCGCGGAAGACCACGTCGTTGCTGATGGCTTCTGTCTGAAAGAGAAAGCCCTGCCACTCCCAGCGTAGATCAGCCGCGAGGCTGACCTCGTCGTACTCGATGAAGATGTCGTAACGCTGCTCGGACAGGCCGTCGTCGTTGGTGACCAAACGCACCGTTCGATCAGTGAATCGCCCCAGGTAACCAGACGTACCGAACGTCAGCGTACCGAGATCGGTGTCCGCGCTGACGAAAGCGCGATAGCCCAGTGCTTTGTCGTGATCGAAGTCTTGGTAGGTGTCGATTGGGCCTCGACCGTTGGACAACGTCAGATGGTAACCGACCCGAAGCCGCTCGAAGTTGTGGACACCATAGGCCTGAAGCCCGCTCTGCGAACGAGGAAACAGTAGATCGCCGACCACGTAGGGACGTCGCACGCCGATCACGACAGGAGATCCGTGGTCGACGTTCCAGATGCCGTACGGGGTCAACCAATGGCCTGCTCGCAGCGTGAGCAGAGGATGGAACGTGTGCTCGAACCACACGCGCTCGAGAGAGATGCCGCCTACGCGGAAAGGGCGACCGAAGTCGGTGTAGTCGCCGACGGTGCCGTCCAGGCGGGAAATGTTGCCCTGTTCGTCGGGGAATCGTCGTTGGCCGTGAGGCAAGTACGTGAAGCGGATTTCCGTCAGTGAACGCCAGTTGTCGCCGAGCTCCGCCGCCGCGTAGAGATTGACGTTGCCGATCGCGAACGAGCTCCAAGGGTACTCGTTCGGAAATTTTTCGAGAAGGTGGCGGTAGCCGAAGTCTGAGAAGCCGTAGAGGTCGAGCTCGAACTCGTCGGGTTCACTCTCGACCAGCACGCCTTCGAGCAGTTGCTGTTCGAGCTCATCGATGGTGCTAGTGGCGTTGGCCGTGTCGTTCGTCGCAGCATCGGGGAGCATCGTGTCTCCACTCGACGGCGATTGGTGGATGCTGCCTGGAACTGCCGTGCGGGGCCCGGGCCAAGAGAATCGTGGAGGTGGAGAAGATGAAGCGGGAGCAACAGAGGGCTCTGCAGTGGCCGTTGGCGGCGGCGCAGGGTTTGGGGACGGCGGCGCAGGGGCTGGGGATGGCGGCGCAGGGTTTGGGGACGGCGGCGCAGGGTTTGGGGACGGCGGCGCCGCTTCTGGAGGCGTCGGCGGCTGCGTCGAGGGAGGCGGAGTCTGCGCTGACGCGATGTTGCTGACAGCCATGACGGCGAGCAGGACGCCAACTGACGTGCTGCTCGTGAACACCTGTGCGCCTCTCGACGACTTGCGAGGTGCTTGCCGCGTCACGGGATGCATTCCTCGGCGCACGTCTGATTCGCGGCAGCGTCAGCTGGGCAGCAGTCGTGGTCGAACGTGGCGGTTGAATCGCCCTGGGAGTCGTTCGCCTGCATTGAGGCATCTGCCGGACCAGCGTCCAGCGTGCTCGCGTCGGGTTGCGTGATGTCGCGGGCGAGTCCAGCGTCTGCGAGTCCAGCGTCCTCGGGGCCAGCACAGCCGGGGTCAGCAGCGCAGTTAGGTTCACAGAGCATTTCGGGCGCGGCGCGTGCGTAGCCGGGGGCGCACTCGCAGCCCAACGCACCCGGTACTTCGTTGGCACCACAAGCGACACACCCCTCGAACGTGAAGACTCGGTCTGGCGGGCAGAGGCAACGCCCGCTGATCGGATCCTCGTGCAAATCGCCGCAACGATCGTCGGGGTCGTAACTGCACGCGTGCGCCCACGTCAAACTCGCCAGCAACGGCAGCCACTTCCGACGCGTTGCTCGCGGCGCAGGCATCGAAGCCGAGTCTTTCGAGAGTGTCATGGAGGGGGTGGCGCGTCGTTGCAATTTCACATGTGCACACGAGGCTCGTAGGGTTGCCTCACGCAGTGCCGACCATCGCACGACGCGTTACGCGGTTGGATCGTTTGCAGCAGGGATCGAGTGACTGGCGCGTCACAGCGTGCCGCAGGAAATCACAGTTCCATCAGCGCGCGTAGATCGCTGACGGCGTTGTCCGCAAGCGTGTAGTCCTTGGTGTTGTCGTGACAGCTCGAACACTTGAGGGACTGACCTGCGGCTTTTCCCTTCTTCACCAGATCTTTCATCAGGCTCTTGGCCGCTTTGACGCCGCCTTCGTTGCAAGCCGCCTCGACTTCGGGAAACTCGAAGCTGTCGGCGCGGCAGGGCTTGTCGCCAGTGGCTGAAGCTGCGCTGGATTCGTCGTCCACCTGGTCCGTATCGCTCGAAGTGTCATCGCCTGAGGTGGGCGCTTCTGCGTTTTCGGCTGGCGGGGTTTGGCCCCCGCAGGCCACGAGCAGTAGCGCCAGCGCCGCCGCGCTGACACCTAGCCAGACAGATCCACTAGATTTTCCCATCCACATCCTCATCAGGGCGCATCCTCGCACGCGTCGTGTCCCGATGCGACCACGATGGGGGCTGTAATAGTTCAGCGGCGTTGGAGTTTCCGACTTTGCTCGTCTTTGATGGCGGACATCGGAGACCTGGCGCCTCTGCCTTTGTGCACCCCGTTTCGGCGTCCTCGACCCTGGTTCTCGAAGCAATGCACCCCCAACTCGCTGCCCACTACCCGCCCGAAGAACGAGCCTCGTGGCCCGTCCCCTGCCAAGGCGAGGTGCTGATCGCGGAATCGAACACGCAGTTTGCGGTTTGGTTGAGCTCCTTTCTGGAGCAGCTGGGGTTCAGCGTGCGAATCCAGAGCGGTCGCGTCGGGGTTCTGGCTGACGTCCGTGGTCACAATCCCGATTTGGTGATCGTCAGGCCCCAATTGGCGGACGTGCGTGGCGTCGAGTTGTGTCGTGAGTTGCGTCCGCAGTACTCCGGGGCATTGCTGGTGCTGGCGGCAGATGAGCGAGACTCGACGGAAGTTGCCTGTTTGGATGCGGGGGCTGATGATTTCGTGCTGCAGTCTGCGGGGGCGGCAGTGCTCCACGCGCGCATTCGGGCGCTGCTGCGTCGAAGTACGCCGCCAGTCAGTGCGACCCTGGGGCCCTCGATCGACCGCCTCACGTTTGGAGAGCTGGTGGTCGATCCCGAACTACGCATCGCGTCGTTTCGCGGGCGGCGCTTGCCGTTGACCGACGCAGAGTTTTCGCTGCTGCTCTTCCTCTGCCGAAACCCCGACCGAACGATCGAACGCGCCGAACTCCATCGCAAGGTGCGAGGAGTGGCCTACGAGACGTACGATCGAGCCATCGATCTGCGGGTTTCGCGGTTGCGCAGCAAGCTGCGTCGCGCGGGCGGCGTGCCGATTCGCATCGAGTCGGTGCGCGGCGTCGGTTACGCGTTGGTGTCCGACGGTCAGCCCTGACAGCACTTGCTGGCGCCCGGGGGGCACTGCGTTGGGAGTCAGTGGCGTTAGGAGTCAGTGGCGTGGCGTTGGGGGTGTGGTTTCAGCCACGCGATCGTCGCGCCCCAGCCGCCGCGCGTGTGCGGTGCGTCCTTGTAGGAAACGACGAGCGGGTGACCGCTCAGCAGCTTTTGTACGCGCGCACGCTGAACGCCTTTGCCGCGTCCGTGAATCAACCGCACCTCCTCGAAGCCTTTCTCCCACGCCGCTTCGAGGTACGCCTCGACGACACTGAGAATGTCGCGCGGAGCGAAGTGGTGCAGATCGATGGAGTCCGTGATCTCGAGCACGCCCACGCTGTCGTCATCGCGGGGGAACTCGTCGGGGGGCTCGTCGTCTTCCGGGTCTTCGGACGCGCCAGGTCCGTCGGCTGCTTCGTACGGATCGCCCGAGGATCGTCGTTGCCCATCGCCGTCACCGACGGAAGACGATTGACGTTGGCTCGACCACCACCACGCCACCAAAAAACAGGGCAGCGCGTACGGCAACTCGTGGGACAGAATGCGCACGCCCCGTTCACTGAAGAAGCTCGCCACCGAAAGCGGCGAAACGGGGATTGGTTGCCACGGAAAGAACAGCCGCTGCTCGGACATTGGCCAAAACAGCGCGATGCCGAGGCCACCGTTCGTCAGCATGTCGAGCAGCGAGTGACTGGTCAGCGCGGCGAACAGTGCGAGACCCACTAGCCCGCGCTGTCCGCGGAACGGAGGCAGCGCAGAGAGCGTGACGCTGAGCAGCGCATAAAACAACAAAGAGTGGAACACGCCGCGGTGTCCGAAGGCGTGCGCATAGTCCACGAAGGCGTGGGCCAACACGTCGGCATCGGGTACGACAGCGACCACGGCGCAGAGCCAAGGCAGCGCCGCGTGCAAACGAGCAGCTTTCGTGGGTGCTTGCGGTGTCGATGTCGTTGACGGCTGTGGATCGGAGTCGTGCAGGACGGCGGACAAGCGCGGACGTGCGATGAGACCCACCGCCGCGCCGATCAGCAGATGTGAGAAAGCCGAGGCCACGCCGAGTGAGTTATCGCTGCTGCCGAGCTTCGTGCCAAGGGCGCGAGGCTGTCGTGCGGGCGGGGGGCAGGGTCTTCGCGCGGGCGATTGACGCGAGCGGCGTGCTCCGCGTTTTTCGGGGTGTCCCGCGTTGCGAGGGCGGACTACACTCACGCTCGTGACGCCGCGAATCGGACCGATGCTGCTGATCAGCGTCATCAGCGTGGTGATCGTCGCGGGCGTCGGGCTGCTCGGTGAGACGGCGATGAACAAGGCCGCCATGGCCGAATACCGCGAAGAGCGATCCCACGAACGTCAGATGTTGCGCGCGACCGAGCGCGGCTGGCGCGTGCTCGATTCTGCCGTGACTCGTCGTCTTGGCGCGCACGCTTCGATCGTGGTGCTTCGCGCCACGAAGCATTTCGACGTGCCGCTGACGGATGCGCTCACGGGGGAAGGCGTCTCGCCCCGAGCGGCGGACGCCTTCCTGGCGACGATCGCGGCAGAGTTCGAGCGTTACCCTGAAGCACTGCTGCGTCGTTCGGGGTTGCGCTACGTGCTGCTGTGTTCCGACCTGCGCCAGAGTAACGCCCCCATCGTGTCGTTACCCAACTTCGAGTCGACGTTGCTGCTCGACGTCGGCTCCAAGCCGGACTTTGCGCGTCGCCTGGTGCATCACGAGTTTTTTCACTTCGTCGACTTTGCAGACGATCAGCAGCTCAAACAGGACGCCGCGTGGGCGAGTCTCAACGATCGCTTTTTCAGCTACGGGAGCGGCGGCCGCTACGAGCGCGATCCAGGCGCGGCGCACTTCGGCAGTGGCGGTCCTGGATTCGCGTCGAAGTACGGTCGCGCGGCGCTCGAAGAAGACAAGGCTGAGATCTTTTCGTTCCTGATGGCTGAACCCGAACGAACCTTGGCGCTAGCCCAGCGCGACCCGGTTGTGGCCGCGAAGGTTGCGGCGTTACAATCCCAGCTCGTCGGGTTCGCAGGGGACGAAGCGCGCGCGCTCCTGCCTCGCTGAGCAAATCGGCCTTCGGTTGACGCAGCGCTGGGGCGCGACTCGCCCGAAAGGTTCAACGTCGTCGCGCGTGGCGTGCGGCTTGGTTATAAGGGCGACATGCTGCTCACGATCACACGTCCCGACGATTGGCACTTGCATCTGCGCGACGGCAAACACCTCGCGGCCGTCGTGGAGCACACGGCACGGCAGTTCGCGCGCGCCATCGTGATGCCGAACTTGAAGCCACCCGTGACCACGGTTGCGCTGGCCGAAGAGTACCGCCAGCGGATCCTGGACGCACTGGTTGATGCGGAGACGGGAGACGCGTCGTTCGAGCCGCTGATGACGCTGTACCTCACGCCGCAAACGACGGTTGAGGACGTTCGCGCCGCCGCCGCCCACCCGCACGTGCACGCGATAAAGCTGTACCCCGCGGGTGCCACCACGCATTCCGACGCCGGCGTTCGCCAGCTCGACCCACTGTACCCCGTGCTGGAGGCGATGGCCGACGTCGGTTTGCCGCTACTCGTGCACGGCGAGAGCATCGAACCCGACGTCGATGTGTTCGATCGCGAGGCGCGCTTCATCGATCGAACCTTGGCGCCGCTGTGTGAACGTTTCTCGACGTTGAAGGTCGTGTTCGAACACATCACGACCGCCGACGCCGTGAGCTTCGTCGGCTCGGCGCGAGTTGGCGTCGCGGCGACGATCACGGCGCATCATCTGCTCTACAATCGCAACGCGATCTTCACGGGAGGTATCCGCCCGGACTACTACTGCCTGCCCGTGCTCAAGCGCGAGCGCCATCGCCAGGCATTGCTCGAAGCGATAACATCCGGCCGCAACCGTTTCTTCCTGGGTACAGACAGCGCGCCGCACGCGCGGCGAGCCAAACACGCCGCTTGCGGTTGTGCAGGCATTTACACGGCGCACGCCGCGCTGCCGCTGTACGCCCAAGCCTTCGAAGAAGCGGGCGCGCTCGACGAACTCGAGCCGTTCGCCAGTTTTCACGGTCCCGACTTTTACGGGCTGCCGCGCAACACCAGCAAGATCACCCTGCGAAAAAAAGCTTGGCAAGTTCCCTCCGAGTACCAGTTCGGGAGCGACACCCTCACGCCATTGTGTGCGGGGGAGACGCTAGCCTGGTCGATCGTCGACTGAAACCGCACGGTCACGAGTCGCCGCTCGGAAGCGTAAACGCAGTTTTGCGCTCGAACCCGGCCTAACGCACCGTTCCCGACCGCCGGGATTCGCTAACTCGCGTCACAACCCAGCCCTGCGCATCGACACACCTTCCTACAGAACGACCCGCGCAGCGACGCAACTGGACGGTCGCCGAACGGCTGTCAGCGGCTCAGCTCGGTGCCCACGCGCGAAAGTACTCCACCGCGCGCTCGATGAACGCGCGCAGCTGTGGCGGCGAAAACTCTCTGTCCACGAACACCAGGTTTGCGGGGACGGGGCCACCCAACGTCTCTTCCAACACGCTGCAGAGCAACCCACTCTGAAGTTGTGACCTCACCAGGCCCTGCGGCAATAGAGCGATGCCGACGCCGCGCAGTGCGGCGTCGAGTTGCACACCCACGTCGTTGCTCGCGAGGCGCGCTTCGACGGGCACGGTACCACCCGCGAGGAGCGGCCAGGCGCGCGCGGGCGTCGATTCACCCGCAAAGCCCACGACGCTGTCGTGTTCGGCGAGAGCGGCCAAGTCGAGCGGCGTGCCACGCGCATCCAGATAACCGGGAGACGCTACTGCGATGGAGCGACTCGTCCACAAACGCCGCGCGATCAGCGAATCATCCGTCACGGTTCCGAAGCGGACGGCCACGTCAATCCCTTCGCTCACCAAGTCCACGTGACGGGGCGTGGTCGTCACTTGCAGGCGCACTTCGGGAAACTCGAGAGCGAAGTCGACGAACAGCTCGGCGGATGCGACCCGTGCGTCAGGTACGGACACTCGCAAGGGACCGCGCGGCACGTCGTCCAGGCGCTGCACGGACGCCCACGCAGCTTCGGCGTCCGCCACGACGCGACACGCGCGGTGGTAGAGTTCGCGTCCCGCCGTGGTCAGCACCAGCTCGCGTGTGGCTCTGTGCAACAGGCGAACACCCAGCGCTCGCTCGGTTGCAGCGATTCGGCGGCTGAGCGTTGCGCGCGGCAGGCCGAGGGCACGCGCCGCGGAAGAGATGCTGCCCGCGTCCACGATCGCGACGAATTCACGGAGTCGATCGGCGCTCTGCATGATGTGTCGAAGGGCGGAATGGGTAGAAGGGCGGCGCGGTCGGCGGCACTTATTCGTGATCCAGATGAGCAGCTGCTGCTCGGAGAATACTCATTGTGACCAGAGTGAGCAGGTCTACACCATGGGCTCCCAACCAAGGAGAGATCCATGTCGAACCCCAAGAAACTCATCGCCGTGTTCGGAGCCACTGGTCTGCAGGGCGGAGGAGTCCTCAAAGAGCTGAAAAGAAAAGATAAATTCAGGCTGCGAGCGATCACGCGCGACGCTTCCAAGGCTCGCGGGTTGGCCGACGAAGTCGTCGAGGCCGATCTGACGAGTCCGGACACCCTCGCTGCCGCGGTCTCAGGGGCGCACGGCGTGTTCCTGGTCACGAACTTTTGGGCGGGACCCGACGTCGACGAGCTGGCGCAGGTTCGCGCGGCGGTAGACGCGGCCAAGGCCGCGGGCGTGGAGCACTTCGTGTGGTCGACGTTGCCGAACGTCGCGAAATTGAGCGGCGGCAAGCTCCGCGTCCCCCACTTCACTGGCAAGGCCGAGGGGGATGCGTTGGTCAGCGACGCAGGCTTCGCACGCCACACGTTCGTGGAGGCCCCGTTCTACTATCAGAATCTGACGACGCTCCTAGCTCCTCAGAAGCAACCCGACGGGACGGGGGTGTGGGCACTGCCCATGGACCCTCAGGCGCGAGTCATTCACATGGGAGACGCCACTGAACTCGGCACGTTGGTCGCCGCAGCGTTCGAAAATCCAGAACAGCTGGGGAACGGTCAGCGGTTGGCCCTGGCTGGAGAGTTTACCAGCTGGCAGCAGATCATCGAAACCCTCGCCGAGCAGGGACACCGAATCGCCTATGAACGTGTACCCGCTGCGGTGTTCGACGAATTCTTCCCAGGTGCACCCGAGATCCGTGTAACCATGGAGTACTTCGAGGCCCATACCTATTTCGGCCCCGACGCTTCTCAAAAGCTCGAGCTGGCGAAGCGTTTCGCCACGTCACCCCCAACCCGCTTCGCTGACTGGGCCAAGGTTCACATGCCCGCGTGACCGCGTTTCTGGTCCAGCTCGCGTTCGAGCAGGTGCGCGACGGGCAGCTCTGGTGGATACGAAAATCGTGTATCGGGTGTCACTGCCTCGACGGACAGAGGTTGTAACTGTAATAATTGCAATGCTTTAGGGGTATAGTTGGGGAGCTATTCGTATTCTCGCGAATACGAATAGTGGTCACAGCGACTGGTCGCGGCGGGGGCATCGTGAGATGAGACTTGGCGTGTCCCCGACGCCTCGCGCACCCCTGCGCTGCCCAGTCGATGTCTTTCGTTACCACGACTACCGTTCGTTCCTCGCCGACTTTTACGACGCGAAGAAGCGGCGCACCCAGGGGTTTTCGTATCGCGCGTTCTCCCGTGCGGCTGGGCTCGGTGCGCCAAACTACTTGAAGCTCGTGATCGACGGGCAACGCAATCTGACCCCTTCGATGGCTGAGCGTTTCGCGGCCACTTGTGGCTTGGGGCGCGAAGCGAGCGAGTACTTCGGTGTGCTCGTGACGTTCACTCAGGCCACGAGTAGCGAAGAGCGTTCGCAGGCGTATCAGCGCCTGACGCGGTTTCGTCGTTATCGCCGCGCGCAGAAACTGGAACTCGCCGAGGCGGCGTACCACTCGACCTGGTATCTGCCCGCGATTCGCGAGCTCTGCTTGAGCGAACACTTCCGCGAAGATCCACAGTGGCTGGCCGCGGCGCTGCAGCCGCCGATCAAACCCAGCGAAGCCAAACAAGCGATCGACACGCTGCTCGAGTTGGGGCTGTTGACCCGTGACGAGTCTGGAGCCCTGCGCACCAAAGCCCGAGTGGTATCGACTGGGGCCGAAACCGCGGGCATGCACATTCGTAACTATCACGAAGAGATGATGTCGCGCGCCGCAAGCTCGATGGAGGGCGTGCCAGCGCTGGAGCGCGACATTTCCTCGCTCACGTTGTGCGTGGACAGCGCGGGCCTGTCGCGCATCAAACAACGTTTGGCCGACTTTCGGCGCGAGCTCGTGGAGCTCTGTGAGTCGCACACGGCTGCCTGTCGCGTGGTGCAAGTCAATCTTCAACTCTTTCCGTTGACTCGCGACGTGGGGTCTGGCGCTGCCGCCCCAGCGAGCAGCCAGCCCAATGCCTTCAGTTCGAAAGGAAAACGACGATGAACAGCCGCTTCGCATTCCCATCGCCTTTGGTATCGACGTTCGCCTTGCTAGTTCGGACCGCGTTGATAGGAGGCGCGCTGCTCTGTGGTCCCGTCGCGTGTGGATCCCAGGCTGACTCGGCAAACATGCCGACCGAGACGGGTAACCCTCCCGTAATCGACGACAGCGCCATTCGCCTGAGTTTCGAAGAGGGATCGGTTCGCGTCGAGGGAGCGGCAGGCGCGGTCGACCCAGAAGCGAAAGTAAGGGTCGAAAATTCACGAACTGGGCAGTCAGAATCAACGTCAGCGGACACCTCGGGCGCGTTCGTCGTCGAGATCGAAGGGGAGGTCGGCGACGTCATCTCGATTCACGTCAGTACGGGCGATGGATCCACGAGCGTCGAGTTGACGAACAGCACGCCGAGCCAGGGCGCAGACGGCGGAGCGCCACCCTTCGGCCCGAGTCCAAACGACGACTCGGAGTCCAGTGACGCCACAGTCACGACAGCTTCCACGAACTGCGAGGCGGGCGCCAGCTCCACGCTACTGGTATCCCCTGCGAACAACTATCGCTACGCCAGCGAGCTCAGCACGACGCTTGCGAGCGTGAACGCTGGCGTGGACATCACCTTCGATTGGAGCGAACTGACTCTCGATACGCTGGGGCGTCCTGCCGACGTCGCGATGGTGACGTTGTTCCTCGTCAGCCTGCCCGCGCCCGATGCAGTGGCCAGCTTACACGAAGGTACGCTGTCCGCTGAACAGCTCGTCGCAGTGTTGACGTACGCGCCCGCGGGCGAGTCGTCAGCGAAGCTCACGGAGTTTTCGGTGTTCGGCGGCGAGATCAGCGATGGCGACGTGGAGCCTTACTTCGAGCCCGATGTCTACCCGAAGGACGAATACACCTACGTGCTCGCGGCGTCGTCGACCACGACGTTTGGTTTCGACTTCATCGCCTACCAACCGTTCCAACTGTTCGAAGACGCAGGCATCGACAGCGTTGCGCTCAGTGACGAGTCACTCGCGCTCACCTACAGCGTCGACTTGAGCATGCTCAGCCCACTCAGCCTGCCGTCGGAGATGAACGAAGTGGAGCTCCAGTGGGCGCTCGATGTCGACGCACATGGAAGAGCGTTCGATTCCACACGCATCGATCGTCTGACCATCGCGCGCTACGACACGATGAGCCGAGGAGAACTGCAGGACGCGTTCTTCGACATGGAAGCGCTGGCTGATGCTCTGTGGTCTGCGGAAGCCACATCAGGTGCGGGGGTTCGTCTCAAAGACTTCACCGACGCAGGCGGTAACCCATTGCCAGTGCTCACACAGGGCGATAGCTGGGTGCTCGCTGCGCACTGCGCGACGTGTCCCGAGCGAGCTCCCGTGGTCGTGACGTTCCTCGAAGCGTGCACCCTGTGACCCCGCCGCGCAGTTGTCGCGTCCATCGAACCTGAGGTCGGCCCGAGGTTTTCGGCACGTGCACAGCGGTTGACGCCGCGCGACAGGGCCGGCACCGTTGCAACCGGATGACTCCCGAGGAAGCACGACAGGTGCTGCGCGTGACAGCGGGCACACAGGGGCGGGACCTGAAGCGCGCGTACTTACGGCAGGTCAAAGCGTCGCCGCCAGAGCGCGATCCTGTGGGCTTCGCGCGCGTTCGAAAAGCATACGAGCTGTTGATGCGGCTCGAGTCCTCAGCTTCGTTGGCTCCTTCCCCCGTTTCCGAGCCAATGGAGGACCCGCCAACGCCCGCACCCCCGAGCACGACAGGTGAGGCGCTATGCGAACAGCCTTCATGCGAGCAGGCATCCCTCCGACCACCGACACAACTCGCCCCAGAGTTGGAAGCTTTGATCGCGCGCTTGGAAGAAGCGCCTGAAACGTTGTCGGATGACGAGTTGGAGCATTTGTCGAGAAATCCTGACTGCAACGATGCCGTCGACTGGGAACTCGCGCGGCGTGGCGCTTTGGTGACGGCGAAGCGCTATCTCGAGCGGCTTTCTTCCCTTGCGTCTAGGCCGACGTCATGCGCACCAGATCTCGCATTGGGGCTACGGCTGCTACTTGGGCTGGAGGCTTCAGGGAAGCACGACTTGGCCGATAGCGTGCTCGAAGGGTTGTCGCCGTTCATCGACGACGTGTCCAGCGAGCGCGCGACCCGCAGGACCGACATGCTGATGATTTCGCTCTTGAAGGAGCTAGCCCAGTTGCCGCACGAGGCCAACGCCGTTCGCCAGATCGTAGGGCGTGCCCTGTTGGAGGAGCGGCCGGAAGGAGCGCGCGCTGAAGTCGATGCATTCGCCAAAGCGAACCCCGAGGTGGGTAAACGCGTATTCGCACTTCTCGACGAGAAAGCCCCTCTTGCTAGGCAAATGCTCTTCGGCAGCCTCCTGACCAAAAGCGATCGGAGGTTCATCCTTCGAGTCGTGATCTTCGTACTGTTGCTCGTCGCTGCGTGGACGATCGACAGCTTTCCAGGAATTGTCCGGTTTCTACGCAGGGTCCGACGTTTCCTCGGCCGCCTCTTCGCTCACCCGACGTGAGGGACGTGCTGGCAGGCTGGACTCTGATGGGTCTGCAGCCAACTACAGCCAAGCAGCGCCCATGCGCGTCACCAAGCTACTCAACGCGGCGCGACTCTCTTCGATCAGCTTGCTGTCTTGGGTTTCCAAGATGGCTTGAAACTCCGTGATCTCGTCACCCAACAACCGCCGCGCCGGGCCGGTCAGCTCCACAAATAGCGCGTCCGCCTTCTTCAACACTGTCACGTTGGGTAAGGCTTCCCGCGGGTGGAACTTCAGAGCTTGCAGACGCTTGCTGATCTCTGCGATCTCCGCGGCCGTCAGCTGCCCCGACCGATCCAACACCATGCGGAACTGTCGGTTCGTCGCTAATACAGTGCAGTCCACTTCCAGAACGCCGCTCAGATCGTAGGTGAACCGTACCTCGACGTCGCGGTTCGCGCGCTCGCCACGCGGCAAGCCACTGATCTTCAGTTTACCGAGCAAGGTGTTTTCGCGACATTGCGCGTGCTCCCCTTGATAGATCTCCATGTCGATCCCGGTGTGATTGTGGTCGATGGGGCGGTAGATCTCACTGCGACTCGCCGGCAGCAGAGTGCCGCGCTCCAAGATGGGTGAAAACGCCCCGCTCACGACGTGCCTTCCAACCTGTGTGCCGACTTCCACGCCCAGAGTGAACGGGGCGATGTCTGTCATGACGACCTCTCTGACCGCACTGTCGTCGGCGATCAGCGCCGCCTGCACGGCAGCACCCAGTGCTACTGCTTCATCGGTCGCCAACTTTGTCGACGGTTCGCAACCAAAGAGTTGGCGCGCCAGTGCAACCACACACGGCATGCGTGTCGCTCCGCCCGCCAACAACACGTCACTCACATCGCTGAAGTCAGTGCGTGCATCGCGTAGCGCCCGCTGAATTGGCGCGCGAAGACGCTCGAGAATCGGGACCCACATTTCCTCTACCGCCTCGCGCGTCAACTCCAGGTCCAGAGACGCTTTGCGGTCGACGGTAGTGAACGCGAAGCGTACGCTGGTCTCGGTGCTGAGCTTGCGTTTTGCGGCTTCCAAGTGCGAACGAAGCCGCGCGCTGTCTTGCTGCGTCAGCCGTTTGCCTGGAGCGCCCCACTCTGCCTTCACGTGTGTGACCAACGCATCCAGAAAGTCTTCCCCGCCGAGTCGCACGTCCCCTGCGGAGCCCTGTACTTCGATCACACCCTCCAACATTTCGAGCACGGTCACGTCAAAGGTGCCGCCACCCAAGTCCAGCACGGCCGCTTTGAACTCGCGGTCACGCTGATGCAGGCCGTACGCCAAAGCTGCAGCCGTGGGTTCGTTGATCAAGCGCAAGAGGCGCAAGCCTGCAAGCTCAGCGGCAACCTTGGTCGCGTTGCGTTGGCGTTCACCGAAATAGGCAGGCACGGAAACCACCGCGTCTTGCACCGTTGTCTGCAGGTGATGTTCAGCTGTGGCGCGTAGCTCCTGGAGTACCAGCGCTGAACACTCCACTGGTGTGAAGCGCTGGCGCCCGAGACGATACACCTTTTCGGTGCCCATATCGCGCTTGAACGTCGCGCGAACATCGTCGGGCGCTACCAGTGCACGCATTCGCGCTGCTTCGCCGATGAGCAATCGATCGCCTTCTACAGCAACCACGCTCGGTAGCAGCGCTGAACCACTGTTCGTTTCCAGCACCCGTGGAAGCCCGTGTTCGAACACGGATATCAGCGAGTAGGTCGTCCCGAGGTCAACGCCCACACACGGTTTTCGTACCGTCACGGTCCAAAGCTATCTGACCCGCGACGGCAAGTCACGAATCTCGACCCTTGGCAAATAGGGTGCAGAGGGTTGGGGATGCGGACTTCCCTTGGGCGCGCAGCGTACGTTCGGCGGGCCCGGGTGGCAGGTAGCTCGAGCAAAAGACCTTGGGGGCGTCTCGCCGTGCGCTTTGCGTGCCTGATGTGGTGAAGTTTACATCTGACACAATCGAGCATGAGAAGTCTCCAGGATATAGCTATTCTGTATTCATTTTGAATGATTAGCGTTCCAATTGCGGGGGTATTCGTATTCTGGCGAATACGAAACGTGCATTTGGGAGGGTGGTGTTCAGCTCCGACCCGTGACAACACGTGGCTCATCAGGTGTGAGGCGACGAAACGTCGACGAGTCGAGTGAGGTTGCGATGGTGCACGGAGCGAGATGCCTAGGAATTGTGGTGTGGATGTTCTGGGTTAATGGTTGTGGGGCGCAGGGCCAACGTAGTTCCACCGACGACGACCCACTAGGAGGCGGCGCGTCGACGGGGGCAGCATCTTCGACGGCGTCCGATGGCGTCGGCGTTGGCGCTGCGAGCGCTGAGGCGTCGACGGCCGCCACGCTGACCGCTTCGCAAGGCACTTCAGCGGCGGACAGCGTGGTGGGTTCTGGCGTTTCGGAATCTAGCGACGCGACCTCGGCGTCGAGCAATGTGGAGGAACCACCAGGCCCCGTGCCCGCCGCCGTGGAAACGGGCGCTTGTGTCACGTCGGGTGTAGCTGACGAAAGCGGTAACTGGTTACTCGACGCGCGCCCCGGCAACAACTACAGGTTCTGGAGCGAGGTGGACGTAGCTCTGACCTCTGTTGCGCCGCATTCGAACCTCTCGTTCGATTGGAGTGGGCTGACAGTCGACTTCCAAGGACACAGCATCGACCCACTGCTCGACATCGATACGATGGCGGTGATCCTATGGGAGCTTACGTACGAGGAAGTCGTGCGCAAACTCAACGCCGACGAGCTCGGCGCGGGGGATGCGGACATTCCCGTCGTCATCTACACGGAGAATGCCGTGACGAGCGGCAGCCTGTACGAAGACTTCGTCGTGCCCGGTGGCGGTCCGATCGAGCTCGAAGAGCTGCAAGCGCGCTTCGACCCCACGCTGTTCGATCCTAGCGTTTACACGTTCACGGCGATGCCGATCAAAGGGGGTAATTTGACGCGCGGTGCGCAGTCGGTGCACGCGTTTCGGCTGGATTCGACGTCGACCAATACCGAGGTCACAATCACGTCTCAGTCGGCTGCGATTCGCTTCGACGCGAACATTGCGGAGCTGCAGCCCGTTTTCGTTCCGCTCGGGCAAGCGAACATCGTCGCCGATTGGTCGAACATGGAAGAGAACGCGATGGGGCGCTCGTTCAAACCACGTTCGGTGGACCAGATATTGATCGGACGCTACTCGCTCAGCGTAGAAGAGCTGGAGAAACGGTTTCTCGACTTGGAGCTGATCGCGGACGACCTGTACCGCGGCGAGGTGGCCGCAGGGAGCGAACTATCACTCGCGGCGGCCACGAACGAACGAGGAGTAGCGTTTTCGGGTATCGACGGCGACGCGAATTGGATCCTCGCGCTGATTTGCAGCCGCTGCGCCAACCCTGCGCCGTGGTATCTCACGCAACTCTTGCCCTGCACGGCGTCCGAGTGAGCACTGTTGGAGTGCCGTTCGCCAACTACCAATCGAACGCGTCGTACTGCTCGAAGGTCTCGTAGCGGACGATACTCGGCGGGTCAGTGGTGACGTCCACGAGCAGGCGTCCACGACCGCGCGCGGGGCCGCCGCCGAGCGTGATGATCCCAGGCTCGTCTACTGTGGGTGTGTAGGCGGAGAAGCCCCAGCCCCAGTCTTGCGGAGAATCGAGCTCTAGGGGCGTGGAAAGGTCGAGGGAGTCGTCGCCCATATCGACGGCCACGACGGAGAAGCGGGCGTCGTCCGCGCACCAATCGTCAGGGGCCGTCAGTATTCCCAGTAGATTACCGTTCGCCTGGGCGCCACCTACGAACTCCGCGACGGGTACGGACTCTTCGATCCAGGCTTCGCCCTCGCCTACGGATAGGCGGTGCAAGATCCATGTCTGCTCTTCGGCGGACTGGAATTCGGCTTGGAGGGAGAACGCTGTCAGTTCTGGCGCGTCTAGGTGCTCCGTGTCTCGGGGATCGGTGAGCCCGACGACGAGGCCCGGAACCTGGACGGGCTCGTCGAAGCTCAGCTGCCCGTCGTTATCGCGGAAGGTTTGTAGGTAGTGCCGCGCAATGGGACGTTCGTTTTCGTCGTAAACGCTATTGCCATCGGGGCCGTAGATCTCTTCGACGGAGCGATAACCCCATACCGTGACCTCACCGATTTGCGTTTTCATGAGTGGGTGCCCCATGTCGACGGGACCGTGGTTGAAGAAGGCGAGGCCGCCACGGGCTGTCTCCTGCTGCACGGGAGCTTCGGTGTCACTCAGGTCGAAGGGCACGAGCCACGTCTCGCGGTGGTAGCCACTGATGAACTCTTGGATGACGGGCTCGCTGTTGCAGTCATCTTCCGACGTGCACGGGCCGCTGCCACTGGAGCCGAAGGACGTGTGCGGCGTGACCCCCAGCCGTTCGCAGCTAGCCACCGAGTTGCATTCTTGTTGCATGCGGCCGATCACAGCCAAACGATTCTCGCTCAACTCCACGACGTTGAGCCAATTGGTCGACTGGCGGATGCCTTCGGGGGGGCTTGGACCCATGCGTGACGAAAGAGTGAACGACTCGACCACGCTCGCGACGCCGTCTTCCACGCGCAACACACTCAAGCCGTTGATGGTCGGCAGCATGTGTTCGATGGTGAGTCCCTGATTGGGGTCGCACTCGGGGATCGGTTCGGCGCCGTCGACGGGTTCACAGTCACTGTTCGCCTGCAGCCCAAGGGCGACGACGTGAGTGTCGTCCAGCGTCCGAACGTCACCGACCAAGTGCGGGAGTTCGAACCACTGCGGCGCACTAGTGCTGTCCGTGCGAGCACTGAAAGACCAGAGGCCAGTGTCCGTGCGATGTACGGTCCACAGTAGCCCGGCGTGTTCGGTTTGGCGCCAAACGTCGTCGACCGCGATGTGAGCAGCAGGCGCTGCGTCGAGTTCGGGCGCGGCGCCGTCTCGATCGATGGTCAACGATTGAAGGCGTGTTGACGATACCGCGAGCAGTGAGTCTGCAAAGCCCACGGGGCGCGGCGAAACGCGGTCGATCTGTTCGAGCTCGGAGGCGGCGAGTGCGCCGTCCACGAGTTCGATCACGCCCAGACGACCATGGTCGGTGTCGTCGACGGGCAGAGAGTAGGTCACGCGAGAGTGAGCCGTGTCGACTTCCCACGCGGGGACAGCATTTCGCCACTCGGCGCGGTAGTGCCAGCCCGTGTCCAACTCGTCGAGCGACGTCAACTCACCATCGACGAGCGCGTACCGACTTACGAGGAGCGTTTCGCTGGGGGAGCTACTCAGCGCGACGAATTCGTCGCCAAAGGCCTCGAGTTGCGCGGCTGGAGAAACGCCGTCGACTGGAGCGATGGTGGGAACGGTGCCTGACGAGTCGACGGCGAATAGCGGACTCGTGGGGCCACCGAGCGAAAGCAGACGTCCCTCGTCGAGGAAGCGCATGTCCTCGACTGCGCTCGAGAGCTCGACGCTGGGCAGCTGCTCGAAGGTGGTTCGATCCCAAAAAAGCACCCTGGGGCCGCCGCTGATGGCGAGCACGTCATCCGAGCTCTCCAATTCAACGACGCCACCCCAGGGCTGCCCCAAGTCTTCGGGCGCGAGATCGAGTTCCAGCACCATGTCGAGCGACTGCAAGTCGAATACCTGCAGGGCGAACGGTCCCGCAGGCGGCTCGAACGCCTCCAGTTCGACGCGGGCCGCAAAACGTTCGTCCTCGCTCAGCGTCCAGTAGCCCGCGCCGAGATTGACTTCGTTGGTCTGGGTGAACGTGTCGTCTGCTTCCGTATACTGTCGCAGCCACATGCCTGTGACTTGCGGTAGGAAGCCAATCTCACCGAGCGAACCGCCGCACGCGGGCTCGTCTACGTGCTGCTCTCCCCCGACCAGCGTCAGTCCCGTCTCAGTTCGAATGATGACGCCTGTCTCTTCTGGCAAGGCGAGCTCGCGCGTGATGTGCGGTGAGCTGGCGTTGGAGACGTCAGCTTCGAACAGGACCCGTTGCCCGTAGGGAATCGGCCCCGGGATTGTCTCACTGGATACTGTCGTTTCGACGTAACTCGTGAAGCCGACGCGCTCGGCGTCGTGGACGTACGCCAGGGTTGGTCCGGGCACGTCCAAGGAAGCCACTTGTTCGGGTGCGGTGGGATCGCCGACATCGAACACACTCAGGCCGTCGAGCGTTGGCACGAGCAACACATCTTCGAGCAAGCCTTGCCCCGGGCTTGGTGCGGGGGCTGGCTTCGGGATCAGAGTTGGCGTAAACCCACCAGCACCTGTCTCTCCTCCATTGCTGCCGCCGCTGGGCTCACGTGGCCCGGGTGTGACGTAGTCGGGGGGCTCGGCGTTGGGCGAGCCCGTTTGGCCGCTCTGCGCGGGACTGTTGTCGGTGGCGGCGCTCTGCGCCGAGCTGCACGCGGTAACCCCGAGAGCACACATCACAGCGGCACAGGTGAGAGAAGCGCGCGACAAACGTCGGCCGTAGAAACTGTCGGACATGACCTGATCGTGCGCTCCGAGAGCGGCGCTGTCTAGCTCGGAACTCCACAAACCGTGGGCGATTACGCCAAATCGATGATGCATTTTGGCATATGTGGGAGTGAAGCGCCTCACTAGCGCATGAGCAAAAACCAAGTGATTACAGATTGTTAATCTGGTAGAGAGCGTGGCTTCGTGCCAGCCAGCGGCAACAGCTGCAGATTCATCAACACGACGCGGTCGGCGCTTTCGCTCTGCTCGATGATGGTGCGGAGCTGATCGTAATACGCCAGATGTAACTCGCGGATGCGCCTGAAGCCCGCTTCCGACACTGCAAACAAGTTGAACGAGAAGAGTGTCGCCTCGTCAGTGGAGGCAGCGGCGAAACGCTCCACCGCCTCTCGCGCCCAGAACGTCTTCAGGGCGCGGTTCTTTGCTGGATCTTCCCGAGTGTCGATGGTCAATATCTCCGCGACCTGGTAGTGCGACTCGCCGCGAACGGCTTGACCTGCCGCCTCGAGCTCCTGGAGGTAGTGGTCGACTTGCTGTTCACTCAGGCCCAACGCTTCTGCCAGGTAGCGCGAGCTGTGTTGCGGAAGATTGCGATAACCCGTGAGCTCCAACGAGCGCAGTACCGCGTGACTCAGCGGTAGCTCGTAGGCCAAACGTTGTTGCCGCGCGAAGTGCTCGTGCCACTGCCGCGTCGAACCCAGTTGAGATACGTCCGCGAACAGAGCGGCGAATTGCAACAAACGCTGCGTCCCGAGCTGCACGAGGGCTAGAAACTCTGGCAAGCGGGGTTCGGTCTTGCCGCTGCACCAGCGACCCAGCGTCGTGCGATCGACGCCCAGCTGTTGCGCGAGCTGCGACTTGGGGGTGTTTCCAACCAATTGTTGTACGAGATGCATGACGGTGCGCGGCGACGTCGCGCGCCGCCCCTCGAACGCCTCGCTCGGCAGGTCGAAAAACTCCGAAAGGGCGCTGCGGCGATCGACATCGCCCAACATCGCGGCCTTGAGAAACAAACTGACCTCCGGGTGACGACGACCAGATTCCCAAGAGTAGACGGGGTTGGAACGATAACCCAGCTTGCGACTGAACCCGGGTTGCGAGCGGCTGCCGCGCAAGGCTCGGATCAAATCCCGAGAAAGCAGGTGAACATCCATCCGCGCAGTCTAGCAGCCTGTCGCGAAAGTCGGACTGAGCCCGCGACAGCGAGTTGACTGCAGCTGCTAGCAGCGACGTCCGAACTACTGCCGTGTCCCGAGCGCAGGGCCCGACAACGCCCATGCGTTTGCCCCGCCGAGTTGGTGACGCTGCCGCAAACATGACGGCGGCCTAGTCTTCAGCCGTCAAACTCGTCACGCCTCGTCGACGTTGCGCATGAAGTCGGCCACTTCCGCGAACCTTTGGCGCAAGAAAGCGTTCAACTCGGGTGCGACTGCGGCTTCGTCCAGTGCCTGGTACATGCAGCGCAGCCAAGCATCTCGCATGGCAATGTCGACGGGGACTCGCGCGTGTCGCATGCGCAGCCTCGGGTGACCGTTTTGAGCCACGTAATCTTGCGGCCCACCCAACCAACCGACGAGAAAGAGCGCGAAACGGTCGCGGCTGCGGCGACTGACCTTGCCCCCGTCGTCTAGTTCGTGAAGAGCGGCCAGCGCGGGCTCGGTTTCGTCCATCAGATCGTAGAAGCGCTCCGCGAGACTCAGGACCGCAGTCTTTCCGCCAAGTTGTTCGTAGGGCGTTTCCATGAATGGGATCGCGCTAGCACACTTCGCCTAGGCGCGTGGGAAACATGGCCTAGAACAAAGGCAAACGGCGGAAAGCTTTCGCTCTCCGCCGGCATGCCGCTTGGGAAGGAACAATCAGTCGTTCAATTCGATCGTCTGAACGCCGTTTTGCCCGAGTGCGACGACCACGGTGTTGCCCACGAGATCCATGTCGCTAGCGCTTCCGCCGAGCTCGGCGGAGTCGAACACGAAGGGATCACTGGCGTCGCTGGCGTCAATCACGCTGAGTTTGCCCTGCCAACCCGTCGCAACCACGGCCTTCTTGCCCTTCGCCAAGAGACCGTTGAAGCCGTAGAAGTTGTTCGTGGTGTCGACGACGACGCTGGCTACCTCGAGCTCACCACTTTCGAAACCGCTGGCAACCAATAGCTCTGCTTCGGTCGTTTGGAACGGGTAGTGGTAATACGGGATCCAGAACCCGCCGCCAACGATGCCGATTGCGGGGCCCATGCTCACCCCGGGCATTGTTGTCGCCGGGACTGGTGCTCCGTAGCCGCCGTAGCCCCCGTAGCCTGTCGTGGCGACGCCCGTGCCCAGGAAGATGCGGTCGTCGCCAACCGACGCGCTGGTGATGGCTTTGCCGTTCGGTACCGCGTAGCTGTCGATCAGGCTGGCCTCGTCGTCGCCCACCTCCACCAAGTTCAGCTTGTAGCGCAGAGCATCACACTGGCCACGGCCATCATAGTAGTTGACCATCGAGCGATCGTTGGTGACGAACTCACCGAACTCTTCATCGTAACACTGCTGCGGTGAGATGTCGTTGATGCGCACGTACTGATAGTCGATGGTGAGCGCTCTCGACGAGGCGTGGTCATAGGCGACGAGCGAGCCCGGGATGTTCACGCTGCCGAGTAGCTCGGGGGCGCCCGGGTCACTCAGGTCGACACGATCGATGTAGAAGCGAACGTTCTGCGCGTTGGTCGGTGACGTTTCGAAGTGGCTGGTGGCGACGACGTCGCCACTGAGCAACAACCCCGTCGATCCCAGCGAGTCGGGCAGCGATACGCTGTTCTTCTTCGGTTCGTCGGCATCCGTGAAGTCGACCACTTCCAGGGTGTAGCCGCTGCGAACGACGAACCCGAGATTGTTGTATTCGGTGTCGTGTTGGGCGAACACCAGCGCGTCGCCGACCGCCAAGCTCGCCGAGCCGTTGTCCACCATGCCTGGGATGTACGTGCGGCCGTAGTTGGGGACGAAGCCGAGGTTCGCGTCACCTCGTTCTTTTGGCGCGTTCGGGTCACTGACGTCCAAGATGCGCACGCGCATCTCTTGATTGTCGTTGCGGTTGTCGGACCAGTCGTAGTGGTAGTAGAGGAAGTAGGCGTTGTCACCGCCGCTCATGACGTTGCTGAGGCTGCTCTGCGAGTAGCAGGTGTACTCATTCAGATCGGCAAGGTTCACTTGAACTCCGGGCTCGTAGGCGAGCAGCTCGTCGAGGGACGACACTGTCGCTTCGAGTTCACTGCTCCACCAGTCGTTGCCGATGCGTACGATATTGTCGCCCACTGCTGCGACTTGGCTGACGATCTGCGCTAGTTCCACACGTGACGTCCCCGTGGGCGCGTCGCGATCGCTCACATCGAACGCTTCCAAGCGCTCGTCGCTCATGGCGAGTAGGCGATCGTCGACGAAGAACGCTCGGCGTGCCTGACCCTTGCTGGGAGCGATGCCGCGCAGGTCGAGGCTGTCGTCGGCCCAGTCGATCAGCTGAACTCCAGAGACGTATGTCGCAGAGCCAGAACATTCGTCACCCGTCGTGCGGGAGTAGTCGTATCCAGAGAACGGCACGAGGATCAGTTCGCGGTCGTCGAGTACCTGGAACGACTTGTGAATGCGATCCTGATCTTCGGCGAGTGAGGCCCAATCGCCGCCGAAGTTGACGCGGTCGATCATCGTCGGTTCACGCAAGTTGCTCACGTCGAAGATAGAGACCGTCAAAGATCCTTCTGCGTTACCCTGGTCGAAGCCGAGCCCGATCACGCGGTCGCCGCGGGGTTCCATGTGGTACACCCAGCCCGGCATTTCGAGTTCACCCATTTGCAGGGGGGTTTCGGGCTCACTCAGGTCGATGGTGAACAGCGGGTCTGTGCGCTCGAAGGTGATCGCGTAGGCGCGAGTTCCGTCGAAGCGGACCGCTTGCAGCTCTTCGGGGCGCGGCAGTACGAGCGATAAATGCCCCAGCGCCGTGAGTTCTTGGGAAGACTCGATGCTGAAGGTCTCCACCTCAGGAACTCCACCGACCCACCACAGGGGCTGGCTGATCACACGCAGCACGCCGTCGTACTCGTCCATCTGCCAACGGCTGTTGATCTGCCCGGCAACTTCGATGGCGTCACCTTCCTGCATGTCACCCGTGCCGTCCGTGATGTCGACGACCTGCACGATGGAGCCGTCGGGTTCCGAGCCATTCCCGTAACGAGGGCCTGCAATGTACAGTCGTTCGTCCGTGGCACTGAGACTGCGCTTCCACCCGAACTCGTCCTGGCGTTCGGGGAACGTCAACTCGTCGGCTTTGGTGATGGCATTCGGATCGCTCACGTCGAGCGACATCACGTTGGTTTCAGCGGTCGTGCCGCAGCGATAGCAGTTCGCATCGTCGTACGCGACCACGTACATCACGTCACCCACGAGGCGCGAGTCGTTGATGTACCCTTCGACTTCGAAACGCTGGTCTTCCTTGATCGCCTTCGGGTCACTGGCGTTCAGCGACATCACGTAGCTGGTCTGGTAGTAGGTCCAGGTTTCGGTGGCTTCGTCGAATGCGTACTCTGGGTACCCGTTGTACAACACGAACACGTTGCCGTCGCGCACGTACATTTCAAAGGGGGTCGCGGTAGTGCGATGGCGTCCCAGCAGCTTCAAGTTGTCCGGGTTCGAAACGTCGATCACGCTGAGCCCGCCGAACGTCGAAAGCGCGTACAACCGATCGCCATCCCGCTTGATGATGTCGGCCTCTTCGATGGCGCGTGCGGCGCTGGGGGCGTCCATGCCATCGTCGCCTTCGCTGATTATTGCGTCTCCGTTCGCCACCGCGCCGTTGCCGTCGACGGCGCCGCCTGGCCCCGTCGTGTCAGTTTGTCCTGCACTTTGGGCGGCGGGTGCGGGGTTGGAGGTGCCGGCGCCCGGCGTCGTGACTCCAACCGCGTTCATCCCGCCAGCTGCGGTGCTCGTTGCCGTAGCCGCGACACCACCCGGGTGAGCGGATTCGAAAACCCCTTCGGGCAAGGGTTCGTCGTTTCCACTGCTGGCTGGGGGAGCGTCGTCGGTCTCAACGCTGTCCGTCGCACGACTCCCGTCGCCGCCACCGCACGCGAGCAGCGAAAGCACTGCGGCGGGCAAGATCATTCCGTGTAAAATTTTCTTCGTTCGCATCCTGTTCACCCTTGATGGGAACCGAGCTGACCCAGGTTCAGATCGGTTCAATGCTCGAGTCGGGAACGAGGAAGCAATATCCACACCATCGTCGAAACACCAGAAACAGAGGGCGAAACGAGACCAGGGCCCAGCAGGTGGCACAGTAGGGTGCCAGCTCTGTCAGGCCCTGGCTCAAGTTTGGCACACGCGGAAAGTAGCGGGAATATTGGCGAAGTGCACAGCGGCGTGCACTCCGCTAGCACTCGATTCGATCAGCGCGGGCGGCCCGCCGCAGCTTCTGCTTGCACCATCGACGCTTCATGAAGGGTGGAGCCGATCGCCACTCCTTCGGCGAAGTACAGACCTGTCGACGTGTCTGGCAAGATGTCGTAGGTGAACGGGTGGGCGTAGGGGATCGGGTGTGCGGCAACGATCTCGACGCCGTCCAACGTTTGACCCGAGAGGAGCAGCCCAAAGTTACGACCATCTGCCGTCGGGTGACGCGCGCTGATGCGCAGCACGCGTCCGTTACTCAGCTCCACCTGCACGACTTCGTGATCGAACACCGCCGTCTGGCGCACTTCGGCGATCGGCGCTTCCACGATTCCCTCGTTTTCGACGCTGTAGACGACGTCTCCGACACGCAACGTCGCGATGTCGCGCTCGCCATCTGGGGTCGCGATCTTCGTGTCGGGTGAAGCGCATTCACACAGCGGGCACCCCACGGGGCACGTGCCTTCGTCTGGTGCCGTGCACTGGACGAACCATGGGCCCTGCATGATCAGACAGCACATTTCTCCGTCTGCGCAGTCTCCACAGCTGGCCTCGGCGCAAGTGCCGACGTTGCACATTTCGCCTTCGGCGCAGACGATGCCGCAGCCGCCGCAGTTGAAGGGATCGTTTTCGGCGTTGATACACTGCCCGTCGCAACACGTCAGGCCGCTGCTCTCGCAATCGTCTGAACACGTGTCGTCGTCACCCGGAGTCGAGTCATCCGTGCCTGCGCCAGCGTCGCTGTCAGTTGGCGGGCTTGCGCCCAAGTTGTCGCAGGACCCACGTTCGGGGCAGTCGTCACCCAGCAACAGACTGCAATCGTAGAGTCGCGTGCAGCGGTCGCGAATCGCGTCGAACGTGAACTCCTCATCGCACACCACACTGCCTAGCGGGATGCGGCACTCGTAGCCGATACCATACCCTTCCTCTTCTTCGAACGCCGAGACCACGCAGTCGTCGGTTTCTACGGCGCAGCTACGAACGTCATGTGAACCGAGCGCGAGGTTTTCGCGAAACCACGCTGCTTCGCAACGTTCGAGGGCGTCACAGATGCAGGCGCCGTCGTCGCCACACGACTCCCACTCCGTGAACGTCTGTTCTGGGCTCGTTGGTTCGTTACAGCCGTCCTCATCGTTGATCGCGGCGCTACTGTAATTTTGCCAGCCTCCAGCCTGCGA